>NZ_JABSNO010000006.1 GCF_013294015.1 Frigoriflavimonas asaccharolytica
TATAAACATTTTACTCGCTGCAGCGGCATTTAACTTTAAAAGGATGATGAATAAATGGAAATCTTCCATTTGCCAAATTTTAAATGTACTTTTATCCGTGATAACTTTAACTTGGAATCAAAAATTCCAGAAAATATCAATATTAAAATTTTAGAAATTGAAAATCATAGTGTTTTTAAGCGCTGACTATTTATCCTTGTTTTCTTGCCACCAATTTGTTTTAGACTCTTCGGCTAATTGATCTGCAATCTCTTGCGTTGCTTCACTTTTTTTAATTATTTCTTTATATTTCAAATAATTAATGATGCGCTGCAATCCCAAAATGTCAAAATCAGCAGGAATTTTAAGAATAATTTCGTTGTCTTTACTATTTTCTAAAACCATAACAATGTTATTAATAAACAAATATAACTAAAAATTTCAGCATCTTTTGCTTAAATTTGTCGGATATAATAGATCGAAAAAAGAATTTGATTGTTAAATTTTTGGTGTTTTTATCTATTGTTTTTAATTAATAGAATTTTATAAATGAAACTATTAGCAAGATTTATTGTTTTATGGTCAAGTTTTTTTAATATATTTTTACTCACTTTTTTTATTTTTATAAAATGAGAGATAGCATAAATTTTAGTCTTTCAGAATTTATATTTTGGGGTTTTTGGATTACAATTTACTCGATAATTAATTGTTTTTTTGCAACTAAAATTTTTAGAAAAACTCGAAAACTCAGAAACTCAAAAACTCAATTAAGCAATATATGATTCTCATAACAGGCGCAACAGGAATTCTCGGTAGAGTAGTGGTTTTGGAACTTTTGAAAAGTGGCAAACAAGTTCGTGCTTGCAAACGTGCAACTTCAAATGTAGAAGATGTGAGAAATTCTTTCAAATTTTACACAGAAAATCCCGACGAATATTATAATAAAATAGAATGGGTAGATGTAGATTTTGAAGATGCAGAGTCTTTGAAAACCGCTTTAGAAAACGTTACAGAAATTTATCATTGTGCTGGAAAAGTAAGTTTTCACCCGAAAGATAAAAAGGAATTGCACCAGAATAATATAAAATTTACAGAGCAACTTTTGTATGCCTGTGAAAACTCTAGCGTACAAAATTTTTGTTACATTAGTTCTATCGCAGTTTTGGATGGAGTAAATGACTCTGGCGAAATAGATGAAACTTGCGATTACAACCCGAAAATTTCGCATTCTGCTTATGCAGCTTCCAAACATTTTGCAGAAATGGAAGTTTGGCGCGCTTCCGCAGAAGGTTTGAATACCGTAATTCTTAATCCAGGTGTGATCCTCGGAAGTGGAAATTGGAAAAATAGCAGTGGAACATTATTCTCAACTTTTATTAAAAATAAATTTACTTTTTCTGGCGGCACAGCTTATGTAGATGTGCGAGACGTTGCCAAAATTGCCCTAGAATTAATGGATAATAAACATTTTGGAGAGCGATTTGTTGTAGTTGCAGAAAACAAGAATTTCGTGACAATTGCAGATCAAATTCGCGAAAAAGTTGGACTTTCTAAGACAAAATTGTTGCCAATGTTTTTATTAAATATAGGTAGAATTCTCAATATTTTGCTGGGTTGGCTCATTTCACCATTAAAAATGATTTCTAAGCCAAACATAGAAGCCGTAAGCACAAATACAAAAGTGAGCAACAAGAAATTGCTAAAAACTATCAATTATCCATTTATTTCTATACAAGAGAGTGTAGAATTCCATTTAAATAATTATATTTCAGATCATAAAAAATAATGAACGTAGCAGAATTTTTAAATAAAAATACAGAGAAATTTCCCTCAAAACCAGCAATTGGTTTTAAGAAAAAAGAGGAATGGACGGAAATATCGTGGTCTCAATTTAGAACAATAGTTTTTAAAACAGCAAATGCACTGCGAAATGCGGGCATTTCCTCTGGAGATAATGTTGCCATTTATTCAGATAATTCTGCAGAATGGATCATCTTAGATTTAGCAATTCTATCAGTTGGAGCTGTTACAGTTCCTATTTATTCTACGAATAATCTCGAACAAGCAGAATATATTTTAAATGAAACCGCATGCAAAATGATCTTGGTGGGAAACCAAGAGCAATATGATGCTGCTTTTGAAATATTAAATAAAAATAAAATCTTACAGCAAATAATTGTTGCTAAAAAAGCGATCTGGATAAAGAAAGAAAGCAGCCAATATTTAGAAGATTTAATAGAAGATGAAGATGAAAATTTCGAATTGGTTTCTAAAGAAGATGAAGATTTGGCTACCATTATCTATACTTCTGGCACAACTGGAGTTCCCAAAGGAGTGATGCTTTCGCACGGGAATTTCCACCAATCTGTAGATGCGCATTTTAGCTTTTTTAAATTCAAAAATTTTGAAAATGAAACTTCATTAGCGTTTTTGCCATTAACGCATATTTTTGAAAGAAGCTGGACATTACTCGCGCTTTCTGGTGGTGCAAAGGTTTATTTTTTAGAAAATACCAAATTAATTGCACATGCATTATCAGAAATAAAACCGACCATAATGTGTGCTGTTCCAAGGTTTTACCAAAAAATTTATGCAAGTGTGAATGAAACGGCAAATACCAGTTCGAGCACCAAAAAGAATATTTTTAAATGGGCTTTGAAAACCGGAACTGAAGTTGCAGAATTGAAACGTTTGGATAAGAAAATTCCACTTCTGTTAAAATTTAAAAATAAAATTGCTGGAACTTTAGTTTTCGATAAAATTAAAAATAAAATGGGTGGTAAACTTTGGTTTATGCCTTGTGGTGGAGCTTCCGTTTCTGCAGAAGTTACTCAATTATTTGAAGCCATGGGAATTCACATTACAGTTGGCTATGGTTTGACGGAAACTACGGCTACTTTAACGTGTTTTTCTACCCATCATTTCGAGCACGGATCCGCAGGAATTCCAATTGGTGATACCGAAATTAAAATTGGCGAAAACGACGAAATTCTCGCCAAAGGAAGAGGTATAATGAAAGGTTATTATAAAAAACCGATAGAAACTGCAGAGGTTTTCACGGAAGATGGCTGGTTTAAAACTGGAGATTTAGGCAAATTTGATGCAGCAGGAAATCTTATCATCACAGATAGGATAAAAGATTTAATGAAAACATCTAACGGAAAATATATAACGCCGCAACCTATTGAAAATCTGCTTTCTAATGATAATTACATCAATCAAGTAATGGTAGTTGCAGAGGGCAAACCGTATGTAACGGCTTTAATAATTCCTAACTTTGAAGCTTTGCAAGAACTTATTTCTAAGATGAATATTCCTTTTACAAATTGGTCTGAAATGGTGAATTCTGATAAAATAAAACAATTTTACGATGAAAAAATTGATGAAATTCAGAAAAAATTATCTGGTTTTGAAAAGGTGAAAAAATTTGTTTTGATGTCTGCAGAATTTGAAATTGGCAGTGGAGAAATAACCCCAACTTTGAAAATAAAAAGAAATGTAGTGATGAAAAAGTACGCAGAAATCATCGATAAAATGTACAATTCTTAAAAATATATTATATAAATAATTTAGAATATGACCGAATTTTCAGGAAATAGAAACTTCAAAATCTCTAATCAAAAGGTTGTAGAATCTTGTTCTTCCAACATCGCACTGATAAAATATTGGGGCAAATATGAGGGCCAAATTCCGGCCAATCCAAGCATCAGCTTTACATTAAACCACTGTAAAACAAATACTGAGATGGAGTTTTTTGCTGCGGAAGAATTTTCAGTACAAACTTATTTAGCAGGAAATGAAGAAGTGAAATTCGCCGAAAAAATAGAAAAATACTTCAAAAGCATCGAAGTGTATTTACCATGGATTTTAAAAGGGAAATATATCATCAAAACTGAAAATACATTTCCGCACAGCTCTGGTATTGCAAGTTCTGCATCGGGTTTTGGTGCCATCGCAAAATGTTTGATGAGTTTAGATCATAATTTTAATGTTGACAACCAACAAGCAACAACCGACACGCAAAAAACGAGTTTTTTGGCTCGATTAGGCAGCGGAAGTGCTTGCAGAAGCTTGTACAATGGTTTGGTAGTTTGGGGAAAGACGGAAGAAGTTGCAGAAAGTTCTAATCTTTTTGCGGTACCTTATCCAAATGAGGAAATTCATCCTGTTTTCAAAAAATTTAACGATTGGGTTTTGCTCGTTCACGAAGGAGAAAAAACAGTAAGTTCTACAGTTGGTCATGCTTTGATGGACGATAATGCATATGCAGAACGAAGATTTGAAGAAGCCCATGAAAATTTTAAAATTTTAAAAGAAATTTTGAAAACTGGCGACATGAAAAGGTTCATCACTTTTGTAGAGCACGAAGCATTAACCTTGCATGCGATGATGATGATGAGCAATCCGGCGTATATTTTGATGAAATCTGGTACGCTAGAAATCATCAATAATATTTGGGAATTTAGAAAAGAAACAGGGTTGAATATTTTTTTCACGTTGGATGCGGGTGCAAATGTGCATGTTCTTTTTCCAGAAAATGAGGAATCGGATTCAATAAAATCATTTATAAAAGAAGAACTTTTGCCAAGTACACAAAATGGAAAAATGGTAATGGATGAGATGAGTTTTTAAAAATGATAAAGAAAATCCGTAAAAAGTCTAATCTTTTCACAAAAATTCCAGTAAGTTTAATAATTCTTATTTTTGCTTTATACAGAATTGAAACCTCTGAAAATGCTAAAAAATTTGGCGTGGAAGTTTTCGTTTATTCAATAGTGATTTTTGGAATTTTTGTGAAAGCACTTTTAGCTTACGTTTTTCCTGAAATTATTTTAGATCAGGAGATAATTAAGTTTATTGGAAGAAGCAAGTTGAAGTGGAGCGCCACTAAATCTATAAAAATTACTGAAGTAGATAATGAAATTAGCATTGTCATAGAAAAATTTAATTCAAAAAAAATAATAGAACATCTAAAAGATTTAAATACCAATCAAATAGAGTTAGAAAAACTGATAAGGAAATTTGCGCCAAATATAGATATTTCGCCAAATTTAAGTAGTTTTTAAAAATATTAATAAAGAAAATAAGACAATCAAAAGATTGTACTACAGATGGAAAATATAGAAAGAATAAGCGTTTTTTGCGGAAGCAGTTCCGGCGAAGACGAAATTTTTGTGAAGGAAGCCTACAAAGTTGGGAAATTGCTCGCAGATAATGGCATCACCGTTGTTTATGGAGGTGCAAAAATAGGTGTAATGGGAAGTGTAGCAGATGGTGCGCTTGAAAATGAAGGTGAAGTAATTGGTGTGATTCCAGAATTTTTGGAAACCAAGGAAGTTTCTCACGACGGTCTTACAGATTTGATTGTAGTAGAAAGTATGCACCAAAGAAAGGCAATAATGTATCAACTATCAGACGCAATTATCGTTCTGCCTGGTGGTTTTGGCACGATGGAAGAATTTTTTGAAATGCTAACTTGGGCACAATTAGGAATGCATCAAAAACCCATCGGAATTTTGAATACCAAAGGATTTTATGATCATTTGCTTACCTTTTTTGATGAAATGCAAAAGCAAAATTTTATTACCAATACACATCAAAAATTATTTATTGTTGGCAAAACAATGCCCACATTATTGAAAAGAATGGGGAAATACAAAGCCCCAAAATTGAAAAAATGGATAACAGAAGAGGAAGTGATTTAGTCTGATTTAAGATTTTATCGTAATAAATTAATCAAAAAATCATCTATCGCTTTCTGCTTTTTTACCTTCGTCAATTAATTCTTCTGCTTCAGTTTTTTCCTCGGTATCGCTCTTTTCTACTTCATTTTTTTGTTTTTGATCATTCTTATCAATATAAAATTCACAAAGGATAGGCAAATGATCTGAGCCAAAAGCTTCCAAAGTTTTCAAATTTTCTATAAAAATATCTGGAGAATGAAACATCAAATCTATCGGAAATCGCAATAATTTGTATTTAGCATGATAGGTTGATATAAAACCGCGACCAATTCTGGGATCTATTAATTCGCTTACTTTTTTAAATAAAATCGAAGAATTAGACCATGCCACATTATTAAAATCACCGATTACCAAAACAGGTTTTTCTATATTTTTCACTTCTTTTGCAACGCTCAAAATATCGCCATCTCGCTCTTTTGATGTTTCTTCTTCCGTAGGACTTGGTGGAGGAGGATGCACACCAAAAAATACAAATTTAAAACCATCTTCCGTTTCTAGATGCGCTTCTATACTGGGAATATCGTCTGCTACAAAATAATGAACTTTGGATTTTGCAACTTTAAATTTAGAGTAGAAGTGCATACCATACGTATTGTCCAATGATACTTTTATATGGTTTGGATAGTCTTTTTCTAAAATTTTCACAGCGTTTTCCCAATGTTCATCGCTTTCCATCATAAGAAATAAGTCTGGTTCATTTTTTTTTATTAAAGAAATAAATGAAGCATAATCTTTATTAAATAAGTAAATATTTGCAGAAATAATCTTTATATTTTTAGAAGAATTTCTAGATTTTTGGTGCTTACTTCTTGGGTAAAGTGGTGTGTATTTAGCAAGAACAATACAATGATATGCTATGGTAATTAATAAAAATCCTTGGATTATATAAAATGAAGTAGAGAAATTGTTTAATAAAAATCCAGCTAAAAATGTTGCCAACATTATAATAGTCAATTGTGTTTTCCCAAAATCCCACACGCGAAAAAGCCAATGTTGGTTTTTAAATCTTGGTAAAAAACTCACGACAAGCAGTACAGCACTGAATATTATATAAGCTTCCCACATAAAATATCTTTTTTCAAATTTAATAAATTTAATCACAAAAAACGCACTCTCGTTTGAAAGTGCGTTAAGTTTATCGTAATTTAAAGATATTAAATTTCTGTATTCATATCCCAATTTTGGAGATAATCGTGTACATGTTTCAAAAACATTCCGCCTAAAGAACCATCTACCACACGATGATCGTAAGAGTGAGACATAAACATCAAACTTCTAATTGCAATTACATCTCCGTCTTCGGTTTCCAAAACTGCAGGTTTTTTCACAATGGCACCAACAGCTAAAATGGCAACCTGAGGTTGTGGAATAATAGGTGTTCCCATTAAATTTCCAAATCCACCAACGTTTGAGATGGTATATGTTGCACCTTGCGTATCTTCTGGTTTCAATTTTTTATTTCTAGCTCTGTGTGCCAAATCATTGATGGCTTTTGCGAGACCAGAAAGCGATAGTTGGTCTGCATTCTTAATTACAGGTACAATCAAATTTCCGTCTGGTAAAGCGGTTGCCATACCAATATTGATGTTTTTCTTTTTGATGATTTTATCTCCATCTACAGAAACATTGATCATTGGGAAATCTTGAATTGCTTTCACAATAGCTTTCACAAAGATGGGCATAAACGTTAGTTTTTCGCCGTCTCTTTTCATAAAAAGATCTTTGTTTTTCGTACGCCATTTTACTACGTTCGTTACGTCTGTTTCTATAAAAGAAGTTACGTGTGGAGAAGTATGTTTGCTCTTCACCATTGCATCTGCAATTATTTTTCGCACTCTATCCATTTGGATTATTTCATCTCCTTCATTCAATTTTATAGGTGCAACTGGAGCAGGAATGTTTTGTGCTTGCGCAGTTTGTGCAACTGGAATTGTTGCAACTGGTGCATTTCCTCTATTTTTAACGAAAGAGAGTATATCTTCTTTAGTTATTCTACCTTCTAGACCAGAACCTTTTATAGAATTTAATTCGTTTTCAGTAATGTTTTCCTCTTTTACGATGGATTTCACCAATGGAGAAAGGTATAAATCTGAATCCAAAATCGTGGAGTTTCCAACACCATTTTGCAAGGGTTGTTCCAATTGCTGTAGAGTTTCTGCATCCGATGTAGGAATTTGATTACTCACTTCCTCATGATCTTTTGGCTCATTATTTTGCATCGCTGCATCAGAATCTGTTTCCAAAATCGCGATTGCTTCGCCAATTTTCACAACATCGTCTTTTTGCTTCAGAAGCTTCACAATTTTTCCCGAAACTGGTGTCGGAACATCAGAATCTACTTTATCTGTTGCAATTTCTACAACGCTATCATCTTCATTTACGGTGTCACCTTCATTGGCAAGCCAACTGATAATCGTAGCTTCCATCACGCCTTCTCCCATAGATGGAAGTAGTAATTTATATTCTGCCATTATAATATTTGATTTTTACAAATATAAGAAAATTTGTGTTTTTTAACGGGTAAATTATAGATTGTTAGAAAATTGTATGAAAATTTTGTCTCCAATATTCAAACCAAACAGTGTTTTTGCACCATTGTTTATATTGCCTTTGTATATTGTAAGCTCCAGAAGATCAAATTCGTTGAATATTGCAGCTGCTTTGCCTAGATATTCCTTTTCATTGTCCCAATCTGCAACTACTCCTGTTCTTGTATTATATATTTTTGTGAGCGCTTGGTTTCTAAATTGGATACTAAAAGAATCGTAATTCACCATTTTTTTGGTGAAGATTGTTTTGCTTATGTTAGAAACCACATTTCCAAAATGATCTATATACATGAATTCTCCTACAATTTTGCCTGATGAAAAAGTAGGTCTTGGAAAAGATAATTCTTTGGGATTAGATAATTTTCTACCAATTATCTCTGGCAAACCACCTTTTTGAAGATGTGCCGCCGTTTCTGCAAACAAATCTATGGTTGTAAATTTATCATCTTGTTCAAACCTATTTTTAAAGGTGATCTCGAAAATATTTGTAGGTATAATATCAAAGAAAATTAAACTCAATAGTCCGTTATCTGCGGCTAAAAAGTAATGTCCATCTGCCTCATACAGAATACATTTTCTATTTTTATTATAAAAACTATCCACGGCAATGATGTGAATAGAACCTTTGGGAAAAGATTTGTAGGTATTTCTTACGATATAAGATGCTTCTATCAGGTTGTAGGCATCAATTTCGTGAGAAATATCAATCAATCTTCCACCTATATTTAATGAAAGAATTTTGCCTTTCATTGCAGGAACGCGAAAATCTTTGTTCCCAAAATCTGATGTTAGAGTAATAATTGGCATTTTGCGCTTTCTTCAAATTGATGAACTGCAAATTTAATTTAAAAATAAAAAAGAATAAGATTCATTATCAATAAATGTTTTTAAATGAGAAAATTAATTTAACTTTATTACATACTTTTAAAATAAAACAAAATATAGATGAGTAACCTATATTATGAACATAAAAGAAGTAAAAATGAAAGTTTTTTTAACATATAAAAATTATATTTTAAATAATTTTTATAAATTCCAGAAACCAATTTGATCATTTTCAATTGGGGTGATTGCGGAAATTGGCATATCTGTAGGAAACATCAAAACTTCGCTCATATAACCTGTGTAAGGTGTATTTGTACTATTTCCAAAGGCGTTACCGATCCAGAATTGACCACCTGTTTGCGTGCTTGAAGTTGCTGCAGAATTGTTAAGAGCTGTTGTGGCTCCACTTACTCTAACCGTTTTGTAGGAAGTTCCTCTTATAAAAGAATATTGTTTCCAAAGTCCTATGTTTGGTGCATTATAATATCTACGATTTGATGCACAACAATTTTCTCCACTGTCAAAATAGGAATTACCATCGCTCCAATTGACGTGAAAACTCCATCGCCAGTTTGTGGCAGTATTTATATAACCAAAAGAAAATTGATTGTTATTTGCCAAAGGTTTTATCGCTACTACAAAAGATCCAGTAATACCATTATTTACAATATTTTGTATCGGTTGATTAATGGCTAAATAATCATTAGATCCATCAAAATAAATGCTAGGTTTGGTATTTCCGCTGCCTGCAGTATTTAATTGTAATTGAGGTTGATTTGCAATTATAGTTTGTGTGGAGTCATACGCTGTCGCTCCTTGATCGTACCATGTTGTAACATATAAAACAGCCGAACCTTTAAAACTGGAAAGAGTCGTAGTATTTCCCACAGAAAACCCTCCGCCCGCTAAAGTAATTGTTACCTCACTATTTGTACTCACTACACCTGTATTATCAAAAGCAACATTGGCTTCAGCATTAGTGCTACCATTTCTAATTTTTATGGAAAAACCAGAATAACTATTTTTTAATTTTCTTAAGCTATAGCCAAAACTAGAAGCAGTAGAAGTAATATCTAAAGGTCCAGCTGGTCTGTAATACCGATTTGTAGGCAAAACTTGCCCAAAAATATTTTGAGTTATTAGAATTAGTACTAAAGCAAAAAGTTTTACATTTATTAATTGTTTAAACATTCTTCGTTTATATAAAATTATTGAACATCTCCACTTAACACAGATGAACCTGCTGCTCTTACTTCCAAACCAGCTTTTGCCCATTGTCCAGAAGTTTTTGTAGCTCCCCATCTATTGTTTATTGTCATTCCACTTCCAGAAATTGTAATTGCACCTGCTCCAGCTTGTGTGATACTTACTTGAAAACCAATTGGTAAAGTACTTGGAGCTGTGAGTGTTATGGCCGAAGAATTAGTAAAATCTAATATTTTTCCATTGTCAGCATTTGAAAGAGTGTAAGTAGTTCCAGGTACTGTAATTACTGAAAATACACCAAAATTGGTAGGTTTCCAAGTGCTTGTTGTTGTATCCCAAACCAATGCTTGACCATCTGTAGGAGCTGTTGTAGAAATTGCTTTTCCCTGTAGTTGATTGGCATTCCAAAGTGGAGCAGTATTATTTACGGTAAAAGTTGCATCATTTGCACCAACAATTTGGCCTGTGCTATTTGTTAAAACCAGTGGTGAAGTTGCTGTATTTACAGAAGTACCTGTTGCTAAATCTTTTGTAGTAAGTAAAGAAGAAACAACATCTCCTGTAGAATTTGTACCTAAAAAAGCTGCACTGGTAAGATTGGTTAATCTTAAACCTGAATTTCCAGTTGTCCCTTGAGTTATTTCTAATTTATTATTAGGTGTAGCTGTACCAATTCCAACATTTGCACCATTTCCTAAAATCACAGTATTGGCTTGCGCTGCAGTAGTGTTGTATCCTATTGCTGTAGAATTATTTGCTGATGCAGTTGTATTAGAACCCAAAGCTGTAGCTTGAAATCCTGCAGTTGCTATATTCCCAATTGCTACAGATTGATTATTAGTTGTATTTGCTGCAGATCCAACAGCTACAGACTGATATTTAGCTAAAGAAGTTTGTCCGATACTAACACTTTCAGTTCCTGTATCTGCTGAAGAAATTGAACTACCAATAGCTACAGATTTGTACCCTGCTGTTGTTTGATAACCTAAAGCAGTAGAAATTTGATATAAATCTATTCTACCGGATTCAAAATTATTTACTTTGAATACTAAAGGTACATTATTGGTTGAACCTAAAAAATTGGTTGCAACTATATTATTCCCAGTTAAACCCCATCCCGATCCTTTATGTTTTTCCCATGCAGAACCATTATAAACGTATAAACTTGTATCGTCTGTATTATAAATCAAAACGCCTGTTTCTGCTGGCGTTAGAGCATTCATAGCTGTGGTATTTACCGAGTGGACTTTTATTAATGACCCTACTTGAACTTGACCGAAAGCAAACAAAGAGAATAATCCTAGTGCTATGGTAAATAAATATTTTTTCATAAGTTACATTCTTTAAAATAGTGTTAATGATTGAATTTCTGTTTCAAATATTAAAAATCAAATACAGAAAACATGAATTCTATGTCTCTTTTCGAACTATTGCTTCCACCATTATCATTATCTGCAGTATATACTGTAAAACCTGTAGTGGTTTGATTGGTGTAATTTACGCTAGGTGAATCATTTGCAACACCTAATAAATCTTTATTAGTTAATTGAATCACATAATCTGCAGAACTCATAGCGGTTGTGAAAGTTACTTGATAAACACCAACCGATGTTCTAGAAACAGTTGCACCTTTTATCTTTGCAGCAGTACCAGTTGCATTCACTTTTCCCATTGCTTTCAGTGGGCTTGCAAAATAAGCACCTCCATCGGTTCCAACCGTGATATCATTTTTCGCGTTTGCACTTACAACATTTGCAGTCTGTGCAGTAGAACTTTCGTTAGTGTACGTAATAACGCCGGTAGTTGTATTTTGCAATAGTGTAGTTACTACATTTGAAGGCAATGTAACCGTATTTCCACCTGTACCAGAGATGGTAAGATTATTTCCAGAAATTGAAAGTGTTTGAATTTCATTGGTAATACTTCCGTCAATTTCCGTAAAGGTATTGTTTACTTTATAAGGATCAGCAGTTGTTCCAGTTCCTGTAACGGTTACCGCTCCAGTTCCAGCTTCTACTTTGGTATCGCTACCATCAGAAACGGGAAGCGTGATTGCAGTTCCAGCCACACCATTTACGGTAGTTGTCAGTTGACCAGCAGTAATATTATTTGCCACAGAATTTACGATCGGCGCAGTTAAAGTTCCGTTTGAATCTGTTATGGAAAGAGTATTTACAGCACTTGATAAAGCGGTGTTTACCTCATTGGTAATGCTTCCATCCACTTCTGTTCCTGTTATTAAATAAGGAGTTGCAGCTGTACCATTTCCAGAAATAGTATTTATTCCTGCAGCAGTTACTTTGGTATCGCTACCATCAGAAACGGGAAGCGTGATTGCAGTTCCGGCAACACCATTTACGGTGGTTGTTAGTTGACCAGCAGTAATATTATTTGCCACAGAATTTACGATCGGCGCAGTTAAAGTTCCGTTTGAATCTGTGATAGAAAGAGTATTTACAGCACTTGATAAAGCGGTATTTACTTCATTGGTAATACTTCCATCAATTTCTGTGAAAGTATTGTTTACTTTATAAGGATCAGCAGTTGTCCCAGTTCCGGTAACAGTTACCGCTCCAGTTCCAGCTTCTACTTTGGTATCGCTACCATCAGAAACGGGAAGCGTGATTGCAGTTCCAGCCACACCATTTACGGTAGTTGTCAGTTGACCAGCAGTAATATTATTTGCCACAGAATTTACGATATGCGCAGTTAAAGTTCCGTTTGAATCTGTAATAGAAAGAGTATTTACAGCACTTGATAAAGCGGTATTTACTTCATTGGTAATACTTCCATCAATTTCTGTGAAAGTATTGTTTACTTTATAAGGATCAGTAGTTGTTCCAGTTCCTGTAACGGTTACCGATCCAGTTCCAGCTTCTACTTTGGTATCGCTACCATCGGAAACGGGAAGCGTGATTGCAGTTCCAGCTACACCATTTACATTAGTTGTCAGTTGACCAGCAGTAATATTATTTGCAACAGAGTTCACGATCGGCGCAGTTAAAGTTCCGTTTGAATCTGTGATAGAAAGAGTATTTACAGCACTTGATAAAGCGGTATTTACTTCATTGGTAATGCTTCCATCCACTTCTGTTCCTGTTATTAAATAAGGAGTTGCAGCTGTACCATTTCCAGAAATAGTATTTATTCCTGCAGCAGTTACTTTGGTATCGCTACCATCAGAAACGGGAAGCGTGATTGCAGTTCCGGCAACACCATTTACAGTAGTTGTCAGTTGACCAGCAGTAATATTATTTGCCACAGAATTTACGATCGGGGCAGTTAAAGTTCCGTTTGAATCTGTAATAGAAAGCGTATTTACAGCACTTGATAAAGCGGTATTTACTTCATTAGTAATGCTTCCATCCACTTCTGTTCCTGTTATTAAATAAGGAGTTGCAGCTGTACCATTTCCAGAAATAGTATTTATTCCTGCCGCAGTTACTTTGGTATCGCTACCATCAGAAACGGGAAGCGTGATTGCAGTTCCGGCAACACCATTTACGGTGGTTGTTAGTTGACCAGCAGTAATATTATTTGCAACAGAGTTTACCATCGGGGCAGTTAAAGTTCCGTTTGAATCTGTAATAGAAAGAGTATTTACAGCACTTGATAAAGCGGTATTTACTTCATTGGTAATGCTTCCATCAATTTCTGTGAAGGTATTGTTTACTTTATAAGGATCAGCGGTTGTTCCAGTTCCTGTAACGGTTACCGCTCCAGTTCCAGCTTCTACTTTGGTATCGCTACCATCAGAAACGGGAAGAGTAACAGTAGAATCCACCCCATTAACAGAAGATTTTAAAACTCCAGAAGTAATGGTTAAATTATTAGAATTAACCACTGGCGCAGTTAAAGTTCCGTTTGAATCTGTTATGGAAAGAGTATTTACAGCACTTGATAAAGCGGTATTTACTTCATTGGTAGTGCTTCCGTCAATTTCTGTAAAAGTATTATTTACTTTATAAGGATCAGCAGTTGTTCCAGTTCCGGTAACGGTTACCGCTCCAGTTCCAGCTTCTACTTTGGTATCGCTACCATCAGAAACGGGAAGCGTAATAGTAGATTCTACACCATTTACTGATGATTTTAAAACTCCAGCAGTGATGCTTATTGCATTGCTATTGATGATGGGAACAGTAGCGCCAATTGTTCCATTTACCGTGGTTGATAATAGATTTCCTGTAGAAGTATTTGAAACTGTAGTTCCTAAAGCTGCTGTATTAACTGGAAGCCAAGTTAAACCGTTCCAAGCTAAAACTTGACCTGCAGTTGCACCTTGCTGAGCTAATCCCAATTCATTTCCGGTACTTCCATTACCGATTAAAGTAGAATTGGTGAGTACTTTTGAGCTTCCTGCAGCTGCTTGAGAAACCACTTTGCTTGCACTTACATATTTCACAACGCCATCTGCATCAAATACCATTATGGAATCTTTTGCAGATTGATCTGGTCCTATCTGATTTATTTTTCTCACTCGCAAAGAACCATTTACATCCAAAGTTTCAGTTGGCGAGGTAGTATTTACACCCACTTGCGCGCTGTATAAGCCAGATATTATTAGTAAAGTAATAACTAATAATTTTAATTTCATATCAAATATTTTAAATTAATAATTAAATATATTAATTATAAAAATAATCAAATATATTTCTCCAAAAATACAAAATTTTAATGATTTATGCTTGTAATTTAAGTATTTACATATAAATTTTCACAAATAATTATGATTTATTGTAAAATTAGTGGATTTCATTACAAACTAAAAGGCTAAATTGTATTTCTAACAAATTCATGCAATTTTTATCAAATAAAATTTTTAACTTTAATTTTTACAATAAAAATAAAAAATACTAAATGTTTGAACTCAATTATGAACTAAGTGGTGTAGATCCAAAAATTTTCTACGGCGTAAATAACCAATTCTTTAACCTCCTAAAATCTAGTTTTCCCACTGTGAAAATAAATGGTAGAGACCAATGGATATTTGCTCAAGGTACTCAAGAAGCATTAAATATTTTACAAAATAAGTTGGATGACATTTTAAGATTTATTCACAAAAATAATAGTATTGGATTAAAAGATTTAGAAAATATTTTGAATCTAAAGAATGAAACTGAAAGAGAATTGATTTTTAATCAAGATATCATCATCAAAGGTATCAATGGAAAAGTGATAAAAGCGAAAACCATCAACCAGAAAAAATTGGTGCGAGAATCTGAATCCAAAGATATGGTATTTGCAATAGGACCTGCAGGAACAGGAAAAACCTACACCAGTGTTGCTCTGGCTGCAAGAGCTTTGCGAGATAGAGAAGTGAAAAGAATAATATTGACAAGACCAGCTGTAGAAGCGGGAGAAAGTTTAGGATTTTTGCCAGGTGATTTGAAAGAAAAACTAGATCCTTATCTACAACCTTTGTATGACGCACTTCGAGATATGATTCCGCATGAAAAATTGGAAGGCTTTATGGAGAAAAATATAATTGAAGTTGCTCCTTTAGCATTCATGCGTGGTAGAACGCTAGACGAAGCTTTTGTCATTTTAGATGAAGCACAAAATACAACACATGCTCAAATGAAAATGTTCCTAACCAGAATGGGCATGAATGCAAAATTCATCATCACCGGAGATCCTACCCAAGTAGATTTGCCACTGAAACAGAAATCTGGCTTGAAAGAAGCCATGAGGATTTTGGAAGGAGTGAAGGAAATTGGTTTTGTGCATCTTACAGAAGAAGATGTAGTGAGGCATCCTGTTGTTCGGAAGATAATTAATGCATATAGTGAAGAAGAAAAAAGAAATCAATCTTGATAATTTAAAATAATTGTGGATTTATTATGTATAATAATTCTAAATTTTGGTGGATTTTTTGGGGAAGAAGATGGAAATAGCGCTGAAGCAAATTTAAGCGCAATTGGTGGTGGTGTAAGAGCTGGATATCAATGGATATTTGGATCAGGTTTTACCTTAGATATAAACTTAAGAGCATCTTACAAAACATTTACCTATAAATATGATAATGCTGCAGATGAAGAATTCTATGGAAATGATTTAAAAGCAAGTGGAGTTTTACTAACAAGATCCTTCGGATTGGGTTACGCATTTTAGTCAAGTATTTATTATTTTCAAAAATCCTATCAATATGATGGGATTTTTTTATATAATTACGTTCTCAACAATAATAAATACACTTTGTTGTATTATTGATTTTTTCCATTTTCTGTGAATTAATGTCGTGAAATCTCAGAATTGTATCATAGTAATCATAAAATTTGTTAAAAATTTGATTATTTTAAAATTTTGAGCTAAATCAATATTGATGATAATTCATTATATAGGTTGATTTTTGTCTATATGATAAAAATCTTGTTTTAAACATTTGTTTACATTGATTTTTGATATACATTTGCACCCAATTTAAATATTAAAATAATGAAAAAAGTAATTTTAGCAAGTGCAATAGCACTTTTCGGTATGGTATCTGCTCAAGAATCTGAAACTCCAGGTTTCGTAAAAGGTGATACTTTCATTACAGGTGCAGTTGGTTTTACTAATTCTACTCAAGGTGAAGTTAAAAACAATACATTTACAATTGCTCCAAGCGTTGGATATTTCGTAAGCCCAAACATCGCAGTAGGTGTAAGAGCTGGTTATACTAACATGAACGAAACTGATAAAACAACTTCTATCACGGTAGAAAATGAGTCAGATACTTTCGCTGTTGGTGCTTTCGGTAGATATTACTATACACCTGCATCTAGATTCTCTATTTTTGGTGAATTAAATGCAAACTATGGTAATCAAAAATTCACCAATACTGTTGGTGGTGTTTCTACAGATGCAAAATTTAATGCATTTGATGTAAACATTGCTCCAGGTGTAAACTATTTTATCTCTAAAAACTTTGCTTTAGAAGCAACTTGGGGAGTATTAGGATATTCTTCATTCAAGCAAGATGTTGCTGGTGCAGAATCTCAAGATAACTTCAATATCGGTTTAGATTTAAATGATCTTTCTTTAGGTTTGGTTTACAAATTCTAATTAGAAAATTTAATCAAAAATTTAATCCTAGTTCGCAAGAGCTAGGATTTTTTAGCTGTAAAGATACGGAACTCAAAAAATTGAATGAATTATATAAAATTCCTTTTAAAATTTGAAAACAACGTGTTACAATAAGATTTATCTTTGCATTATAATAAAACAACAACTAATTATAAATATTAAAAAACATGAAAAAATTATTTTTAGCAGCAGCAATCGGTTTGTTCGGTTTGTCTAATGCACAAATTCAAAAAGGAAATTATATGGTAGGTGGAGAATTGGCTGCGGCTGGTTTCGGTCTGAACGAAGGTGCTGGTTACCAAGTGAAAATTTCTCCTAATGCAGCTTACTTTGTACAAGACAACTGGGCAGTTGGTGGTTATGTAGATTTAGGTTTTTCTGGCGCGAAAAGTAGTTCTACAACATTTGATTACGGAGTAGGAGCATTGACGAGATATTATTTCTCTCCAGGTGAAGCTGGTGTTGACAATTTATTGAAGCACGGTAGATTCTATTTACAAGGTAAAGCAGGTATTGGTGGACAAACTACTTCTGATGGTGGAGATTCTGCTAATGGTTTAGATCTTGGATTCGGACCTGGTTACACTTATTTCATCACCTCAAACATTGGTTTAGATGCATCTTTAAACTATAATGGTAATTTAGGTTTTGGTAATAGAGGTACAACTTCTAATCTAGATTTTAGATTAGGTTTAAATATCTTCTTGCCATCTAGCAAAGCAATGAGCAACGTGAAAGACGAGTACTAAACTTCGGTATATTTAAAAGAAAATCGCCTCAAATTTTATTTGAGGCGATTTTTTTATGCATCTAATTCAGATATTATATCTGCTCTACTTCTGATCTCAAATGGCTTTTTCTATATCCATACATAAAATAGATTATTAGGCCTAATGCAAACCAAAGTCCAAACCAGAACCAATTGTTATGCGTCATTCCCGTCAAAAGATAAAGACAACTGCTTAAACCCAAAAGCGGAATCAAAGATAAATTTTTTGCAAAAGATAAAACTACCAATACAAGATTGATAAGGATATAAAAGAATACAGACATTCTAAATTCTCCTTCATTGGCATCACTCCAATCAAATAAATTTTGAAAAAACTCTGGTACCCAGAAATAAAATCCTACCAAACTTCCCAAGAATAAAACTGGAAATATTATTTTAGAATTTACGTAAGGCATGTGAAATCTTCCAGCAATTTTCTCTTTCGCAGGCATCAAAAGTATTCCAGCGTTTACCAATACAAATGCGAAAATAGTTCCTATACTCGTAAAGTCTAGAATGAAGGATTTATCGGTAAATAAAATTGGCAAACCAACAGCTATTCCAGTTATGATGGTTGCAAAACCTGGAGTTTTATATTTAGGGTGTATACTAGAGAATTTTTTTGGCAAAAGTCCATCTCTACTCATCGCATACCAAATTCTCGGTTGTCCCATTTGAAAAACTAACAATACGGAAGTGATAGCAATAATTGCTGCAATAGAAACTGCAAATTCCATCCACGGTAAGTTTCCATTTTCTGGTGCGAATATAAAAGCTAAAGGATCTCCGATGCCTTCAAATTTCCTGTAATCTACAATTCCTGTGAGAATTAATGTCAATACTATATATACTACGGTACTTACCACCAGCGAAATAATCATTCCTTTTGGTAAATTTTTCTGCGGGTCTTTTGTTTCTTCAGAAAGTACACTCAACGCATCAAAACCAATATACGCAAAGAAAACTCCCGAAACTGCGGCCATAACACCAGAAAATCCATTTGGCATCATGCTTTGCACGCCTTCATTATTTACAGGGGTCCAATTATCAGAATTAATGTAGAAAATACCAACACCAATTATTAAAAATATAACGGCTAATTTTAATATGACCAATAAATTATTTACATTTTTACTTTCTTTTATTCCAATGTATACCAACCAAGTGATAAATGCATTGATCAATAATGCTGGAATATCTAAAATCATTTTAAGATTACCGATCATAGGAGCTGAAGTCCAAGCATTCACATGTTCTTTGTTTGTGAAAGATAAATCTGATGAAGCTTGGGCAATAGATTTATCAAAAGCTAGCTTAGCTTCTGGATAGCTAGTGCAAAGATAATCTGGAAAATGAATGTTAATCCGTTCTAGAAATGAAGTAAAATAATCGCTCCAAGAAAATGCGACATAAATGTTACCAAAAGAATATTCCATAATCAGAGCCCAACCAATTACCCAAGCTATTAATTCTCCAAAACTTGCGTAAGCGTATGTGTAGGCAGATCCAGCTGTAGGAATTCTACTTGCAAATTCTGCGTAAGACATCGCTGTAAAAGCACATGCAACACCGCAAATTATATATAAATTGATAACTCCAGGGCCACCACGAAATATAGCTTCTCCCAAACTACTGAAACTTCCTGCACCAATGATGGCTGCTAAACCAAAAAATACAATATCCCAAACTCCTAAAACTCTATGCAATCCCGATGAATCTGCATTTTTACTGTAATTTTTTCTGCGGAAAAGTTGATTCATTAGATGTTTTTATTTATTTATAAAAACAAATGTAAGCAATAATCTAAAAAATTTGTTAAAACAGTCTTAAAAAAAACCAATCTTTTACACATTTTATTGTTAATAACGTGTGAATAACAATAAGTTTTCCTTAATTTCGTTGCTTTAAAAAGTATCAATTTTTAAATATTAAAATGAATAATAAAAAAATACTATTGGCTTCCATTATTTCTCTTTCCGGGATTGTAGAAGCTCAAAATTCTCAATATTTCAGCAATATAGATAGCTACGAATTCAATTTGGCAGAAAATCTCTATCAAACAAAAGTTTACAATGCTTCCCAATACGAGTACGCGCAGCAATATTTTTACAATTCCAATTTAAGTAATTCTAAAAAAGAAGCCGCGCAATTTTTTGATAATATAATCGGGGTTATTTTGCAAAAAAACCATGCGGAAAAAGGTTTGGCGGCATTTATGAAGGAATATCCAAATTCTGCTTACTTCGCGAAAGCAAATTTGCCTCTAGCTGATTTTTACCTCGCCAAAAAAGATTTTCCAAAAGCCTTGGAAACTTTGCAAAAGATCAATCAGTACCAATTAACTGCCGATGAAAATACCCAATACATCATGAAATTGGGCTATGCAAAATTCATGACGGGAGATGCAAAAGGTGCAACTAGAGCGTTAGAAGAAGCCTACAAAAGCGGAAACGAAACTACAAAACCAGATGTAGCTTATATGCTTGGTCATCTTTATTACGCTGATAAACAAATAGATAAATCTTTTCAATATTTAGATACGATTAAAGAAAATCCAAAATATTCTAAATTAGTGCGTCCTTATTACGTGCAACTTTTTTATAATGACAAAAATTATGATAAAGCTATTGCAGAAGGTAAAATGCTTCTAAATGAAGATATTTCTACAGAATACAAAGCAGAAGTTCATAAAATAATTGGCGAAAGCTATTTTATGAAAAAAGATTACGCTGCAGCATATCCTAGTTTGAAAATATTTTTGGAAAGCAAGGAAAATCCTACGGAAAGCGATTTGTATGAAGCGGGTTTCGTAGCTGCACAACTTAAAAAATATGAAGAAGCGGTTGGATATTACAACCAATTGATCAACAATCAATCTCAACTTTCGCAAAATGCTTATTACCAATTAGGGAATGCTTATTTAGAAATTGATAAAAAACAAGAAGCACTTTCTGCTTTTAGATCTGCTTATCAGATGACTTTTGATGCTTCTGTGCAGCAATTGGCGCACGAACAATACGCAAAATTGAGCTACGATATTGGAAATCCTTTTGAAGCGGCACCTTCTGTAATTCAATCCTATATTGTGAATTACCCAAAAAGCAACAAAATTTCTGAGATGAAAAAGTTGCTGGTAAAATCTTACTTATATTCTGGAAATTACAAAGAAACTTTGAAAGCAATTGATGAGGTGAATAATGCTTCGTCTGAAATAAATAAAATCAATCAAGAGGTTTCTTATTTATTAGGTACAGAAGAATTTAATAAAGGAAATTACGATGCAGCAGAACAGTATTTCAATAGAAGTTTGAAGTTTAATCTGAATACAGAATTTAACGATAGAGCAAACTATTGGTTGGCGCAAACCTACTACCAAAAAGGAAATTATCCTTCTGCAATTGTTCGTTTTGAAAAATTATTGAACGCCAGCGAATTTCCAGAGAAATCTCAATTAAATTATGATTTGGGCTATTCTTATTTTAAATCTAAAAAGTTTGATAAAGCACAAAACTATTTTAAAAATTATCTAAAAAATCCGAATCCATCTTTCAAAAATGATGCGGAACTGAGATTAGCAGATACTTATTATGCTAACAATCAACTAAGTGAAGCGATTGCTATTTATGATAAAGCAGAAAATGCAGACGATTATACATTGTTCCAAAAAGGAATGTCACTTGGTTTTCAAGGGAATTCTACTGCAAAAATTTCAGCTTTAAAGAATTTGCTCTCTCAATTTCCAAAATCCGAATATGCAGACGATGCTCAATATGAAATTGCCGTTGCCTACGCTTCTACAGACGATTTTAATAATTCTAACGACTATTTTCAAAAAGTAAAAAAATCCAGTGAAGATTTAGATTTAATTGCCAATGCAAAAATTTATACGGCTCAAAATTACATTGATCAGAATCAAAATCAGAACGCACTTTCTGAGTTTCAAAGTTTGGCGAGTGAATATAGAAATACAGCCTATTCTTCTAAAATAGTTCAAGCTGCAAGACCATTATTTCTAAAATCTGGCGACATTTCTGGCTACGAAAATTTTGCTAAAAATGCCGGAGTTAAAATTAATGCTTCAGAAATAGATGAATTAAATCTTTCTAGCGCTCAGCAATTTTATGCCAAAAAAGATTTTGCAAAAGCGATTCCTTTTTACGAGAAATATTTAACTGAAAATCCTACCGGAGAAGGAAAATATCAAGCAGAATATGAGTTGGGCGAAAGTTATTTTCAAAATGGAAATCCTACAAAAGCACTTTTAACATTGCAAAATGTAGGTAGTTCTCAAAATGATTATCAGCAGGATGCGCAAACAAGAATTGCGCAAATCTATATCTCGCAAGGAAATTCTACCGAAGCTAAAAAATATCTGGACAATCTTTCTAGATCTTCAAATTCAACAATTAAAAACTTTGCAAACGTAGAATTGATGAAAATTTATTCTGACGAAAAAGATTTTAAAAATGCAGAAAAATTTGCAGATTTAGTTTTATTAAATAGCAAAAATTCGCCATCTGTGGTAGAGCAAGCGAAAGTGATAAAAGCCAGAAGTTTGATGAATAGTGGCAAAGATAAAGATGCGCAAACCGCTTATGCAGCATTAGAAAAATCTGGAAATACAGAAGTGGCTGCAGAAAGTTTGTATGCGAAAGCATTCTATCAAAATAAAGGGAAAGCCTTTAAATCTAGTAACGAAACCATATTTAAATTAGCAAATAATTACGCATCCGAAGAATATTGGGGTGCAAAAGCCTTGGTTTTGATGGCAAAAAATTACATCGGTTTGAAAGACAATTACCAAGCAAGTTATACAGCAGATCAAATAATTGCGAACTACAAAGATTTTCCAGAGATTGTTGCGGAAGCGAAAGCTGTAAAAAGTCAAATTAAAAAGTAATTAGACTTAGGTAAAAATTCGCAATTTCCATTAAATTATAAAAAATTACTATGAATTTAAAAATTCAAAAAATAAGCATATTGTTATTTCTCTTTTCAGGATTAAGTGTTTTCTCTCAGATAAAAGAGGAACAATTAATCTTGGACAAAAAGAGAGAACCCGAAGTGAAAAAAATTGAGAAAAAGAAAACTTCTGTGGAGAGTATAAAAAATTATCCGCCAGAAGAAAAATCTCAAAATCCTGTTGAATATAGTATTACCAACGTTCCAGCTTTATCAGATTTTCAAACGTCTACGTTACAAGCAGATGATATTTCGCCAAATTTAAAAACAGATTACTATAGCAATTATGTAAGATTTGGGATGGGGAATTACGGAAAAATATTAGGAGATGCTAATGTTTCCTACACTTTAGAAAACAAATTGGAAGTGGGAGCAGATGCACACATTAATGCTAACCATGGTTTACAAAATATTTACGCATGGGATTCTCGCCAAACAAGCTTGAAAGCTGGCGCGTTTTTAAATGGTTACGGAGAGAAAGGAAAATATAATGTTACTGCAGATTTTGGACAAGAAAATTATAATTATTATGGTATTTATGCTTTAAATCCTGCATCAGATGTAGATATTAATCAAAAAGTAAACGCGTTTAGAGTAAAAGGTTCTTACGATCATTTTTCCAATGAATATTTAAATAATATCACCTTCAAATCATCATTTTTATCAGATAGATTTGGTGCAAAAGAAAATAAAGGCGCTTTGGATTTTAATTTCTCAAAACACGACTTAGAACTTCCCCTGAATGATGTGAAAATGAATGCAGATCTTGGATTAGGTTTGGAAACTCAAAGTACTGATTTTGAAATTTTAAATACGAATTCTTCATCCTATTTTCTAGGAAATTTATCACCGAAAGTTACCTTTATCAAAGATAAATCTTACCTTACGATAGGTTCTGGATTTACCTATTTAAGTACAAATGAATCCAATCTTAGTTTGGATAGAAAAGCAAACAAGACCTATTGGTTTCCAAAAGCAGAATTGCAATTAGCAAAAAGTGACGAGTTGAAATTCTATGCAGGAGTAGATGGAGGTCTATCTTTAAATTCTTACGCATCTATGTTGGAAAAAAATCTCTATATAGTTTCAGATCAACGTGTAACACCTACGGAAACAAAATATAACGTCTATTTGGGTATTCGTGGAGATGTAGATGAATTGATAAAATATGACGTTTCTATTGGACATTCCAAAGTGAATGATATCCTTTTTTATCAGACAAACAACCTTTTTGATACCTCTATTGCCGCTATTAGAAACGCTTATGATTTTGCCAATACATTTTCGGCAATCTATGACAATGGAACAAAAAATGAAGTAAATGCAAGTTTACAATATTTTCCGCGTGAAAATTTTAATGTTTCAGGCTCATTTCATTACATCAATTATAAAATGGAAAATTTTGATAATATTTATAATGTTCCTACTTTTTCTGCAGAATTAGGTGCAGAATACACACTTTTGAATAAAAAGTTATTGCTCGGATTCAAAGGATTTATGGCATCAACGATGGTTACCAACTTATACGATGTCACAAATACTGGACTGTCAACAAATTACACAACTACAGAGCAATTAAATACAAAATTTGGTGGTTATGTAGATTTTAATCTTTCTGCAGAATACAAAATTCACAAAAATTTCAGTATTTTTGCCATCGGTAATAATTTGATAGGTGGAAATTATTCTACTTTACAAGGTTACCAAGTTTTGGGAGCGCAAATTTTGGGAGGCTTAAAAGTTTCTTTTTAATTTGCTTTAAATTTTCTAAAATTTTCAGATAAATGGTTGCATAGTTCAACGGATAGAACTTCGGATTTCGGCTCCGACGATGAGGGTTCGAATCCTTCTGCGACCACTTTTAAAACCTAGACTTTAATTAGTTTAGGTTTTTTTTGCGTTAAATTTTCAATTTAAATTTTTATATTAAATTTACCAAAAATTAATACATGCAAAATATTTTCGATGCTCAGCAAACGCAGCAATATATTAATAGAATTCAAAAGTTAACGGCAGAAACAGAACGTTTGTGGGGCAGAATGAGCGTAGAAGATATGCTCGCTCATTGCAACGTAACCTACGAATTTGTATATGAGCCAGAAAAACATAAAAAACCTGGTGCTATCGCAAAATTTATTTTAAAAACTTTTGTGAAAAAAAAGGTAACAGGAGAAGGCTCGTTTTCAAAAAATTTACCAACTGCGCCACAATTCATTATCAAAAATGAAAGAGATTTTATTCTAGAACAAAAGAGATTGATAGGTTTTCTACAAAAAACACAGCAGTTGGGAGCCGAAGCATTTGATGGAAAAGAATCTTTCTCTTTCGGAAAATTGAATGCTACAGAATGGAATAATATGTTTGCCAAACATCTTAATCATCATCTTGAACAGTTTGGCGTTTAAAATTTAAAATACATTGATATGAAACAAATTACTTTTATTTTTTTACTAATTTCTACTTTCTGTTTTTCACAAATGCCAGATATATCTACTGTTTGGTTAAACAATCATCAGTTTTATACTGGCTCAATTTCTCCAAGTAAAACAGAATTAAAATTAAAAATAGAACTTTCTAGCCAAGATAAAAAAAATGATCAGGAATATTATATTTCTGGATTGTCTAGCGTAGAGAAAAATATATCTGATTTTGAGGGTAAAATTAAAATCACAAGCTATAAAAACTCAAAAAAAGGCGGAAAAATTTTTGGTAATTATGAGTTTTTTGAAAAGCCCGATGGAAAACATACGGGAATTTTTCAAGGGAAATTTATTTACACTTTTAAATTTAACAAGAAAACACAAAAAATTGAAAGTCAATATTTGGAATTTGTTGGAGATTGGGAAAATTATAAGAAAAATCTGAATTTCAAAACCAATTGGAAAAATTAATTGTAGATCTTTATAAATTTAAATTATGGCAACTGTAAATGTTTATCTTACTTTCAACGGAAACTGCGAAGAGGCTTTTACGTTCTATAAATCTGTTTTTGGTGGAAATTTCCCTTATGTTGGGAGATTTGGTGAAATGCCAAACGAAAATGATGCATCAAAATTATCGGAAGAAGACAAGCGGAAAATAATGCATATTTCTCTTCCTATTTCAAAAGAAACAATGTTGTATGGAAGTGATATATTAGAAAATCAAAGTTCTGATTTTGTAATTGGTAATAATTTTTCCCTCTCATTAAATGTAAATTCTAGAGAAGAAGCTGAATCATTATTTCAAAGTTTAAGTGAAAACGGAATTATTACGATGCCTTTAGAAGATACTTTTTGGGGTGCATATTTTGGAATGTGGAGAGATAAATTTGGCATCAATTGGATGATTAATTTTGATGATCCTAAAGATGAAATCAAATTATAAAAGAAAAATACCCAAAACAATAAATGTCTTGGGTATTTTTTTAGATCAATTTTATTTTTTTTAATTCCTTATCCATTTCCAAAGCTCTTTCAAAGTAGCCTTATTTCCGTACATCAAAATTCCGACTTTATATATTTTTGAGGCTACAAAGATCATAAACAATGCAGATATCAAAAGTAAAGTCATAGATAATGCAATTTGCCAAGCCGGAACTCCAAAGGGAATTCTAGCTACCATCGCAACTGGCGATGTAAATGGAATGATGGATAGCCAAAATCCCATCGGTCCATCTGGATTATTGATGATGGTAAAACTTCCGTAAACACCAATCATCAATGGTATGATTGCAAACATGGTAAATTGTTGCGTTTCCGTTTCGTTATCTACAGCAGAACCAATTGCAGCATAAATTGAGCTATAAAAAATATATCCAAACAAGAAGAAAAAGATAAAAACAACAATTATTAATGGGAAATTTAATTCTAAAAGATGATGAGAAGCTTCTACTGCAATTTGCTGAAAATCCATTTTCCCTGTAAGTTCTTCAGCTTGAGAAGCAGATTTTTGTAGGGTAGAAAATCCTGTATTCAAAACTAAAGCACCTGCAACAGCCATGATTATCCATACGATAAATTGCGTGAGAGCAACCATCGTAACTCCAATTATTTTCCCCATCATCAATTGAAATGGTTTCACAGAAGAGATGATAATTTCTACCACTCGGTTGTTTTTCTCTTCCAAAACGCTGCGCATTACTCGAACTCCATATATTATGATGAACATAAATGTTGCATACATTAAAACTAAAGATAAGCCATATTTTACACCAAAGCTTAAATCTGAATCTAAATCTTTGTCATCAGAAACATTTTGGCTAGCCAATTCAAATTTCTTGTCTATATTGGTAATTTGAGTTTCATCTAGCTTTAAATTTTTTATTTTTTCTGCTCGTAATACTTTGGAAATATCTGAGATTATATGCTGCTTCGTTTCAAATCCAATTTTGGAGTTTACCAATAATTTGGATTTTTTTTCTAAGCCGTCGAGATTATTTTTAGGCAAATTTCCCAAGATTAAAAGGCCATCGATGCTTTCCATATCTTTCAATCCTGCAACCATTTGCTTTTCAAGATCTGCGGGAATTAAAATATATTTTACAGTTTCATCAGATTTCAATTTTCCTGCAAAAATTCCACTTTTATCAATTACATTAATGGTGTGTTGCGTTTCATTTGCTTTAAACATAAACGCGATGAAAGCACCAAAAGCCAACATCATTATTGGTGCGAGAATGGTAAGCAAAATAAAAGATTTTTTCTTAACTTGAGTAAGATACTCTCTTTTCGTTATTAATATAATATTTCTCATACTGCTTTATAATTTTGACTTACCGCATTAATGAAAACTTCATTCATGCTTGGAATTTTTTCATCAAAAGATCTTATTTTCCCTATTTTCATTAGTTCTGAAAGAAGAATGTTCTGGTTGTTTTCTGTCTTTATCTCAAAAGAAAGCAATCCATTTTTTTGATCATTATGGATAACAGAAAATTGTTTTTGAAAATTTCCCCAAATTTCTGTGTCGAAGTCTGCTATTTGTACAGAAAAGATATTTTTCTTAAATTTTTCTCTCACTTCAAAAATTTTTCCATCCAAAACTTTCTTTGCATTGTTGATTAATGCTACATGATCGCACATTTCTTCCACACTTTCCATTCTATGTGTAGATAGGATGATGGTTGTTCCTTTCTCCTTCAATTTTATAATTTGATCTTTGATTAAGTTCGCATTCACAGGATCAAAACCAGAAAATGGTTCATCTAAAATTAGCAATTTTGGACGATGGAGTACGGTAACTACAAATTGTATTTTTTGCGCCATTCCTTTAGAAAGTTCAGAGAGTTTTTTCTTCCACCAATGGTCTATTTGCAACTGATCAAACCAATATTTTGCCTCTTGCAGTGCATCAGATTTTTTCATTCCTTTTAATTCTCCAAAATATAAAAGTTGATCTCCCACAGTCATATTTTTGTACAAACCACGTTCTTCTGGCATATATCCAATATCTGCAATGTGGCTAGGCTTTAGTTTTTCATTATTAATAAAAATATTGCCAGAATCTGGTTGAGAAATCTGATTGATGATTCTTATAAAAGTTGTTTTTCCTGCACCATTTGGACCAAGAAGTCCGTAAATACTTGCTTCTGGTACATCAATGGAAAAATCTTCTAATGCAATTTTTTTACCTGCATTGTAGGATTTAGTTACGTTTTCTGCTCGAAGCATACATCTATTTTAAGAGTTAATTTTTCAAATTTAAGGATAATAGAAACCAAAAACTATTAAACAAAAAAAAATTCTAAAATAAATTAGAATTTTTAAATTTCGTAGAATATATTTGCTAATTATTGCTTAATAATCTGCTTTATTTTGCTAGTATTATCACTCAAAATATATCTCATCAAATATTTTCCTGGTCTCAATTTTTCTAAATTAAGTTCTGCAGAGGAAGTATTTAAATTGTAAGAGGCAACTTGCGTACCTAAAATTGAGTAAAATGCTACAGTTTTTATTTTGGTCGAATTGTCTTTAGTTTTAATGAAAATGCTAGTTTTCACAGGATTTGGATAGGCAATCAGAATTCCATCGTCCGTATTTTGGGAGATGGAGCTTGATTCTTGAACAGATTGAGATTTAAAATCTGTAGAAAATATCATTGTTGATGCGTAAACAAAGGCAATTAGTAATAATTTCTTCATCAGTTTTCAGTTCTTGTATAATAATTATGCTAAGGTATAAAATTAAAATAAATTTTAAATAGTTTTTTTTAAAATACTATAATTAAATTTGCAAATAGAATTTCAAAAATTAAGCCAAAATGATAATTTATTCCAGAAATAGAAGATTAAGATCAAATTCTACAATAAGATCTCTTGTTCAAGAAACTTATTTGACTACAAATGATTTAGTGATGCCACTTTTTGTGATGGAAGGAAAAAATAAACAAGAAGCAATTTCCTCAATGCCAGGAATTTTCCGCAGATCGGTAGATTTAACAGTTTTGGAATGCAAAGAATTGCTTTCTCTAGGCGTGAAAGCTATCAATCTGTACATGAAAGTAGCAGAAAATCTTAAAGACAACACCGGAAAAGAAGCTTGGAATGCAAACGGATTGATGCAAACAACCATAAAGGCTATAAAAGATGCTGTTCCAGAAATGATAATAATGCCAGATATTGCACTAGATCCTTATTCAGAATTTGGACATGATGGCATCATAGAGAACGGAAAAATTCATAATGATAAAACGAATGATGCGCTCGCTAAAATGAGTTTGTCTTTGGCAGAAGCTGGTGCAGATATCCTTGCGCCAAGCGATATGATGGACGGTAGAGTTGCGGCAATTCGTACTGTTTTAGAAGAAAATAATTTTACAGATGTAGGTATCTTAAGTTATGCAGCAAAATACGCGAGTTCCTATTACGGACCATTTAGAAGTGCTTTGGATTCTGCTCCGGTAGAAAATTTAGATATCCCAAAGGATAAAAAAACCTATCAAATGGATTTTCACAATTCGAGAGAAGCTATTGACGAAGTTTTAAAAGATGTTGCAGAAGGTGCAGATATTATCATGATAAAACCAGGAATTGCCTATTTGGACATCGTTGCAAAAGTGAGACAAGCCATAGATTTGCCAATCGCGGTTTACAATGTAAGTGGAGAATATGCAATGCTAAAAGCAGCTGCTCAAAATGGTTGGATAGATAATGATAAAGCCATCATAGAAACACTTACTTGCATTAAAAGAGCAGGTGCAGACATGATTTTTTCCTATGCAAGCAAAGAAGCAGCAGTGCTTTTAAATAATTAAACAAAAATTTATAACCAAGGTTTTTTGCCAATTACATAAGTGTCATCAAAGTCTTTATCAGACATCATTAGATATAAAATTCCTTCTACTAATGGAATTATTGTAGCGATACCACAAGTAAAAACATTAGCAATTAATTGTATTACACCTTCTTTTGTATAACCCAAATAGAATTTATTTAATGCAAGCCATCCAACTAAAATTCCTAGCAAAGCTGCGGGGATTTTCTTTTCGGATTTGTAATTGCTGAAATTTTTATTAGGATTTTCGTTTTGATTGTAACCGAAGTTTTCCATGATAGTAGTTTAGCAAATAGGTAGGCGAATTTAGATATTTGTTACAAATCAAATAATTATTTAGTAGGATAGTTTTTAAATAAATTTATAAATTTATAAATTTTTAAGTTCAAAATTATAGGTGATTTTAGCCCATTATTAAATCTTTCCGTCTTTAAGAGAATTTTATTCATCTACATAAATTAAAATAGTAAATTTGCTACTATGATTTTACGCGGAGAAAATTTAATTAAAGAATACGGTCCCAAAAAAGTAGTGAAAGGTGTTTCGATAGAAGTTGCCCAAGGCGAAATTGTAGGATTGCTTGGTCCTAATGGAGCTGGGAAAACCACCTCGTTTTATATGATTGTGGGATTAGTGAAACCCACTTCCGGAAAAATATATCTTGATAATAAAGAAATTACCAATGATGCAATGTATCGCAGAGCTCAAAATGGTATTGGATATTTAGCACAAGAAGCTTCCATTTTTCGTAAATTGACGGTAGAAGAAAACATAAAAGGAATTTTGCAACTCACAAAACTTTCTAAACGTGAACAAAATATAAAATGTGAAGAATTAATTGAAGAATTTTCTTTGGATCATGTTCGCAACAACCGTGGAGATTTACTATCTGGTGGAGAAAGAAGGCGTACGGAAATTGCGAGATGTTTGGCAACGAGCCCAAATTTCATCCTTTTGGATGAGCCATTTGCCGGTGTAGATCCTATTGCGGTAGAAGATATTCAGAAAATTGTCCGCAGTTTGGTAGATAAAAATATTGGAATTTTAATCACAGATCACAATGTGCAACAAACTTTGGCAATCACCAACAAAACCTACATTATGTTTGAAGGTAGAATCTTGAAGGAAGGTGCACCAGAAGATTTAGCGAACGATCCGCAAGTTAGGGAAGCATATCTTGGCGAGAATTTTGTGTATCAAAGTATTGATAATCGCCCAAAAAAGAAGGAGAGAATGTATCATATATATTCTGGAAATTTCAATGATAGAAAGGAATTAGAAGTTTTTGCTGATCAATATTTTAAAGATAAAGATATTCAGATTTTTCATGGTTTTAAGGATATAAGTTTTGCAACAATGGCAAATTCTGAAGTAGAATATGTTTTCAATAATGTGGTAGATAAAAATAAAAATAACTCATTTATATTTGAAAAAGAAACCGTAAATGGTGATAGCGGAACGTCTAAAGATGAAGATTTTATTAGCAAGATAAATGCTTCAAACAAAATGAAATACGAAATTTCGCATTCTTTTCTGGGCTAAAATACTACAGATGAAATTGTCTATTAATATTTAAACTATTTTAAAATTTGAAAAACACAATCTTACTTTTATTCTTTTTTTTAGTTTTTTCTTCTTGCCAGAAAATTGAGGAAAAGATTTCTCAAACCGTTGATGAAACCACTCAAAAAGTAAAGGATAAATCTAATAAAATTATTCAAGAAAAGTTTGATGACAAAATCAACGAGACCATCAAAAATCTTACAAATTCAGAAGATATTGCTTTTTCGAAAGTGTTTCAAAATAATACATTACAAACCTTAGACTCCATAAAAGGGAAAAGTCTTGTGCTTCCAACTGGCTCAAAAGTTATTATTTTTAAATATAAAATGGAGAAAAAAACTTTGTTGGAATTTCTTCAAAGTCAGCCAAGTACGGATAATGCAAATTCTGATAAAATTGCTAAAAAAATAGATGGTCAGGAAATATTAGCAAAACTAAAAATGGCAGAATCTTTTTTACCCAAAGAATTGACAGATAATCCTGTTTTTCAATCTAATAAAGACAATAAATCTCTAGAATTTTTTAGACTAAATAGAATTCCGCTGCAATCTACCTTAATATACAACCCAAAAGATTCTACTTTTTTTCACTTGGTAGACGCTAAAATTGAAAAATAAATGTAACTTTTCATTTTAAAAATAAAATTTTTATGAAGATTTATACAAAAACTGGCGACAAAGGAGAAACTGCCTTATATGGCGGAACTCGCGTGTCCAAAGCCAATGCTAGAGTAGAAGCTTATGGAACGATAGACGAAGTGAATGCTTTTATCGGTCTTGCGAAAGCAAATATTTTGGATGAGACCATTATTTTTCAATTAAAACAAATACAATTTAATCTCTTCACCGTTGGTTCAGAAGCTGCTACACCTACAGATCAATTGATGTTGGCAAACGGAAAACCAAGATTACCATTGATGATATCTGAAAAAGAAATAGAAGAATTGGAAAATTGGATGGATGCGATGGAGGAAAAATTGAATCCTTTGCAGTTTTTTATACTTCCAGGTGGTGGAAATGCTACAACATCTTTGCACGTTGCAAGAACGGTTTGCAGAAGAGCAGAGCGCAGTTTGGTGTTTCTAAATGAAACTGAAGAAGTGCGGGTTGATTTGATAAAATATTTGAATCGTTTGTCGGATTATCTATTTGTTTTAGCAAGATTTGTGGCTTCAAATAATAATGAAGAAGAAGAATATTGGAATCCTAACAATCGTTAATTTATGAAAAAAGCGCTTTTATTTCTCAACGGAGAACCACCAAAATGTTTGCCCAACTTCACCGAGTACAATTTTATTACCTGTACAGATGGTGCTTTTTTATATTTAAAAGAAAGAAACTTCCCGGTGAAAAAACTAGATTTTATTTCGGGCGATTTTGACAAAAGAAACAAAGAAGAAGAGCATTTTTCTGAACTGATAGCGTACGAGCATTTAAATTTTATCCATACTCCAGATCAAAATAAAACAGATTTTGAAAAAAATTTGGAAATTTTGATACAGAAAAAAATAACCGATGTAGATATCTACGGTGGAAGTGGAAAAGAAATGGATCATTTCTTGGGCAATCTTTCTGTTGCGTTAAAATTTAAAGATCAAATAAAAATTACTTTTTTTGATGAATTTTCTAGTTACTTTTTTGCTGAAAAACAAACAGTTTTAGAAGACGTGAAAGATAAAATGATTTCTCTTTATCCTTTTCCATCCGTAGAAAATATAACTACAAAAGGCTTGAATTGGGAATTAGAAAATGCCACGCTAAACCAGTTGGATAAAATTTCAACCAGAAATTTTGCAAAAGAAAATTTGGTGGAAGTTACATTTGAGGAAGGCAATTTATTAATCTTTGTTGATGTAAATTAACATGAAGATATTTTTTACATACTTTTTTAGCTAAAAATCATCTTTAAAATCTCAAATTTTTTCACGATTTTTGCATTTACAATTTACTTTTTAAGAAAATGAAAATAAAATATTCCGAACTTATAGATCAGACTTTATATTTCCCAACGGAAGAATTTAATGTTGCTGACAATCAACTTTCTTTTCATGATATTCCTTTGATGGAAGTGATAGAGGAATTTGGTACACCATTGAAAGTGAGTTATTTGCCAAAAATTTCCCAAAATATACAGCGTGCAAAAGCTTGGTTCAAAGAAGCTATTGAAATCAATGATTACAAAAAATCTTACCGTTATTGCTACTGCACAAAGTCTAGCCATTTTAGTTTTGTAGTAGAAGAAGCCTTGAAAAATGATATTTCTATGGAAACTTCTTCCGCTTATGATATAGAAATCATCAAATCTCTCTATGCGAAAGGTAAGGTAGATAATTCGGTGGAAGTTATCTGCAACGGCTTTAAAACGGACGATTATCTAGAGAATATTTCTGAACTGATCAACAAAGGTTTTGAAAATATTACCCCAATTCTGGATAATTACAGAGAATTGGATAAACTTTCTGAAAATATTGATAAAAAATTTAATATAGGAATTAGAATTGCTGCAGAAGAAGAACCAAAATTCGAATTTTATACCTCTAGGTTGGGTATTGGTTACAAAGATATTATTCCATATTATGCGCAAAAAATTGCCAATCATCCAAATGCAAGGCTGAAAATGCTGCATTTCTTCATCAATACAGGAATAAAAGATACCGCTTATTATTGGAATGAATTGTATAAATGTCTGCGCGTCTATGCAAGACTAAAAAAAATAGCACCAGAAGTAGATTCTCTAAATATTGGTGGCGGATTTCCTATCAAAACTTCATTAAATTTCGATTATGATTACCAATATATGGTGAACGAAATTGTATCACAAATAAAAAAATTCTGCGAAGAAGAAGGTGTAGAAGAACCGAATATCTATACAGAATTTGGGAGTTTTACCGTAGGAGAAAGTGGTGCAAATCTTTACAAAATAATTTCGCAAAAACGCCAAAACGATCGTGAAAAATGGAATATGATAGATTCTTCTTTCATGACTACTTTGCCAGATACTTGGGCAATTTCTCGCAAGTTCATCATGCTTCCGCTTAATAGATGGGAAGATACTTATGAGCGCGTTTTCTTGGGTGGATTAACCTGTGATTCCGACGATTATTATAATTCTGAGCAACACACCAATGCAATTTATTTACCTATTTTTAGTGATACTAAACCATTATACATCGGTTTTTTCAACACGGGAGCATATCAAGAAACCATTGGTGGATATGGTGGAGTGCATCATTGTTTGATGCCACAACCAAGGCATATTTTGATAGATAAAGATGAGGAAGGCAATTTCAAATATGAAATTTTCCGCGAAAAACAAGAACCACAAGATATTTTGAAAATTCTGGGGTATTAGAATTTTTTTCACAGCAAGGATCCTTCAAGGTTTTTAAAATCTTGAAGGATTATAAAGAAGTAATTTTCTCAAATTCAATTTCTGAAAAATCTGAAATTACGAGATTCGCTTTCTCGTAATTTTGTCCAATACTGTGTTCGCTTTTATAAGCCACGCAAAATATTTCTGCAGCGTGCGCAGCTAAAATTCCATTGGTAGAATCTTCTATTACAATACAATTTTCTTTTTTCTCTTTTGCCATTTCTGCAGCTTTGATGAAGATTTCTGGATGAGGTTTGGATTCCCGCAAATCTGCACCGCTTATTTTAGATATAAAATAAGGCTCTAATTCAAATTTTTGGAAAACCCAATTGATGGTGTTCATACTTGCAGAAGATGCCAAAACCAATTTTACTCCATTTTGATGGTAGTTTTTTATTAAATTTAAAACCCCAGGAATTAAATCAAAATCCTTATCATGATCAAAAAAATGTTTGAAATACTTTCTTTTTATTATAGAAAGTTCTTCAATACTTTGGATTAAATTGAATTTGGAAATAAGGGTTTCACATACTTTTTTGGTAGAATTTCCTGTAAAAGAATCGTACAATTCTTCAGAAACCTCAATTCCGACATCTTCAAACATTTGAAAATAGGCTTTGCGGTGAAGTGGTTCCGTATCCACAATTACACCGTCCATATCGAAAAGTACTGCTTTTAATGGCATTTAATTTTTTTTGCAAATTTAATCAAATAATAATTTAGCGCTAATTGCTATTTCAGTCTTTCAAAATCCAAATAAATTTAATAATGTAGATCAGAAATAAACTTTAACTATTTCAATTAAAGATTGTTTTTACAGCTTTTAATGCTGGTTTTTATTTATCATAAATGCAAGGAAAATAAAAAAGGCAAGCAATGCTAAAAACGCTAGAATGGATTTAGTATTTGCGAAATTAACCGTCCATCCAAATGCGGGAGTTCTCTTTGGTGGAAAAATTCTTACATCTTCTTTTTTGTAATAGAAAATTCCCCATTTCCAGTTTTCATATTTAAAAAATTTATTTCAGTTTTAAAATCCACTCAGTCATTTCATTTAAAGCTCTTGGTGAAAAAGTTTCTTCAATCTGCCCATATTCTGAAGGATTTCCAGTGTTAGTCGTTTGAAAAAGATGATTTAAGCCTTCTAATTCTACAATTTTAAATTCTTTATTGCCTGCTTTTGTTAGAGATTTTTTTATTCCATCCAGATTTTCCTTTGCAGAAACTTGCAGATCTAAACTTCCATTTATTGCTAAAACTGGAATTTTTATCTTAGATAAATAATCACTTGGATTAAATTCTATGAAATACCGAAACCACGGCGAAGAGATTTCATCCGCTTGTTGTTCTGCAAGATCTTCCAAGCTAACTGTATTTTTTTCTGGTTTAGGTAATTTTTCGAGCTCAATTATTAAAAATTCTTTCAAATCTTTTTTAAGGTCCTTACCTTTATATTTTTTGACAAAAGAATAAATATCGCTATTTAATTTCTCATTAATTTTGATAAGTACATTTGACGCTCCGCTAATTTTTGCAATATTTTCAGATTGAATTCTCATCAGATCTTCAATCGGAATACCTGGTCCTGCCATTAATACTAAAAATTTCACATTTTTATTTTTGATTGCAACCATTGGAGCTATCATTCCACCTTCGGAATGGCCTACCAAACCAATATTTTTGTAGCCGTTTTTTATCAAATAATTTACCGCAGAATTTATATCTGTTGCAAAATCTGCCGTTGTTGCACCATGTTTTCCTGCGCTAGAACCGCCAATCCCACGATCGTCTAGTCGTAAAGTTGCAATTCCTTTTTTTGCAAAATCATCTGCAATTACGAGAAATGGTTTGTGGCCCACAAGTTCTTCATCACGATTTTGCGCTCCGCTTCCCGTAATCATCACAAGAATTGGGCTGCTTTTATCAAAATTTTTAGGAGTTGTCAAAGTTCCGGCTAAATTATTTCCTTCTATTTCATTTTTAAAACTAATGTCTTCATTATTGTAATTAAATGGCGACTTTGGTTCTTGCGGACGATTGTTGGTTATTTCATCATCAGTTCTGGATAGGTTTAAGGGCAGATTCATCCCACTTTGCCTAAAAGTTCCTTCAAATTTATTATTATTAAATACTCCAGAATAATAAATTCCAAGATTATTTGCGTCGAAAATAAGCTCATTATTCTCGAATTTCGTTTCCTTAATTGCAATTCCTTTTGCACCTTGCATTGGGCTATCTAAGGTAGATTTATAAGCATTTCCCTCCTTTTCTATATGAAATACCAATGGCAATTGCGTACCTTGAATTTGCAAATTTCCGTACCAAGTTCCTGTAATTTCTTGAGAAAATAGATTTTGAAATAGAAGAAATATTGTGCAGATGAATAATTTTGCTTTCATAATTATTAAATTAAATTTATTAAAGTTTTTGATAGAATTTCACTGATGACTAAAGCTATAACAAACCAAATGTAATTTTGCCATTTTCTTAAATTCGTAGCAGTTCGGAAACCATTTGTTAGCAGTACGATTGCATATATTATTATTAAAATCATTATTATAGAAAAAATAATAAGTATTGACATTTCCGAAAAATTAAATTGCAGGTTTTCAGGATTTTGAATTTCTTTAATGATTTTTTCGTTTATTTTTTCTAAAAACGGATTATTAATAATCAAACTTATTGCATAAATTGGAATTCTATAGATCATCGAAATTACTAAAATATCCACAATTCTCGTTTTTTATAAATGATTTTTCCGATGATAAATAGTAGCGTAAATAGGACAAAAATATTGATTAAATTTTCTTTCAGCGAGTCTACGAATGTTACTTCTGAAGAGTGTGCATCCAGAATTCCATCAAAAGTTACAGAAAAATAATGTCCGCACAAACTTCCAACCAGAATAGATAGTATCCCAATAAAAAGAAGATTTTTTTCTGAAAATTTCTCAAATGGATTTGAAATAATTTTCCAGCACATCGTTATTTTTTTAAATTTTTAATTTCATCGATCATATCATCCATTTTGTTCCGCATGGTTGGATAGGAAAGTCCAGCTTGTTTTGCCATTTCTTTGATGCTTCCACTTGAAAGGAAAAAATCTAAAATAAATGCTTGATTTTCGTGCGAAAGTTTCATTAATAAAGGCAATTCATAATCGCCATTTACCGAAGTTTTGCAATTTGAACATTTCAGCTGACTAACATTTAAAGTATTCTCACAACTGGGACAAATGATAGGAAGTTTCATTTATTAATATTTATTGAAACAAATATAGGGAAATGTTTAATAAAGTTGAAATCAATTTTAATAAAGTGTAATATTTTTAGATTTTAGTTTAAATTTTATCTGAATTTTTTAACACCTATTCCACATAAGTCAAATAGTGAAGGCAAATAATTATTCATAATACACAAAGTTAAACAATCAAAGATTCATAAAACGAATGTGCACTTAAGCGAAATAATTTGTGCACTATGCTTAAGAAACTAATGTGGTAAATTTTGCAGTTTAGCAATAAATAATCGGGGAATTTTCCTTACAGACCTTAATTCCTTCACAAATCTAAATGGTTAAAATTCTTTATTTTTTCTACAAAATTTTTGCGGCTTCTTCTTTAAGTTTTATCTTTGAAAATTCATCATAAAAAAATATTTCAAATGAAAACATACGCCGGAATTCCCGAAGAAAACGCAAGTCTAGAAAACTCAAAAGTAATGCTCGTAACTGTACCTTACGATGGAACTTCCACTTGGGGAAAAGGCGCAGACAAAGGACCAGAATTGTTTCTAGATGCGTCTGAAAATATGGAATTATACGACATCGAAACTAAAACCGAACCTTATTTAGAAGGTGTATTTCTTGCAGGTGAAATTTCTGAAAAATCTTCACCAGAAGCAATGACGGAAGCAGTTTACCAAAAAACAAAATCACTTTTAGAAAACGAGGGAAAATTATTCACCCTTTTTGGTGGCGAACATTCCGTTTCCATTGGTTCTATCAGAGCAGTTGGCGAAAAATTTGAGAACCTAACGGTTTTGCAATTTGATGCGCACACAGATTTACGTCCAGATTTTCATGGAAGCACTTCCAATCATGCTTGTGCTGTTTTTGAAGCGAGCCAAAAGCATAATTTAGTTCAGGTTGGAATACGTTCTGGAGATATTGAGGAAATGCAATACATACAAGAAGGAAATTGTTTTTGGGCACATGAAATTCATAAAAATGAAAATTGGATAGATGATGTTCTCGCAAAAGTTTCTGGAAACGTTTACATTACCATAGATTTAGACGCTTTTGATCCTTCCATCGCACCTTCTACAGGAACGCCAGAACCAGGAGGTTTGCAATGGTATCCAACTTTAGAATTACTAAAAAAAGTTTTTGAAAAATGCAATGTGGTCGCTTTTGATATTGTAGAATTGATGGATTCTCCTTTCAGCAAACCTACAGCTTTCTTATCTGCGAAATTGTATTATAAAATGTTGGCTTATTATCATTTGAAAGGATAATTAATAATACAAGAAAAGAAACTAGATTTTCCTTCAATTCAATTCTAAACTATCATTTTTTTTTCGATAATAATCTGAAAACCGGATGAAAAATTTTGCACTTTATGATAGGATTTTAAATCTGTCAGAATATTAATTTTCTGGCAGATTTATTTTAAAAAAAAGTGTAATTTCTTCACTTTCCAAATTGAAAATCTTGCAGTTTATCCTCAAAATAGGTGAAATAGGTTTCGTCTATCATTTTTTTTAATCTTGATATCATTTCTTCATTATTTTTTATTTCTGAATTTTGTAATAAAGCAAAATAATATAATATCGAATAATATTTTTTCCAGCCAATACCTAAATTTTCCACATTGACTTTGTTTAAGTGATAAGATGTTTTTTGCTTGTCATTCATCTTGCAATATGCAGTGGCGCACAAAATATTCCAGGCTTCATCGTGCGTTTTCTTCCTATTTGTTGGGACAAAATCTAAATCTTTACTTTTTTGCAAGGTATTATTTTCTATTAAATATTTCATTTCATCAATTCTATTGGTGAAAATTAAAGATTCTAAAACCGTATATTCAAAACTACAAACAGAACTTTGCGAGGCTTTTATATATTGCAAACGTGTTTTTTTCATTTCCGAAAATGTGCTTTTGAAAAGAGGCTCATTTCTCGTAAAATCTGCATAAAGCAATAGAATACCATATTTTAATCCAGCTGGAATTACGTGTATATCATCATCTAATTGCGTATCATAAATTTTCTGAAAATACAATTCTATCAGTTCCTCATTTTGTTGAAGAAAGGCACTATGAAAGAGAAAACCATAGGCAAAGATTTTGGCTTCATTGGTTCTATTAAATTTTAAATAAACGGAAAAGTATTGGGTATAAACCGTGCCCAAAAGATCTCGCATCGGATGATGTTCCATGAAATATTTTCTTGCCAAAGGGAATTTAAGCAATCTATTGTGTGTACTTACCATAAACTCGGCAGATTCGGAAATTTGCATACAGATTTGTTCGCTTCTTTCCCAATAATTTTTCGTTTGGCACTCTTCCAATACAAAAAAATCTTTCAATTCTTCTTCACTATAAGCATTCGTAAAAGATTCTAGATCTGCAAAACCGCAAAATTTACAAAGTAGATTTAAATTATATTTTCCTAAACCTGAATTAGATTTTACTAAGGCAAAAAATCTTCGCAGTGTTTGTGCGCTTATATTTTCGTTTAAATTTTTCTTAATAATATTTGATAATTCTTCGCAATCCGTTGCGGTAGAGACAGATTTACCAAAATGTTTCTCTATTTTTTTTTGAAGGTGCGATAGAATTTCTTGATTTTTATTCATAAAAATTGGCCTTTTCAAATATAGAAATAAAAAAGCAGATTAATTTTGTACAAAATTGTACAGCAGATGAGAATTTTAATTATACTAATTTTACCCTTCAATACAAATGATGAAGATAATACATTCCCTTTTTCAAACCGACGCAGTTCGTTTGGATTAGGGAATATCTTTGTTAAATGATTCAACCATGCAATATTATGACTTTCGATATTGTGGTAAAAATCGATTAGTATTGCAATATTAGCGGCGATATTTTGATAGCATCGTATAAATAACAGCGTCAAAATTTAGTAAAAATGCAACAAAGTAAATTACACATATATTGTGGAACTTATTGAGAGGCCTTAAAGCACAAATAGCTTATTTATCTGTGAAATTGTATTGTGAAATTTTGGTGTAATAGTATTTGTGGATATATTAATATTTGGAATAAACAAAAAAACCGCCCTGATAAAAAATCGGGGCGGTTTCGTATTTAAAGCAGTATCAATTATTTAGGACAAATTACTTTAAATTCTGTTCTTCTGTTGATTTGCTGTTCTGCATCCGAACATTGTACACCGTTTGCACATTGGTTAAGCAATACAGTTTCACCATATCCTTTGGCAACGATTCTGTCTCTAGAAATTCCTTTCGTGATGATGTAATCTACCGCTGCTTGTGCTCTGTTTTGCGATAATTTCAAGTTGTAAGCATCACTACCTCTAGAATCTGTATGAGAACCCAATTCTACTTTTACGCTAGGATTGTCTTCTAAAAATCTCACCAATTTGTTCAATTCTGGTTTCGCATCTTCACGGATAAAAAATTTATCCAAATCATACAAGATGTCTTTCAATGCGATTCCTTTTCCACATTCTGTCTGCTGTGCACAGATTTCTATATTCACAAATAGGTTTCTATCTCTGCTGTAGTTTTGCGTATTGATCATCTCTACTTGAGAGAAATAGTTGGCTTGTTTTGCATACAATTCATAAGTTGCATTTGGTGGCAATTGTAAGATAAATTCTCCGTTTGCATCAGAAAGTGTAGACTTTTTGTAAGCATCAAATTTATTTTCAAGGTAAACTGCTGCGCCAGAAAGTGGTACGCTAGAATTACATTGGAAGGTTTTACCTTTCAAAATAAAGTTTCTATCTGAATAGATAATTTCTTTATTCAAATCTCCATTGGCAACAAATTCCCCAGTTTTGGTAGCATTTGGATCGAGTGGTATTTTATTAAAATCACCAGTAATTTGATAATTATTTGGGTTGATTCCATCTACATACACTTTTCCAGAAGTATCCGTCATTGCTGTATTGATAATGTTTCCTTGGTAATCTTTCACAAAAACTTGCGTGTTCGGGATCACTTGTCCGGTATATTTGTCTTTCGCGGTAATTACCAAACGGTAGGTTTTTTCTGCAGCAACTTCATTTACAATTTCTTCATTTTTTTTCGTTTTGCCAAATCGGTAAGAAATTCCTGCGAAAACTCCAACAGAACTTAAGTTCATTTTCTCCATTTGAGTAGTAGAACTTCCTGGTTGATCCATTCTAGTTGTGCCAGTATTTTGGTAAACATCTCCTATTTTATCTCTTTCAAAATAATACATTTTGAGTGGTGCAATAGGATAATTTGCATTTAAAATCACATTTTGATCAGATTCCTCTACATTATAATGATTCATATAATAAGCTCCAGCATTCACAGACCAGTTTGGGTGAAACCAATAATTAAATTTCATTTGAGCTTTGGTAGAAAATACTTTTTCATTATCAAAACCAGAATGATAAGTGATTGGATCTTTAATAGTTAAATTTTGCTGAACACCATCTATCAAAATTTCTCCGCCATTGATGAATCCAATTCCACCTAATAGACCTAATTCTGCAGAAAATTTATTGTCGTTAGTTTCATATTTAAAAGCAGGTCCTATTCCCACAAAAGTTCTAGATATATCTTTCTTTTGGGTTTCAAACGAAGTGTAATCTTCTGGCGCACCCAATTTTCCAGGATATTGTCCTGCCAAATCTACACCTTCTGGTGTGTTTTTAATAAAATCTGCATCTGCTTGAATTCCAAACCAATTCCAATACTTGTTGATGGAAACTCCACCCATAAAACCGCCTTTGTAATCGATTAGGCGAAAATCTTCTTTGTAGGTTGGGAAATCAAAACCTCCTCTTGCGGAAATTTGCCAATAAGATTTTTTGTTGTCTACTTTTTCTGTTGGATTTACTTGTGCATTCAAAGAGCCAAAAGTTGAGCTTGCTAAAAGTGCACTTGCTAAAATAAGTTTTAAATTTTTCATTGTTTTAAATTTTAATAATTATTACTTGCTGTAATTTGTACTACAAAGGTGCGACGATTGGAAGCCCAATAAAGAAGGGAATAGACTAGAAACGTTAAGGGAAAACACCCCTAAAATTTAGGGGCAAAAAAAACCGTTCGCTAAAATAGCGAACGGCGTTTATGCAGTTATTAGTTTTTATAAACATATCTCTAGAAATTGTGTTTTTATTTATAGTTATTGAGGAAAAACTGCTGCATAAATTTAATAATGATAATTTTAATGATTTTTTAGTATTAATTTAAAATGTTGAATTGTTGAAAACGATTTATTTAAAAAATAGTTTGCACTTTCTCTTACAAGTTAAGATTTTATCTCTTATAATATTTTAAATGCTTGGTAATGCTACATTAGTTCATATTATGTTTTAAGGCAAACAAAACCAGACCAACTCGGCTTTTTACATCTAATTTTGTGAAGACGGAATCTCTGTATCCATCAATAGTTTTTGGGCTCAAAAACATAACTTCGGCAATTTCTTTGTAGGTCATTTCGCTGCAAGCTAGTTTTATAAATTCTTTTTCGCGGTCTTTTAAATCATCTACAGAATCCTTCACCTCATTTTCTTCGGTGCGAATATTGAGTAAGCATTGCGTAACCATATCCGTGTAGAAAACGCCTTTTTCGTAGACGGTATCAATGGCTTCAAACAAAATTTTCGGCGACATATCTTTTAGCAAATATCCTCTTGCTCCGGCTTTTAGCATTGCGATAATAGTCTTTTCATCGTCTTCCATCGTTAAGGCAATCACTTTTATATCTGGGAAATGATCTTTCAAATGTTGTGTAGTTTCTATTCCGTTTTTAATGGGCATATTTACATCCATCAAAACTACTTCTGGAATGCAATCATCAGTTTCTAGGCGATCAATAAATTCTTCACCGTTGTAAGAATTGCACACAACTTCATATTTTTTATTAATAGAAATCATCTTTTCTATAGCCGCAGAAAGCATTCTATGATCATCTACAATTCCTATTTTAATGGTTTCCATATTCTTAATTTTTGTTGTATTTAATTCTTATTTCGGTTCCATTTCCGGTTGCAGTTTTTATTTGAAAATCTGTATTGATGAGCTTGGCTCTTTTTTGCATACTGATTAAGCCGCTCCCTTTACTATTAGAATTTTTTTCAAAACCAATTCCGTTGTCCTTCAAAATTATTTCTATAAAGTTAGGTAAATCTAGCAAATCAATATTCATTGTCTTTGCGCGAGAATGTTTTAAAGAATTATTGATGGATTCTTGTACAATTCTAAATAAAATCAATCCATCTTTTGCTTCAATATCTGTATCCTCAATATTGTGCTCAAAATTAATTTTCATTAAATTTAATCTATCAATTCTAGACACTTCTCTTTGGATGGATTTTATTAAACCTAAATTTTCTATCTGTTCTGTGATGAAACTTTTACTTAAACTTCTAATATCTCTTATACTTTCGCCGATTATTTCGTTTATTTCTGTTAAAATTTCTTTTTGATTTCCGTTCTCATCTTCCAAACCATGGTTGATCATCAATTTGGCGACAGACATTTTTTGTCCCAAATCATCATGCAATTCTTGCCCAATGTAGCTTAATGTAGTTTCCTTCATTTCTGCAATAGCCATAGATAATTCTTGCTCAAATTGAGTTTGCTTTTTCTGTCTTTCTAATAGAAGTTCAGATTTTTTTCTGTAGAAAAAAATGTATATTAATACAAATATTGCTACAATTGCAAAAACTAACCCCGTTATATAAAGTATTACATTATCCGTAGATGAAAAATCCGTCATTAATCTAATTTTTTTGCTGTAAATAGACCCACAAATATAATTCCATAACCAATAAAATTAACAAAAAATATAATGATAGACCAAAGTTCATTATTTTTTATTGACTTTGGCGAACTACTTATTATTATGGAAGGAATTATTGCCAGATAGATAATTATTAATCCTAAAGAGAACCAAAATGGATAATAATTTTTTAAATTTAATATGATATCCGTTTTAAAAGTATCTAATAGAAATAAGGTGATAGCGAATAATAACAAAAACACATCAAAATATAAAATGTTTTGTAATAATTTAATAGATATATCTAATTGATATATTTGAAAAAGGAAAAATATTACAAAAGATATTAAAATTAATTTAGCAATTTTTTGCAGTTTTTTATCTTTAATTAAATTTTGATACATTAAAAATAATAACATAAAAAAAACTCCTGTTTGCCCGTAAATATAGATGTATAGAGAAGAAATGCCTGGGATATTTTTTTGTATTCCTATATAATAAATTATAACGTCTATAACAAATGAAACTACCATTGCAGCAAACATATATTTACCATATGTTCCCAAAATAGTTTTCTTCTTGTACATCAAAATACAGATACTCAACATTAAAATATCTATTACCAAAAGCCCTATATCTTTATCCCAACTCACTGTTAATTAATTAGGAGGTGATAATCTACCAAAATCTAAAGCGCTTATTTTATCAAGCGATCCATTTGTTTTTTCTTGTTCGGCGCCACCTTTTCCTACTTTATTTCCTTGCATTGCAGGATCTACAGTTGCTTTTAAATATACGGTTTGTTGTCCTTTATATTCATTTTTTAATCTCGCATCAAAAATTTCATTTTTCGGATATTGCCCAAAAGCAATCGTAATTCCAACATTATTAATTCCCTCTTTTTTCGCTTCTTTTTTCACGTACTTTATGTAATCTTCCAGAACTTCTAAATCATAAAATACCTCTTTCGTTTCAGCTTGAGGTTTACCCACATTTACTTTTTGATAATTATTTTGTGTGTACTCATTACTCAATATTTGCGCCTTCGCTGGGGAAAGAAGATGTTCGGATAGCAATGAAACTATAGATGTAGTAGTTCCTGTTTCTCCGCCAACTCCAATATTAAGCATACAAGAATAAACGGTTAAAGATGCTGCAAGTGCGATGGTCGCAGGAAGAAAAAATTTGTTTTTAGTTTTCATAATTATTAATTTTTAACAAATGTACAGATATGAATACATCTTTAATAAGGAAAAACACCCTTTTTATAAATTATAAAATTCATAAAAGGATGTTTTTAATTAATTGTGCTAAATTTAGCTAGACTACTTAATAATATTATACTAGTTATTTCATTGTTTCTAAACGTTTACTTTTTCACATCATATTCATCCCTAATTTTGGGTTTTATTTCTTATCAGATTTTCCCAATACATCCACCTCCAAATAGCTATCCCCAAAAATTTTGATGAAAGCTTTCGTGTAATCTTCTTTCGTAGCAAAATTTGGATTTTCCAGAAATTTCTGCGGATTTACAGCAAATAAGGGAAACCAAGTGCTAGAAATTTGAACCTGTATTTTATGTCCTTTTTTGAAAGTGTGCATCACATCTTGCAATTGAAAATTAACCGCGGATTTTTGGTTTGGGATCAATGCTTCTCCTTTTTCGCGAGAATTTCTAAATCTTGCTGGCATTATTTCGCTGCGTACCATTTGGTGATAATTGCCATAAATCACGCCCTCTTTTTTCTCTGTTGGTTTGTAATCTTCTGGATACACGTCTATTAATTTCACTGCAAAATCCGCATCAGTAGAAGTGGATGCAATGTTTAATTTCGCCATTATTTCGCCACCAAAAGTCATGTCTTCTGTTAAAATATCTGTGGTAAAAGTTACAACATCTGGTCTTCCTTCTGCAAAACGTTGATCTTCGCTCATGTAATTTCTAGGCGTGAATCCGTTGAAATCTTTTAAATTGTCAGAACTCAATACCGGATTGTTCGGATCACTATAATATTCTGAATTTTTTGAAGAAGCGTTCTTTTCTAAGGTTCCATTTGCTAAATAGAATTTTACTTTCTTAGCTTCTTTTGGAGGATATGTTGCAAATTCTCTCCATTCTTTGCTACCAGTGTCAAACATCACTGCCTCTGGCAAACCTGCATCTGTTTTTGTATCACCTTTTAAATAATGATTGAAAAATTTTGTCTCCAGATTTTTTTGGTAATAGGTAGCAATGCTATCTCCAAAATAAATATCATTGTGAAATGCTTTTCCCGTTTCTCTTCCCCAAGCTCCGTGAGAGAATGGTCCCATCACAATCGTGTTTTTCGCTTTTGGACTGGTTTTCTCTATGGTTTTGTAAATATTCAAAGGTCCGGAAAGATCTTCCGCATCAAACCAACCGCCAACAGACATTACTGCATGATTTACGTTTTTTAAATGAGGTAGAATACTTCTTTTTTGCCAATATTCATCGTAGTTTGGATGGTTCATAATTTCCGTCATGAAGAAATTATTTTTGTAATATTTTTGGTAACCATCATTTAAAGTTCCCATATCTCTGTAAAATTTTAGACCATCTTCAGAAGTTGGCTTCACGTAAGTATCCATATACCAATCTTCTTTTTCTGCTTTTGTTTTTTGTACGCCAAATACGGGGAATGTGCGGAAGTAGCCCATCATGATTTTCCCGTTGTGAAGAAAATCATCATTCCAAAAGTTTGAAATCGGAGCTTGCGGAGAAGAAGCGACCAAAGCAGGATGATCTGCTAAAATACCTGCAGCAGTATAAAATCCTGGATAAGAAGTTCCGTATTGCCCCACTTTTTTATTATTGTTTTCAATATTTTTAATGAGCCAATCGATGGTATCATAAGTATCTGTGCTTTCGTCTACATCTTTTTTGGTTTTTCTTTCTACTTGCGGCGTCATATTGGTGAAGGTGCCTTCGCTCATATATCTTCCGCGTACATCTTGATACACGAAAATGTATCCATCATTCATCAAAAATTTGTTGGGACCGAGGGAAGATTTATATTCATTTTCACCATAAGGTGCAACGCTGTAGCAAGTACGTTGCATAATGATTGGTAATTTTTTTGTTTTAGAAATATCTTTTGGAGTGTAGATGGAGGTAAATAATTTTACACCATCTCGCATGGTAATGTAAATTTCTTTTTTAGTAAAATTTTCCTTTACATAATTTTTATTTTGAGCAATAGAAAATGCGAGGATAAATAGAAATAGAAAACCGAAATATTTTTTCATGGAAATAATTTTTGCACTAATTTATAAAATAAAATGCAGAAATTTGAAACTATAAATATTAAAGATGGAATTATTTGAAAATCTGCCAAATCCCGATCAAAATCTGTTGCCAATAGATGGAACTGTCAATTATTTCGGGAAAGTTTTTGATAAGGACGAAACGGATTATTTATTCATAAATCTTCTAAAAAATATCGAATGGAAAAATGATGAAGCGATAATATTTGGAAAAAAAATAATTACAAAACGTAAAGTTGCTTGGTATGGTGAAGAAAAATTTAACTATACCTATTCAAAAATTACGAAAGTTGCCTTAAAATTTACTCCAGAATTATCTTTGATAAAGAATAGAGTAGAGGCTATGACAGGACAAAAATTCAATTCTTGTTTGCTCAATTTATATCATGATGGAAGCGAAGGAATGGCCTATCATAGTGATGCAGAAAAGGATTTGAAGAAAAATGGCGTGATAGCAAGTTTAAGTTTTGGAGCGGAAAGAAAATTTAGTTTTAAACACAAAGAATCCAAAGAGAGAGTGGATGTGTTTTTAGAAAATGGAAGTCTTTTAGTAATGAAAGATGAAACACAAACGCATTGGCTGCACAGATTGCCACCGACGAAAAAAGTTTTATCAGAAAGAATCAATTTAACTTTTAGGCAAATTGATGAAAAAATTTAAAATCGGATGGCTCTAAGATTAAATTTTAAGAAAAATTTAGCATTTAATACCATTGAAAATTTAAGATTTGTAGTAAATTTGGATTTAATAAATGTCATTAATTTAATAAACTAATTATATGAAAAATAAAATCGCAATAGCAACGTTGGCTTTAGCAATATCTATAGGAAGCATTTCTTGTAAGAAAAATATTTCTGATGCAGATTTGCAAAAAACCTCTACAACCATAGTTTCTTCCAATTCCGCAGCTTCTGTAGAAGTAATCGATGGGACAGCGCATCTTTCTGGAACTTTTAATTCTGAAGCCGAAAGAGACGAAATGATCGCAAATTTGAAGAAAACAGAAGGTGTGAAAGACGTGATGGATATGACAACTATTTCTAAACCAGTAGTTACGACTTCTGCTGTAGACCCAGAAATGTTGCAAAAAGTGCAAGACGCTGTAAAAGATTTTCCATCTGTAACCGTGGGTATTGTGAATGGAGAATTGACTTTGACTGGTGATGTTTCTAGCATCCAAGCTAGAAAAATTAAGGAATCTGTGGATGCTTTGAAATTAGGTAAAGTAAATTATAATTACACTGTTAAATAATTAAAAAAATGAGCACATTACAAGATAAATATGCAAGTGTGATTTCTTCTGCACAAACTATTGGCGTTAGAAATTTACAAATTAGAGAGCAAGATGGAATTCTTTACATCTCTGGAGATGCGGCAGATACTGCTACAAAAGACGCTGTTTGGAATGCATTAGGAGCAATTGATACTACTTATTCCGCCTCAGACATCAACTTGGATGTTCAAGTTTCTGGACTTTCTGCTGGTGCAAGCCTTACTATAAACACTGAAGAAGGAAATTTAAATATTCGCCAAGAGCCTTCTACAGATGCTTCCATTATTGGAAAAGCTGGTAAAGGTGATTCTGTTTCTTTGGTAGAGCAAACTTCTGATGATTGGTGGAAAATAAAAACAAGCGACGGAGTTGAAGGTTATGCCTATGCAAGATATCTAAAAGCATAACTTACCGACAAGTAAATAATTGATGAACCTTTGAAAAATTTCAAAGGTTTTTTTTGTGAATAATTTTGATGTAAATTATAACTTGTTAAATTTTGTTAAAAAAAACTATATTTGTAGGATAGCAAAAAAATTATGAAAGGACAAAACAAATTATTTATCGCCATCATCATTGCATTAATCATTGGTGTTGTGATGGGAGGCGTTGTGCACACACAATATCCAGATAGTGCAGAAGGATTTTCAAAAAATATAAAACTTTTAGGCACCATCTTTATCCGTTTGGTACAAATGATCATTGCACCCTTGGTTTTCACTACTTTGGTGGTAGGTATCGCAAAAATGAGCGATATCAGCATGATTGGTAGAGTAGGATCTAAAGCGATGCTTTGGTTTATCACCGCATCTTTAGTTTCATTAACGATAGGTTTAATTTTTGTTAACTGGCTAGAACCAGGAAAAGTAATGAATCTAGCAAAACCTGCCGCAGATGCAGCAGGCGAGGTGGTTTCAAATAGTAAAGGTTTATCTTTAGAAGAATTTGTGAAACATATAATTCCAAAAAGTTTATTTGAAGCTTTTGCTACCAATGAAGTATTACAAATAGTAGTATTTTCTATCATGTTTGGAATTGCACTTGCAAATATGGGCGAAGAATATACAAAACCAATTGTGAGAGCATTAGATATTTGTGCGCACGCAATTTTAAAAATGGTTGGCTATATTATGTGGTTTGCACCGTTGGGAGTTTTGGGAGCAATTGCAGCAGTTGTGGCGACTAACGGATTTGATATTTTCACGGTATATGCAATTTATCTAAGAGATTTCTTCTTTGCATTAGCTATTCTGTGGTTGGTATTATGTATTGTTGGATATTTTATATTAGGCAATCGTCTATTTGAACTTTTAAGAAGAATAAAAGAACCATTGTTGATCGCTTTTTCTACTACAAGTTCTGAAGCAGTTTTTCCGAAATTAGTAGAAGAATTGGAAAGATTTGGATGTAATAATAGAATTGTATCTTTTATATTACCACTAGGATATTCCTTTAATTTAGATGGAAGTATGATGTACATGACGTTTGCAGCCATATTTATTGCTCAAATTTATGGTATTGATATGACGATTGGCGAACAAATAATAATGCTTCTGGTATTAATGCTCACTTCAAAAGGAATTGCTGGAGTTCCAAGAGCAAGTTTAGTCATCATTGTTGCAACTTGCACCATGTTTGGAATTCCACCAGAAGGGATTGCTCTAATTTTGCCGATAGATCATTTTTGCGATATGGGAAGAAGTATGACCAATGTTTTGGGTAATGCATTAGCAACATCCGCCGTTTCTAAATGGGAAGGACAATTGGATAAGCATGGTGGAGACATGTAATTTATTTAAACATAATCTATAATCTTAACTTTGCTAATAATTTTGGCAAAGTTTTTTTTTGAATAAAAAATAAGATCAGACACGTTTATTTTCTCTTTAATACGATTGGAAATTTCTTAAACTTTGTTTCTTTGTGGTTTTATAAATTTTTAAAAAAACCCTTAATTATTAAATTTTCTGAACGTTCTTATTTGTAAAATTAAAATCTTTTTCAACCCAAACAATTTTTTTAAAATTTTTAAAAAAATAGCTTAGTTTTTTTTCATACTTTTATTATTAATTTTAAAATTATGATAGAAGGTAACGAATACTCTTTTGATCTTTTTCAAATCTTTTTCGGTGATTTTAATCTAACGGTATATCTGGAAATTCTAATCCGAGTAATAATAATTATGGCTTATACCATATTGATTATTAGATGGATAGGAAAGAGAGCAGTTGGTGGTTTGGGAAGTGCAGATATTTTATTAATCATTGCAATGGGAAGTGCGGTAGGAGATGCAATGCTCTATCCTACAATTCCGCTTTTGATACCCATTTCTGTGATATCTTTAATTGCAATTTTTCAGAAAATATATGTGTACATCGGCATAAAACATGAATCTGTAAGAAAAATTACACATCCCACGGTTTTGAAATTAGTTGAAAACGGTAAACTTTTGAAACAAAATTTCACCATAGATGAAATTGATGAAAATGAAGTGTATATGCTTTTAAGAGAAGCTGGTATTCAATATCTCTCCGAAGTTGAGCACGCTTATTACGAACAATCTGGCCAGTTGAGCGTTTTTAAATATGAAAATCCAATATTTAAAAATTCTATTCTTCCAGAAAATTTAAAGCATGAGAAATAATTAAAATAATGGAAGAATCTGATGCTCAAAAAATAAAAAAACCAGAGGAGAATCATCGTGTTGCAAAATCTACGCAAACGGGATTTTCTAGTCCGGCCACACATTACAACGAACCAAGAATAGATCTCAATTCTGTACTCATTTCTAATTCTGAATCCACATTTTTTATCCGTGTGATAGATGATGCTTCGGAAAAATATGGTATCTCAAAAAATGATGTGCTGATTGTTGATAAATCTCTTAGCCCGAAGAGAAATCAAATGGCAATCATCATCGAAGATGGAGAATTTCAAATACAAAAATTTCATAAAAAATTGACGGAAGAAATTAAGATTTGGGGCGTTATCACCTACATTATAAAATCTGTACTATGATAGCTTTGGTAGATTGCAATAGTTTTTATGCATCTTGTGAACAAGTTTTTCGTCCAGATTTGCAAAATAAACCCGTCATAGTTTTGAGTAATAACGATGGTTGCGCAATTGCGGCAAACAAACATGCAAAAGCGCTTACAGAAATTCCTATGTTTCAGCCAATTTTTAAAATAAAAAACTTGTTGGATGAAAACAATGTATCCTATTTTTCTTCCAATTATACTTTGTATAGCGATATGTCTAGACGAGTGATGAATACTTTGAGAGCATTTTCGCCATTGGTAGAGGAATATAGTATAGACGAAAGCTTTGTAGATTTATCTCATTCCACAGATTTGGATTTTCAAAATTTGGGCAGTATTATAAAAAAAACGGTAGAAAAAAATACAGGAATTCCTGTTGGAGTTGGTATTGCGAAAACGAAATCTTTATCCAAATTAGCTAATAAATTTGCTAAAAAAATTCCAGAAAATAATGATGTTTATGTAGTAGATACAGAAGAAAAAAGGCGAAATCTTCTAATAAACTTGAAAGTAAAAGATATTTGGGGAATTGGAAAAAAGCATACAGAAAGACTACAGAAAATCAATATAATTACTGCATTAGATTTTGCAGAAATGCCATTAGATTGGGTTCGAAAAGAAATGACCATCATTGGCGAAAGACTTTGGCGAGAATTAAATAATGAAATTTGCTTAGAATTAAATCCAATTCCAGACGCAAAACAAGGCATAGGAACGGCAAAATCTTTTGGAAAAAAATTGACAGATTACACTTTGATAGAAGAAGCCTGCAGTTTTTACGTCTCCGAGGTTGCAGATTTGCTTCGTCAACAAAAAAGTGCCGCTACAGAAATTGAAGTTTTTCTGCAAACCAACCAATTTAGCCAATCGGATCCGCAGTATAAGAATAAAATTATTGTGAAATTATACTCACCCACGAATAGTACAATTTCTTTAACAAAGGCCGCCTTGAAAGGTTTGAGAGAAATTTATTTACCCGGATATCGCTATAAAAAAGTAGGCGTAAATCTCACACATTTTGTTCCAGAAAATGAAATACAAGCGAGTTTATTTGATGAAAAAACCAAGATTGAAAGTGAAGAAATAACCAAAGTGATGGATATTCTCAACAATAAATTTGGAAAAAACAAAGTGAAACTAGCCGTAGTTGGAACTCGAGAAAAAGAATGGTCTTTGATTAAAGAACATCGCAGTCCAAGATTTACTACGCAATGGGACGAATTATTGACCATCGGAAAAGCAGAATAGACGGTAGATTTCCTTAAAAATTTTCTCATTTTAAAAACTTACACCTAATTAATTAGGTATATTCGGTTTTTATAGTATCTTTGTATCACTAAATAATTAGGTGTATGAAAATTCCTTCCTTAACAAAAGCAGAAGAACAAGTGATGCAATATCTTTGGACGCTAGAAAAAGCCTTTCTCAAGGATATTCTAGAGCTTTTTCCAGAGCCAAAACCGCACACGAATACCGTTTCTACCACTTTAAAATTTTTGAAAGACAAAAAAATTGTCGATTTCAAAATTTTTGGACGGCAACACGAATATTTTCCCTTGATACCAAAGGAAAAGTACAGCGGAAAAACGATGAAAAATTTGGTAAAAGATTATTTTGAAGGATCTTACAAAGAAGCGGTTTCTTATTTAATACAAAAAGAAGAACTTTCTGTAGAAGATTTAGAATTACTGCTCAACGAATTTAAAAACAACGACTAATGGAAACACTATTACTATATTTTCTGAAAATGATCGTATTTTCTAGTTTGATGTTTGTGTATTATTTTGTGTTTTTAAAGGATAAAACTTTTCACCATTACAACAGATTTTATTTGCTATCGATAATTTTTATAAGCATTTTATTGCCTTTGATAAAAGTAGAATACTTCACGATAGAAGTGAATCCAGATGTTTATTTGTTGCTAGAAAATATGCAAATCATTAAATCTGATGCAGAAAGTAATTTTCAATTTTCACCCTATTTTCTAGTTGGTAGTTTACTATTTTTGGGCTCAATATTTTATTTAATTAAATTATCTATAGGATTATACAAGATTCATCGCCTACAATTTAATTATGAAAAAGAAACATTCCAAGGCATTAATTTTTATCAAACAAAATTAGAAGATGCACCATTTTCATTTTTAAAAAATCTCTTCTGGAAAGATTCCATTGCAATCAATTCTACCTATGGAAAGCAAATCTTGAAACACGAAATGGTGCACATCGAGCAAAATCATACGTTGGATAAATTATTAATTTCTACAGTAACCGCAATATTTTGGTTCAACCCGATATTTCATTTATTAAAAAGAGAAATTTCTCTCTTGCACGAATATTTGGCAGACAAAAAAACGGTGCAAAAAAACGACGTGAAAGCTTTTGCACAAATGCTTTTAAGCAGCCATTTCGCGGAAACTAATTTGCCAGCAACCAGTCAATTCTTAAATTCTAACCTCAAAAAAAGATTAATCATGCTTAAAAAATCACACACAAAATTCAGTTATGCCCGCAAAATTTTAGCTCTACCATTGGTATTTATTTTAGGTTTCGCATTTTTGGTAAATGCTAAAAACAGAGAAATTTCTAAAACAAATGTTGAAATTGCAAAAGCGGTTTTTCAGATTAAGAATGATACTATTAAAAATCCGTACAAAAGAAATAATATAGACACTTTTAGTTTTAAAAATAAAATAGCAGAATCATCAGAAACAGAAGTTTTCACAATTGATAATAAAGTTGTTTCCAAACAAGAATACAAAGATTTTTATTTGAAAAATATTGGGAACGAAAATTTTAAATATTTTTTAAATGAAATTACGGATTTAAATCCTAAAAGAGTTTTTGGAGCTTCATTAGTTGAAAAAAGCGGATATGAAATTTCTGAGAACAAAATAAAATTTAATGAAAAAACAACAGATAACGGTAGAGAAGGGCTTGTTGCATCATCTCACTCACAAGGAATAAATTCTTATTATTCAAAAAATGTAAACAATTCAACAGAAAAAGATCAATTCTATTTTAATTACAAAAAAATTTCAAGAAAAGATTTTTTAAAATTAGTGAATGAGGATTTAGGAAAATCTACCAATTACTTTGGTTATATTGAAAGTGTAAATAATAATAAGATTTTCAGCGCAAAAAGTGACATGAATTTGCAATTACCTGATGAATTTATAAATGCATTAGATAAAAAGTATTCTTTTCAAACTCAAAAATATACATCAACTGCAACTAATTCAATAGCCAATTCTCAATCAAAGAATAATAGTAAAACTGGTAATGCAAAAAATGCTAAAGAATCAGATATATTTATTATAGATGAAGTAAAGAAAACGAAAATTGAATATTTAAATATGCTCGCTGAAATTGAGAATAAAGATCAATTAAAATTCATTTTTAAAACCGATAAAACTGAAAATGATGTGAAAATCTACGGTGTTTGGACTAAAGGTTTTGCGAAAATTAAAAATTACTCAGCGACATCTACATTTGTTGAAGATGATTATGACAAGCAGTATGATGCAGATGCGGCTAAAGTAATAGAAATTCAAGAAAATTTAAAAAAGAAATTAGGAAAAAAAGTAGTGTTAGAAAATGTAGCAATTGAAAGAAAATTTCCTGATGGTTCAAATTATAAAATAGAAGTAAAAGGGGACAAAGTAACTATGGATCCTACTTTATCCAATAAGTACGATAAAATCTACATCAATGGAAAACTTTCTACACAAGCAGATTTAGATAAAATTGATAAAAATAAAATCACATCTCAAAAAATCAAAAAAAATAACGATAACGGAGAAATTAACAATGAAATAAAAATTCGAACAAAAAAATAGTTTATATTTATTTTTACTCATTCACTTTGCCACACCTGTAGCTATCGGGATTGGCAAAGTTTTTTCGTGAAAATTCAACTTTTTCCATTTTTTAAATCATATTCTAAACGATAGTTCTTTGTAGTAATATCAAAATCTTTGGCAAAGTTTTATATATTTACAAAAACATTATTATGAAAAAATCTTCCCTTTTGTTTTTGCTTTTCGCCGTTTTTTTTTCCGCACAAAACCAACGTTTTTCTTATGAATATAAATTCGTGAAAGATTCTACAGCAAAAGACAAAATAACCTCTGAAATGATGGATTTGGATATTACTGCCAAAGGTTCTAAATTCTATAGCAGCACTCAGAAAATCGCAGATTCATTACTAGAAAAATTGTATGCTCAGAATACCGAAACTTTTGATTATTCAGGAATTACTTGAGGGAAAGTAGACGAGGTGGTAGAAAAAACCTACCCAGATTATAAAATTTTTCTTTTCCAAAGATTAGAAAGAGATATGTATAAAATTGAAGAAGATAGAAAATTAGTTTGGAAAATCGCTCCTGAAGTAGAAAAAATTGGAAGTTGGGATGCACAAAAAGCAACCACCAAAATGTATGGCAGAACTTGGACGGCATGGTTTGCAAAAAGTTTACCTTTTCAAGATGGACCGTATAAATTTCATGGTTTGCCAGGTTTGATTGTGAAAATTTCAGATGATTCTCAATCTCATCTATTTGAATTAAAAGCTGTGAAAAATTTACCAAAAGATTACGATTGGAAAACTGCCGCAGAAAAAATTGCACACATTCAGCCAATTTCCTTAAATCCAGAAAGATTTAAAAAAGTTTTTAAGATTTTCCGAAAAGATCCAATGGCTTCTACAAGACAAATGATGGGCAGTAGTGGTGTAACAATATCTTGGACGGATGAAAATGGAAAAGTATTAGATCCGAATAAACAGATAAAATCACAAGAGGAAAATATGCTAGAGGGGTTTAAAAAAGATAATAATTTGCTGGAAATAGATTTGTTGAAATAACAATTTTTCTATGCTAAATTTTGAAAGTTTAAAATCTGTGGCAAAGTTTTTTTATCTAAAATCTATTTACAATTTAGAATTCATTAATAAAAGTGAAACAAAATCTATTATAAAGTGTACCATAATCAGAACTTTTAGATTAGAATATTTGTAATAGAAAATCCCAAATATAAGTCCCATAACTGTCGGAACCAAAACATTGCTTATTGTTCCATAGCTGAAATGCATGAGGCCAAAAAACACGGAAGTTATACCAATCGCAATATAAGGATTCTTGTAGATTTTCATTAATCTAGATTGCATGTAGCCTCTAAACATCAGTTCTTCCGTAACTGCTGCTGTAATACTGATGAAGAAAATCATAAAATAATTGTCTTTTATCAGCATGGATATTTGTCCCAATTTTTTGCTGCTTTCTTCTTTTATGATGAGTTTTATGAAGAGATTTACCGTTGCAGAAGGAATGATCGTTACAAAATACACCAAAATTACAATACCAAAAAATCTAAAAATGGGAAAATTGTTTTCATTTTGAAGCAGCATATTTTGTTTTTCTACAAATTTGCAATAGAAGAAAAGCAATAAAAGAACAAACCAAATTATGAGTCTCGAAATAAAAAATGAAGTAATATTAAATCCTTTTCTTTCAGAAAATAGATCAATAAAATTAGAACTATATAATAGTATTGAAAATAGAGAAATTACTAAAAGTATAATTCCAATTGAATATTTTTTCGTCATTGTTGATAGTAAGTTTTGATGTGCAAATTTAAATTATCTCACCTCAATTTCATCAATAAAAATAAAAGCATCGCCACCAACTCCTTGATGCCAATCTGGTAGCTTTCCAAAATTGTAGGCTTTTACTTTTATAAATCTTGTCGTTGTTGGTAATAATTTTGCAACAATTTTTTTAATGCTTATGTCGTAATTTTTCGCATCTACTTCATTGTTAATCGTTTCAATTAGGAAATATTCTTTATCGTTTCTGGAGGCATAAAATTCCACTTTTGAAGGCATCAAAATCCATGAGCGAGAATCTTGCAGAAAATTCGCAGAAATCTCTGAGATTTCCTTTTCTTTTTTCAAATCGATCACCGCTTCAAAATCTTGCGATTGATAACCTTGCCATTCGCCTTTTTTCCAATTTTCGTCGCCGTAAATTCCGTCTATCAAACCTTCATCTCCACCTGCAGTATATTGCGAATTGTATTTTGAATGGATGTTGATAGAATAATTATTGGGTTTTTTGTAGAAAGTTCCAGAAATGGTATTGCTTTGTCCGTTTTTATTTTTCACATAAGCTTGAATTGTTGAGGTTTCATTAATGAAAAAAGCTTCTTTATATTTAACAAAAGTTCGTTTTTTTGTAGAATAGTCAAAGCCTTTTATACTTTCTAAAAAGTAAATTTCATCATGAGGACTTTCAGAAAAAAGGTCAATTTTTAAATTATTTTTAAAAGATTTGCTTTCTGCTTCAATTGTAGGAACTGGAATAATGACCGGATAGATTTTTAAGCCACCAAAATTTTTATCAAAGTTGTTTACTTTAGCAATAGATTCTGCAATATTTTCTAATTTTCCTTCACCAAAATTAATTTTCCCATTTTTAAAATAAGGTTCCACACTTTCCCATTTATCTAAACCTGGGGTAACTTGATAAATTCCCATCGAACTTAAAACATACCACGCAGACATTTGTCCGCAATCTTCATTGCCGATCAATCCATCTGGGGAATTTTTGTAGAAATTTTCTAAAATATAATGAACTTTTTTCTTCGTTTTGTTGGGTTTTCCGATGTAATTATACAAATAAGCCATGTGATGACTTGGCTCGTTTCCGTGCGCATATTGCCCGATTAATCCCGTAACATCCACTTGTTCTCTTCCTGTCGTTTTACTTTCAGAATTAAACATTTCGTCTAATTTTTGTTCAAATTTTGCATTTCCACCAAAAGTTTCTATCATTCCAGAAATATCTTGCGGTACGAAGAAAGTATATTGCCACGCATTTCCTTCCGTATAATTATTATTCACTTCTCGCGGATCAAAAGGTTTTTCCCAACCGCCATTTTTCTTGGGTTGAATGAAACCCGTTTTATAATTGAAGAGATTTTTCCAATTTTGAGAACGTTTCATGAAGTATTCGTAATCAGAATTTTTATTTAAAATTTGCGCCATTTGTGCAATGCACCAATCGTCATAAGCATATTCCAAGGTTTTAGAAACGCTCTCATGATCGTCGTCTATAGAAATAAATCCGTTTTCTTTGTAGGCTTTCAATCCCAAAACATCTAGCATTGCAGAACTTTTGCTCGCTTCAAATGCTTTTTCATAATCAAAACCTGTAATTCCTTTTGCCATAGCGTCTGCAATCACAGAAACAGAGTGATAGCCTATCATACAATCGGTTTCGTTGCTGGCTAATTCCCAAACTGGCAATCTTCCACCTTGTTCGTACATTTTCAGAAATGTATTGATGTAATCTGCGGTTCTTTTTTTATCAATTAAAGTATAAAGCGGATGTGCAGCACGAAAAGTATCCCAAAGTGAAAAGACGGAATAATAATTAAAACCTTCTGCTCTGTGAATTTTATTGTCCATTCCGCGGTATTTTCCATCTAAATCTTGTGCAATATTGGGTTGAATCATGGTGTGATACAGCGCAGTGTAGAAAATCGCCATTTTATCTTGATCCTTATCTTTCACTTCAATTTTAGAAAGTTCTTTGTTCCAAAGATTTTCTGCATCAGCTTTCACTTTTTCGAAATCCCAATGTTTTATTTCTGTTGAATTCAATTTTGCACCTTCAAAACTTGTGGGCGAAAGTGAAACTTTTACGAGAATTTTCTCGCCTTTTTTGACTTTATTAGAAAATGCCACCTTAATATTAAATCCCTTGTAACCAGTATGCATTGTTCCAATTTGTGGTATGCTTTCTTCATATCCTGTACTTTCAGGCATTGGTTTTGAAAATTCGATTCTAGCATAGACATATTGATTTTGCGCCCAAGATTTGCTTCTTCGCAAAATTTCAACAGTTTTATTATCAATAATTCTTACTTCGCCTTCCAATAATTCATCCCGATGATTTAGATCTAAAATAATGTTGGCATTTCCAGCTTTATTAAAAGTATATTCGTGAAAACCAACTCGGGTAGAAGTGGTTAAACGAACATCTATATCGTCATCATCTAATTTTACGGAATAAAATCCTGCGCTTGCTTTTTCATTTTCATGAGAAAATTTTGAAGAATACACTTTGTTATCAAAACTCGGTTCGCCCATAGTTGGCATCAACATGATATCTCCAAAATCTGAAACACCAGTTCCGTTGAGATGTGTGTGCGAAAACCCGTATATCACATTATCTGAATAATGATAACCAGAACAACCATCCCAACTACCATCAATTCTGGTATCTGGCGAAAGTTGCACCATTCCGTGTGGCACAGTTGCACCAGGAAAAGTATGTCCATGTCCGCCAGTTCCGATGAAAGGATTTACGTGTTTTGCGAAGTTTTGAGCGTTAGAAAAAATCGAAATTATAATTAATAATGTTGTAGAAATATATTTCATCATTTAATTTTTTTAAATTTAATAAAATTTCATTTAATAATTTGCTGATATAGATTTGTTTTTAATCATTCTAAATTACAGAAATAAATCCTTAAATTTGTGGTATCAATTTATTATTAAAATTATGATTAATAAAGAAAAAGTACAAGCTTTTCTAAAAGAAATAGAAGTAGACGATTTGGTAACAAATCTACAATTGATGGGTGGAAATGTATTGATAGATATGGTTGCACATTCTCCAGCGATGCATGAAAAAAAGAAATTAGAAGTTGCAATGAAGCAAGCCTTTTCTACAGAATTTGGAGATGAGGTTGTTTTAAAATTAAAAATTACTTCGCCAGAACCTACGCAGATTCAACAAAGCCAAATAAAAGGAAAACAAATTCCTGGAATTACCAATATTATTGCCATTGCCTCTGGAAAAGGTGGTGTAGGAAAATCTACTGTTGCCGCAAATCTTGCAGTTACATTGGCCAAAATGGATTTTAAAGTTGGACTTTTAGATGCAGATATTTATGGACCATCTGTACCAACAATGATGGATACAGACGGACAAAAACCACTTTCTGTAGAAATTGACGGCAAAACAATGATGCAACCTCTAGAAAATTACGGCGTGAAAATGCTATCAATCGGATATTTTTCTGGTGCAAATCAAGCAGTAGTTTGGCGTGGACCAATGGCCAGCAAAGCTTTAAATCAATTGATTAGAGATGCGAATTGGGGAGAATTAGATTTTTTATTAATAGATCTTCCCCCAGGAACGGGCGATATTCATTTATCAATCATTCAAGAAGTTCCTGTAACAGGAGCTGTGATTGTAAGTACACCACAACATGTTGCTTTGGCAGATGTGAAACGTGGAATTGCAATGTTCCAAATGGAAAGCATCAATATTCCTGTTTTAGGATTGATAGAAAATATGTCTTACTTTTCTCCTGAAGAATTGCCAGAGAACAAGTATTATATTTTTGGGAAACAAGGTGCACAATATCTAGCAGTAGATTTGAATATTCCTATTTTGGGAGAAATTCCATTAATACAAAGCATCCGAGAATCTGGAGATGTAGGTAGACCTGCAGCTTTGCAAGATGGTAGCAAAATTCAAAAAATCTATGTAGATGTTGCACAAAAAATGATTGAAAGTTTGGTAGAAAGGAATAAAAATATGCCACCAACAGAAGCGGTGAAAATAACCACAATGGCTGGTTGTGCGCCAAAAAATAAATAGTAAAAAAATTGATGAACGCAGAAATTACACACGAAGAAACTGTAACCAAAGTTTTAGCAGCTTTGGAAAAAATACGTCCATTTTTGGTAAATGATGGCGGAGATATAGAATTAGTAAGTGTATTAGATAATAAAGTTTTAGTAAAACTACATGGCAACTGCAACGGTTGCCCAATGAGTTTCTCTACCATAAAATTAGGAGTTGAAAGTACCATAAAACAATATGTACCACAAATAATAGAAGTTATTAGTATAAATTAAACACTTAGATATTTATTACTTAATAATTTCTAGTGCTGATTAACATAAATATTATGAAGCCGTCTCATAACTTAATGAGACGGTTTTTTTATATAGTTTTCTCACGGATTGCGATTTGATATTTGTACTTAGATATGAGAATATTATTGGGTTTAATTGATTATTAAGACGCTTTCTTTATTAATTCTATTTTTTTTGTGGTAAATTTGAAAAAAAATACCATGAAAATATTATTACTTTTTCTCAGCTTTACGTGTAGTTTATTTTTTTCCCAAAGTATTTCTGAAAATGAAATTCCAGGAAAAGTATTTCCTATTTCTATATCATCTTTGCAAAATAAGGTGAATTTGCAAAAAGCTTCTACAAAACCGATTAAAAATATAAGCATTGCTTTGCCCAATATTTCTGGTAACCTGATAAAGTATAATTTAACAGAAAACAATCTTACCGAAAAAAGATTGAACAATCTTATTACTTTTGATGGAGTATCAGAAGATGGTTTTTCTACATTAAAACTATCACTTTTTAACGATCGTTTTGAAGCTATAATTAAAAATAAAGAGGGTTTTTTCTACATAGAACCTTACGAAACAAGTGCCGGAAATTACAGAGTTTATCCTGCATTTGCAGATTTTGGAAAGAATTTTACTTGTGATATTTCTCAAGATGAAGATATTCTGAGAGAATTAAATACCATCAAATCTAGTTTGATAGCAAAAGCCTCTGCACCTAATTTTCCTTATGGAAATCAAATGAGGAAATTTAGAATGGCAATTGCAACAACTGGAGAATTTACCCAAGCATTTGCTGGTAATCAAGATAATGCGTTGGCAGAAGCTGTGACCATGATGAATCTCATCAACCTCATTTATGAATCTGAAGTTTCTATTTCTTTTACTATAATTGCAAAAACTACCGATAAAACTTTAATTTTTACAAATCCTAGTACAGATCCATTTACGGTAGATCCTAGTTTTGCTAGTGCGGCAAATTCGCAAACTGGGTTTACAACTTTAAACACAAACGGAACTTTAGCCTATTCTTTGTACGATATCGGGCATACATTTAATGTGATTACTTCTGGTGGAGCACAAGGTCAAGCTGGAACTCAACCCTGCTCAAATACTGCAAAAGCAAGAGCATGGAGCCAATGGACATTAACTTTGCCAAAATCCATCACCGCAAATCTTATTGTACATGAAATGGGACATCAATTCGGTGCAGGTCATACCTACAACGCAGTTGGTGGTAGCTCTGGAAGTCCAACATTTTGTACTTCTGGCTGGAGCAGTATTTCTGCAGTAGAACCTGGTGCAGGAACTACAATTATGAGTTATGGTAACAATTGTACGACGCCAGATAATCAAACAAATAGTGGGAATAATGGTTTAAATTATTTTAATGCTAAAAGTTTAGATCAAATTACAGCTAATTTAGTAGCAAGTGCGACATGTTTTACGCTGCAAAATTCCTCTAATGTTGCTCCATCCGCAAATGCAGGTTTGGATATTACAATTCCGAAAAACACACCATTTTTCTTGAGAGGAATTGGTACAGATTCAAATGATGCCAACCTTTCCTATACTTGGGAACAAGCAAACAATGCATCTGCGAATGATAAAGGATCATTTGGTAATTCGATATCTGGTACTGGTGGATATACGGCCAATAATAGCACCGCAAGTGCACCCTTGTTTAGATCTGCACAAAGTACAGCTAATGGGGAAAGAAATTTCCCGAGATTGCAATTTGTTTTGAATAATGCCAATGTTCCGCCAATTGCAGAAGCAGAAGTTTTGCCAGCAGTTGCGAGATCTATGAAATTTAGATTTACAGTAAGAGACAACAATGCCCAATCTGGTGGAGTAGACTCTGATGAAATGACCGTAACAGTATCAAACAATGGTCCGCTGCAAGTTGCGTATCCAAATGCAACCGGAGTTTCTGTAGCTGCACAATCTTCCCAAACAATTACTTGGAATGTAAATGGTACAAATGCTTTGAATGCGAACGTAAATATTTTGCTTTCTACAGATGGCGGAATCAGTTATCCGTATCAATTGGCCATGAATACACCAAATGATGGCACACAAACTGTAACAATACCAAATTCGCCAGCAACTTCTACAGCGAGAGTAAAAGTGGTAGCGGTTATTAATCCAAATGCAGAATACTTTGATGTCTCTGATAATAATTTTGCCATTACTTCTATTTGTAATGCCTATAATTCTTACATAAATCCTACTTCTACTGTGAGTACTACAGTTGGATCTGCGGAAAGTAATTTGAATATGGTGGCGCCACCTGCCGCAGGAAATTCTTTCACTGTAAAAAATGTAGATTATTCTACAGCAACAAATAACAATGTATATGCGTATAGTAATAGTACTTACACTACATCTACGTTGGCCGCTAATAATTATCCATCTGTACAATATAGTTTCAGGGTTACAAATACAGGAACTTATACTTTTACTAAATCTTCAGGATTTTTAATTTTAAGCATTCATAGTGGTTCGCCGTTTACTGCAAGTAATTTTGTAGGATCCAATGCTTATTCAACTGGATCAGCAGGAAGTTATTCTTCTCAAACTTCTACACAGAGTCTTGCATTGACTGAAGGAGTTACGTATTATGCTGTCCTTTGTAATTTTTCAAACCCTGCAAATACTGCCACATACACTATTACAAGCAATGGACCAGGTAGTTTATATGATGTAAATGCTTCTCCTATTGGAATTTCCTATAGGTTTATAGCCATTAATACTGCAGATTCTAAAATAAAAGCAGTAAGTACAACAGCAAATTTTTCTTCCCTGCCAATTGGCACTTACAATGTTCAAGGTATTTCCTATCCAACTGCAACAAATAGTGCTAGTTTTGTAAATAGTACTTTAGCAGAATTAGCAACTAACGGAATTTGTTTTGCAACCAGTGGTAATAATAGAACTTTGCAATTAAACCAAGTTTTGGGAACTTTTGAAAGCCCAATTTTGGCTGAAGAATTTATACTTGCACCAAATCCTGTCGGAAATTACCTTAGTGTAAAAACCAAAATGAAAATTTCAAATTATCAAATTTTTGATATGGCAGGAAGATTGATTCAAGCTAAAAACTTTGCAGGAAATAGTATTGATGTAAGCAGTTTACAAACAGGAACTTATTTTATTTCATTATTAAATGAAGGTAAAGTGCTTCATCAGGAAAAAATAATTAAAAAATAAATTTTAACTAAAAAAGCCATCGTTTAGATGGCTTTTTTTTATCTTTCAAGTATCAAATCGCAATTCCCAAATTGGTAAACAATTGAAAATGATCAAATCCTTAGAAAATTTTATCTTTTGACATAAACACCAATGTATATAAAGCGATACCATAACTCGTCTCGGCAGTATGACGAGATAACCTTTAAAAAAATAAATATCTACCTATGAAAAAGTTGTTTTTATTATTTGCCGTGTTTTCTTTTGGTTTACTTTTTAGCCAAAATCAACAAGAATTTATTTTCAAATTCAAAGTAAAAAAATGGCAGAAAGAATTTAAAAAGCACCAAAAGAATAAGGAAAAAGGAACATCTATTTTAAATCTTTTCGATACCAGTGGTAGAAAAATTAATTTTGACGTACAAGAAAAAAATATTTCGGAAGTAAAGATGAAAGATATTCTAAACGTAAAAGGAAAATCATTAGACCATAGCAAAATTATTACTTTAACGCTGTTCCCAAAATCTATGAGCGGATCTTATCTTGAAAATGGCAGACAGTATTTCATAGAACCAGTGAAGGATAAGTGCAATACCTACAAAGTGTACATCAATCCTACAATTGATAAAGATGTTGAGGTTGGACAATTGAAGGATTTTGTGGAGTAAATTTTGTACTAGGAGATGCCACTGAGAAAGAATTTAACCAGTATATTTTCAACTGAAAAATAATTTTGTTTGGCATTATATTAGAAAATCTTGTATAAACTTATAATTATGCTCCATCGCTCAAAAATTTAAAAATAAAAAGTCGCCTAAATGTATATTCAGGCGACTTTTATTAATTAAAAATTAAGTTATTAATTCACTTTGTAGGGTACTGTTGCTCCGCATTCAGTTTCTGCAATTTTTTTATAGTAGAGTATACTTTTTTCATTACCTTCTACTTTCACAGAATAAGTGTTGTCGCAATAGAATTTCATGATTCTTGTTCCGTTTAACGCTGGATTTGGATTTGCACCTTGTACATAATTAAAAGTGTAACTGCCATTTGCCAATTTAGCCCAAACACCAGTACTTGTAACTACAGTACCATATTTATCTTTAAATGTTCCATCTGCTGCAAATTCTAGGATGATTTGAGAGTTTGGTCTTAATGTTTTATACCATTCTTGCTTTGTAGTCCAAGCAGAACCTGTCCATTGATCTAGCACTGTTTCTTCTTTTTCATCTCTATAATTTTGCCATTCACCAATCACTTTGGCTGCCGCTTCAACTTGTTGTACTTCTGGCTCTGCTATGCTGTCTTCGGTTCTGCAACTGATTATTGTAATTGCTGCTAATAATAATAAAAATACTTTTTTCATAATAAGGTTTGTTTTAAATTGTTAATATCATTTGTTGATACACAAATATCAAAAATAATACCTAAAATAACTTCACGTCTGTACGTGAAACTACTATTTCACAGCTATAAGTACAATATTAATGAGCTGAAGAGCGTCTAATAGCATCTGAAAGAAGAGCAATTTTTTTGTACTTAGAATCCTTTATATCAAAATATTCATACATTCTTCGGAGCGACGAGCCTATACCGTCTACGCTTAGAAATGCTTTTTCGGCAATTTTTTTATTGGTAATTTCTGGTTCTTCTAGTAAAATATTCAATACTTTCCAATCGGTTTCATTTAATTTTCTCTCTAAGGTTTTTTCTATTTTTTCTCTATCAAGCTCAAATTGTTTAGAATCTACCACTAAATTAGAACCAGCATTTGATTTCATATCTTCCAATTCTTTTAGTAAGATATTTCTCTTTTTCAAATTTATTTTCAATCTACCTTTATAGTAGAAGATAATAAAACCTATCAAAATTCCAGCAGCTGCTATGAGTCCCAATGTAGATTGCAATTGTTTTTGTTCTAATGCTGCTTGCTCTTTCTCAACTTTCAATTTATTTTTATGAATTTTTACTTCATAATCATTTTTCACAGCTTCTCTTGCCACCGCAAAACTGTTTTTTTCTATTTTCACGCTATCCTTATAAATGTTCAGCTTTTCATACATTTTCAAAGATAATGCTGTATTTCCTTCTGCTTTGTAGCATTTGTAAAGCAACTCATACAATTCTATCTTGGTTTCTTTGCTTGTTTTAGAAGATATTTTTGTACTGATTTTTTCGGCTTTTATCCGGGCTTCTGTGGGATTATCTTCAAACAGGATTTTCGTTAGAGTAATTTCTGCATCCAATTCATTATCTTTCAATCCCAATTCTTTAGTCAGTGCAAGGTTTTTGTCTGCATAAGATTTAGCAAGTGTTTTTTTATTTAATTTTAAATAAATATTCGCTAAAGTACCATAACAGGAGACAATAAAAAATTTTTCGTTTTTTATCTGAAATATTTTTAGTGCCCTTTGGTAATAATCTTCCGCCTCTTTGTATTTTTTTTGGTCATAGTTTGTTGAGCCAATATTTAAGTAAATTACACCCGTTCTTTTGTCTGCAATTTTTGTTTTATCTAGAATAGCCAGTGCATTCTCGTAATATTCCAAAGCCAAATCATAACTTCCTATGATTAAAAACACGCTTCCAAGACTGGTGAGCATATGGGATTCTCCTTCTCTATCTTCTTCTTTTTGATAAATTTTCAAAGCAGTAGAAAAATATCAAGTAGCGATTTGGTATTTCTGACGATAGATATATACATTTCCAATATTCCCAGCGATACCAGCTTGCATAATTGGATTTTTCAATTGTTTTGCAATTATTTCGGCTTTTTGTACTCCTCCAAAGCTAAATCTATTTCACCTTTCAATCTTAAGATATTGCCTTTTCGTTTATGGGCTTCAAATAATTTCTGCGGGTTTTTAGTTTTCTGAGCAAGCGTAAGATAGTATTTCAGAGATTGCAATGCAGAGTCTGGTTGCGCTTGGTTGGTATGGTCGTAGTATTTTTCTAATGCATCAAGCCTTACAGAATCCTTCAATGTCGCATTTTGCCATGTCTTTTGCAAAGTTGAGTTGCTCTGCGCAATACATAATTGAGCAAAAAAGATCAACAAAATATTTAAACAAATTTTCATAAATCGTGAGATAATTTAGAACAAATAATTGGTTTAAATATCTAGTTCTCTAAGCAAGGTAATTATTTAGGCGCAAACATTCAAATTAATTTTTCTTGTAGCAGCGTGTAAAAGCAGAATTTAATTTTAAATTCGCTCCAATTCTTCCACAGAAATCACCGTTTTGAAAGAGCCGTAATTCACAGAAACTTTGTCGTTTTTCTGTATTTGTTCTATCGTTCCTACGCTTGTGCTTCCTTTTATTCTTACCCGTTGCCCAATTTTTAACCACAAATTTCGGTCGGTTTCTTTTTTTATTTCTTGTTGCAAATTGGTTTCTGCAATCTGCTCTTGCACATTTTCTTTTTTCAGCTGTTGCGTAATTTTCCGCTTTACTACTTGCAATTTTTTACTTTCGGTTTTATCTTCTCCAGATCTGCGGTATTTTTCTTGCTCCAAAATTTTCACAAAATCTTTCACCACATCTTTTCGAGATTTCCCTTTTACGTAAGATTCTATAAAGGTTTCAACTTTGTTTCCAAATTGCAACTTGCGATGCTCATCTTCATATAATTTTTGAAAATTGTGCAGTTTTTGCTGCATTTGCTCATTCAGTTTCTGCAGATTTTCTGTCTTGTTTTGGGCACTGTCTTTCTGTACAGCCAGATTGGTTTTAATTTTTTCTACTTCAAATTTTTCTTGCTGAAGCCTTACAATCGTTTTATCTAGATTGATGATGTCATGCTCCACTTTTTGTTTAGCAGATTTAATAATGAATTTTGGAATTTTATTTTTTTCCGCTACTTCAAAGGTAAAAGAACTTCCAGCTTGCCCAAGTTCCAATTTGTATAATGGTTCCAGCGTGTTTTCATCAAAAAGCATGGCGGCATTTTGCGCATTTGGGAGTTGCTCCACCACAATTTTGATGTTGGTGTAGTGTGTTGTGATGATGGCGAAACTCTTTTTATCATAGAAAAATTCCAGAAATGCTTCCGCCAAAGCTCCGCCCAATTCTGGATCAGATCCTGTGCCAAATTCATCGATGAGAAGCAAAGTATTTTCATCGGCTTCATCTATTATTTTCCCCATTTTTTTCAATCTGGAAGAATAAGTAGATAGTTGATTGTCAATAGATTGATTATCTCCAATATCCGTCATTAATTTATCAAAGAAAAACATCTCAGATCTTGCGTGCACCGGAACCAAAATTCCACTTTGCAACATCAATTGCAGCAAACCAACGGTTTTTAAAGTGATAGATTTTCCACCAGCATTTGGTCCAGAGATACAAATAATTCGGTTGTGTTCTGTAAATTTAAGCGTTTGCGGAAAAATTTGCTTTTTGTTTTCTTTATTTTTAATCAATAAAAGCGGATGAAAAGCATCAATCAATCTCATTGTTTTATGCGGATTGATTTTTGGCAAAACGCCATTTATCTTTTCAGAAAATTTTGCTTTTGCTCTGGTCAAATCCAGATCATAAATATATTCTTGATAATCTGAAAGTTGGTATTGGAATACAGAAATTTCCCAGGTTAGTTTTCGTAATATTTTATCTACTTCTTTGGCTTCAGCTTCTTCACTATCTCTTAATTTAAAATAATGACTAACCACATTTTCTGGTTGCACAAAAGTGATAGAACCTGTTTTAGATAGTCCTAAAGCTCTACCAGCAACGCGTTTTTTGTAAGCAGATTTCACCGCAAGAACTCTTTGTTCATCGATGATGCTTTCTCTAATGTCGTCTAGATAACCCAAATTTCCATAAGTGACCAAGGCTTTCCCAAAATTGCTTTGAATAGATTTTTTAGCCGAAGAAATTTCTGCTCTCAAAGTTTTTAATATGGGGGAAGCTTCATTTTTAATTTCTCCAAACCTATTGAAAACGGCATCAATTTTCTCAATAATAATTTTTTGAAAATCTAAAGCAACGGCTTCTTCATTCAACAAGGGAAAAATTTCTTGCAGCGGTGGGAAGAATTTTTTTAATCTTCCTATTTGCTCGGTAATGCTTTTTATTTTGATAAAAGAAGCGCTTTCTAGCCGAAAATTCTCAATTTGCATGAGGTTGAGTTCGCTTTCTATATCGCTGTATTCGTTGAAAGGGATGATGTTTTCGCTTTCGAAAGAGGTGAGAAATTCTGAAGTTTTCTTAAGAGAAATTTCTGCAATATCTTGCGGCATTGGTTGAATTTCCAAAATTTTTTCTGCAACTTTTGGCGAAAAACAATAGGGGGAAATTTGTTGCAACAGCAAATCAAATTCTAATTCTTGAAGGTGGTCTTTATTAATATGCACAACGCAAATTTAATGAATTTTATATCAATTTAGATTGCTAAAATTGAATTCTTTAGCAAATTTTTACTTCAAAATTTTTTCTGTTTCACCGAATATAGATTCGACAATTTTTAGTGATACTGTTTTCATTGTTCAATATATAATATGATAATGGTCTATCTTTTTTTGATATCATCATTAGTGCTAAATTATTTTCTAATCCACTTTTTCAAATTTGAAATCTTTGGAAAAGTTTTTTTTCATAAAATGATAAAGATAGTAAATATAGGAAAAGTAGTTTGGTGGAAAGTCGGGAGACTTTTGCAGTAAATTTTTATAATAATGTTGGGTATTTCTGTTGGCGGGGACTTTTTATAAAAAGTCTTCGTAAATATAACAAATTGAACAATTAGCAACAATCTTGATGATAGGAACTTCCACCCCGCTAATAGAAATATCTTGTTATGCGGCGTTTTTTTAATCCTGATAATTCTCAATGAAGTGGTAAATTTTATTATTTGTTTTATCAAAAATTAGAATATTAGCGTAAGGATATCTATTTATTGAATAATATTCCAAAGTATTTTCATCTCTAAAAGTCGTAAAGAAACCAAGTTCCTGATATATATCTGGAAATTTGGATTTAATAAAGTTTAATTTTTCTTCTATCATTTGCTGGTCAGTAAACGTATAACTCTCGTCTGAAATTTCTGGATGATAAGTTTTTAAATTGTTTAAATATTCTAATACATTCTCTTTCTCAGCATCATATATAATAAAACATTGATAAAAACCACCAAGAAATTCAATTCTTTTTCCTTGTTCGTTTTTAACTGTAAATGTTATTTTTTCAGTAAAAATATTTTCTAATTTCACAGAATCTACTGTAGTTGAAGATGAAAACAATTTTTCTACACTTTTTTTCCATAAGATAGTGCCTGCGTTAGACGCTTCATTTTTTAATTTTTGAATCACATAATTTTCTTTTTCTTCAATTTTTGAACAAGAGAAAAATAGTATCAAAATTATTGGAATTGTTTTTAATAAACTGGTTTTCATAAAATGTCGCATAACTCACTTATATGTATCATAAAGTGATACATATCTACCTTCAATCAGGTGTATATGTATGACAAGTGTGATACTTTATCTATTTACAAATATATAAATATATAAATATTTCATTACAAATCATCCTACAGACTTTTTGTTTGCTGCAAACTATTAAATAGAAAATGCCTTCCTACTTTATGCAATTTAACTGGAATTAATCATTTGAAAATCAGTTTTAAAAAATAAATAATTTCGTAAATTCGCAAGATGAATTCTCTAATAGACAAATACAATATTCCTGGTCCGCGTTATACTTCTTATCCAACCGTTCCTTATTGGGAAGAAGATGGTTTTACGACAGGAAAATGGCAAAATTCTGTGATCAGATCTTATAATGAATCCAACAATGCAGAAGGAATTTCTATCTATATTCACTTGCCTTTTTGCGAAGCATTGTGTACGTTTTGTGCCTGTCATAAGCGAATTACCAAACAACATTCCGTAGAAACGCCTTACATAGAATCTGTGTTGAAAGAGTGGGATTTGTATTTGAATTTACTTCAGAACCAAAAGGCAAGTATCAAGAATCAAGAATCAATTGATGAGAATCATGCGTCAATTATCATTAATCAGTCATCAATCATTACTCAAAAACCTAAACTCAAAGAACTTCATCTCGGTGGAGGAACTCCAACGTTTTTCTCGCCTGCAAATTTGAAAATTTTTTTAGAAAGACTTTTTGAAACGGTAGAAATTGCAGAAAATCCTGAGTTCTCGTTTGAAGGTCATCCCAATAATACCACCAAAGAGCATTTGCAAACTTTGTTTGATCTTGGTTTTACAAGATGCAGTTTCGGAGTGCAAGATTATGATCCTATCGTGCAAAAAGCCATCAATAGAATTCAACCATTTGCGAATGTAGAAAATGTAACCAATTGGGCAAGAGAAATCGGATACAAAGGAATTTCCCATGATTTAGTTTTTGGATTGCCGCATCAAACTTGGGAAAAAATGGAATTTTCTATCCGCAAAACTTTAGAATTGAAACCAGATCGATTGGCATTTTATTCTTACGCTCACGTTCCTTGGATAAAAGGTGTTGGACAGCGTGGTTTTGATGAAAACGATCTTCCTAAACCAGAAGAAAAGCGAGAGATTTACGAAAATGGTAAAAAATTATTAGAAGATTTGGGTTATATAGAAGTTGGAATGGATCATTTTGCTTTGGAACATGATGATTTGTACCAGTCTTTGAAAAATGGAAACATTCACCGAAATTTCATGGGCTATTCTTCTAGCAAAACCCAATTGATGATCGGTTTGGGAATGTCTGCAATTTCAGATTCTTGGTATGGTTTTGCGCAGAACGAAAAAACAGTAGAAGATTATCAAAATCGAGTAGCAAAAGGTGAAATCCCCGTTTTCCGTGGTCATATTTTGACCGAAGAAGATTTAAAAATCCGCCAACATATTTTAAATATTATGTGCAGATTAGAAACCTCTTGGGATTTAGAAACTGCTTTTCCAGAATTAGAAAATTCATTAGAAAGATTGAAGGAAATGCAAGATGATGGTTTGGTAATCATCAATGAAAATAAATTAGAAATAACGGAGCAAGGAAGAGCTTTCACAAGAAATGTTGCGATGGCTTTTGATCTTAAAATGCTGAGAAAGCAACCAGAAGCGAGATTGTTTTCCATGACTATTTAATCATAAAATTATAAAGTAACTTTACTAAAATAATATACATTGCTCGAATTAATTTATTCGAGCATTTTTTATTTCATGATTAAATACGACAGTTGCCTTATTGATTTTAACTAATTTTTGTCCGAAATTTGAAGTATCGAAATCAAAATTTATAAAAACATAAATTAATAAGAAATTATAACTTTTAAAACTAAATATCATGAAAAAATTACTATCCTTCTTTATCCTATTCTCAATGTCAATTGTAGCATTTGCAGCTACTAGAACAGGATATTATGCTTCTGGACAAACAAAGGCTACAATTTTGCAATCTGTAAAAAACTTCGAAGCAGATATGTTAACTTACAACTACAAAAAGCTATCTGAAAGAAAAGCAAATCCTTCAGATTATACACAAACTTGGTCTTACGTAAGTGCAGGTTCTACCAGCGAAGCAACGATGCGCTATCAATTTTATGATGACAGGGTATTGGTGACGATGACGGATGCAGCTTTTATTTCTAAAGAAGGTACAAGATTGGTCTTACTAGAAAACGATCCTACAGAAGTGAAGAGAAAAGTCTACGAAAGTTTAGAAAACGTAATGGTTACCGTTTATTTTAAATACCTGCAAGTTTCTGAAACCAAAGTTGCAAATTCTTCTAACAATGTTACGCCAACAACTTCTACACGAGCAACGTATGATATGATAACGGCAAATTACTTAGGTACAGATACCAAAGATGCTGCAAAAAAATTCTCTGCAGAATATGTAGATGTAGTTTTGAAAAAAGCCTATGCTGTAAATTACATTACTTCTTCCACCGCAGACAATCAAGAGATAAAATATACTTTGGAAGACGAAAGTGGAGTAGCCACAATTTTAGTAACCTACCAATTTCGTGATAAAGATTTTACCATAAAAATTAAATCTATCAACTATTATCACAAAGGAAATAAGACCAATATTGTAATTTCGAAAGAGAGTTCTACGGAAGCTACTTCTAAATTTTACAATTTGATAAAAGATTATTTTGTAGATAAAAACGCCAATTATATTGCACCAGGAAGTGTATCTGAAAAATAAATATAATTTCTCTAATTATTATTAATTTGCTGTAAATGCATTGTTTTATATTAAATAATGCATTTTTTAGTTGTGAAATCTTTGTAAATAAAGCAATTTATTGAGTATCTTTATTTTTCAAAACAATCATTATATATGCCATGATGAGATATTTAATTCAAATTTTTATTTTAATGCTATTTTTGAGTACCAATATTGTTGCTGCTCAAACATTAGAGCAATGGAAAGAAAGATATGAAAACGCGGGAAAAACTGATGAAGATCTTGCGATGAAAACTGCAAAAAGAGCTGCAAAATATTTTGCAAAAATTGGCAATAAAAAAAATGAGGCTTTCTTTTATGAAAAAATTGCCAAAGATTACCAAGGCAAAAGTATGCAAGATTCTGCCTTATATTTTCATTTCTCAGCAATAAATATATATGAAAATTTAAAAGAATTCCGAGAAAAAGCCCTAATTCTGAATGAAATAGGTAGAATTCACCGCAAACTAGAAAATCAAAAAAATGCTTTACGATATTATGATGAGGCTTTTTCTATTTTCACAAAATTGAATGATGAAGAAGGTAAAGCAATAATTTTGAACGAAAGTGGAGTAGTTTTCGAACAATTGGGAAATCATAAGGAAGCTCAGAAAAGATACCGCCAGTCTTTGGAAATTCAAAAAATACGGAAAGATTCTGTTGGAATCGGATATTCATTAGGATTTATTGGTTATAATTTTTTGGTTCAAAATAAATTAAAAGAAAGTGAAGATTATTTGCTAGAAGCATTGAAAATCAGAAAATTAATTAATGATGAATTTGCTTTAACCATGAATTATAACGAGCTCGCAGAATTGTTTTACAAAACAAGAAGGTGGGGAAAAGCAGAATTGTTTATAAAGAAATCCGACTCTTTATCTAGAAAAATTAACTATCCAGATATACGTTTGCAAAATTTTGAACTTCAAATAAATAATGCGAAAGAAAATGAAGAATTTCAAAAAGCTTTTTTGCTCCGTGAGCGCCAGATCATGTTAAAAGATAGTTTGTATTCGCTAGAAAAAGAAAAAAATATTGAGGCGCTTCATCAAAAATTTGATACTGCCGAAAAAGAAAAAGCCTTGCTCATACAACGAACGCAAATTGCTGAAAATGAATTGGATATTAAAAATAAAAATATTCTCGCAATTGTACTTTCCTTTTTAGCTTTGTTTGCAGCATTGCTCGGTTATTTCTTTTTCTACCGTCAAAAATTGAAAAATAGACAGCAAAAGAAAGAAAGTGAATTGAAGATTGCATTGAAAATCATCGAAAATAAAAATGCTCTGGATCTGCAAAGACTTTCAATTTCGCGGGATCTGCATGATAATATTGGCTCTCAATTAACCTTTATTATTTCCTCGATAGATACTACAAAACAATTTTTTGGGAAAGAAAATTTGATTTTGGACAAACGATTATCGATGATAAATACATTCACGCGAGATACTATTTTAGAATTGAGAGATACCATTTGGGCAATGAATAGAAGCAGTATTACCATCGAAGATTTGCAAAGTAGAATTTCAAATTTTATCAACAATGCAAATGTTGCGGCACAAAATATAGAATTTCGTTTCGAAAATCTATTACTAGAAAAAATACCTGTAGTATTTGAAGCTAAAAAAGGGATGAATATCTACCGAATTCTACAAGAATCCATCAATAATGCTATCAAACACGCCGAAGCGAGCGAAATTTTAGTTCATTTATTTCAAAAAGAAAATCAAATCATCTTCTCAATCACAGATAATGGAAAAGGATTTGAAAAAGGAACAGATTCGGTAGGAAATGGATTAAAAAGCATGGAAAAACGAGCGGAAGAAATAAGTGCCACGCTTGAAATAAAATCTAGCTTAAATGGAACAAAAATTTTATTAAATATACCATTATAATGGACAGAATAAATATAATTATAGTTGACGATAATCATTTTTTGCAAAAAGCGGTAGCAGAAAAATTATCTTTTTATGAAGATATAAATGTTAAAGCTTTTGCAGCAAATGGTCAAGAAATAATAGACTTATCTGAAAAAGATAAACACATAGATTTAATATTAATGGACATAGAAATGCCCGTAGTAAATGGAATAGAGGCTACGAAAATTATTAAATCAAATCATCCTCAAATCAAGATTATAATGTTGACGGTTTTTGATAATGATGAGCATATATTTAATGCGATACAAGCAGGTGCAGATGGATATTTGATGAAAGAAGTGGCGCCAAATATTCTTTATGATGGTATTTTAGAAACTTTGAAAGGTGGTGCGGCAATGAATCCTTCCATCGCGATGAAAACTTTAAAATTATTAAGGAATCCCGTAGATTTTTCTAGAGATGAGGAAGAAATAAGCCTCTCTGATAGAGAAATAGAAGTTTTGGAGCAGGTAAGCAAAGGCTTGAGTTATACTCAAATTGCAGATAACCTTTTTCTGTCGCCATCCACCATTAGGAAGCACATAGAAAACATTTATAAAAAACTGCAAGTGCATTCTAAATTAGAAGCAATACAAAAAGCTAGAAGGAATAATCTAATATAATTTAACAAATTTTTAAATTAATTAAGAATAAACTCTATTTCCTAATCAAAATCATTATATTTGCCGACTATAATTTTAATGCTGTATTACAATGCAAGGAAAAGGACTTATTACAATCGTAGCCATCATTCTTGGTCTTATCTGTATCAATGAATTGCTGCCAACTTGGTATGCAAACAAAACAGAAAAACAAGCAATGGCGCTTGCGGGAAACGATCAGGTGAAATACCAAAAGGAAATTATCAGACTTTCCAAAGACACACTTAATCTTGGTTTTACAAAGTTGTATTACACAGAAGCCAAAGAAAAAGAGATGAAACTCGGTCTAGATTTAAAAGGTGGTATCAACGTATTATTGGAAATCAACCAAAGAGATTTAGTTGCCAATCTTACAAACTACTCAGAAAATCCTGTGCTTATTGAGGCTTTAAATAGAACAGATGTAAATCAGAAAAATTCTACCAGTACTTATATAGACGATTTTTTCGTGCAGTTTGCGAAAGTAAATTCAGAAAAAGGAACAAACCTAAAATTAGCTGATCCAGAAATTTTTGGAAATACCAATTTATCAGAAATTAAATACAATTCTACTGATGCGGAGGTGAAAAACTTCGTGAAAAATAGAATAGAACTTTCTACTGGTACTGCCTATGAAGTTATCCGAACGCGTATTGATAAAATGGGAGTTACCCAACCAAACGTGCAAAGAGTACCAGGAACTGCAAGAATTTCTGTAGAAATGCCAGGTGTGAAAGATATCGATAGAGTGAAAAAAATGTTGCAGACTTCTGCAAAATTGCAATTCTGGGAAATTCAACAATTGCCAGAAGTATTGCCATACTTCACACAATTAAATAATATAGTTACAGCAAAAGCAGATTCCATCGGAGTTCCAAAAAATACCAACTTCTTGAAGTTAATGGGCTTGGAGCAAGCAAATATGGGAGGCTACACTAAGCAAGGTCAAGGTTCTGTAAAGCTTTCTGATACTGCAGTTGTAAACAAAATTTTGAAAAGCAAAATTGCTATAGATGCAAGACCAGCAGGTATTAAATATACAGACTTTATGTGGAGCTACAAACCAGAAGCTACAGATGCACAAAGCCTTATAATGTATGCTACAAGAGGAAATGCTAGCAAAAGAGCACCAGTAGATGGCGCTGTAGAAACTGCAAACATCAGCTATGACCAATTGGGAATGGTAGTAGTAGATATGCAAATGGATTCTGAAGGTGCGAAAGATTGGAACATCATGACGCAGAAAAACGTAGGAAAACCAGTTGCTGTAAGTTTGGATAATGTAATCTATACTGCACCAAACGTAAACGAAGCAATCCCAAGTGGTAGAACTCAAATCTCTGGAAACTTCACACAAGAAGAAGCACAAGATTTAGTAAGTGTTTTGGGTGCAGGTAAACTTCCAGCAGGTGCAAAAGTGGTACAAGCAGAAGTTGTAGGGCCATCTTTGGGAGCAGAATCTGTGAATGCAGGTATGTATTCCTTTATAGTTGCTTTTATTATCATTATATTATATATGATTTTCTATTATGGTGGTGCAGGTATTTTTGCCGTTATCGCTATGATTATCAACTTATTTTTCCTTTTTGGAATTTTAGATTCTATCAATGCTACTCTTACGCTTCCTGGTATCGCAGGTGTTGTGCTTACGATGGGTATGGCAGTAGATGCAAACGTAATTATCTATGAAAGAACTAAAGAAGAGCTCGCTCTTGGAAAAGGTATCAAAGAAGCATACAGTGATGGTTTCAAACATGCAATGTCCGCTATTATAGATGGTCATTTTACTACATTATTAACGGCAGCTGTACTTTATTTCTTCGGAACAGGACCAATTAAAGGTTTTGCCGTGACATTAGGAATTGGTATTTTAATGACGCTTTTCACCTCTGTACTTTTAAGTAGAGTAATGATTTTTAGCTGGTTAGAAAAAGGAAGAAACTTATCTGTATGGACATCTTTTACAAAAAATTGGTTCAGAAATACATTTATCAACTTCATCAGCAAAAGAAAAATCGCATATATAGTTTCTTCTATCTTAATAGTAGTAAGTTTGGTTTCTATCGCAGTGAATGGTTTTAAATTCGGAGTAGATTTCAATGGTGGTAGAAATTATGTAGTGAAATTTGATAAGGCTGTAGATGCACAATCTGCAGAAGAATCAATTTCGAAAGTTTTGGTTACCACAGGATCTACTACCAGTGTAGATGTGAAAACCTATGGTAGCGACAATCAATTGAAAATAACAACAGATTATAAAATTGATGATGCATCTGTAGAAGCGGATTTTGATTTAGAAAATAAATTATTTACAAGTTTAAAACCTCTTTTACCGCCAAATGCAACTTTAACTAGTTTTAAAAGTGGAGATACAGACAACTATGGTATTATGTCTTCTACAAAAGTAGGACCTACCGTAGCAGACGATATCAAAACAGGTGGTGTTATAGCTCTTTCACTTGCTTTGTTGGGAATTTTCCTTTATATATTATTAAGATTCTCCAGATGGCAATTTTCTATGGGTGCAGTTTTAGCTCTTGCTCATGATGCTATCATTGTTTTAGGTGCTTATTCACTTTTTTATAAAGTAATGCCTTTCAATATGGAAATAAATCAAGATTTCATTGCAGCATTGCTTACAGTACTTGGTTATTCCATCAATGATACCGTGATCGTATTTGATAGAATTAGAGAATACTTAAGAGAAAGAAAATCCACAACATTAGAAGGATTGTTTGATAGTGCTATCTCTAGCACAATTGGTAGAACATTTAATACCTCTTTCACCACATTATTGGTAATCACGATTATCTTTATCTTTGGTGGAGAAAACTTAAGAGGCTTCATGTTTGCATTGCTATTAGGAATTGGTTTTGGTACCTATTCTTCCATATTTGTAGCATCCGCTTTATCGTATGATTTCTTAAAAAAAGGGGACGATAAAAAACTAGATAAACCAACAAGCCACGCTTAAATATAAGCATCGCAAAAATTAAATAAAAAACCACTTTCTAATGAAGGTGGTTTTTTATTGTTGTATTTGCATCCGCGCTGTCATTGCACTCACACTGTCATTGCCCCACCCTGTCATCCTATGTTTGCATAAGTATAATATATTATGATTAAATCTCTAAATATTAATAACTTTATGTAGTAATAAAAAGGAAAGGGTAAAGAGAAAGATTATTACTTGTCATTTGTCTTAAAGACCGTTCGCAATGAAAATCACTTTACCCCTACTACATAAACTTGGACAGATCATGAGGCATTAAAGCCTGTATTAAGGATAGATAAGTTACAGTAGTATTTTCCTTGTAAAAAATTATTTGTTATGTGTAAATTTATAGGAATTGACATTAGTAAGCAAGTTTTTGATGTAAGTTTTTTAGAAAACTCCGATTGGAAACATGTAGTTTTAGAGAATGGTAAAGTTGGTTTTAAAAAACTTTTAAAACTGATTGGTAAAGAAGATTTGGTTGTGATGGAAGCTTCGGGAAGTTATTATCTTCCACTGGCAGATTTTCTTTTCAATATGGATATAAAAGTTGTGGTAGAAAACCCTTTGATAATAAAACGCTACTCACAGTCGAAATTAAAACGTGCAAAGACGGACAAAGCAGATTCAAAAATCATAGCAGAATATGCACAAAAGAATGCAGAGGATCTAAGATTATGGGTTCCAGATAGCGAAGTGGTATCAAAAATGCGGCAATATTTTACGCGTGTTCAATTGCTTCAAAAACAGGTAAACCAAAGTAATAATCAATTAGAAGCTTTTACAAGCAGTGGTTTATTAGATAAAACCTTGGAAAATGAGATGATAAATTCTGTAAAAAATCTTAAGAAAAGCATTGAAAAATTGGAATTATTGATTGAAAAATTGGCAAAATCAAGCTATGCAAAAAGCATAGAATGTTTAACTTCAATTCCAGGAATAGGTTTGAAAAGTGCTGTAATGCTCATTGCTGCAACAAACAATTTTGAGAAATTTGAAAACTATAAACAACTCATTGCATTTGTAGGTTTTAGTCCGAGAATTTATCAAAGTGGGAGCAGCGTGCGAGGAAAAGGTTCAATTTGCAAAATGGGAAAATCTCAAATAAGGAAACTTTTGTATATGTGCAGTTGGTCTGCAAAAAGGTGGAATAAATCGTGCAAAGACATGTATGAAAGATTAATAGCAAAAGGAAAACCAGAGCGTGTGGTGAAAATCGCTATCGCAAACAAGTTGTTAAAACTCGCTTTTGCAATTGGAAAGAAACAAGAAAAATATGAAGTAAATTATTGTTAAAATACTTGCATATTAACACAGATCATTGCGAGGAACGAAGCAATCTCTGCGCACACCACAACGCAAAGGATTATTTCTACTGATAGTTATCGAGATTGCACTCACAAGACTTAAAAAAATACTAAAGAAGTTCAGATGGATTTGTCTGATTATTACCTAAATTTGCCAGGGCAAAATATAAGCTTATCCCGTTTTTACACGGGATATGTTTAATTATTACAATGTTCATCTAATAGTAAGCTATTACAGTATGGAAAAATCTAAAAAATCTGCAGCGATGGGTTTTATCTTCATCACTATTTTGATAGATATTACAGGATGGGGCATCATTATTCCCGTTATACCGCAATTGATAAAGGAATTGATAAACGGAGATATCAGCGAGGCTGCAAAATATGCCGGTTGGATCTCTTTTGGATATGCTTTTACGCAATTTGTTTTTTCGCCAGTTGTTGGGAATTTAAGCGATCAATTTGGGAGAAGACCTATTATTCTTATTTCACTTTTTGCCTTTAGTATAGATTATATTTTGCTTGCTTTGGCGCCAACAATTACGTGGTTGTTTGTAGGAAGAATAATTGCAGGACTTACGGGTGCGAGCGTTTCTACAGCCACTGCCTACATTGCAGATATTTCTACGGACCAAAACCGTGCGAAGAATTTTGGAATGATAGGAGCAGCTTTTGGTTTGGGCTTTATTATTGGTCCCGTCATCGGTGGTTTGCTCGGTCAGTATGGAGCTCGGGTTCCATTTTATGCTGCCGCTATTTTGTGTTTAATTAATTTTCTCTATGGTTATTTTATTCTACCAGAAAGTTTGCCTAAAGAAGATCGCAGAAAGTTTGATTGGAAACGTGCAAATCCTGTTGGTTCTTTTAAATTTTTAAAGAAGAATCCACAGATTTCTAGTTTGGTTATTACTTTGGTTCTGGTTTATATTGCAGGTCATGCGGTGCAAAGCAACTGGAGTTTTTATACGATGTACAAATTTTCTTGGACAGAAAAAATGGTGGGAATTTCCCTTGGAGTAGTCGGTTTGTTGGTTGGTCTTGTGCAAGGTGGTTTGGTGCGTTGGTTGAATCCTAAAATTGGAGATCAGAAGAGCATTTATTACGGATTGGCTTTGTATGCTATTGGTATGTTGCTTTTCGCTTTTGCTACAGATGCTTGGATGATGTTTGTATTCTTGGTACCCTATTGTTTGGGAGGTATTGCTGGTCCTGCGTTGCAATCTGTGATTACCAGTGGAGTTGCCAAATCTGAACAGGGAGAATTGCAAGGCGCACTCACCAGTTTGATAAGTGCAACGGCCATAGTTGGTCCGCCATTGATGACGAATTTATTTTTCTATTTCACGCACAAAGAAGCGCCATTTCAGTTTTCTGGTGCACCATTTTTTATGGCATTTCTGCTATTTGCGGCAAGTATTTTCTTTGCACGCAGAGCTTTTATAAAAAATAATAGCAATGTTTAGTTTTTGCATTATTTAATTAATTAAATTTGCAGTGTAAAAAATATTTCTAAAATATTATCCCTACTACACTTCTATATTTTACTGTATTTAAAATTTTATATTAACCAAAAAGATTCTCATCAATGGAATTAAGCTTCATGGAAATGGCAATGATTGTATTAGCAATCATTATATTATTTGGACCCAAAAAAATACCGACTATTGCGAGAGATTTAGGTTCTGGAATACGAAAAATGAAAGCTGCAATGGAAGATGTGAAAACAGAAATAATGAAGGAAACAGATAATCCTATTTCCGAAATTAAAAATGAGATCGATAAAATGAAAGAATCTGCTAAAGATTTTGATCTTAGAGATCAGTTTCAAAAGGAGATTTTGTCTGATGAGGAAAGAAAAATCTCTAAAGCCAACGAACTGAAAGACGATCATCAAGGACCAGTAAGCAGATAATATGCATGAATTTCTAGAATTGGATCGTCAATTATTTATTTTTCTTAATAATTTAGGAAGTCCAGAGTATGATCATTTTTGGAAATTAATAACCAATAAATGGATTTGGGTTCCATTTTATGGTATTTTATTATTCATTTTAACTAAAAGTTTTAAGCTTAAATCTTTATTTTTTATAATAATTTTTGTGGCGGTTGGCATTACTATTACAGATCAATTGGCTGGTATATTTAAAGAATTGATAAAGCGGCTTCGCCCATGCCATGATCCTAGTTTGGTAGGTTTGATGCGACCAAATATTGAATGTGGCGGCACGTTTGGATTTTACTCTGCTCATGCTTCTAGTTCATTTTTTCTAGCTACATTTCTTGCTATCTTACTAAAAAATAGATTTGGGTATTTTCCCTATTTCCTGTTTATTTGGGCTTGTGTAGTTTCTTATAGCAGAATATATCTAGGTGTGCACTATCCTTTTGATGTGGGAATGGGAGCTTTGGTAGGCTTTCTATTGGGTGGTCTATTTGCTACTTTGGCAAAGAAAACGATCTATAAGAATTAAAATTTTTAGCCTTTGGTTTTCAACCTTGTGCTGCCAACTAATCATTGTGATAGGGTTTTCCCTTTAATATTTGATCTGCTCTATAAAGCTGCTCAACAAAGAATAACCTAATCATTTGGTGTGTGAAAGTCATTTTTGATAAAGAAATTTTCTCATTTGCAAGCGCATACATTTCGTCTGAAAATCCATAAGCACCACCGATGATGAAATTTACTTTTTTCACAGAACTATTCATCCAGAAATTTAATTTATCAGAAAATTCTCTGCTGGTAAATTGCTTTCCATTCTCATCTAGAAGTATCGTATAATCCGCATTTTCTATTCCATTTTGCAATAGTTTTCCTTCCTCCTTTTTTAATAATTCTGGCGATAAGTTTTTAGCATTTTTCACATCAGGGATAAAATTAATTTCAAAGTTCCAGTGTTTTGGGAGTCTATTTTCATAGTATTTCACCAAATCTGCAATTTCAGATTGATCCGTTTTGCCAATGCACCATAAATTTATTTTCATACGTAATATTACTTTTATAAAAGACAAACATGCACCACCATAACTTTATTAGTCTTTGCTTTTAAATTTGTGAATGGTGATTTCATTCTTTATATTTGTTTACGCAAATATACTTGAATGCGCTTAAAAGCTCCCAGATTTGTTAGAAAAATAAAAATTTCTCTAGATAGAATACATATTCCATACTTGGGCATATCGTTTTGGAAAATATTTCAAATTTATTTTCAAGGGGTTTTTAAAGATAAAATAGGCAGAAAAGCGGCCGCCATCTCTTGGAGTTTTGTACTTGCACTTTTCCCATTCGTACTCTTTCTTCTATCGATATTACCCTATTTACCGCATTATGACAAGCTGCAATTTTATATTTTCGAAGTACTTCTGCAAAACGTTTTTCCTGGGAAAATAAATACAGAAGTTGTAGATTATATACAGACCAACATTATCCCAAAAACTTCTAGCTTAAGTAATTTTACAATTATTTTTGCGCTAATATTTGCTACGAATGGAACCTTTGCCGTCATCAATGGCTTTAACGAAAGGTCTAAAGAAAAGTATAGTGATGTGAAGGAGTTCATCATTTCATTTTTTATCACTGTGGGTTTTATCAGCGTTGTTTTACTCTCTTTATTCGGTGTCTATTATTCCGAAGTTGTATTAAAACTATTTACTCCTACTTATGATATTTCGTGGTTTGTAGGAAATTTAACAAAAATAATAGGATTAATTTCTTTTCCCATTTTCTATTTTTTATTACTCACACTATTCTATTGGCTTGGTACTGTAAAAATCGAAAGATTTCGGCAAGCTATACCAGGAGCGCTTCTTACAACTGTTTTATTTTTTACCACCACCTATCTTTTCGCAATTTTTGTAGCAAATATTGCGAGATACAATGTTTTGTATGGATCCATTGGAACCATGATTTTGATGATGGTTTGGGTAAACGTCAACGTTTATCTGTTGCTATTTGGCAATGAATTAAATTTTGCTTTGAGAACAGCTCGGCTAGAAAAACTGTCCTTAGATGAAATGAAAAGTCAAAATATTCCTAAAGAGAAATTTTAAAGTCTGATAATTTTATTAATACCACTTACTTCTTTTAGTTTTTTGATGGTTTCTTCCAGTTGTTTTTTATTTTTCACCTCAAGATTGATAGAGCCTGTGAAAACTCCATCGTTAGAAGATATGGACATACTTTTCATGTCTATACTCATAGCATTGCTGATGATTGCAGTTATATCGTTGATCATACCCATTCTATCCAATCCTTCAATTTCAATTTTAACTCTATTTTTAAAGCTTTCAGAGTTCACCCATTTTGCGGTAATTACACGATAATCATATTGTGCACGAAGATTAATAGCATTCGGGCAACTATCGCTGTGTATTTTGATCCCATCAGAAATCGTGATGAAACCAAAGATTTTATCCCCAGAAATTACGTTGCAACATTTTGCAGAGCTGTACTTCAATGTTTCTTCATCTTTCCCGAAGACGATCAAGTCTAAATTATTATCTGGAACTTCTTCAAAAGTGGTATTTTTTGTAGGAGATTTTCTAAATCTGTTTAGCAAATTATTGAAAACACTTTTGCTTTCAATATATTTCCGAATATCACTCACATCCAACTTACCAGTTTGAAATGCTAAAAATAACTCTTGAGAAGTTTTTAGATCAAAAAATTTCTGGATTTTATTTATTTCCTCATCATTAAAATTAAGTTTTGCATGGCGAAGCTTTCTTTGCAGCATTTCTTTTCCCTCCTGTACATATTGGTTTTTTTCTGAATTGAGGTAATGCTTTATCTTAGATTTTGCCTTAGATGTGGTTACAATATCCAGCCAATCTTGCTTTGGTTTTTGGTTTTGAGAAGAGAGAATATCTACCTGATCTCCATTTTGCAATACATGCGAAATGGGAACCAACCTACTATTTACCTTTGCTCCCAAGCATTTTGTACCCAAATCTGAATGTACGGCAAACGCAAAATCTAAGGCTGTAGAACCTGCAGGTAAAATTTTAATTTCGCCTTTTGGTGTAAATATAAAAACCTCTTTGGAATATAAATTTAATTTAATATTATCTAAAAGTTCTGTGGTAGAAAAATTTTGCTGATGCTCCAGTAATTCTCGAATTTCTGTTACCCATTGTTCAAACTTTTGATCGTCTGAAGTTTGGCGATATCCTTCTTTGTATTTGTAATGTGCTGCAACGCCTTTTTCTGCAATATCATCCATTCTTTCGGAGCGAATTTGCACTTCTATCCATTTTTTATCTGGTCCTAAAACCGTGAGATGCAAACTCTCGTATCCAGTAGACCTAGGTTGAGAAATCCAATCTCGCATTCTGTGAGGATTGTTGCTGTATAGATCTGTAACGATAGAATATATTTTCCAAGCTAAAAATTTCTCATTCTTCGCATCAGATTTATAAATGATTCTTATAGCGTAATTATCAAATACTTCCTCAAACTGCACTCCTTGCTGTTGCATTTTTCGATAGATGGAGGAAATGGCTTTTGCCCGGCCTTTTATGAAAAATTTAATATTTTCCTCTTTTAATTTCTCAGTAACTTCTGTTTTAAATTCTTCTATATATCGCTCTCTATTTTCTTTTGCAGTTTCTAATTTTGATGTTATTTCATTATAAATCTCTGGATTGTTGTAGCTCAAAGAGAGATCTTCTAATTCAGATTTTATATTGTACAATCCTAATCTGTGTGCAAGCGGAGCATAAATGTAGACTGTTTCTGCGGCTATTTTCTTCTGTTTATCTGGCGCCATACTTTGCAGAGTTCGCATATTATGAAGCCGATCTGCAATTTTTATTAAAATTACCCGAAAATCCTCTGAAAGCGTAAGCAATAATTTTCGGTAGTTTTCACTTTGTACAGAAATATTTTGGTGGTTCATCACCGATATTTTGGTCAGGCCGTTTACAATATCAGCTACTTTTTCACCAAAAATCTTCTTTAAATCTTCATATGTATATTCAGAGTCTTCTATCACATCATGCAATAGAGCACAAGCTATAGATGTTGCGCCCAAGCCAATTTCTGTAGCTACTATTTTTGCAACTGCAATTGGATGGTAAATGTATGGTTCGCCTGTTTTTCTTCTTTGGTCTTTGTGTGCATCTAGTGCAATATCAAAAGCATTTCGGATGCGTTTGTTTTGTTCCTCGTCCAAAGATCTGTAGGTGTCTGAAATTAAATCTTTATATCTTGCGAGGATTTCCTTGTTTTCCTGCTCTATATCGTATGCCATCTTCTGTTAAGGATTTTAATGATGTACTAATTTACATATTTTCTTTTATAATCATAAAAAAAATCTCTGAAAATTTGCAGAGATTTTATTTAATTTTTTTGCTGCTATTTTCATATGCCTGCAATTACTTCGGCATTCAAACCATCTGTTCCGTGGCTGTGATTTTTTATTGTTGGCGCACTAGAAATGCGAGCTCTTGCAGCTGATGCTACATATTCTCTTATTCTATTCGCATTTTCTGCTACGAAAGGAAATTCATGCATTTGCAATGGTTGATGTACTTCAAATACTTTTTTTGCCTGTTGCAAAGAATTTTCATTTTTTAATTCTACAGATAAAAAGAAAACATCATCTGTATCTTCTTCTACTTTCACATCATTTCTCACAAAACCTTGTGCAGAAAGTTCTCTTGCCAATTGTAAATAATTTCCTTCTTTTTTAAATAATCCTACGATGCTTTTAGTATTCATAATATTTAGTTTTTTTAAATTAATATTTGAAATAGACTAAAACAATCGTTCAATAATTCTCTCTATTTCTTTGTACTAAAGATAGTTAAAATTTTTTTATTAAAAGAATTTACATGGAAAAAGGGTAGTGTTATTTATTTAATTTTTCTTCAATGATGGATAAAGAAGCCTTTACGTCTATCATTTTTTCCATCGATTCGTTGTCTATTTCTATATCAAAAACTTCCTCCACATCAAGAATTACATCTACCAAATTTGCAGAATTGATATTTAAATCATTAATGAAATCCGTATTTTCTGTAAGGTTTTCCAATGCTTCATCATTTTTCACATAAGGTTTTATAATCGCTTTTAATTTCGAAAGCATTTCTTCTTTTTCCATATTTTCTTCTAAATTTTAATTTTAAATGTACGAAAATTAATTACTTTCTATCCAATCTACTTTTTTTATTTTGTATAAAATATTTAACTTAGATTCCTCGCCAAAATATGCAATCTCTAAAGTGCCAAGATTTTTTGCTCCCAGTTTTTTCATCGCTTTTTGGGAACGATAATTTTCAGTTCCAACATGAAAATTCACCACTTCTACATACTTAAAAATATAATCTAACATTAGTTTTTTGACAATTGCATTATAATTTTTGCCCCAAAATTCTTTTCCATAAAATGTGTAGCCAATGAAAATACTATTTTCAATTTCATTAAAATTATAAAATCTTGTACTGCCTATAAATTGATTTGTTGTTTTATTTATAATAGAAAATGCACCTTTACTTTCTATCGCACCTATAAAAAAGTTTTGAAAAATTGCTCTTTGGAATCTGTTTTTGTTAGGATGTTGACTCCAAACTTCCTCATCTTTTGCCAATTGAAACAATTTTCCGAAATGAATTTCTTCTAGCGGAATTATTTTCACTAGTTCATTTTCTAATATTTCTTGAAGGGAGAAATTCATAACATTTAAAATTTAACTCAAATTTACTTTAATAATTAAAATTTTTACACAAAAAAACCGAGAAAAATCTCGGTTTATAACTTCAAAATACTATTTTCTAGAAAGCGTCGAAAGAAAATTCGGCACCTGCTCCTTGATGTATATTTTGTGCTGTTTTTTTATTTTTCAATTGAGTAGAATAGACTTCGGATTTTGCTCTTAAAGCAACCTTAGCTTTCAAATAATCTAAATTTTGTGCTTCTACAATAGTTACATCATCAAATTCATAGGTATGTTCTACAGAATGTTGAGCGAAAATATTTTTTGCGATTTCTAATTGCTGTTCGTTGTCTATAGAAACACTGGCAATTAATTTATCAGTTTCATTGGTGTTAATTTGTGGTGTTCTTTCCCCAAATAATTTTTCCCAAAAGTTTTGTTCTTTGTATTCAGGTTTTGTGAGGTACACGATGTAATCTTGTACTCTAAAACCATTTTTTTCTAAATCTGCGGCTAAATTTTTAGCATTTTCTTGTGTTGGAAATAATCCGATGATTATTGTTGTCATATCTTTAATTTTTGTTCGTAGTTTTAATTGCAAATTTACTGCCAAATTTTCAATAATTTGTTAAATAAAACAATATTGGTAAATTATTGATAAAAATCATAGATTATTTTATTAATATCGTAATTATAAAATTAATCTAAATATTTGCGAAAAATTACACAAGCATTCACGTCGCCAAAGCCAAAACTTACCTTCATTGCAGTCTTTATTTCGGTGGAAATTATCTCTGCAGGAATAGATTTTCTGCCTATAAGTTGCTCAATTTCTACATTCAAATCTTCACAATTGATATTTGGTGCCACAAAATTATTTTTAAGTTGTAAAATGGTAGCCACAGCTTCTACACTTCCAGAACCGGAAAGACAATGCCCAATCAAGCTTTTCGTAGAATTTATAAATGGAAAATCGCTACCTTTTCTTGCTAAAGCTTTGGTTAAATTTTCAATTTCTAGAGCATCTTTTGAAGTTGCAGTAAGGTGTCCATTGATGTAATCAATTTCATTTGCAGAAATTTTTGCATCCAAAATCGCATCTTTCACACATTTCTGCACGGCTTCAGAATTGGGTGCTGTCATGCTTCCATCACCTCTTTGTCCACCAGAATTCACGTTTCCACCTAAAATTTCGCAATAAATTTTCGCACCTCTTTTTTGCGCAGATTCCAAACTTTCTACCACAAATGCACCAGAACCACTACTTGGTACAAAACCTGCAGCACTTGTACTCATCGGTCTTGAAGCCAATTCTGGACGATCATTAGATTTAAAATTGCAGACTTTTATAGCATCAAATCCGCCCCAAATATAAGGTCCAGAATCGCTTGTGCTTCCTGCCAGAATTCGTTTTGCCTTGCCAGATTTTATTCTTTCAAAAGCCATCAAAATACTTTCTGTTCCGGTGGTGCAAGCAGAAGAATTGGTGGTAACTTGATTTCCCAAACCTAATTTCCCACTCAAATAAGCCGAAATTCCGCTATTCATGGTTTGAGAAACTGCGGTGCTTCCCAATCTTCTAGTTTGTAAATCGTCTATTTTATAAATGCTCTCCCGAAATTTTTCAATTCCAGAAGTTCCTGTGCCGAAAATTGTTCCGCTTTCCCAGTCTGGTTTTTCGCTTCCTGATGGTTCTAAACCTGCATCTTTCCACGCATCCAATCCGGCAATTACACCATATAAAATTCCGGTAGAATTGAAATTTCGTAGTTCTAATTCTGTAAAATAATTTCTTTTTTTCTCTTCGGAAATTTCGGGTGTGCCAGAAACTTGACAAGAGAATTTCAAATCTGCCAATTGTTGGTCGAATTTTATTCCAGATTTTCCAGTTCTTAAAGCAGATAGAAAAGTCTCCAATTCGTTTCCAATTGGTGATACTACTCCCATTCCTGTAATTACGACTCTTATTTTACTCATATTATTTTATTACAAGGCTTTTGTAGCCCACGGATAACACGGATTTTCTACATCACTAATCTGTGCGAATCCGTGTTATCCGTGGGCAAAAATTTTCAATTTAATGAATATAAAATATGCTTTATCAGCCCACAGATTTCACAGATTTCACAGATTTTCACGGATTTTCTACATCACAAATCTGTGCGAATCAGTGTTATCCGTGGGCAAAAATTTTCAATTTAATAAAATTAAAATATACTTTATCAACCCACAGATTTCACAGATTTTCACGGTTTTTCTACGTAATAAATCTGTGCAAATCCGTGAAATCCGTGGGCAACAATTTTCAACAAATAGAAGAAAAATTCTATTTAATAAACCCTGCAATCAAACCCTCACAAACGATTTCATTTCTTTCATTTTTCATAACAACTTTACATTTCAATTTATTAAACCTGAAATATACTTTTTCTGAAATTACAGTTACTTTCTCATTCGGGAAAACTGGTTTTAGAAATTCTATTTCTGTTGATGATAATGCAACCGAACTTTTGTCTGTTAAGTTTTCACTTAAATTAATTCCCAAACATACCAAACCAATTTGCGCCATGCATTCCGTTAAAATTACTCCTGGCGTTACGGGATTGTTTTTAAAATGCCCTTTGTAAAAATCTAAACTTTCATTAAAAAAGAAAGTTCCGATTACTCCATTTTCATCTAACGACAATATTTCATCCACGAATAAAAATGGTGATGTATAAGGCAATTTTGATAGTATTTCTTCAAATTTCATTAATAATGTTCAATAGTGTGAAGATGCGAAAAATATATTGCATTATCGAGATTATTTCGTCAATAAAAGAAAATTTATTTATCAAATTGATATTTTTTAAAAATATGCCACAAGATTTTTAGCATAGATTTTGCGTAAGATTATTTAATAAATTCAAATATATATCAAATGAAAATTTTAGAAAAATACAGCTCTGATAAATTACAATTAGAGAATAGAATTGCAATGGCACCAATGACGAGAAGCCGTGCAGACAATGAAAATCATCTTGCGAATGAATTGATGCAAACATATTATACACAACGAGCTTCGGCTGGTTTAATTATCACTGAAGGCATCAATATAAGTACAGAATCTGTTGGTTACATCAATGTTCCGGGTATTTATACAGACGAACAAACAGAATCTTGGAAAAAAATAACAAATGCAGTACATGAAAAGGGTGGGAAAATTTTCGCACAATTGTGGCATGTTGGTAGAATTTCGCATCCAGATTTTCATAATGGAAATCTTCCTTTAGCGCCATCTGCAGTAAATCCGGATTCTCAATCTTACACCTATAACGGTTTTAAAGATACTGTTGCGCCAAAAGCAATGACACTAGAAGATATTAAAAGAACGACAGAAGATTTTGTGAAAGCTGCAGAAAACGCTATTAAAGCAGGATTTGACGGAATTGAAATTCATGCAGCAAACGGATATTTATTTCATCAATTTTTTGCTTTAACTTCTAATAAAAGAGAAGACGAATATGGCGGTTCTATTGAAAATAGAGGAAGAATTTTGTTTGAAGTTTTAGATGCTATTGGAAAAAAAGTTTCTTTTGATAAAATTGGTTTGCGTCTTGCGCCAGATCTCGACGGGATTTTTGGAATGGTGAAAGATGAAGAAACACAGGAAATGTTTGAATATTTGGTGAATAAGGTGAATGATTACAATTTAGCCTACCTTCATTTTAGTGGTTTTACAGAAAAAGGGGACCATCCTCAAAAAGCAATTTTTGAAATTGCCAAACATTATCGTGGTATCTATAAAGGTACATTCATGATTAATGGTGGATTTTTGAAAGATACTGCCAATAAGGCACTTGAAGAAAATTTGGCTGATTTAATTTCTATTGGTGTTCCGTATATTGCAAATCCAGATTTGGTTGAGCGTTTTGCAGTTGATGCACCTTTAAATCAAGCTGATCCAGATACTTTTTATGTTCCGGGCGCAAAAGGTTACACGGATTATCCCGCTTTAAAATCTTAGAAAATTTTTAAAATTTATTAAAAATAATCAGCCCTTCTTGGGCTGATTTTTTTTATTGTAAATGTTCGCCGCCATCTACAGGAATTATATTTCCCGTAATCCAATTTGCTTCGTCTTTGCATAGTAAACTCACCACATTAGCCACATCTTCTGGTGTTGTCAATCTTTTATTAGGATTTCTTTCGATAGAATTTTTAATTAAATTTTCACTTCCGGGTATCATTTGTAAAGATCGTGTATTGGTAACTCCTGCTTGTATGCAATTGCATTTAATGCCAAATGGTGCAAATTCTAAAGCGATACTTCTAGAAATGGCTTCCAAACTGGCTTTTGCGGCGGAAACTGCCGCATAATATTTCCAAGGTTTGCTGCTGCCTTCACTTGTGAAAGCTATAATTCTAGCGTCTTCTGCAAATAATTTATTTTGAAATAAAAGTTGCGTCCAATCGTACAAACTGACTGCCATCGCTTGGAAGGTAATCATAAAATCATCCGAACTTAATATAGAATCGCCCTCGGAAACCATCGCTTTCAGATTTCCTTTTGCAATGCTATGAACCAAAATTTTTACTTTAGCCTCACCCAAAACTTCTTTAAATTCTGAAATAATTTTTTGCTGACTATCAATATTTAAAGCATCTAGATTAAAATTTACAAAAGAAATATTTTGAGATTTTATTTTTTCAAATTCTTGTAAAATTTCTGCCATTTCTGAACGCGCATTTCTATGAACAATGCAAATGTTAAAACCATCTTGCGCCAATTTTTTCGCGGAAGCCAAGCCTAAACCAGAACTTCCGCCTAAAATTATTGCCCAATATTTTTGCTTATTTTCTACCATTCTAATAATACTCTTTGCGCAGAAAATCCAGGTCCGAAACTTAACATCAAACCTTTTTCGCCTTTCTGCGGATTTTTATCCATTATATTTTCTAAAACATACAAAACTGTGGCGCTGCTCATATTTCCGTAAAGTCGCAAAATTTCTTTGGTATCATCTATATTTTTACCCAAATCTTTAAATAAACCTTCTACCATTTGCACAATTTTTTTGCCACCTGGATGAAAAATTAAATAATCTAAATCTTCTACTTTCAGATTTTGTTTCGCTAAAAATGGATGCACAATATCTGGAAAATGTTCAGAAATAGTTTCGGGAACTTCAATATCTAAGATCATTTTCAAGCCAGAATTGGTGAGTTGAAAACCCATCATATGTTCATTATTGTAGAAATGATACATCTCTTCGCTCAAAATTTTCGGGCCCAAATCTTCTTCGTAAGAACTTAACAATGCGCAACTTGCACCATCGCCAAAAATGGCTGCACTTACCATATTTGCCATAGAAAAATCTTCTAATTGAAAGGTAGCAGTTGGCGCTTCTACAGCAATTACCGCGGCACGTTTACCAGGATTTGCTTGTAAGAAATTTTTAGCATAAATAATCCCAGAAACTCCTGCTGCACATCCCATTTCTGTAACTGGCAATCTCACAATATCTTGGCGAAGATTCAATTTATTAATTAAATAAGCGTCTAAAGAAGGAATCATAATTCCGGTGCAGCTTACAGTGATGATGTAATCTAAACTTTGAGGATCCCAATTTGCTTTTTTTAAAGCCTTTTCCAAAACTTTTTCGCCTAAAAGAACAACTTCTCTTGCGTAGATATTATTTTTTTGCTCGAATGATGTTGCGGTGAATACTTCCGCTGGATCCATTATAGAATAGCGTTCATCTACTGCAGCTCCTTCAAAAATCTTTTTTATTTTTCTTTTGAAACGATCTTCTTGTCCGAAAAGCCATTGGTCTAAAAACGGCAAAACCTCGGATGTTTTCCGAGAAAATTTTGGTAATTGTTTGGCTACTGTTACTATTTTTACGCTCATATTTCTTTGCGAGAATCTCCTTTTACAAAGCAAAAACAGTGAACTGTCATTGCGAGGTACGAAGCAATCTCATTTTCTTTATTAATTTTTACTTCTCAATAATCCACTGCCAACGAAAAGCCCATTTCCACTTGATGCTGTAATTTTTAAAACCTAATTCTTTAGAAAATTTGGTTAAATCTTGCTTTTTAAATCCTCTTAAAATAGAAATTAAACCATCATTTGCAGTCATTTTTTCTAATCTAAAAACGAAAATTATGGCTTGAAAAAGTCGGTAAGCTATTTTGCTTCTTTCTAAATCATTTACGATAATACCTTTGTTGACGATTTTAAAAATAACTTGCATTAAATTTAAAATTTCTTTGTCTTTAAAGTGATGTAAGGTAAGTGTAATTAGTGCAATATCTATACTAAATTTAGAAAAATTGAACAAAAATATATCTTCGGCTAAATAGCTGATGTTGTCGTAGTTTTTGCTGCAATATTCTGCGTGACGAATGGTGGCTTCGTTGGCATCAATTCCTATTAGATTAAATTTTAGATTGTTTTTTTTGCCATAATCCGAAAGCATTCTTAGCATATCGCCGTTTCCACAACCGAAATCCATAATCGTAATTTCTTTTGTATTTGGTAGATTTTTTATGATTTTTTTTACTCCATTTAAAGTAACGGAATTTCCACCCAAAAGATGATTTATTCTTGCGATATCGTCTAGAGCAGTTACCAAACCTTCATTATCCATGGAAAAATCGTCCATAGATTCTTCTAAATCTGTTCTATATGTTGTATCTAAAGGCATATTTTTGTGGATAGTTTTTTAATTATTGAAAAATTTTTTGAAAATTTGCTCACAGATATCACAGGTTTGCAGGGATTACTGTTTTAACTTTTTATTTTAAAATTCGATTTGTACTTCACAGATTTGCACGGATGATTTTCATTTTAAACTTTGAGTTTAAAGTATTTCTTTGCCATGTGTTTTTTTGATAATAAATGGAAGTAAAAATGGAAGATACGTAATGCTTTTGGTTAAGATTTCAGAAAGTGTAGCATTTTCAAAAGTTTTTCCTAAAATTCGACCAAATTGCAGCCTGCTTTTGAAGTTTTTGTCCCAATTTTTAGCATAGTTTTTTTCCATTTCAGTTCGGGTGATTTCATTTATTAAAAGTTTTGCAACTTCTTCTGATGCCAATTTTGCGCTGTGAATTGCCATTGCCATTCCGTTTCCGCAGAGTGGATGAATTAAACCCGCGGTATCGCCGATCATTAAAATATGGTTTTCTACGTTTTCCTTTTCATCAAAACAGATTTGACTAATCGTTAATGGTCTTTCAAAAATTATTTCAGAATTTTCTAAAATTTCTTTTAAATATGGATTTTTAGAAAGTAATTTTTGCTGAAATTCATCAATGTTTTTATACTTTTTAAATGATTTATAATCCGTTAAATAACAAATATTAATCCTATCATTTTCTACTTTCGAAACTCCACAATAACCACCTTGAAAATTGTGTAATCCAACCAAATCATCAGCGAAATTTCCTTTGTAATGTGCTTTTACTCCAAGCCAAGGCGATTTTTTTGTGATGAAATTCCGTTTCAATTCAACATCTAAATTAGATCTTTTTCCGAAACTTCCGAGAACTATTTTAGATTTTAAAAGTTTACCGTTGGATAATTGTACTTCAAAAATTTCATCTTTAAAATGAACCTCATTTGCTTGCTCTTGCAGAATCTTGCAGTTTTGAGAAAGCGCTTTTTTGTACAATTCAAAATCTAAAGTATAACGACTGATGCCAAAACCGCCCAATGGAAGTTTGGTTTTTATCATTTTCCCAGATTCTGAACTGAAGTGAAAATCGGTGATGTGTGTTGGTTTTAGTGATTCTATATCTAAATTTAACCAAGAAAAATAGGGTAAAACTTCATTAGAAATGTATTCACCACAAACTTTGTGTTTCGGATAAGAATTTTTTTCTACTACAATGACGCTAAAACCCAATTTTGACAAATGTATAGCAGAAGTAAGTCCGGCTAAACCTCCACCAATGATTATTATTTGGGCATCAAGATTTTTGTTTGTCAAATTTTTATTTTGAAAACCAAAGTTAATGTTTAAGTACTAAAATTCACTACAAAGTTTTTTGAAATATTGCAGATTTTTTTTAACACATAAGTTGAATTAGTGTGTTTATAAAGTAAACATTAGGGCAAATTAGTTTATAATTTCCGTCGTAAATCTTAATAACCTTAATCGCTTAACAAAATCTTAATTGTAAATTTCTCTCCTTTTTAAAGAAAAAAACCTCGCATTTCTGCAAGGTTAATGTGGTTTGATTTAAAGAATTTCTACAAAGTATATCCTTTTTTAGAGCCAATTTCTAAGATAGATTTTTCTATGGCTTTTCCTAAATCATCGCTTTCAGAATTTCCACGTTTTTTAAGTTCTGCATCAATGAATGTTTGTCTTTTTACCGCCAATTCTGAAATTTGTTTTTGTAAGCTAGATCTCTCTTTGCTGTTTTTATCTACTATTTTAGCAATTTCTGCTTTGGTTTTTCCTTGTAATTCTGCGGGAAGTTCTTCGTTTTTAATTTCTCCTAAAAAATCTTTGTCGCTTTCTGCTTTGTCCACCATATCCCAAGATTCGTTTTTGTATGCAGCAGATTTTGTTTTTGCAACCGATCTTTCTACAGCATTTGCTTTAGACATTGATGCTGCATTTTGATCTTGTACTGCTTGCATTCTTTTTTTCTCCATTCCTTGGCTTCCGTAACTGATGTATGTTTCGTTTAATTTCACGTTGCAATCGGAAATTTTATCATCGTACGGAGTTGCAATAAACACTACTTTTTGGTTAGAATCTATGTTGAAATATTTTCCAAGACCTTGTGTCGCTCCATCTTGCCAGAAAGTTCGGATTCCTTCTTCTCTGTTTCCGCAGAATATAGTATTGATGAAAATATTTTTCTTTTTCGCATCTGCAATTGCTTCTTTATAATTAATTCCTTGCTGATCGAAGGCTTCATTTCCTGCGATATAAACCAATTTCATGCTTTTGTCAGAATTATTCCATTCTAATTGTGATGTAGCATCTTTAATTACTGCACCACAATATTCGGTTCCGCCATTGGTTTTTAAGGCGAATAATTTTTCAGAGATTAAATCTAAATCTTGCGTTAAAGGTGTTACTTTTCGTATCCAATTTTTGTCCGAAATTCCATCGTTTCCATATTCGTACAAGGCGATTTCTATTTTTGGTGCTTTTCCGTTGTATTTCAAAGTGGTCAAAGTATTTACAATGTTCCAAAGTCGAGATTTCGCTTGATCGATCAAACCGTCCATAGAACTGGAAGTGTCTAATAAAATAGCAACTTGAATGGTGTTTTCCGCTAAATTATTTGCAGAAATTGGATTTTCAATTTTTGGTTCTACAGAATTTCGATGGTTTATTTCTGTTTTATTTCCCAATTTTACTGATGCAAAAGCAAGAACTGTACTTGCTAAAATTCCTGTGATTAAAAAGTTCTTTTTCATAATGTTTTATTTTAAGTTGTTGTTTATTTAGTCCGAAGTCCGAAGTCAGAGGTTTTAAGTATGTAGAAATTGTTTTGGGTTTATTTGATTTTAATTCTCAATTTTATCTTTTAGTCTTCCATCTTCCATCTTCGGTCTTCGGTCTTCCAACTTCCGACTTCTACCTTTGATAATACCTAATCTGCATTTCTTTCGGATATTTTACTTCGTAAGAAAGATCAATTTTTTCGGTTGCCCCACTCGAAATGTTTCTGGACCAAAGAATACTTCCTGTTTTCTCGTCTAAAACTCCGTTGCCAATTTCTAAAGATTTCACCGATATTTTTGAATTTTCGCTGATTGGAAGTTGATCCAAAATCTCTAATTCTATGGTTTCTTTCGTATTATTTCTGATGCTTGTTTGGAAAGTTTCGGTTTCCCATTTGTTAGAATTCAGGATTTTCTGCGAAGTTTTATCTTCAACTTTAATTCTTTTCACCACAATTCTTTCATCAACTCCTAAAGAAATTGGGAATTCATCTTTTACATAATTGCTTGTAATATTGGTTTTGCCGATGTAATTTTCCTCAAAATAAATATTCGCTTCTCCAGAAATCAAGTTCAAATTTTGCCAGTTTTTCACAAATGCCATCAAGAAAACTTGATTATTTATTTTCGGAACAACGTGATATTTGTAGGTTGCATCCACAGTTTTCTTGTCCAGAATTACGTATTGTTCCTTTTCTTGGCTCATGATATTTTGCTTGTAATTCAGCTCATACAAAACATTCATTTGATTATCTGAAACCGTCGCTACAGGAATTTGAACTGGTGCTGCATCTTGTCGCATTTGATAAGAATTAGATTCCATTGAAACAGATTTTTCTGCGTAACCTTTTTTTACTTCATCATAATTATGAGCCGTATATTCTGCAACATAAAGTGGTGATAAAATTGGGCGATTTTGGTTATAAGTTGGTTTGTAGGTAGAAACAAATAATTTTATATTGGTCCAATCTTGTCCTGTTTTTTGATAAATTTTTCCTTTATAAATTATTTCTAGAGGTTTTTTGGTAGAAATTGCTTTCAAATCATAAGATGGAACCCAACCTGCGTTTGCAACAATGTAGCTTACACCTAAATCAAAATTCATGTCATTTTCGGCAAGAATTTCTAAAATCAATTCTTTTTTATTCAAATTTTTATTGGTTTGCTCTTCTGCCAATTGTTTGTTGAATTTTGATACATTTTCATTTAAAGCAGACTTTTCTTCATTCAGCAAATAGAGTTGGTTTTCTATTTCCAGCATTCTTTTTCCATAAAATTCAGTGAGTTTTATCAATTGTTCTTGCGGTGTAGATTTATCATTGGTAGAAATTTTTAGATTATCATTAATGATGTTTTTTTCGCCAGAAAGAGCATTAATTTTAATATTTAAAAGATTGATTAACCTCTGATTTTTCTTGAGTTCAACATCCAATTTTTTTTCCACTTCAGACAATTCATTTGCTTTCAAATAATTATTAAAAGGCGTGATAGAAAGTAGAGTAGTGTTCTTTTCTAAATTGATTTTGTAGGTGTTTTCATCTAAATCATTAGGAAGATTGATGATTTTCACCAGGTTTCTGCCTTTTTTTAAATTCACTTGAGTGTTTCCAAAAACTTTGGCGCCTTGCAAAAAAACGGTGGCTTGTTTTACGGTGATTTCTTTTTTAATTTCTTGTGCATTTAAGAATGAAAAAGAGAGGATTAGGATGAAGAAATAGGATTTCATTGTAGAAGTATTTGTTGATTTCTGTAGTAAAACTATCAAAATAATGGCCCCGAAATTTCCAAACTTGGTGAATCGGGGTTTTCACTTGGTGAATGGTTTATTTTGGAATATTGAATGATTTTAAATCGCCATTAGAATTCATTATTAAATATTCTTTCTTGTTGGTCTGCACTTTTTTAATCTTCATTTTCACCTCGTACATTATCTGAATGACGGGTTCTAAAACGACAGGATTTAGTACAAAATCAAAATCTTTATCGAAAATAGGTTGATAATAAATGGTTGAATTTTTTGAAACCTGATTGATATTCGAGGAACGAACAAGATCGAGCGAAGAACTGTTGTACGCTTCATAAGATTTGTACATTTCCACCGGTAGTTTGGTGATGAAACCATCGGAAAATGTTTTATCTTCGTTTATAAAAGTTTGAGCAGCAATAGTTTCGTAACTTTTTACTTTTTCTGCAAGCATCGTTTTTGCTTTGGCTGAAACTTCTTTTTTTATGTCGTCTAATTTTGTGGAATAATAATCTACGCGAACCAAATCGTAAATTTCATTTTCTGCAAGATTTTTTATAAAACCATCTAATTGTTGCGCATTAGAAAATTTAATATGAATGTTTTTTTTAATTTCAAAACCTTTTGGAATTTCGTTGTAGGTTCTTTTACTAAACAATTTTCTCACGGTTTCGTAATCGTAAACTGGCACAAACGAAATCATATCTGTAAAAATTTCCACGTTTTTTTGAAGTTTAATCTGTTTTAAAGATTCAGAAATTCTCTCATCTATAATTTGATTGGCTTCAGTTTGCGTTTTTCCCGTTTGCGTAACGCTGAAAATAGCAACAAATTGGTCTGCTTTTACATTGGCCATTCCTTTCACGTTGATGTAAATTTCGCCATCTCTTGGTGGACTTACAACGACTGCATTTTGCGAAAAATCGTTAATTGTTCTGTAATTTATATTACCAGAAACTTGAGAATAGCAAATTGTATTAATGCTTAAAAGTGCGATGAATGTTAGCGATTTCATAATATTTTTGTTTAATGATGAAGCAAATTTAGGATTATGAAGCAGCGATTTTTGGCAAACTTGGTGAATCTCGCTTTTCACTTGGTGAAGCGTATTTGATAGACAATTTATATATCTATCTTTGTATTGTGAAAATTTTTAAAAATTATTTCCTGATTTTCCTTTTGTCTTTTGGTGGAATTTTTTCTGCGCAAAATTCAAATGTAGTGTCTGAAATTAAAAGCCAATCCAATCAATTAGAAAATGCCATCAAAAACAATGATGTAAAAAAACAAGCGGAAATTTATATTTCGATTGCAGATACTTATTTTAATCAAAGCAACTTTTCTAAAAGCGAAGAGAATTTAAATAAAGCAAAAAATATTTACGAAAAAACTAAAGATAAAAATGGTTTAGCCACTGTTTCCAGAAAATTAGCGCAAACCCAAGAAAGCCAAAATAAAACCAAAAGTGCTGCCGCAAATTATGAAAAAGCGGCAAGTTTTAGCAAATCTAAAAAGCAAGAAATTACAAACAGAAACGATTATTCTCGGGTTGCTTCAAAATCTTTGGAAGCGAAGGAAAAAGCCGTTCAAGGAAATATAATTTTGAATGATGAATCTTCTAATTCTGATGAATTGGCTAAAGATTATTCTAACCTCGCAGAAATTAATGTTCAACAAAAAAACATTCCGAAAGCTGCAGAAAACCTGAATAATGCCTACGAAATTTCTAAAACTTCGCAACCAAGTCAAGCCATTGTTATCAACCAAAAAATGACGGATTTATATGTAGATAATAAAAATTTTGATAAAGCAATTGAGGTTAAAAAACAAGTTTTAAAAGAAGATTTTGTAAAAGGAAATTCTGAAGAAAATGTAAATCAAATTCAAGAATTGGCAGATATTTATTTACAAAAAAATGATGTGAATGAAGCGATCAAATTATTTAAAAATGCGTATCAAATTTCGTTGGAAAAAGGCCACACTTTGGAAGCCCAAAAATCTGTAGAAAAACTCGATAGTTTATACCAATCTGCGGGAAATACTACAGAATCAATGCTTTTATATAGAGATTTCTTGGCAAAATTGCCCAATCTGGTTCAAAACGATCGAGGTTTAGTGGATTCAAAAATTTTGGAAGAAACGGAAAATAAGATTGCTCTTCTAGAAAAGGAAAAGCAATTGAAAGATGAACTCATTCGGAAGAAAAATATCTTTAATTATGCATTAATTGCTGCGTTGCTTTTACTTTCTGGCTTGGTATTTTTCATTTTTAAAACCTTGAAGAAAGTGCAGATTAAAAACAAAAAAATCGCCTTGCAATCTCTGCGAAGAGAAATGAATCCGCATTTTATTTTTAATAGTTTAAATTCTGTTAATCAATTTATTGCAACCAATAATGAATTGGAAGCGAACCAATATTTAACCAAATTTTCAAAATTAATGCGTGGCGTGATGGAAAATTCTACGGAAGATTTCATTCCTTTTTCGCAAGAATTAGATTTATTGACCAATTATCTTTCCCTTGAAAAAACACGTTTCACTGATAAATTTGAGTTTGAAATTACGGTAAATGAAAATTTGAATCAGCAAAATTTGTTGATTCCAGGAATGAAGATTCAACCCTTTTTAGAAAATGCAATTTGGCACGGATTGCGGTATAGAACCGAAAAAGGTTTTCTGAAACTAAATTTTGAAAAAGAAATAGATACTTTAAAAATCACTATCGAAGATAATGGAATTGGCATTGAAGAAAGTAAAAAACAAAAAACTGAACACCAAAAAAATCGAGAAGGACGCGGAATGAAAAATACTTTGGAACGTATAAAACTGCTGAATGATTTGTATAAAAGAAATATCATTTGTGAGGTAAAAGATTCTGAGAATGGTGTTTTGGTGGAATTGAAAATGAATTTAGAATAAAACAATAGATTTTTATTTTCAATTGGCGACCAATGTTTTTTTTTTATCAGCAAAATATCCGTGTAAATCTGTGAAATCTGTGCGGAAAATTTGCCCACAGATCTCACAGATTTGCACAGATGTTATTAAATAATTTAGATAATTTTGTCCTCTATGGGTTTAAAACTTTGAACATTTAACCACAAACCTCGAATTTCAAGTATATGAAAATATCAGCAGTAATAATAGACGACGAAAAGATTGCAAGAGAAGTTCTGCGGAATTATCTCACCAAATATTGTCCGCAAGTTGAGATTTTGGGGGAAGCAGAAAACATCAAAGAAGCCATTCCTTTAATCGCAGAAAAACGACCTCAATTGGTGTTTTTGGATGTAGAAATGCCTTTCGGAAATGCTTTTGATGTGCTAGAAGCAACGAGTGAATTTTCTTATGAAACGATCTTTATCACAGCGTTTTCCGAGTATTCTTTGCAAGCATTAAATAAATCTGCGAGTTATTATATTTTGAAACCGATTGACATTCAAGAATTAATTTTGGCGGTGAATAAAGTTGTAGAAAGTGTAGAGAAGAAGGAAAGTTTTAATCGCAATAAAATTCTATTAGAAAATCTCAAATTACAACCAGAAAAACAGCAACTCATTTTGCCCACTTTACAAGGTTTTGATGTGGTGAAAACGGAAGATATTGTTCGGCTACAAGCAGATGGAAATTTCACTCAAGTTTATTTAATTGACGGTACAAAAAAAATGGTTTGTCGCTTTCTGAAACATTTCGATGATTTGTTAGAAAAGCCTTTTGTGCGGGTTCATCGTTCGCATATTGTGAATACAACTTTTGTAAAATCTTATCATAAGAACGGCGAAATTCTTTTACAAGATGGTGCAGAAATAGAAGTTTCTGCGAGTTATAAAGATGGATTTTTGGGGCTTTTTAAATGAAACTTTTACCATTAAGAATGATGAAGGGATTAAGAGAATTCAGTTTCATTTTATTTCTAACACATAAGTTAAATTTTAGACTATTAAACAGAATATAAGCGCACATTAGTTTTTAATTTCCGTGTGAAATCTTAATGACCTTAATTTCTTAACCAAATTTTAATGGTGAAATTCCATTTATTTAAAAAAAAACCTCACATTTCTGCAAGGTTTCAATATGTATTTTGAAATTCTTAAATCTTATATTTCCTTTATTTCAGGAATCATTAGCCTTAAAAACACCTATAAATTAGTTGCTTTTCTTTTTGCTCTCGCTGTGAAATTACTCCAATCTTCGGTTTTAAAAGCCCTTAAATCTCTTACAGAATTAGCAAACCATTCTTTGTCTGTGAGTGCATCTATTGCATCTACTAAATTTGCCAAATCGTTAAGATCACTTAAATAAACACTTCCTTGAGTTCTAAAGAAATTAAAACCTTCCAAAATATTACTTATTTCATAATATGCATTATTGTAAGGTTCTCCATAGTATTTTTTAAGGTCAGAAACCATCATGTCAAAACTGATTGCGTACATTAGTTTAAGGTTTTAAAATACTTTTCTTCTCCAAAAAATATTCTTCCGACACTATCCTTAATGGCAATTTCAATTCCTAAAAATGGATTGTTTCTAATTTTAATAATCAAACCTTCAATCCATTCTCCTAAACCTGTTAGTTCGGGGGATACTTTTACTTTTTCACCTGTTTTCATTATCAAATTATTAATTGAGTAAAATTACAAAAAACAAATTAAATAATAAAAAGACGTTGAAGGTTTGAATATATTTTTAAAGTAATATTTTAAATCTTTTCATTCTTAATTTCCTCTACTATTTCAGGATTTAACAAAGTAGAAGTGTCCCCGAAATTAGAGAAATCGCCTTCTGCAATTTTTCGCAAAATTCTTCTCATAATCTTTCCAGATCGGGTTTTTGGTAAGGCAGAAACAAACTGTATTTTATCCAATTTCGCAATTGGTCCTACGGTTTCAGAAATTACGTTGTTGATTTCTTTTCTTAAATTATCCCGATCACGATCTTCGCCACTGTCTTTTAAAATTACATAACCATATAAAGCACTCCCTTTCACATCATGCGGATAGCCAACAATTGCGGATTCTGCAACAGCTGGATGTAGATTTACACTGTCTTCAATCGGTGCAGTTCCCAAATTATGTCCAGAAACGATAATGACATCATCCACTCTTCCTGTAATTCTGTAATAGCCAACTTCGTCTCTCAAAGCACCATCACCCGTGAAATATTTCCCTGGAAATGCTGTGAAATAGGTTTCTTTGTATCTTTGATGATCGCCCCAAATGGTACGTGCAATTCCTGGCCAAGGAAAACGGATGCATAAATTACCATCTACCTGATTTCCAGTAATTTCATTTCTTTTATCATCCATCAAAACGGGTTGAATTCCGGGTAATGGTAATGTGGCATAAGTTGGTTTTGTAGGCGTTACAAATGGCAATGGCGAAATCATAATTCCTCCAGTTTCGGTTTGCCACCAAGTATCTACAATTGGGCATTTTTTCTTCCCAACATGATCGTTGTACCAATGCCATGCTTCATCATTAATAGGTTCTCCAACAGATCCTATGACTCTTAAACTAGATAAATCGTGTTTTTCTACCCATTCATAAGATTCTTTCGCCAATGAACGAATAGCAGTTGGTGCCGTATAAAATTGCGTAATTTTATGTTTTTCTACCACTTCCCAAAAACGATCTGGCTCTGGATAAGTGGGAACACCTTCAAAAATAACCGTTGTTGCACCATTTGCAAGTGGACCATACAAAATATAGGAATGACCGGTAATCCAACCAATATCTGCGGTACACCAATAGATGTCGTTTTCTTTATAATTAAAAACATTTTTAAAAGTATAAGCCGTATAAACCATGTAACCTGCCGTTGTATGCAGCATTCCTTTCGGTTTTCCTGTAGAACCGGAAGTGTATAAAATGAACAAGGGATCTTCTGCATCCATCACCACGGAAATAAAATCTGCAGGTGCTTTTTCGTAAAGAGGTTCTAACCAAATATCTCGGCCTTCTTTCATTTTTACCTCGCCGCCAGTTCTTTTTACTACCAAAACTTTTTCTACAGTTGGGCATTTTTCCACAGCATCATCTATAATTACTTTTAGATTAATTGCCTTCGTACCCCGAAAACTTCCATCCGAGCAGATGATCAATTTAGCTTCGCAATCATTTACACGGGATTGAACTGCATTAGCAGAAAATCCTGCGAAAATTACAGAGTGAACTGCGCCCAATCTTGCACAAGCCAACATTGTAATAGCCAATTCTGGTATCATTGGCAGATAAATACAGACTCTATCGCCTTTTTCTACGCCAAGATCTCGCAGTACGTTTGCAGTTTTACAAACACGAGAATGCAATTCGCTGTAAGAAATATGTTGGGCTTCCTCTTTCGGGTCGTTGGGTTCAAAGATAATGGCCGTTTTCTCGCCGCGTTGGCTTAAATGTCTATCTATACAATTTTTGGTAATGTTTAGTTTTGCATTTTTAAACCATTTTATTTTGGCTTCTTGCATGTCATATTCTACCACTTTGTTCCATCTTTGGTACCATACAAAATTTTCATCGGCAATTTGGTCCCAGAATTTTTTCGGGTTTTTGATGGATTTTTTGTACTGTTTGAAGTAATCTGGAAGGTCGTGAATCTCGTAATTTTTCATAGTATTTTTTTCGTTGTTAATATTTTATTTTAGAGCCGGGAACCTGCTTTCCGTTTCAATCTGCCATTGCGAGAACGGAAGTTATCCGTTGAATTTTCTCGCACGCAATGTCAGGATTTCCACTTCAATCAGGGCTAGTTACGACTCGTTTTCTTTTGAATATTTTCGTTTTTAATAAGTACACTTTCTATTTTCATAATTAAATTTTTAATCTAACAATTTTTTAAGAGTTTTTGCATCTGGTAATGCTTTTTGCAATTCTGGCGGTAATTTTTCAGAAGTTTTATAAGTAGAAACTCCCATTGGTTTGCTAAAATCTCTAAAACTATATTCTACTTTTCTATCGTCTTTTTCTTTGCAAAGAATAATACCGATTGACGGATTTTCGTGTGGCTGCTTTACCAAATCATCTAGTGCAGAAAGATAAAAATTCATCTTGCCAATATATTCAGGTTTAAATTTTCCTTTTTTTAGTTCAAAAGCAACCAGTGATTGTAATCCTCGATGAAAAAATAGCAAATCTACAAAGTACTCATCATCAGATACTTTCAATCGGTATTGATTTCCCATAAAAGTAAAGTCGTTTCCTAAAGCCATCAAAAATTTTTTAATATTCAGGATAATTTTTTGTTCTAAAATTCGCTCGTCTATATCGTCATCTGCATCTTCCACATTTACAAAATCCAATAAATATTGGTCTTTAAAAGTATTTATTGCTCTTTTTGATAAATTATTAGGCATTGACTTTTCAAAATTATTGGGCAATTTGTGATTTTGCAAATGGCTTTTATTTTTCAATTCGTTTCTCAGATGAGCAACCGTCCAAAAATTGCCTGCTGTATTTTTAATGTAATACCAGCAATATTCTTCATTTTTAATAGCAGATATAATTTCAAAATGATGGGTGAATGAAATTGAATAAAAGGCGTTTATATTTTCTTCATCTTTCATTTGGTTCGTTAGTAACGAACCGATTCTATTTACCTCATTTTCAATTATTTCTGTTTTATTTTCCAATCGGTTCGTCGGTAACGATCCAATTACAATAGAGGTATTCCAACGCTTATAAAATTGCCTCATTTTTTTTAGATTAGAAGCCGAAAAACCTCTTAAACCAGGTAGTTCTTGCTGCAATCTTGCTGAAACCATTTCTAAAACTTTTGCACCCCAATTTTCTATTTGAGCTTGTTCTTCAACAGATTTTCCAATAGAATAGTACAATTTCAAAGATTCTGCATTTGCAATTTTAGCCACAACATATCTGCTCGATAAAATTTGCTGTTTTATCTGCTTTATAAAATCGACTGAAATAGTTTGGTCTTTGTTCATAATTTTTTAGAGATTATTGTTTCAGTTTTACTTCTATTATTTTTTGTTAGGCTTATTATATTTGAACTTTTTGGAAATTCCGAACTGTTGAAGCAATATCTGTTTTTATCTATTTCTATTCTCAATTTTCATAAAATCGACCAATTACAATTTATACTCATCCATTTTCACCTGCAATTCTTCTACAATACTTTCATCATCAATTGTTGATGGCATTTGATAGTCTTTTCCATCAAGCATTGTTCGGATGAGTTTTCTTAGGATTTTTCCAGAACGTGTTTTTGGTAATCGATTCACTACCATTGCGTTTTTCATACTTGCAACCGCACCAATTTTTTCTCGAATTAAAAGTACGATCTCTTTTTCCAAAACTTTTTCATCAATCTTAGAACCAGATTTTAGCACCGCAATTGCAAAAGGAACTTGACCTTTCAAATCGTCATCAATCCCAACTACACAACATTCAGCCACTTCTTTGTGGCCAGAAACTACCTCTTCCATTTCTGAGGTAGAAAGCCGGTGTCCCGCAACATTAATCACGTCATCAACTCTTCCCGTTACGAAAACGTAGCCATCTTCATCTTTTATTGCGCCATCTCCAGAAAAGTAATATCCTGGAAATCTAGATAAATATCCAAATTTAAAACGTTCTGGATCGCCCCAAATTCCCATCATCGCTCCTGGTGCCAATGGAAGTTTGATCACCAAATATCCTTCATGATGAGATTCTAATTCATAACCTTCTTCGCTGAAAATTTTAATATCATATCCTGGAATTGGTTTTCCTGCGGATGCTCTTTTTATTTTAACATCCTCAATTCCAGGCATCAATCCTAACATTGGCGAGCCAGATTCCGTTTGCCACCAATGATCTATTGCAGGAACGCCCACAAATTCATCATACCAATCCAGCGTTGCAACATCGCATCTTTCACCTGCCAAAAACTGAGTTCTTAAAGATGATAAATCGTATTTCTTTACAAAATTTCCATCGGGATCTTCTTTTTTAATGGCTCTAATCGCTGTTGGTGCCGTAAACATTACAGAAACTTTATGCTCTTCTATTACTCGCCAAAAAGTTCCCGCATCTGGTGTACCAATAGGTTTTCCTTCAAAAATTATCGTTGTATTTCTATTAATTAAAGGTCCGTAAACCGAGTAACTATGTCCAACTGCCCAACCAATATCGGAAGCTGCCCAAAATGTTTCGCCTTCTTTTGCACCGTAAATATTTTGCATAGAAAATTTCATTGCAACAGCATGTCCACCATTATCACGAACAACACCTTTCGGTTTTCCTGTGGTTCCAGAAGTGTATAATATATACAGTGGATGTGTAGATTTTACAGAAACACAATCCGTTGGTTCAGATTCTGTCATTAGTTTTTCGAAATCTACCAAAGTGGGATCACTTTTAAAATCAACACGATTTCCGAGCAGTTTTCTATCAAATGCAATAATGTGATTGGGTTGATGTTCCGACATTGTAATGGCTTCTTTCACGAAAGGTAAATACGGAATTCTACGCGAAACTTCCATACCAGAACTTGCGGTGATGATTGCTTTTGGTTGACAATCATCTATTCTAATTGCTAATTCTTGTGGTGCAAAACCTCCAAATACCACAGAATGCGTAACGCCTAATCTTGCACAAGCCAACATTGCAAAAACCGATTCTGGAATCATAGGCATATAAATTATGGCGGTATCTCCAGTTTCTAAACCCAATTTTTTTAAACCACCGGCAAATTTTGAAACGTGTTCTAAAACTTGATTGTAAGTATATTTAAAAATTCTATTGGTAACTGGTGAATCATAAATAATTGCGATTTGATCTCCAAATCCGTCTTTTACATGTTTGTCTACCGCGAGAAAACAGGTGTTGAGTTCGCCATCTGCAAACCAAGTGGGGTAATTTACGCCATCATTGGTTAATATTTGCGTTGGTTTTTTGAACCATTCAATTTGCTCTGCCTGTTCTGCCCAAAAATTTTCTTTTTGAGCGATACTTTCCGTAAACATTTCCTTTGCTTTCATGATGTTTTATTTTAAAAGTTCTTCAACTCGTTCTGTTAATTTTTTAATTGAGTAAGGTTTTGTAATATAATCGTCTGCACCCAGATCTAAACCCTTTTTTATGTTTGCTTCACCAGTTTTTGCAGAAAGAAAAATGACTTTTGTTTTCGATAAATTTTCATTCTTTTTAATTTCAGAAAGTGTGGTGTATCCATCAATATTCGGCATCATAATATCTAGCAAAATTATATCTGGAATTTCTGTCTTTAGCAATTCCAAAACTTCGGAACCGTCTCTTGCGATAAAAACTTCATAACCGGCTTTTTTAAAAGCATATTCTAAAGTCATGATGATTTTGTGTTCGTCGTCTGCAATTAGTATTTTTTTCATATCTCATCTATATTTTTGTCCTCTGCAATTTCTACAGATTCGTTATTTTTAATGGGTAAATACATATCAAATGTTACTCCTGTTTCATTGTTTTTTACTTTGATATTTCCTTTTTGGGCAATCATTATTTTTTTGCAAATGGCTAAACCTAAACCACTGCCGATTGGTTTTCTGAGGTTTTGATTTTTAGATTGATAGAATTTATCAAAAATATAATCTATATCTTCGTCAGGAATGGTTTTTCCTGTATTAAAAATAGAAATTTTCAATTCTTCATTTACTACCATAAATTTTGTCTGAACCATTCCATTTTCATTGGTGAATTTTAAGGCATTGCCGAGAATATTTTGAAAAACTTGTATCATTCTTTGTTCATCAAATTTGAAAATTTCATTATTTAAAAGTTGGACTTCAGAATGGTGAAGACTTCTTTTGTCGAATAGATGAAGTAATGGTTTTAAAGCTTTTTGAAAGGTTTCTACAATATTATTTTCTTTAATATGAAGTTGCATTGCACCCGTTTCCAATTTATCTAAGTACAAAATATCATTGATGATTTCATTCAAACGATCAGATTCTGAAATGATGTTTTCCAAAAATTCTTTCTTTATTTCTGCCGGCATATCTTCATCATCCAAAAGAATTTCGCCAGTAGCGCGAATGGCGGTAATTGGTGTACGAAGTTCGTGCGCTACACTATCTAAAAATTCGTCCTTTTGCTGGTCTTTTTCAATTAAATTTATGTTTGCATTTTGTAAATCACCCGATAATTTTAACAATTGATCAGATTTCTCGCTCAATTGTTTGTTGATGGATATGTTTTCTTTAGATTCTTCCAAAATTTTCAATACTTCGGGTAAAGAAATTTTGTCTTCTTTGGTTACGCTTTCAATCAAAATTTTTGCAGAAGCAGTACCGATTCTTCCACTCAAAAGATTTTCTGAAAATTTTATAAATCGGGAATCTGCAGTGTTGTTTTCAGTATTAATTTTATATTTTAAATTAAAAATTTTCAATGCTTGTTCGGTCTTTTTTTGTCCAAGAAAACGAACCAAAATCTTTTGAATATCTGAGATGTAAGCTCGTCCTTTCCAGATGTAGGCGTTTTCATGGTTTTGGATATAATCATTGATGTCTACATAAATTTCCGCATAATTTCTTTCTCTATAATTGGAAACAGTGGTGGCAGAAATTAATGTAAATAGAAGTGCATTTACCAAAATACTCCAGAAAAAAATCTGAGAAATGATAGACAAATATGGAATATGAAAGAAGTTGAAAAAAGTATTATTAAACAATAAACTCTCATCAAAATTTTCGGAAAAACTTGGTGATATCAATCCAAAATAACAAATAATGACACCAACTATAATTCCTGAAATTGCACCGTAATAATTGCCGCGACGCCAGAAAATTGCGCCAAAAAATGAAGGTGCTAATTGTGAAATAAGAACAAACGAAACCAAGCCAATACTGTATAAACTTTTGCCCAAAATCATATATTTATAAAAAATAAAACTGATAATGATGAGCGAAAAAATAGCTATTTTTCTAATGTTTACAATATTTTTGGTATTGTTGGTTTCTGTATTTATTTTAAATTTTTCTAACCAACCATAGGGAATAATAATATTGTTGGAAAGCATAATAGACAGCGAAATACTAGAGATAATAATCATAGAAATACTAGCACTTAATCCTCCAAAAAATACCATCATCGCAATCAATTTATTTCCGAATTTCAGGGGAATAAGTATGGAATATAATTCTGCGTTTACGTTTTCATTTAAAAATAATATTTTTCCTCCCCACGCTATTGGAAATACAAAAAAATTGAATATTAAAAGATATAGGGGAAATAACCAAATTGCAGTTTTTAGATGTTTTTCTTTTCTGTTTTCTATAATTGTTGTGTGAAACTGACGTGGCAATAGAAAAATAGCAGACATAGAAAGCATGGAAAGTAGAAACCAATTGAAGCCACCTTCTAAACCATTAATGGTATTTTTTGCCGCAAAATCTGGTAGTTTTTCTGCTTGTTTGTATAAATCTTCAAACCCATTGAAAACGCCATATACCACAAAAATTCCGAGGATAATGAAGAAAATTAATTTTAAGAAACTTTCTACAGCAACAGCAGAAATTATTCCTAATCTTTTTTCAGAAGCATCTACGTATTTTGTGCCGTAATATGAGGAAAATAGAGCGATGATTAATACTACATAAGTTGCAGAATCGTATAAGACATTGTTTACATTGCTGGTATTTGTAATTAAATGAAAAGTTTCTGAAATAGCTTTGATCTGCAAACCGATATACGGGATAATTGCAAAGATGCAAACCAGTGCAATGATTGCGCTTAAAGACCGACTATTTCCATATCTTAAAGAAATAAAATCTGCAATACTGCTTATTTTATGAACTCTAGAAATGCGGATAATTTTTGAATTGATGTAGATCCAAGATGGAATAATGATGATGGGACCAATATAGATGGTCATATATTCTAAACCCTGATTTGCAGCCACTCCGATGCTTCCATAATACGTCCAAGCAGAGCAATATACTGCTAAAGAGAGCGAATATACGTAGGGATTATTCAGCCAGAAACCACTATTTTTCTTCTCTGCATAATAGGCAATAAAGAAAAGCAGTCCGAGATAAAGAATAACCAGAGAAAAGAGTAAATAACTATTCATCAAATTTTTTGAAAATAATAAATGACATTAGGCTAGAACTTCCCCATACTATAAATAAATAAGCATAAATTAAAGGGAAACCAAAAGCTTTTTGAGAACTGTTGAAAAGCAATAAGATGGGTGCATTAAATAAAATAAATAATGCAATACTTAAAATAACTAATTTTTGCTGATGTCGCTTTTTCATTAATAAAGAAGAGATTAATTTAATTGAAAAAATTTCAGGGATTTTGAAGCCCCTGAAATTTAATATATCATTGAAAAATCAAATTTTACATGTTTTCTTCGGCATATTCTCCTTTCAAAGAATACCATCCGAAGATACCCAATCCACCAACAATAATTGGTAAAAGGATAAAGGTATAAATAATTGCGGGAATTAAATCCTCCGTTTTGCCTGTTTTAAATTTAGGGATAGACTGTTCTTGAAGCAGATAATAACCTGCAAAAAGTGCCATCAAAATCCAAACTATTCCTAAAATTTTCTTTATAGTATCCATAATATTTAAATTTAATAATTAATCGTGAGTGGTGTTGTGTCCATTTTTTAAATAAATTACACCGATAAGTAAGCTGACTGCACCAATAATAATTGGATACCAAAGTCCTTCTAGATAAGGTTTATCAAAGGCAAGACCTAATCCTGCAGCTTCAGCTATTTTGTTTGCAGTTTTAGCATTGAGAACTAATGCGGTTGCAATAGCGGGCAATAATCCACCGAAAATTCCATTTCCAATGTGATAAGGCAAAGACATGGATGTATACCGAATTTGCACAGGAAACATCTCTACCAAAAATGCGGCAATTGGACCATAAACCATGGTTACAAAAAATATTTGAATAAAGATCCAAAAGATTAATGTCCATTTTCCATCATTATTTACAGTGGCATCTATTTTCACATCCATTTTCTTCTCACCTAGATCGTTTACAACCGGCATTTTATTGGCATCTAAAACAAATGATTTCGTTTCTTTCCAAGTTGTGCCATCGGTAAATACTTTTGATGTAACATAAACGCTATCAGTAATACTTTCTGAAACCACTTTCAATTCTGCGGTTTTAACCGTTTTATCTGCAACTTCCGTTTTATTTTTCACATTAGTTACTTCATACATCGCCGAATAAATGGGTCTATAAGAAACAATTGCAACTAAAATACCTGCCATCATGATCCATTTTCTACCAATTTTATCACTCAACCAACCGAAGAATAAGAAAAACGGTGTAGCAAAGGCAATTCCCCAAAGCATTATAGAACCTACTTGTTCAGACAATCCCATTACTTTTTCTAGGAAACTCATTGCGTAAAATTGTCCAGTATACCAAACTACACCTTGTCCCATTACAGCTCCAAATAATGCAAGTAAAACAAATTTAAAATTGAATTTATTGCCAAAGGATTCTTTCAAAGGATTTTTAGAAGTTTTACCTTCTTCTTTAGCCTTTGCAAAAACTGGCGATTCAGACATTTTTCTTCTAATTACAAAAGAAATAATAATCATGATGATAGAAACCCAAAACGGAACGCGCCATCCCCAATCTGAAAATGCTTCTGCACTCATAGAAGATTTTGTGAGCATGATGACGATTAATGAGATAAAAAGCCCAACTGTAGCTGTGGTTTGAATCCAAGACGTCATAAAACCTCTTTTTCCAGTTGGCGAATGTTCCGCAACATACGTTGCAGCTCCACCATATTCGCCGCCTAATGCGAGACCTTGCAGTAATCTTAAAGTTAAAATTAAAACTGGCGCCATAAAGCCGATGGTTTCATAAGCGGGAATACAACCAATTAAAAAAGTGGCACCACCCATTAAAATTAAGGTGAGCATAAAGGTGAATTTTCTACCAATCAAATCGCCTAATCTTCCAAAAAATAGCGCTCCAAAAGGTCTTACCACAAATCCTGCAGCAAAAGTTGCTAAGGTAGAAAGGAAAGCTGCGGTCTCATTTCCAGGTGGAAAGAATTTCATAGAAATGATGGTTGCTAAACTCCCAAAAATGTAAAAGTCATACCACTCAATCATCGTTCCTACAGAGGAAGCCGTTATTACGCTAAAAATTGAGGATTTTTTTTGTACTGTATTATCCATATTTATTTTGTTAAAAGTTTTTTTGTTATTAAAAAGAGTACATTACTCTCACCAATCCACGGAAATTCCCTACATCTTTTAGATTGTTTTCGGCTTTTCCTTCTGAGTTAATATCTCCCCATTTTGCAGCAGTGTATTCTATTTCTGGGCTGATTGCGAATTTGTTTTGCTTAAAATCTACTCTAGCAGATGCGCGCCAGATGTTATCTAAAATGCGTGTTCCAGAGATTCCACGAACGTATAAATTTTTGTACCCAGAATCTACGCCATCATTTTTAGTGTATCCAAAGAAAACTCCAGGTGCAATTTTCGTATTGGCACTAGCGATATCTACCCAAAATGCTGAGGTTTTAGTAGGTTGATAAGATTCTTGTCCGTTTGCTTCTGTATATCCTGCAAAACCGCCAATCATAACCATATGAGCAAGATTTCCACCTGTAATTCCATACGCTTTTGCTATTATTTTTTCATTGGCATATTTAAAATAGCCCATAAGCATGGTAGAATTTACCGTTTCATTTGAAACCAAACCCGCAGATTCTATCACAGGTTTTAAAGATTGGTATTCTGCACCAACTCCAGTAGTTATCGTTTTATTTTTAAATTGTAATTGCCCATGGAAAGTAGGCATAGAAGAATTGAAAGTTGCACTATTTGCAGAAGCTCCAGTTGCAGTTGCTGTTTGAAATTCTCTGTCTTTATAGGCAACAACACTTAAACTAAGTTCTGGTGTTAATTTTTGCACCACTTTCACTTGTCCTGCCCAACCAAATGGATTAAATAAAATTCCAGTATTAAAATTGGCTACACCAGGATAAACTTCTGGTACAAAAGCTGGATACCATGTTTGTCCAAATGTTACTGCCGTTTTTGGCCAAGCCAAAGTTGCCGTTGCATGTCTTAATCTTAATAAACCGGTGCTTCCACTGCCGCCAGAAGTTTTATTAAGCTCTGTGTTGCCAAAAAAATCTGCTTCGATATTTGCGGAAGCTTTCGCACCCCAAACATCAGGACCTCTAAACTTGGTACCAACTCTAGTAGTAATTGCTAAAAAATTGCTTGCTCCAGCTTCATTGATGTCTTTTCCATTAGCATCTAATTTTTCATCAAGCGGATAGAGATTAAGATTATATTCTCTTGCGTATGCAGATTGTCTGCTATCAAAATTATATTCTGTTCTTACCCAACCGTAAATGCTTGCATCCCAATCTTTAACTTTTGCCTTTTCAGCTTCTAATGCTTCTATTCTTTTTAGTAAATCTGCATTTGTTGCTTCCTGTGCAATAAGCAGATTAGAAAACCAAAGAGAAGAAACGATTCCTAATAAAAATGTAGTTTTCTTCATAGATTAATAATTTTTAGTTTGTTTTTTTGATGAAACGAATTTCAAACTATTAATTCAATAAAAGAAATTTAATATATATTTATGTAATTTAGATATACACAATGAGTTCTAAAGAAATACTTAACTTTTTTTAAACCTTTCCCATTTAATCATCATGTATTTGTCTCCAAATTCTGTTATGACTAAACCAGAGCCTTTCAAATTTTCTTCTTTAGACATATATTCAATTAGTTCATTTTGCTTGAAAACTTTGTAAACGGGATGAAAATCTGAATGCGGTGGTCTAGTAATATTATATTTTTTGATCCAAGAGCTTACCGTGTTGTGAGAAACACCTATTATTCTTTCAATTTCACGATAGCTCAAACCTTCCAAGTACAGTTGCAGTACTTTGGTTACTACGTAATCATCAATTTGCTTTCCCAGTTTCTTCACCGTGAAATAGTAGTTGCAATCTTTGCATAAAAACCGTTGTCTTTGGTTGATAATTCCACTTTTAACAACGTTTTTTTCTGTACATTTTGGGCAAGAGTTTGGCATAACTATATCTTTTTAGCAAATATATAATAAATTAGCAAAATTGTACTATTTGCTGGTTAATTTCTGTGTTTCACTGATTTTTTGGTACCAAAGAAGACATCCACATTCTGCAAAATTTTTAATAAATATTTTCAAATACCAGAATTTTTTCCTACTTTTGCTGCCAATGAAAATACAATTTCCATTGCCAGATTTTAGAGAAAGCGGTTTTGCCGTTCACAAATATATTTTTAAATAAACGAGACTTTTTTAGTTTCGTTTTTTTTTGTTTAAAATTTAGAAATGCTTACAACAGAAGATTATACCAAAGCCGAACTATTAGAACTTTTAAAAGTCGCTAATGAATTTAAAGAAGGAAAAACCAGCAATTTTCTAAAAGATATTTTTGTTGCCAATTTGTTTTTTGAAAACAGCACCCGCACAAAATGCAGTTTTGAAATGGCTGAACACAGACTAGGAATGAAAATAATTCCGTTTGATGTTTCTAAAAGTTCTGTAAGTAAAGGCGAGACTTTATATGATACCGTAAAAACTTTGGAAAGTATAGGTTTAGATGCAGTGGTAATTCGGCATCCAAAAAATCAATTTTATAAAGAATTAGAAAATATAAAAATTCCAGTCATCAATGGAGGAGATGGAACGGGAAATCATCCCACGCAAACTTTGCTAGATTTAATGACAATTCAACAAGAGTTTGGAAACTTTGAAAATTTAACAATAGCAATTATTGGTGATATTCAGCACAGTAGAGTAGCACATTCTCTACAATCTGCTTTAGAAAAAATGGGCAGCAAAGTTTATTTTTCTGGTCCAGAAATTTGGATGGAAGAAAAAAACAAGGCACAGTATATTGCAATGGACGATTTAATTGCAGAAATGGACGTCGTTTATCTATTAAGAATTCAGCATGAAAGACACGAGGGAAATTCTGATTTGGATATGACGCAATATCTTCAAAATTTTGGTTTAACAAAGGAAAGAGAAAAAATGATGAAAGAAAATTCAATAATAATGCATCCCGCACCAATAAATAGAGGTGTAGAAATAGATTCAGACCTTGTAGAATGCGAAAGATCGAGAATATTTAAGCAAATGGAAAATGGTGTCTATGCAAGAATGGCCATTTTAAAAAGCGCGTTAGAAATTAAAGGATATAAGTGTAAGTAAGAGTTTTAATGAATCAAGAATAAATACCATGGTATTGAAATTAAAATATATATTTTAAAGCTCTGTTCATAACTCTAAAGAATAAAAAGTAAAAATGAAGAAAAAATTAATATTAGAATCTGGCGAAATTTTCCACGGAAAAGGTTTTGGTGCTAATCAAGAGATTGAAGGAGAAGTGGTTTTCAATACCGGAATGACGGGCTATCAAGAACTTATTTCTGATCCATCTTATTGCGGACAAATTGTGTGCATGACGTATCCTCTTATCGGAAATTACGGAATTAATCGTGATGATTATGAAAGCATAGAACCAGCAATAAAAGGTTTAATCGTTAAAGAAGTTTGCGATTTCCCTTCCAATTTCAGAAGCCAATTGTCTTTAGATGAGTTTTTTAAAAAAAGAAATTTATCCGGAATTTCTGGAATTGATACCCGAAGATTAACAAGAATTCTTCGTAATTCTGGCGTTGTAAAAGGGAAAATTGTGAATGAAAATGCTGATGAAAATTTGGTAATTGAAACATTAAAAAATACCAGTTTCCCTATTAATCAAGTGGAGCAAGTTTCTACAAAAACCGCATATGCAAGTCCAGGACGAGGTTTGAAGGTGGTTTTGGTAGATTACGGTTCTAAATTGGGGATTTTACGAGAACTTACCCAAAGAAATTGCGATGTAATTGTAGTTTCTCAAGATACAACTGCAGAAGAAATTTTATTAATAAATCCTGATGGAATAATGCTTTCTAACGGACCAGGAGATCCAGAAGATGTAGCGGGAGCATCTGAAATGATAAATGGTTTACTCGGAAAAGTTCCAATTTTCGGAATTTGTTTGGGGCATCAATTAATAGGTTTAGCTTGTGGTGCAAAAACCTTCAAATTAAAATTCGGACATCGCGGTGGAAATCATCCAGTGCTAGATTTAAAAACTCAAAAGGTTGCGATTACTTCGCAAAATCACGGTTATGCAGTCGATCAAGAAAGTTTAAAAAACACTGATTTAGTAGAAACACATATTGCTTTAAACGACAAAACAAATGAAGGTTTGAAACACAAAATTCACCCATGTTTTTCCGTACAATATCATCCAGAAGCAAGTCCAGGTCCAGAAGATGCGAATTACCTATTCGATGAATTTATTGTGTTGATGGAAGAATTTAAATCTAAAAAATTATCTAATTAAAGATGGCAAAACGTACAGACATAAAAACAATATTAGTAATCGGTTCCGGTCCAATCATCATCGGACAAGCTGCAGAATTCGATTACGCAGGAACTCAAGCTTGCTTATCTTTGAGAGAAGAAGGTTACAGTGTGATACTCATTAATTCTAATCCGGCAACAATAATGACGGATGTAGAAATTGCCGATAAAGTTTACATCGAGCCAATTTCTCTGGAATTTGTTTCCAGAATTATCCGCAAAGAACGTCCAGATGCTCTTTTGCCAACACTTGGCGGACAAACCGGACTGAATATGGCGGTAGAATTGCAAAATTCAGGAATTTTAGAGGAATGTAAAGTTGAGGTTTTAGGAACCAAACTTTCCGCCATCAATCAAGCTGAAGATAGAGACTTATTTCGCGAATTAATGCGAGATTTAAATGAACCAGTTCCAGATTCTGACATAGTTGACAATGCACAAAGTGCTTTAGAATTTGCAGAAACTATTGGTTATCCCGTAATTGTTCGTCCCGCTTTTACCATGGGTGGAACTGGTGGTGGAATTGCAGATAACGCACAACAACTGAAAGAAATTACAGAATTCGGATTGAAATACTCGCCAGTTCGCCAATGTTTGATAGAAAAATCCATCGCTGGTTTCAAAGAAATTGAGTACGAAGTAATGCGCGACAAAAACGACAACGCCATTGTGGTTTGTAATATGGAAAATATTGATGCGGTAGGAGTTCACACCGGAGATTCTATCGTTGTTGCGCCTTCGCAAACTCTTTCTGACAGAGAATATCAAATGCTGAGAAACTCTTCATTAAAAATTATTAGAGCTTTAGGAATTGAAGGTGGTTGCAATGTTCAATTGGCTTTGGATCCGTATTCTTTTGATTATTATATCATCGAAGTGAACCCAAGAGTTTCGCGTTCATCGGCTTTAGCAAGTAAAGCAACAGGATATCCAATTGCGAAAATTGCCGCAAAAATTGCTGTAGGTTTAACATTAGATGAAATCATGAATCCTGTAACAGGAACTTCTTATGCGTGTTTTGAACCAGCTTTAGATTATGTCGTAACCAAATTTCCACGTTTTCCTTTTGATAAATTTGAAACTGCAGACAGAAGACTTTCAACCCAAATGAAAGCAACAGGAGAAGTGATGGCAATTGGTAGAAATTTTGAGGAATCTTTGCAAAAAGCCATCCGTTCTTTGGAAACTGGTTTAAGACATATCGGTTTAAAAACCAAAGATGCCGCAGCTTTAACAGATGAAGAAATTGAAAGAAGAATAAAAGTTTGTGATGATGAGCGTTTATTCATTATTGGTGATGCTTTGCGAAGAGGTTACGATTGGGAAAAAATTGTTGAATGGAGCAAAATTGATAAATTCTTCATCTGGAAAATTAAAAAACTCATCGATTTTGAAAAAGTAATCGCTGATGGAAAACCTACGCAGGAGGAATTAACCTTGTCAAGGTTCAAAACCTTGACAAGGTTAGAAACACTCATAGAAGCCAAAAAACTAGGTTTTTCAGATATGAGTATTTCTCATTCTTGGGGAATTTCGCAGCATGAAGTTTTCAATTTTAGAAAAGAAAATGGAGTAATGCCAGTTTATAAAATGGTAGATACTTGCGCTGCAGAATTTGAAAGTGAAACGCCATATTTTTACGGAACTTACGAAGAAGAAAATGAAAGTGTGCCTTCAAACAAGGAGAAAATTATAGTTTTAGGTTCTGGTCCTATCAGAATTGGACAAGGTGTAGAATTCGATTACGCCACTGTTCATTCAGTTTGGGCGATAAAAGAATTGGGTTACGAAGCCATTATCATTAATAATAATCCTGAAACGGTTTCCACAGATTTTTCAATATCCGATAAATTATATTTTGAGCCAATTACGGAAGAAGATGTGATGAACATCATCGAACTGGAAAAACCAAAAGGCGTTGTTGTACAATTTGGTGGACAAACCGCCATCAATTTAGCCGATAAATTAGCTGCTCATGGCGTTCAAATTTTGGGAACTTCATTGGAAGATTTAGATCGAGCTGAAAATAGAAATAAATTTGAAGCTGCACTTCAAGAAATGGGAATTCCACAACCTTTAGGAAAAACCTGTTTCACTAAAGAAGAAGCTCTGGTAATAGCGAACGAAATCGGTTTTCCAGTTTTGGTTCGTCCGAGTTATGTTTTAGGCGGAAGAGCGATGGAAATTGTGTATGATGAAACGGAACTCGCTCATTACATGACGAATGCGGTGAAAGAAAATTCTGAACATCCAATTTTAATCGACCGATATTTGACTGGAAAGGAAGTAGAAGTAGATGCCATTTGCGATGGCGAAACCGTTGTAATTCCAGGAATTATGGAGCATATCGAAAGAGCGGGCGTTCATTCTGGAGATTCAATCGCTGTTTATCCACCACAAAATATTAGTGAAGAACAAATTGTAACTTTGGTAGATTACACCGAAAGATTGGCGAAAGGTTTGAATGTTATTGGTTTAATGAATATTCAATATGTTTTGTTTGAAGGAAATGTGTATGTGATAGAAGTAAATCCGAGATCGAGTAGAACCGTTCCTTTTTTATCAAAAATTACAGAAATTCCGATGGCAAATTTGGCAACGAAAGCCATTTTAGGTCAAAAATTAAAAGATTTAGGCTATAAAAATGGTTTACAACCTGTAAAAGATGGAGTTTTTGTAAAAGTTCCAGTTTTCTCTTTTTCTAAATTAACGAGAGTAGATATTTCTCTCGGACCAGAAATGAAATCTACTGGAGAAGTGATGGGAAAAGACACCACTTTGGAAAAAGCTTTATATAAAGGATTGATAGGATCTGGAAGAAAAGTACCACTTCATGGCGCAATTCTCTTCACAGTAGCCGATAAACACAAAGAAGAAGCTTGTGAATTAGCAAGAAGATTTAAAGAAATTGGTTTTGAAATTTGGGCAACAGAAGGAACTGCCAATTATTTTGAAGAACACGGAGTTCGCACAAAAATTGGCTATAAAATTGAAGAAAATCCAGAAATAAATTTGATAGATTTAATTCAAAATGGAAAAGTGCAATACATTGTAAACACCATGACAAAAGGAAAACAGTCTGAAAGAGATGGTTTCCAAATCCGAAGAACTTCTGTAGAAAATGGCGTTCCTTGTTTAACATCAATGGATACAGTAGAAGCGATTTTGAAAGTAATAGAAAGCATGAGTTTTAAGATGGAAATGATGTAGAATTTTCAGATTAAATTATTTTAAACCTTCAAGAATGATCAATTCTTGGAGGTTTTTATTTTTTAAATAATTAAATATGCCAGTTTTAAAGTAAATTTTGCTTTAAATTCCTGGTATTTCAGCATCGAAAAAGCTTAATTTATCCTTTAAAAGTAGTAGGTATTCATAATAAATTGTAATCTTTATAAAATTTCCATACTACAAAAACTATTTGCAATTCATTCTCGAATATGGAAGGGTAACAGAAAATTATAAACCTTAAATATTTAATTATGAATTTAGTAAAATTATCAACAGCAGCTTTAGCCTTAACAATGATTTTTGCAATCGGGAACAATGCAAACGCGCAAAAAATGGCAATGAAAGAAAAAACCGTAATGGTTGGTGGTGCAGCAATGTATCCTTCTAAAAACATTGTAGAAAATGCAGTAAACTCTAAAGATCATACCACATTGGTTGCCGCTGTAAAAGCTGCAGGTTTGGTAGAAACTTTGCAAAGTGAAGGGCCTTTCACCGTTTTTGCACCCACAAATGCAGCATTCGAAAAATTGCCAGAAGGAACGATAGAAACCGTGCTAAAACCTGAAAACAAAGATTTATTGACCTCTATACTAACTTACCATGTAGTAGCAGGAAAAATATCTTCTAAAGATCTTGTAAAAATGATCCAGGCAAATGGTGGAAAATACATGGCAAAAACCGTTCAAGGTGAAGAATTAACATTTTGGATGAATGGAAAAGATGTTTACGTATCTGATATGAAAGGTAACAAAGCGAAAGTTACCATTGCAGATGTAAACCAATCAAACGGTGTAATTCATGTAATTGATACTGTTTTGATGCCTTAATTTAGAATTTTTATCAAAATTAACGAATCACTTAAACTTAGGTTTAAGTGATTTTTTTTTGATTAGAACTCATCTTCATCTTCATTTAAAAAGTTGAGTTCATCATCTCTTTGCTCGTAGTCTTGATCTATTCCTGGTGGATTGAAAAGTCCCCATTCATCTACTATGAAATGTTTAGGGTTAAAAGTTGAAACCCAATCTCTGAATAATAATCGAAATTCTTCTAACTGTTCACGAACCATTTTGTAATATTTTACGTCTTCAAAGCCAAACATTTTCAAACTATGGTATTGCACCATCAATTCTCTAGCATTTTTCCTGATGATGGCAGCATTTTCCATTTTCAAATCCCAAAGTTTCATTCTTTCAGCGCTATAAAGCTTTGCTTGCAATATCATAATATTTTCAAGAATATGAGACTTTACGTCTTTCAAATATTCATTGTCATCGGGAATTAAATCTGTAATCGTTCGTAATGTATGATGTATTTCTTTAGCTTTTTTAGAAATCTCACTTTTAGGAATATCTCGCATTTCGTTCTATTTTAATTCAAAAATAGAAATTTTATCATTAATTTTCCAAATTGTTGTAATTTTAAATAAATTTTTCAAAAAATGAATTTTTCAAAATCAGAAAGTAAAGAATCATTATTTAATGGAATTACTGCATTTAATGCCACATTAGAAACTTCTGCTCATTACGAAGAAAAAATACTATCTATAGAAATACTGGATACAAAAATGGGCGAGTTGCTGGTAATGGCAAATGAAGAAGGTATTGCTATGATTAAATTTGCTACAGAAAAAAAATTACTTCTAAAAGTATTGGACTTTGCGAAAAAACTAAGTTCAAAAATAATTTTTAGGGAAAATATGCATATATCTATTTTAAAAAAAGAAATGACTCTCTATAACGAAGGGAATTTAAAGCATTTTTCTGTTTCCTTATTTTTAAATGGTACCGATTTCCAAAAATCTGTGTGGCAATCGCTTTCTAAAATCCCTTTTGGAGAAACTTGGTCTTATAAAAAACAAGCAGAACATATGGGAGATGCAAAAAAAGCAAGAGCAGTAGCTATGGCAAATTCAAAAAATCCTATTTGTATTGTAATTCCTTGCCATAGAGTGATTAGAAATGATGGTTTTCTTTCTGGTTATAGCGGTGGTGTTGAAAATAAACAAAAACTTTTGGCATTAGAAAAAGCTGTACTTTTATAAAAATTTAATTCAAAAAAAATGATTTCAGAAGATTTAAAAAATATTGCAACACTTTGGTTTAAAGCATTTAATGAGCAAAATCTTGAAGATTTACTCGCTTTATACGATGAAAATGCAGCACATTACAGTCCGAAATTAAAAATAAGAGAACCTGAAACTAATGGTTTGATAAAAGGAAAAGAAGCTTTGCGATTTTGGTGGGCAGATTGTTTTCAAAGATTACCAAGTTTGCGATATGAAGTGCAAAAATTAACAGCAGACTCTGAGCAAGTTTTCATGGAATATAGAAGAAAAGTAGATGGAGAAAATGACATGATAATAGGGGAGGTTTTAGAATTTTCGAATGGGAAAATTATATTTTCAAGGGTTTATCACGGTTGATTCTATCAAAATTATTAAACAAATTAAATTTTAAGATGAAATTTTATCTTGAAAACATTATCTTTAAAAAAATTAAATATTTTATGAAAAAATTAGCAATAGCATGCATGATGAGTTTTGGAATGCTTTTATCAGCACAAAATTACAATCTACCTGCGGCAAGTCCTAAACAAACGGTAATGCAACAACTTTCAATTTCTAATATTACCGTAGAATATGGGAGACCAGCTGTGAAAGGCAGATCTATTTTTGGAGGATTAGTACCTTTTGACAAAGTTTGGAGAGCTGGTGCAAATGGAACTACAAAAGTAAGTTTCGGCCAAGATTTCGTGTTCGGAGGAAAAATCGTAAAAAAAGGAACTTATGGACTTTTTATCATACCAAAAAGCAACGAATGGGAAATTATTTTAAATTCAGATGCAGATGGATGGGGAGCATACGCTTACGACGAAAAAAAGAATGTAGCTTCTACTATGGTTCCAGTAATGAAATCTATGGAAATGCAAGAATGGTTTAAAATTGATTTTGAAAATCTATCTGAAGAAAAAGTGATGATGACATTTAACTGGGACAAAACGAAAGTTGCCGTTCCAATTATGGTCGCAAATCCAGCAGAAATTTCTAAAATTATAGATAAATTGAAAGAAATTAAAAAGGTAAATGACGATATGAGCAAAATGAAATAATCATCATTCATTCTAAAAAATTAAAGACGCGCAAAATTGTGCGTTTTTTTTTATTCAAAAATTTATTATAAAACCAAAGGATTTTTATAAAAACGATGTCTAAATAAATAATTGCTCAAATCAAATATATTACAAAATTTTTAAAGTACATGAAAAATCTAAAATTCTCAATTTTTAGCACCGCAATTCTCTTTGCATTTTTAAATATAAATTCATGTTCGAACAATCAGAAAAGTAAAATAACAAAAGATGATGTAGAAATTTCTGTAGACAAATCTTTGTTTCTACAAGGCGGATTAGCTAGTCCGATTACCATTGTTTCCAGAACTTTATCAGACGGATCTACTGCAGATTGCTACAAAATTGTGGTAAAATCTATTCCCGTAGATCATCAAATGGGACCATGGTGTCCTACAAATATTTCTGATGATGCTTCTAAAGGAGGAATCTGGATGGAAGGAGGTAAAGTCTATGATGTAGACGGAGATTTTGTGAAAAATTTAGCTACATTTTATAAAGATAGCAGTTGGATGATGTACGATAAAACTACTGGGAAAATAACCAAAACATCCAGCAAAAAAGAATGTGAAGAAGCTGCCAATCCAAATGTAGGTCCGCAATACAAAAATTTTTGTGTGGAATGTTTGCCTTCCTACGTTTCTACTTTAACGCACACCTATTACATTCCAGTTTCACCGAAAAAAGCAGTTAAAGCCTATTCGTTTGGTAATTTTGGAGGTAGACCTGGTGGAGGAGGACCAAATGGACCGAGACCAAATGGACCGAGACCAAATGGACCACCACCAGAAGGTGGAAGACCAGAAGATGGACACAATTCACAAAACAGCATGCCTTCTTCTCGTGGTCTAGCTTTTAATGGAGTTGTATTTGATGCTCCTGCTCCCACAGATAGAATTTTGGAAGCCTATACTTTAGCGCCTTTTGATGATGCGGGTGGACACATTAATCTTGCTGCAGGTTATCATTACCACGCTGCAACTGGAGTTTCTACAAAAATTTCCCAAAAAGATGGTCACGCGTCAATGATTGGTTACGCAATGGATGGTTATGGAATTTTTGAAAATAAAGACTCAAATGGAAAAGAATATGCAGATTTAGATGCTTCTCGTGGACATTATGATGCAATACGAGGTTATCATTATCACGTAGATAAAGCGGGAAATAATAATTTTATTAATGGTTTACGTGGTGAATATGCGAACTAAAGTTACTAAAAAAATGAAATTTTTTTGGATATTCTTTGGTGTTTTATTCAGTGGTTTTTCATCTGCGCACCAGATAGATATAGCGAGCATTATTTTTTCTAAAACAGGTGATGGAAAAACAATTGTACAGATTACCAGTTCATTAACAGCCTTTCAAAGTGAAATTAATTATAACAATAAAGAAAATTCCTACGCCACGCCAGAAGAATTTCAAGAATTAGTAGAAAAGCACGTTCAGAAAAATTTTAAAATTAAAATTGATGGTTCAGAATTAAAATTGATCAATCTACTCGTTATTCTTGGTCACGAAACCAAAATCGTTGCGGAAGTACAGAATTTCCCAAAAATCCCAACTTCAATTTTCATAAAAAACGAGATTTTTAAGGATATTCATAGTAATCAATCTATTATTATTTTCAGCATAAAAGATTTATTAGAAAACAGAAATTTTGAAATAAACAAAGATGTTGGTTATCAGCTCAATTTAGTATTTAAAGATGGGGTTTGGCAAAGAATTACGAAACAAGAGTTAAAAATTAATCGTACACAAATTTTCTTTTGTTTTATTGCTTTGGCAATATTGTTTGCATTGGTATATTTATTTTTTAAAAATAAAAAACGATAAATTCTAATTGTATTTTTTTTAGTTTAAAGGCAATTCTATTATTTTTTTAGTATATTTTCTACTAAATATTCTCTATTTTTGAATAATATTTAAGTAATTCATTGATGATAAAAAAAGTAAAGAGCAAATTTATTCAAAACCCATAAACCGAAAACTTATAGAAGAAGCCCTACTTTCGAAAATAGTGCAAGGCGACAAACTCGCTTTTCAAACTATTTATAACTTGTATAAAGATAAAGTCTATAATACAGCGATTAGTTATGCGCAAAATCGAGAACAGGCAGAAGAAATAACTCAAGATGTATTTCTAAAAATTTTCAAGAAGGCAGATAGTTTTCAAGGAACTTCCAAAGTAGGAACGTGGATTTACAGAATTACCGTCAACACATCATTAAACGCTATTAAAAAGAAAAATTTTTCTTTTTTTAATTTTGATGATAAAATCCTAGATTCTCAAAGCGACTTTGTCCATCCTGGAATTTTATTGGAAAATAAAGAAAAATCTAAAATTTTATTCGATTTTATTTATCAATTGCCAGAGAATCAGAAAACAGCATTTATATTGAGTTTGGTAGAAGATTTGCCTAGGCAAGAAGTAGCAGATGTGATGGAAATTTCCTTAAAATCTGTAGAAGGGTTGTTGCAAAGAGCAAAAGAAAATTTAAGAAAGAAAATAAATTCAGATTATCCCGAAGGAATTTTATAAAAATAGTGTCTAAAGAATATAATGCGAAAGAAAATGAAAAAAACAGATCAATTTGCAGAAGATATTTGGCAGTCTGCCAATAATATAGAAAGTGCCAAAGCACCAGATTTTTTGTTTGAATCCATCATGGAGAAAATCGACGAAGAAACAGATATTGTTCCTATTAATAAATTGAAATGGATAGCAATTGCTGCGTCGTTGCTGATAGGATTGAATATACTCTCGGTTTCTACTGACAATGATAGTAGTGAAAAATTGACGATAAATAATACAGATAATGTGCTGTCTAATTATAATTTATACCAAAATTTATAATGAAACCACAGATTTCATACTCGAATGTAATAAACGAAAAATGTTTGCCCATTACATTTAATAATTAAAATTAGAAAACTCCAAATGAAAAAAACGAGATTATATTTAATTGCTATAGTCGCACTGCTAATCTTAAATTTAGTACAATTAGCAATTCCTTTTTTTCTGCACGGTCCGCCAAGAGGTGAAGGTGCAAAATTTAATGCTACCGAAATTCTTCATCTAAATAAGGATCAGGAAGGTAATTTTGATAACATTGCGAAAGCGCATCAACACAAAATGGTAGAAATTCAAAATCACCAAAAGAAGTTAACAGAAGAATATTTTGCTACTTCCAACAAAAAATTTTTAAATGAAATTTGTGCCTTAGAAGTAGAAAAAATTAAGTTTACCAATACTCATTTTGAGGAAGTTAAATCTATTTTAAACAAAGATCAAATACAATATTATCAAGATTTTAAAAATAAAGCTGTGAATATTATTATTAATTGAATTTTTTTTTAAATAAAGCGAGGGATTTTTAAAAAGTGATTGTCTAAAGAGAAATCGAAAAAATTCTTTAGTTATGAAAAATTCAAAAATGCTTTTTTTAGGAGCAATTACATTCTCTCTTTTTCTTGCAAGTTCTTGCAGAAGTAGCAGTACAGATAGTGCAGAAGAAATTGACACTGGAACTGGAACATTAAGCCCAGCATTTGCGGCTTTTGATGCAGCAAATGTAACCGTTACCTTAACGGGAAGCAAAGTGAAAATCGTTTCAAATGGAAGACCAAATCATACTTCGCCATATTGGAGCAATACAACAGCCAGAACTCTAGATGGAATACCAACACCCGCTGCTTCGGTTAATCACCCACTATTTGTTGCACCTTTAAATAATAACTATGCACAAATGGCACCTGGAAACATTGATAATTTTAATGGTTCTTATACTTTAACGGTTAATGCAAGTCCTACAAAAGCGACTTCTAGTTCTTCCACAGGTTTAGGCGCAATCGGAATAGCAATTAGTGGTGCGATGATTTATAATGATGAAGAAGGTCCTGGAATTGCCTTAAATAATGCGGTTTCTTCTTTGGATTACACAGGAGCGCATACTGGTCCGCAAAGTTATCATTACCATTTAGAAACAAAAGCATGGTCTAACAATGATGATAAACTGATAGGCATAATGTCTGATGGATTTTTTCTTTACGGTAGAAAATGTAATTCAACAGGCGCGCAAGCTACTGCATTAGACGCATCTGGTGGTCATACAACAACTACACAATATTCTACAACCCCAGTTTACCATTACCACATACAGAGTGATTTATTTTTAAATCAATACTACATTTTATTCCCAGGAAATTATCAAGGAACGCCAAATGCGATACAATAAAATATTTTTTCTCTTTTTGTTAATCATCATTTCTTGTGGAAAATCCGAAGAATTGATGGTTGCTAAAAGTGATTTGGTGCTGCAACCAATTGGAGATTACACCTATTACAGAAAAGAACTTTTTACGGGTAAATCTGTGCTGCGATATGAAAATCTACACAATGCAGAAATTGCAACATTTAGAGATGGCAGAAAAGAAGGTCTTTATCAAAAATTTTTCGGCAATGGAAAAATAAGTTATGAAGCCAATTACAAAGATGGAAATCTAGACGGAATTGCGAAATCTTGGTGGGGAAATGGAAATCTGCGCTCTGAATCTTTCTATAGAAATGAAGTGGTAGAAGGCGAACAAAAGCAATATTACCAAAGTGGAAAAATATTCAAAGTAATGAACTTTACCAATGGTCTGCAAGACGGTATGCAAAAAGCATGGCGGGAAAATGGTAAAATTTACAATAATTATCAGGCAAAAAACGGAAGAATATTCGGTTTAAAGAGAGCTACATTATGTTTACAATTAGAAGATGAAAAAGTACAATATTAAAAATACAGCAATTATCCTACTTATCTTAAGTTTGGCATCTTGCAAAAAATCGGATAATAAGAGCAGAGTAGAGAATTTACCTTACTACAGCGAAGCCTCTTTCACGCCACATTGGTTTGCACAAAATAGCGATAGTTTGAAGGATTTTCATAAAATCCCAGATTTCAGTTTAATAGACCAAAATGGAGATTCTATCACCCAAAAAACCCTTCTAAATAAAATTGTGATTGTAGATTTTTTCTTTGCAAAATGCACAGGAATTTGTCCAACTATGGCTGCAAATATGAAATTGATAGATTCAGAATTTTCTAAGGATGATGGAGTTGCCATACTGTCGCATTCCGTAACGCCAGAAGCAGATACCGTTCCCGTTTTGAAAGAGTACGCCAAAACGAAAGGCATCACGTCACCCAATTGGCATTTGCTCACGGGAGATAAAAAGCAGATCTATAATCTGGGCAGAAAATCTTATTTCGTAGAAGAAACTTTGGGGGAAAAGAAGACAGATTTAGATTTCTTACATACAGAAAACTATGTACTCATAGATAAAAACAGACATATCCGCGGAATTTACAATGGTATGAATAAAACTTCTGTGAAAGAATTAGTAGAAGATATTAAAACTCTAAAAAAAGAACTTTAGGACGAAAATAGTAATTATTTGGGCAGCATGAATTTCGTTTGTAAGATTCGATTAAAGCCTTCGATTTACTCTTGTTTATGCCGTCCGTTCCCAAAATGAAGAATGAGTTTTGATGATTCAAATTAAATGCTTTTCAAATTGGGCGTCAAAGTTTCGCCTTGATTCAGAAGTTTATTTAATTGAAAAAAAATAAACTCTGTCATAGCGGAGAAAGCTTTTACAAGCTGTAAAAAGCACAATTTCCAACTACAAAATTCAAATAAAGTAAAACTCTTTTGATTCTTTTACGGTAAATAAAACACCAATTATACTTTAAAATAAAATAATTTAAAAATGAAAAATTTAACACTTACAATTCTCTTTACAGTATTATTATTTTCTTGCAATTCGCAAAATAGTGCAGAAAACACAGGAAGAATTTCAGAAAGTACCCGCCGAAATGGAGAACCAAATCCTGCAGATATTTTGAAGCAATTGGACGCTGATGGAGATTCTAAAATCTCTAAAGATGAAGCAAAAGGTCCTCTTGCCAATGACTTTGCAAAAATAGATAGCAATGAAGATGGTTTTATCACTCTTGCAGAATTAGAAAAAATGCCGAAACCATCAGGTCGCGGACCACAAAACGGAGGAGAACGCGGAAATGCACCAAGAAGATAAATTTTTAAAATATAACTAAACAAAACAAGGGATTTTTAATTTATAGCTGTCTAAACAAAATAGGCAGAAAAAAATATTAATAAATATCAGCTACCAATTCAATGTATATGAAAAAACTCCTCGCTTCACTCATCTTTATTAGTTCGTTTTCTTTCGGGCAATCTTTTTACGATTTAAACACCATCCAAACTATAGAAATTACCTTTGCGCAAAGCAATTGGGATGCACTATTGGATGCTGCAGAGCCTTCAGATGCTTATATTTCTGCACAATCTGTAGCTATCAATGGTACGGTTTTCCCAAATGTTGGTGCAAAATACAAGGGAAATAGTTCTTACGACGCTAATCAAGTAAAAAATCCTTGGCATTTAGAATTAGATCAGTATGTAGATCAAAATTACCAAGGTTATACCGATATTAAATTGAGTAATGTAATATTTGATCCCTCTTTTGTACGCGAAGCTTTAGCCTACAAAGTTTTGGGTAATTATATGGATGTTCCTTTAGCAAATTACGCAAAATTGTATGTGAACGGAGTTTATATAGGTTTGTATACTAATGTAGAATCCATTTCTAAGAAATTTGTAGACAATCGTTTTGGATCAAAAACCAACGCATTTTTTGATTGTAGTCCTCCTGCAGGAGCTGGTCCAACTTCCACAAATCTTCCAACATTACAATATTTAGGTACAAACTATACAAGCTATGAAACTGCGTATGATTTGAAATCTACAACAGGTTGGGATGATTTAATAAATTTAACAAACACTTTATCAACTACAACTTCTGCAAACACTGCAAGCATAGAAAGCGTTTTAGATATTGATAGAACGTTGTGGATGCTCGCTTTTGATAATATTTTTGTAAATTTAGATAGTTATATTGGCCAATTTAAGCAAAATTATTATTTATACAAATCAAACAATGGGCAATTCAATCCTATCGTTTGGGATTTGAATATGTGCTTCGGAACTTTTGGAAATACTGGATCTACTACATCTGGTGGCGGACCAGGTGGACCTGGAGGTGGAAGTACATCGCTTACATCTACTCAAAAACAGCAACTTTCCCATACTTTGCACTCCACAGAATCTACTTGGCCTTTGGTTCAAAAATTATTAGCAATTCCTAGCTACAAAAAGAAATATTTGGCGCATTACAAAACGATTTTAAATGAAGTACTTGTAAGCGGAAGCTATTTAACAGATGCTCAAAATTTACAAGCATTAATTGCAACAGCAGTTTCTACAGATGTAAACAAATTTTCCTACCAATCTAATATAGCAAATGGCTTGACTACCGATACAAGTGTAGGGAACAATACGGCACCAGGTTTAAGCACTTTGATGAATGGAAGAAAAACATACCTAAATGCTCTGTCGGATTTTACCAATATTCAGCCAAGCATTGCAAGTGTTACACCTTCTACAACGAGTCCTTTAGTTGGCGCAAATGTTTCTATAACTGCAAACGTAACAAACACAACTACTTCGTCTGTTTCCTTGGCTTACCGCTCCTTGAAAAACGATATTTTTGTAAAAACTCAAATGTTTGATGATGGAGCACATAACGATGGAGTAGCAGGAGACAATGTCTATGGAGCTTCTATTCCCGTGAATAATGTTGCTATACAATACTACATTTATGCAGAAAATACCAATGCCGGAAAATTTTCGCCAGAAAGAGCAGAGCACGAATTTTATACTATTAATGCTACTTATCCTACCATAACTGCAGGGCAATTGGTTGTAAATGAAATAATGGCTTCTAATACATTGATACCAGATCAAGACGGACAATTTGATGATTGGTTTGAATTATACAACAATACTGCAAATACATTGAGTTTAGATAATTTGTATGCGTCAGATTCACAAACGAACAAACTAAAATGGCAGTTTCCTACAGGAACTACCATTGCACCACATTCATATTTAATCGTTTGGGCAGATTCAGATCTTACGCAAGCTGGTTTGCATGCAGATTTTAAATTTTCTGCAAGTGGAGAAAATTGTATTTTATCTTACGCAAATGGAACTATCGTAGATAATGTAATTTTTGGAGCACAAACTACCGATATGAGTTATGCTAGAAATCCGAACGGAACGGGGAATTTTGTAATACAAGCAGCAACTTTTAATGCAAACAACCAATCTTTGGCAACAACAGAAATTGCTAATTCTAAAACTACCTTAAAAGTATATCCAAACCCAACAACTTCTATTGTATACTTGGAGAATAATGAAAGCCCAATAGAAAGTGTTCAGATTTTCAATACCTCTTCTCAAAGTATATTTAAAAGTACGTATAAAAAAGAGAAAAAAGTAGGTGTAGATATGACCAATTATCCTGTTGGAATGTATATTATTAGAATCAATAACAAAGACCACGTGAAGATTTTAAAAAAATAATTTAACTATTTGCAATTTATTACATCTAAATTGCAAATATTTTTTGTTACCAAAAATAACTTATGAAAAAACTATCACTATTATTGATTGTTTTTGCTTCATTTATAATGAATGCGCAAACCAATCCTGCTATTACTAAATGGTTGCAAAATACCACCGTAATGGGATCTTATTTTGTATCTGGTAATTCGACTGCTATTACAAATAATATTTTAGCAAATTGCCAGCAAGTGCGTTACACTGCCACAGATGTTTACGTAAATGCGACGGGAATTCCAGCTTACCCAACAGGAATTTTTTCTGGAGATGGAAATCCGAATAATGCGGGAGATCAAAATGCTATCTACAAATTACCTTTAAATCCGACCCAAAATACAGGAACTGCAACCGCAACAACTGCTGGAAATATTGGAATTTTCGTTAATGGTGTTTCGCTCTTTGATTATAGAGATGGCGTTTCTTGGAATAATAATACTGGTACACTTTGCGGTGGACCAGGTGGAAGTACATGTCCTGGTGGTATGGGAGCTTCACAGGCTTGGAATAGAGATGCAATACCTGCAGAAAGATTAGGTTTTGATTGTGCGAAAGGACATCCTGCAGGCACAAATTATCATCACCATCAAAATCCAAGTGCTTTTAAGTATGATTCTACCACTTCTAATACTTATTCCGCAATTTGCAATACCTACAATTCCGAAGGATTATATACTATAAATACAACTCAACATTCCCCGTTAATAGGGTTTGCTTATGATGGTTTTCCAATCTATGGAGCTTACGGATATACCAATTCTAATGGAACTGGTGGAGTTGCAAGAATGAAATCTGGCTACCAACTGAGTACAAACACCACAAGAGCAAACGGACCTGCAGTAAATCAAGTTGTTGGTAACCAAACTTTGTTCAATGGATACTTCAGAGAAGATTATGTATATGTTGCCAATGCTTCTGACCCTACAGTTTTAGATGTTCATAATGGAAGATTTTCTGTTACGCCAGAATATCCTGCAGGAATTTACTGCTATTATGCAACAGTAAATGCAGATCAATCTTCGGCTTATCCGTATGTAGTTGGTCCTACTTTTTATGGTAATAAAACGGGTGCAAAAGTAACAACTGTTCCTACGAGTACCACATACGTTTTGGCAACTAATGAATCTGTAATAAAAAATTCTAACATCAAAGTTTTCCCAAATCCGGCACAAGATTTCATCACCGTTCAAGCAGATTTTGCAAAAAAAGAATTCAAAATTGAAATGATTGATGTTTCTGGAAAATTGATAAAAACTTCTACATTAAAACAAGGTACTACAATGGCAACTATAGTTACAGATGATGTTTACAATGGTATGTATTTTTTGAAAGTATCCACAGGAAAAGAATCTGAAAGTTTTAAAGTTTTAATTAATAAGTAAAGAGATAATAGAACTCAGACGAATAGTAGAAAATAATTGATTTTATTCGTAAAAATCTTTGAAATCCCAGCGCTAAATTCCCCAAATTTAAATGAAAAATTTCTTCACTTTAATTTTTGTTTTAATATTTCAAAATCTCTATTTTGGACAAAATACCGATGTGGAATTTCATTTAAAATTTAATGAAAAAGACATTGCTTTTGGCGAAACCTATATTTCAAAAAAGAAGGACACTTTATCCTTTGAAACTTTGAGATTTTATATTTCTTCCTTTCAAATTATTTATAAAAACGATGAGGTTTTTTCTGAAAAAGATAGTTATCATTTAATTGATCAATCAGATAAGGAAAGTTTAATATTCAAAATTCCTGTAAATTCTAAAAAAGAAATAAAAGCCATAAAATTTAATATTGGTGTAGATTCTTTGGCGAGTGTTTCTGGTGCGATGAGTGGCGATTTAGATGCTACCAAAGGGATGTATTGGGCTTGGCAAAGTGGTTTTATCAATATGAAAATAGAGGGCATAAGCAAAAGTGCAAATACCAGAAAGAATAAATTTCACCTTCATGTTGGTGGTTATTTAGCACCAAATTATGCAATGAGAACCATAGAATTAAAAGTTGAAAAGGGACAGGTGAAAAATAATATCATCCATATCAATGCAGATTTTTCAAAATTATTTGAGAATATTTCCCTTAGCAAAACTAATTCTGTGATGATTCCCGGAGAAGAAGCGATGAAAATAGCTGATTATTCTACAAAAATATTTTCTATTCCATGAGAAAATTTAAATTTTTTAAATTATCTAATTTTCTGAATATTTCGATATTCGGAATTTTGTTTTTTATCATTTTTAGTTTCACAAAAATATTCTTTACGCCTATTATTTTTGAAATACCAAAAGATTGGCCGCAACCAGTTTATGATTTTAAAAAAAATCCCTTAACGGAAGAAGGTTTTCAACTAGGTAGAAATCTATTTTATGATCCCATTCTTTCTAGAGATAATACGATTTCCTGCGCAAGTTGCCATCTTCAACAAACGGGTTTTACGCATGTAGATCACGATTTGAGCCATGGAATTGATGGGAAAATTGGTGCCAGAAATTCTATGACATTAATGAATTTGGCGTGGGCAAAAACTTTTATGTGGGATGGTGGCATCAACAATCTTGATGTACAATACATTCACCCAATAACAAGTGAAGTAGAAATGGACGAAACTTTAGAAAATGTGGTTGCAAAACTTCAAAATTCTGAGAAGTATAGAAAATTATTTAAAGAAGCTTTTGGTACAGAAAAAATAACGGGACAATTAACCTTAAAAGCAATCTCGCAATTTGTGGTCAATCTCACCAGTTCTAATTCTAAATATGACAAAGTAATGAGAAGAGAAGAAGCTTTTAATGCGATGGAAGCGTCTGGTTATGAATTATTTAAAACAAATTGTGCTTCATGCCATAAAGAACCATTATTTACCAATGGAAAGTATGAAAATAATGGTTTGCTCGTAGATACAACCCTAAATGATGTGGGAAGAATGCGAATATCTCAAAACAAACTCGACTTGTATAAGTTTAAAGTGCCAACTTTGCGAAATATTCAATTCACTTTTCCATATATGCATGATGGAAGATTTAAAAATTTAAATGAAGTAATTTTACATTACAATTCTACCATAAATAAAAGTGAATCCCTATCCAAAGAATTGCAAAAACCCATGAATTTTTCAGATAATGAACGCACAGAATTGGTGGCATTTTTAAAAACTTTAACGGATAAAGAATTTCTGTACAATCCAAGATTTGGATTTCCGAGAAATAATTAAGCTCTTATCAACTTAGTATAAATTTATGAAATATTTATTTTTTTTATTATTTGTTAATGTATGTAATGCTCAAACGGTAGGATTGATACAAAAAGATGCAGGAAGTTTGGATGATGGATATGTATTGTTTTCACCAATATCTAGCACCACAAGTTATTTAATAGATAAGTGTGGAAGACAAATAAATACTTGGCAAAGTGCTAATAGACCTGCATTATCTGCATATTTATTACAAGATGGAACATTGCTAAGATCTGGAAATAGCAACAACACTACTTTCACAGCAGGAGGAAAGGGTGGAATTATTCAAAAAATAGATTGGAACGGGAATGTAACTTGGAATTATACCATTTCTAGCGCATTAGAATGTCAGCATCATGATGTAAGAGCTCTACCAAATGGAAATATTTTAGCCATAGTTTGGGAATCTAAAACAAATACAGAAGCCATTTCGCAAGGCCGAAATCCTTCATTGATTCCAGCAACAATCTGGAGTGAAAAAATAATTGAAATACAACAAACAGGACCTACAACAGGAAACATTGTTTGGGAATGGCACGTTTGGGATCATTTAATTCAAGATTTTGATACTACTAAACCTAATTTTGGAACCATAAGCAGCAATCCACAATTATTAAATTTGAATTTTGGAGCAAGTGCGACAAATCAGGATTGGATCCATTTAAATTCAATTGATTATAATGAAGAATTGAATCAAATTCTCGTAAGTGCTCATGAATTTGATGAGGTTTGGATTATCGATCACAGCACGACTACAGCGCAAGCAGCATCACATTCTGGTGGAAATTCTGGAAAAGGTGGAGATGTATTGTACAGATGGGGCAATCCTAGAGCATACAATAATGGAACTGTGGCCAATCAAAAATTATTTGGTCAGCATGATGCTGGTTGGATAAAAGCGGGAAATCCTTTTGCCAATCAAATTATGATATTTAATAATGGAAATGGCAGAACTGGCGGCAATTATTCTACGGTAGAAATCATAAATCCGCCTGTAAATGGTGCCAATTATACAGCAACTTTACCTTATTTACCAACTTCTAATTCTTATATTTATAATGCTGGAAATGCTCACAATCTGTACTCGCAAAATATTTCTGGTGCGCAACAATTATCAAATGGAAATGTATTAATTTCTGATGGTCCTGCAGGAAATTTCTTCGAAGTAAATACGAGTGGCAATACAATCTGGAAATATGTGAATCCCGTATCCAACGCAGGAATCACCACTCAAGGTGCAATACCAAGCTTGAATTCTGTTTTCAAAAGTACTTTCTATCCTTCCAGTTACAGCGGTTTTGCTGGTAAAATATTGTCTACTGGTACTATAATTGAAAATCAAAATACGCTTTCTGCAAATTGTAATTTGACCTTAAACGTTGAGCCTACAATTTTTTTAGAAAATATCTCAATTTATCCAAATCCTGCCTCAGATTTTATAAAAGTAAAATTAAACAGTTTTGAAAGTGCTAGTATTGAAATATACAATGTTGCTGGTCAGAAAATGTATGCTTATATTATTTCTTCACGAGAAATAGATATTTCAACAAAGGATTTTCCAAATGGAGTTTATTTCTTGAAATTTATTAATAAAAAAGGGATAACGAATTTTAAATTAATTATAAAACATTAAACTAAATTTTAATTTTATAGAGCAAATATCTGCTAATTTTGAATTTTTGAAAGAAATTTAGCCTAAAAAAAACCTTCACAAATTTGTGAAGGTTTTTTTTGAGGAATATATTTTTAGGTTGGCCCAAAAAATATTTGTTTCAATAAATTTCAGTATTAAAAGTAAATTTTTTAAAATAATTAGTAACTAATTTAAAAACTTTCGTTACTTTTTTTAAACGGATACCAAATTTTCGGTGTGTTTTAATGAAGTAAATTTACTATTGTTCTACCTTTCAATTGACCTTTAAGCATCAGTTGAATTTTTTCATCTAATTCGTCTAAGGTTATTTCTGTAACGGTATCTGCTAATGTTTGAGTTTTCCATTCTTTGGCTAATTTTGCCCAAACTTTTTCTCTATATTTCATTGGATAATTTTGGGAATCTATACCTATCAAAGAAACTCCTCTTAAAATGAAAGGAAATACCGTTAAATCTAATTTTGGAGAGGCCACGTTTCCACAGCAAGTTACAGCTCCCATTGGAAAAGTAGATTTGATGATATTTTCTAAGATTACACCACCTACAGTATCTATTCCACCAGCGTAAAGTGGTTTTAGAAGTGGTTTTTGATCCATCTTTTCAAAATCTTCTCGCATTATTACTTCATCTGCTCCAATATTTTTCAGAAATTCTATTTCGCTTTCTTTACCAGTGATAGCTACAGTTTTGTAGCCTAATTGATGTAAAATCCCAAGACTCACAGAACCTACACCTCCAGAAGCTCCAGAAACAACGATGGGTCCATCTTCTGGCTGCACGTTTTCGCTTAATCTCAAAACAGACATTCCGGCTGTAAATCCAGCAGTACCAAAGATCATCGCCTCTTTCATAGAAAGATTTTGTGGTAGTTTTACGGCCCAATCTGCGGGAACTTTCACGTATTCTGCAAAACCTCCATCGGTATTCATTCCCAAATCATAACTGGTTACAATTACTTCGTCAGAAATATTAAATTTAGAAGATTTTGAGGAAACAATGGTTCCAACTGCATCAATACCAGGAGTATGTGGGAAATTCCTTGTAACGCCTTTATTTCCTGTTGCAGACAAAGCATCTTTGTAGTTTAAAGAACTGTAGCTTACTTTGATGAGCAATTCGCCTTCAGATAATTCTGGAAAATCCAGCTCTTTAATTGTAGAAATATAGTTGCCTTCGTTTTCTTCCACTCGGAAAGCTTTGTAGGTAGATTGCGTATTCATAGTGTATATTTTAATTGAATTACTTAAATTTACTTCAAATTTAGATGAAAATATACTGCTGTACAAGAGCTTACAATTTGTGCACCTACGAACATTTTGTACCGCTTCGTCTCTTTATAAAACTTTAAAGGATAAAAAAAATGAAAAAAAGTTATTGCCCAATAGATACCTTTATAAATACAATCAAAGGAAAAAGAAAGGGAACTATTATTTTGCATCTTTTTCAGGGGGATAAAAGATACCATGAATTGGTGAAATTATTGCCCGATATTAGTGAGCGAATGGTTACCAAACAGCTTAAAGAATTAGAGCTTGATGGCTTAATCAATAGAACGGTTTTTCCAGAAGTTCCGCCAAGAGTGGAATATAGTTTAACAAAATTAGGCAGCGAAATTCATCCCGTTTTGAAGGGAATGTACAAAGGAGGTTTGCTTTTTGAAGGCGAGCTCATTTGATTGCTTATTTTTATTTCATAGCTTAATGAACCTGCTGAAAATAATGATTTGAAAAAAATACCAAACATCGCATTTGAAAGCTCTGAAAACACTCAATCTTTTGAACTTTTAGATTTAGCAAAGCTATTTGCAAGATTACCAACCATAGTAGATCACAATCCAACGCAGCCGCATAGGGTTTCGTTTTTTGCTTTGCTTATCGTTACAAAAGGAACTGGAATTCATCAAGTAGATTTAATAGACTATCAATTAAAAGCTGGAACAGTGCTGAAAATTGCAAAAGGACAAGTGCATGCTTTTCAAAAAAATGCAGAATATGAAGGGTTTTTACTGCTCTTTACCGAAGATTTTATACTCAATCATTTTTCGCAATCTTCCATCAATATTATTTCTCATCTGTATAATTACCATATCACTTCACCTATTTTTAATGAAGAAAATGAAAACTCAATCTTTATCAATCAACTTCTTTCTGAATTAAAAAATGAAAACACGTATGCCAGAGAAAATATAATTGCGGCATTGTTGAATTTATATTTACTGAAGTTAGAACGTCAATCGAATGGAGCTAAATTGGAAAATTCAAATCCAAAACATCATACTGTTTTTATTCAATTTAAAAATTTGGTAGAAGCTAAATACGCCGAAACTCGAAATGTAAAAGATTATGCTGATGCGATGTTTGTGTCTACAAAATATTTAAATCAAGTTGTAAAAGAATTTACCATTAATACGGCAAAGACTTTCATAGACGATTATGTAACCTTAGAAATCAAAAGAGCTACTGTTACCACCAACAAAAGTTTTAAAGAAATTGCCTTTGAAACTGGTTTTGATGAAGTGACTAATTTTACTAAATTTTTTAAAAAAAACGTGCATCTTTCGCCGAAAGAATTTAGAGAACAAAAAACGTAATTTTTTTCAGTTTTCCCATATTTACCATTTTTATCTGAAGATTAACCTTTTAAGTTTCTACCTTAATTCGCAACTTTGTACCTTATAAAATGAATGTTTTGAGTCAAGTAGCCAATTGCCCAACTTGTGGTGGGAGTTCAAAAATAAAAGAAATCAACGGAGAAACTACTTATCAAGCTATTCAAAATGATGAATTGCTTAAAAAAGTAGGACAGTTAAAGAATGCGATGGAAAAATTTAAAACCAAAGCAGAAGCTTTAGAACAAGAATTAGAAGCATTAAAAACTAAATAATGAGCTTATGAATTTAGAAGAAAATAAAAAAAATGCAATCGCTTTTTACAAAATGGCGTACGAAGGTAATCCCACAAAAGCAGTAGCATTATATGTTGGCGAAGAATACATTCAGCACAATCCTATGGTTGGAAACGGACCACAAGCTTTTATAGATTATTTTGATAGAATGCAAGAAGAATTTCCTGTAAAAACCATCAATTTTGTGCGTGCCATTTCTGAAGGTGATTTGGTGGCTTTGCACACGCATCAAGTTTGGCCAGATAATGATGAATATATTACCATGGATTTTTTTAGATTTTCAGAAGATGGAAAAATAGTAGAACATTGGGATAGCATACAGCAGATTCCGAAAGAGGCTTTGAATAGCAACAAAATGTACTAACTATAAGATAATGAACTATTTGAAAATAAATTACGGTTGGATGATTGTGGCAATATTAGCCATTTTGCCAATGTTTATATTGCTAAATATGCTCAATTTCGATTTTTCTAATGGATTTGCTGTCACATTAATCGAAGGAAAAGGAGAGGAGGGCAAAACTACTTTAGAAATGCTGTATCATATTTCGGGTGAATTTGCTATTCGCTGGATGACAGCAGTTTTAACGCTAACACCAGTCTTTATTATTTTTGGAGTTACCAAACTTTACGTTCGCCAAGCAATGGGAATTGCGACTGCAGTTTGGAGTTTCCTTCATTTTATTCTATTTTTAGCTTTTGACGGGTTTTTAGAAACCTTTACTCAAGTAAATTATGTAGCAGGTTTTATCGCTATTTTGCTATTGATTCCATTGTTTTTTACATCGAATAGAAAATCAATGAACGCACTAAAAAAGAATTGGAAAAAGTTGCAAAGTTTAGTTTATATCATCGTATTATTAAGTCTTTTGCACATCGTTCTGTTAGATAAAACATGGTTGATTTATGCCATCATTGTCGGACTTGGTTTTATCATTAGAATACCAATTGTATAAAATAAATTCATCAGCATTCGTAAAAAAAGAAGTGCCTTAAAAATTAATTAATTGTAAAATGAAAATAGCAGTAACCTCAGCAAGTGGTCAATTAGGATCTTCAATTGTAAAGCATTTAATAGCCGAAATTGGAGCAAAAAATGTAATTGGTATTGCACGAACGCCAGAAAAAGCAGCTCATTTGGGTGTTGAAATTCGAAAAGGAGATTATAACAATCCTCAAGAATTAGAACTTGCCTTGAAAGGAATTGATGCCGTATTATTGGTTTCTGGAATGGATGAACCTCAAAAGCGAATTCAACAACACCGCAACGTAATTGAAGCAGCCAAATTAAATGGTGTTAAAAAAATAGTGTACACAAGTATCGTTGGAGCAGAAGAAAACAACGCTTTTAGTCCGATTGTGCAAACGAATAGACAAACTGAAGAAGATATAAAAGTTTCAGGATTAGAATGGGTGATTGGCAGAAACGGAATTTACATCGAACCCGATTTAGAATATATAGATACTTATCTTAAGGAAGGTGAAGTTAGAAATTGTGCTGCTGATGGAAAATGTACGTACACTAGTAGAGAAGAATTAGGTTTTGCTTACGCCAAAATGCTTGTAGAAGAAAAACATAACGGAAATACCTATAATCTAGTTGGAAATGCGATTACGCAAACGGAACTTGTAAGTTTCATCAACCAAGAATTTAATACAAATCTTGTTTTTAATTCTGTTTCCGTTGAATCTTATTTAGCAGAGCGAAAAGCAGCATTAGGCGATTTTATAGGAACCGTAATTGCAGGCATTTATGCAGGCATTAAAAACGGTGCAAATGATGTGCCTTCAGATTTTGAAAAAGCTGCAGGAAGACCGCATATTTCTACACTTGCAATGATGGAAAATTTTAAAAAGAAAATGTAGTTCAAAAAAAAATCTATAAAAAAACCCGCATTGATCAACAATAGCGGGTTTATTATTTTTTACTGTAAAGCTCGTTTATCTGCCGAAATCGTCTTGTAATCGAACAATATCTTCTTCATCAGAAGGATTTTCTGCATCGGTGTGTTGCCAAATTTCGGCTACAATTCCCCAAGAATCCAAACCTACCAAACGATGTCTTTCACCTTTGTCCATTTGTATAAATGCACCAGAAACTAATTCTTGAAGTTTGCCTTCTTCATCGGTTAAGCTGGTTTTTACGCCTACTTTTCCACCAATTACTTTCCAAATTTCAGATCTTCTAAAATGGTATTGCCAAGATAATCTCTTATTTGGTTCTACTATCAGAATTTTAGGGCTTAATTTGTTGGTAATTTGAATATCATTCATCTCAAGATTCGGAAAAAAAAGTTTTGCAAAATCTGCAGCTTGGCTTTCATCAATTACAAAAAAACCTCCCCATGGTCTTGTGGTATCTTGCTTTTCTATTTTAAAATTTTTCTCTTTCAAAAAATTTGTAATGCTAGCAAAAACTTCTGTTTTGCTGGCGTTTGGTAAATTTATATCAATCATTTAATACCAATTGTTTTATTTAATTTTATTATTTCGTAGCTTATTTCAGTTAAATATTCAGCCGCATTTTGCATCGCATTTTCTACCGTGACTCCCAACTGCATAATCGACTGAATATTTTCTGGATTCAAATTATCAATTATTAAATCTAAATCTTTTACAACACCACAAACTATCGAAAAAGGAATATTATTTTGATGCGCTCTTTCGCTTACCCCTTTTATCACTTTTCCTTCTATGGTTTGCTTGTCAACGCTGCCTTCTCCGGTTATTATTAAATCAAAATTATTTTTAATTAAAGCATCAAAACCTGTTTGCTCCATCACAAAATCAATTCCAGATTGCATTTTGGCATTCAAAAAACAAACTGCACCAGCTCCCATTCCTCCTGCAGCACCTGCACCAAGTAGATTGGCAACATTTTTATTTAGATATAGTTCTACTTTTTTGCTAAAGTTTTTTAAACCTAAATCCAGTTGTTCAATTTCATGTACAGAAGCACCTTTTTGAGCGGCGTAAACATGTGCGGCTCCATTGCTGCCAAATAAAGGGTTTTTCACATCGCAAACTACCGTAAAATCTACATCTTTCAGATTTGGTTAATAGTATTTTCTTGGATGCATTTTCGTCTTTTGCAGAGATTAATCTTTGTGCTTGAGTTTGATCGGTTCCATAATAAGACATGTATAGAAACAAACCACCTAAAACCATCGGTAAAAGTCCATAAGTTCCACCATCAAAACCAAGATTAGGCACATCTATTACTTTCAATCGCTCACTATCAAACCCAGAAAAATTCGGATTTGCTTTTAGTAAATCCCAACCATAATAAATACAGATTAACAATCCTCCAAACAAAATTACCATTTGGATGGCATCTCCCCAAACTACGGCTTTCATACCTCCCATATAAGAATACACAATGGTGATTACCGTAATTAAAATAATGGTGTAGTGAAAACTAATATCCAAAACAGATTGTAAAATAATTGCAATGGTGTACACGGCAACTCCAGTAGATAAAGAACGGCTTATTTGGAAAACCATACTCAAAACTATTCGTGTAGAAGTAGAAAATCTTCTTTCCACAAATTCATAAATACTTACAATATTGGCTCTGTATAATGGTGGTACAATTATTAAAATAATACCAATCATCGCTAGTGGAACTGCCAACTCAAAAGTCAGCCATTTCATTCCACCTCCTTGTGCTAAACCAACAAATGCGGGTGCAGATATAAAACTAATGGCAGAAAGTTGGGTAGCCATTGCAGATAAACTCAACGGAAACCAACCCATTTGTTTGCCTCCTAAAAAATAATCTTTCGCATCTTTATTTTCTTTAAAGTAAACACCTAAACCTAAAAAGGCAATCAGGTAAACGATAATTACGATATAATCTATCCAATTCATAATTAATTTTTTTTTTAAATTATTGATTTATTAAATCTAAATACAAAGCGGCACTCCAAGAGAAATTTCCGCCGCCATAACCTTTGTTTTCCGTGTCATAAGCAGATTTCAGAGGATTAAAATATTCATAAAAACCGACTTTTGATAATAATTCTGTACTGTCAGATTTCACTCTTTCTGCAATTTCGTTGTAGCCATAATCTTTTAATCCGAAATACAACATCCAATTGAGGTTGATCCAAACGGGTCCTCTCCAATATTTTTTTGGGTTGAAACGTTCGTTCGTAGGATCAAAAGATGCACATAAATACATATCGTCTCCGCCAAATTTAGTCATCATTGTATTAATGATTGTTGCTGCTTGTTCTTTAGAAGGAATGCCCGCAAATAATGGCGAAAATGAAGAAGAACTCACAAAACGAATCGGCTTTTCATTTCTTAAATCATAGTGAATGTAAGCACCTAATTCTGCATCGTATAATTTTTTATTAAAAGATGCTTTGCTTTTTGCTTGCCATTGTTCCAATTGTGCAATTTTATCTTCGTTTCCACCGATGATTTTGTATAAATTAATCATTGCTTCATTCGATTTAATCAACATTGCATTAAACAGCGGATCTTGAACCAAAAACGGGGAAAGTTCAGCAATTTTTTGGTCATCATAATTATGTTCTTTAGCGATATCTATGATGTGCAAATAATGGTCGTATTCTCTATTAGAAGGTCGTTCCGAAGGATCAATAAGCTTGGTGTCTTTTCGTACGAAGGTATAAGTTGGTGGGTTCATCGTTGCCCAAATATCATCCCAAAGTGGTGAGTTATCTGTTCCAGATTCCCAATTGTGGTAGATGTAAACTAAACCTTCATTTTGAGGATCTCTTTTGGTGTAAAAATAATGATGATTATCGTAAACTTTGTCTATATTTTCTTTAATAAACTGAAGAACATCTGCTTTATCTTCCGCAATTTGATACATTTTTTCTAATGTAAAACCCAAAACGGGTGGTTGCGTCATTCCTGTAGAAGGATAGTTTTTGTTGGATAGAGGATGCAATTCTGATTGATGAAAATCTGGACCAGGGAAATAAGTATCACTATTTACATGAAAAACAATGTGCGGTATAAAACCATTTTCCCATTGTGCATCCAGAAGAGTTTTCATTTCTGTTTTAGCTTTTTCCATATCATAATGGGCAAAACCGAGGGCTATAAACCCAGAATCCCATTTCCATTGGAAGGGATACAAACCTTTGCAAGGAATAGTATAACCTCCATTTTGAAAATTTTCATTCAATATTTGCCGAGCTTCTTGAGATAAATCAGTGGTCATAAAATGTATTTTTTGGTAAAAAAAATGCTTCTACAAATTGCAGAAGCATTTGTTTTTTTTAATTAGAAAGTTAAAGTTAGATTCATTACTCCAGTTCTAGGAATAATAGGTCTTCCTACGAAAAACTGCTCATCTGTTTGATTATCACCTAATCTTGGAGAACCTTCTGTGATTCCTTCAGAATTTAATAAGTTGAAACCTTGAACACCAATTCGAAGAGATTCTTTTTCAGAACCTACGGTGAAGGTATATCCTACAGATAAATCTACAATTCCAAAACCTTGTAATTCTATTGTATTGGCATCATTGGTAAATTTATCTCCTGCATAGTTGAAATCCAAATTAGCATCAATTTTAGATTTATCATAAGCCAATCCCAATTTTGTCATAAGATTTGGTTGTCTAGCCAATTTGTTTCCTACAAAAGTTGGATTGTTTTCAGATTTAGTCAACTCATGTTTTTGATAAGTAAATGTTCCGTTGAACGCAAAACCATCAATAAATCTATAATTCCAAGTAGTTTCTACACCATAAGATTTAGTGTCTTGTAAATCTACTTTTTCTATAAATGCTCCTGCATTGTTTGGGTCATTTATAAATTGTACGTTTCTTCTATCAGATAAATTTGCAGAGTAAAGTGCTACTGTACCAGATAATTTTCCTTGTCCGTATTTAATACCCGCTTCAGCTTGTATAATTTTTTCTGGGGAATAGGTATTAGGATTTCCTAGACCATCAAATTTCACAGAACGCAATTCTGGGAAGAAATAGCCTTTAGAAAAGTTGGCGTAAGCACTTAAGCTAGAGCTAACTTTGTATAATGCAGCTAGAGAAACAGCATAATCATTGGTAGATACATTTGCACGTTGGTAAGCACCAGTTCCCCAAATTACTTTGTCAATTCCAGCAATACCAGTTGCAGTAGGAGTACCAGCTAAATTGTATTCTTTTGTTTTTTCGTTTTCAATTGTTCCAGAAGCAGTTTCATGACGGAAACCAATATCAAAATTCCATTTGTCTAATTTGATTTGATCTGTTAAGAAAAAAGCCAATTTATTACTGGTAATATTTTTATTAGAATAACCAGTTGCAGTGTTTGTAACACCGTTTACAGTATATCCAGAAAGATTTACCAAACCTGGTCTGTTGTTATATTCGCTCAAGTAACTGGTTGTGATATTCAAATCTCCAGCAGAAGATCTAGACATAAATGAACCAGCAGTAACGGTATGAACTCCCATTTTGTTGGTTATTTTAATTTCAGCTACCAATTCATCCAATGGACGAACTCTATCTACAATTCTATTTTCATATAGAAGTGCATTGGCTGCTAATGCTGCACCATTTATTGTTGTGAAATTACCTGTAGTAATTCCTCTTGCTGCTTTGTATTGTGCTTGTGTTTCTACTGCTTTTGCACCTGCAACACCGCTTCCATCTGTAAAGAAATTAAACTGATGTTTATAGTTAGATTTTCTAACGGTAGCGTCAATTTTTAAATTGTCAGAAAAATCATGAACAAAATTAGTCATGAAATAACCACCTTTTGTAGCAACTCCATCTGCAATATTTGATGTAAAGATTCCGTTTGGTGTAGCATAAGAAATATCAGAAACTGCAGCTGTTTGTAGCGTGTTTATTGTTTGTCCATCATTTCCTACAGGTCTTGTTCTGCTTCCACCAACCAATGGGTAAGGCAAAAAGAATTGTACTTTATCATCTATCATTTGTCCAGAGAATGTAATGGTGCTTTTGTCCATCACTTTCTTAATATTACCACGTATTTGGTAACCTTCTGTAGGTAAACCTGTTTTTATTGGGCCTTCATCATAACGATAGAAACCTGTAAGAGCATAGAATAAATTAGAATCTTTTCCTCCTAATTGTCCACTAGATAAGAAATCTGCTTTGTATCTAGAATTAGTTCCAACTTCCGTTTTCAAAATATTTTTTGGAGTAGCTGAACCCGTTACGCTGGTATAGTTGATAATACCTGCAACAGAACCTGCACCATATAATACAGAAGAACCACCACGAATAAATTCTAAACTTTTCATTCCTATATCCGTTCGGAAATAAACATCATGCGCAGATGAATTTAATCCAAATGTAGATAATACCGGCATTCCATCTATTTGAATAGGGTTAAATTGGAATTGTCCTCCAGAAGGCAAACCTCTTACAAATACATTGGATGCAACTTCACCACCACCATTTTCTGTGGTAATACCAGGTACGCTTCTCAAGATATTCGCTTGGCTACTTGTATTTAGCTTTGTTAATTCTTTTGCGGTAAAAGAAACTACCGAAACTGGGGTCTCTTTTTGTGAACGCTTCACCGAAGTTCCGGTTAATACAATTTCATCCAAGGAAGAAACGTTTTCGTTTATCGAAAAATCTAGACTCACTTCACTGCCTTCTAATTTCACAGTTTTAGTTTGATCTTTGTAACCAACAAGGCTCACTTTGATTTTTTGATTTCCAGTAGCATCAGTAGTGAAGACGTACTGTCCGTTTTCATCTGAAGTAGTACCAACTCCAGAACTTTGAATAACAACACTTGCCTGCGGCACCGGATTGTTCTTTTCATCTGTTACTGTACCTTTTACGGTAGTTTGTGAGTAAGCAAAAGTGCTAATCACCAGTAATAATAATCTGATAAAGTTTTTCATAATTTTTTGATTAGATTTTTATTAAAAAATTTTTGTTTTTATGTATCGGCTAATCTATACTTTAAACCAAATTGCTTTTATCATAAATTAACAAAAAATCGACACAAACGTTTGCGGAAACGTTTGCGGTAATTAATTTTTCAATAACTTTACGATTATATTAGTGAAAATTGAGCAAAAAATGAAGAAAAACAATAATATTACTTTAAAAAAAATGGCAAAAGAGCTAGGTATTTCCATTTCTACAGTTTCTAGAGCTTTAAATGATCATTTTGACATCAGTACAGAAACTAAAGATCGTGTGAAAGCTCACGCTGCAAAAGTAAGATACGTTCCGAATGCATTTGCCAAAGGTTTTAGATCTCATAAAACCAATATAATTGGGGTTGTAATACCTAATATAGAACATAGATTTACGGCTACTTTGCTTAGAGGTATAATTTCTACTGCAGAGCAAAACGGATACAAAGTCATCATCTGTGAATCTATGAATAGTGACGAAAAACAAGTGGAGCAGCTAAAAACAATGATTGAGTTTGGCGTGGATGGCGTTTTATTATCATTAACTAAAAAAACCAAAAACATAGATGAAATTCTAGATTTAACACAGCATGTACCACTAATTTTATTTGATAGAATTTCTAATAAAGTAGCTTGTACTCAAGTAATTATTGATGATGAAGATGCTGCTTTTCAAGCAGTGGAACATTTGATAAACACTGGGAAAAAGAGAATTGCTATCATCAAAGAAACGGATGAATCTAATGTGTCTGAAAGACGCTATCATGGTTATCTAAAAGCATTGCGCCAACATAATATAGAAGTAGATGAAAGCATTATTATGAGTTCAGAAGATCTATCTATAGAAGAAGGACAGCGGCAAACCAAAGTATTATTGAGTTTGCAAAATAGACCCGATGCAATTTTTACCATCATAGATTTGGCTGCAGTTGGTGCAATAAAGGAGCTTAAAAAAAACAAAGTGAAAATTCCGTCAGAAATAGCGGTTGTGGGTTTTAGTAATTCTATATTTTGCACCATTATAAAACCAAATTTATCCAGTATCAATCAACCCGGAAATAGAATTGGAGAGACCGCAGTAAATTATTTAATAGAAGAAATAAAATCTGAAGACCATTTGAATTTTAAAACTATCGAAATAAAAACCAATCTCATTGTGAGAAAATCCTCTTTTAATCCTAAAAAAGCTAGTAAACTACAATCACAATAAGAAAGTATACAAACAATTCCAAATAGCTACTGGAAGACCATATATTTCTACGCTTGAAAAGATGGAAAATTTTAAAAGAAAGAACGGAAATAAGGTTTTTAAATCATTATTAAAGATGAGGTTTCTACACCAATATAAGTTCGGTTAAGTATTTTTTGGTATAGATTTCTCCAAAATTATCTATGGTAATTGCCAAAGCTAAATGTAAAATAAGTGCTGTAAATATTCCGAAAAACAATGACTTCGGACTTATAAAATACATTGCCAAAATAAGTAGGATGATTAAAATTCCATAAATTAGTTTTAGTTTAAAGAATGACATTAAAGCTTTTTCAGTTGTTACAGTTTCTACTTTTATAAATTCTGGAACGCCACTTTTATACATAGTAATTTTAGCATCTATTTTTTGTTGGTATTTAATATAAGTGGGAAACATTACTGCCATTTCTAAAACGCCAAGTACAAGCATTGTTATTGCAAAACTCCTGTGATTTGAGAAAAGTAAGAAAAGCAAACCAACAACCGAAGAAATAATACCAATTATTCCTGCAAATAGGTACAAATTTCGTTCACTATTTAAAAATTCTATTATCGGTTCCATAGGTATTGGTTTGCTTATCATTTTTAATTTATTTACTATAAAAAGTGTGTTCTATTCCTTGTCTAAAAACTTCTTCGCCAACTTCCAATCTCTGTGCATACATCGCTTTTGCATCTGCACCTGCAACATATCGTAGCGTAGATTTTCCGTCAGTTGCAGCTTCATAAACTACTTCTGCAATTTGTTCTGCAGTAGAATAATCTTTGGCTCTTTCTGGATCCATAAAAACCGATAAAACTTTATTCATCTGTTCTTGGTAAGCAGGATGTTGCGTCATCACCAAAGAACGACCCGCAAAATCAGTAGCAATTCCACCAGGTGAAACCGTTTTCACATTAATTCCAAATTCTTTAAGTTCAAAAGCCAAACTTTCGCTAAAGCCTTCTAAAGCCCATTTTGTAGCGTGATAAACCGAATTAAATGGCAAAGTAACCAATCCTCCAATAGAGGTAGTCGTAATAAATGTACCTGCTTTGTTTTCTCTAAAATGAGGTAGAAATTTCTGAATAACGTGCATCACACCCACAAGATTGGTGTTGATTTGATTGCTTATTTGCTCATGAGTTGCACCTTCAAAAGGTCCAGCTAAACCGTAACCAGCATTATTAAAAACCACATCTATTTTTGAAATTTTCAATGCTTTTTCAATGGTGTCATTTATTTGTTGTGCATTGGTAACGTCTAAAGGTAGAAGCGTAACGTTTTCTACATCAGTAAGGTCGGTTTCGTTTTCTGGTTTACGCATGGTTGCAATTACGTTCCAATCGTTTTTAGCAAAAAGTAAAGCCGTTGCTTTTCCTAAACCAGAAGAAGCGCCGGTTATAAAAATTGTTTTTTTCATTTTAAATTAATTTTTAGATGATGTTAATTGATGCTGTGTCTATATTCATTCGGACTCATTGCCGTTTTCTTTTTGAACATTTTACTAAAGTATTGCGGGTATTCAAATCCCAATGCATAAGCAATTTCGCTCGCACTTTCTGTTGTATTGAGCAATTGGTTTTTTGCTTTTTCAATAATGTATTGATGGATGTGATCTTGCGTACTTTGACCGGTTTCTTTTCGCAATAAATCACTTAAATATTTGGGCGACATATTCATGGCTTCACCGCAATATTGCACTGTTGGTATTCCAAATTCAATTTGTTTATTGGCTTTGTAATATTCTTTAATTACTTGCTCAAATTGGCTCACAAAATCCTGATTCAGATTAGTACGAGTGAAAAACTGACGGTCATAAAACCGCACACAATAGTTGAGCAACAATTCTAGGTTTGAAATAATTAAAATTTGACTGTGCGCATCAAGATTGCTATTGAATTCTCGTTCGATTTTCAAGGCGATTTCAGTTACCGTTGTACGTTCTTCGTCGGAAAGATGCAAGGCTTCATTTGATGAATATTCAAAAAAAGAATACTGTCCAATTTTCTTACCTAATTCTGATTTTCGAATTAAATCTGGATGAAACACGATGCTCCAACCAGTATCTTCGCGGTTTACATTTTGTTTCTCGACTTCCAAAACCTGATTTGGCGCCATAAAAACCATCGAACCTTCTTGATAATCATAAGAATTTCTGCCATAATTAGTGATGGTAAAAGGGCAATTGTCTTTTAGGCTAATTTGGTATAATCCTACAGAATATTTGAATTTTTCAATATCTAAATCTTTCAACTCTTTTGCCAATCGAACTACCGAAACCAAGGGATGCTTTGGCTTTTCTAAACCAAAAAAGTCATGCAGTTCTGATATGCTGTTTATGGTGATGATCTCTTTCATTTGAATTAAATTATAAATTTTCCCACCAATTGCTGTAAGATTTTTTTTCTTTTACCAAAATTTCTTGTCCAATTTTTGGCGTAATCACTTCTAGATTGAACTGTTTTGCTTTTGCTTGCACTCGCTTTATCGGGTCTTTCCAATCGTGCATTGCCAATTTGAAACCTCCCCAATGTATCGGCATGATTTTTTTGGCTCGAACATCCATTCCAGCTTGCGCGGTTTCTTCGGGCATCATGTGAATATCCGACCATTTATCGTTGTATTGTCCACATTCCATTAATGCCAAATCAAAAGGACCATATTTATTTCCGATTTCTTTAAAATGTGGTGCGTAACCACTATCTCCACTGAAAAATAAATTTTCTTCTTTAGATTGAATTACCCACGAACTCCACAAAGTGCTCTGACCATTATTTAATTTTCTACCCGAAAAATGCTGTGCAGGTGTACAAGCCAAAGTTAAGGTTTCGAATTTAATTTCTTGCCACCAATCCAATTCTGAAATTTTCGAAGCTGGAATTCCCCAAGCTTTCAAGTGTTCTCCAACTCCAAGAGGTGTATAAAAGTGCTTCGTTTTGTCTTTAATTTTCATTACGGTTTCATAATCTAAATGGTCATAATGATCGTGCGAGAAAATAACAGCATCAATAAAAGGTAGTTTTTCAATAGCAATCGGCATTTCCGAATTAAATCGATCTGCGCCAAGCAAAGGATGAGGTGCGGCAACTTTCCCAAACATCGGGTCTAGCAAAATTGTTTTTCCGTCTATTTGCAACAAAAAAGCCGAATGTCCGAACCAGACCAACCGTGCTTCACCTTTATAATCGGCAACGTCAATGGAATCTATTTTTTGCACTTTCAAATCTTCTTTTGGGCGGCCATTTTCTACTTTGGTAGTGAAAAAATAATAAGCAACATCCAATTTTTCTTTAAAACTAAGCTCTTTCGGAACTGCTTTGGTATTGTTGAATTTTCCGTCTTTATATTGTGCTGAGTTTTGGTAAGTAAGCTGTTTTTCTTTCGAAATATCTGCTCCAAAACTAGGGTAGAAGGTGGTAAATGCCAAATATGCGAGTACCAAAAGGCCAATTATTATAAGTGTTGTTATCATTATTTTTTTTAAAATTCGTTTTAACATTTTGATATTCATTATTAAAGTACAAAATTACAAGAATAAAATTCTGCATCTGTATACAAATTACTTTTCGTTGTATGCAAATTACTGAATTTTAGTATGCTTTTTGATTTTTATACTTTTAGTTTAAACCTATTTGAGGACAACTACATAAGGAGCTGTGAATCTAAACTAAATAAGTACCTTGCAAAAAATTTAGCTTTAAATAAAAAACCTGAATAATACGATTTGTAATGCAAGAATATCTACAAAATTTTAATCTATTTACCAGTCAAGAAATCACCCACTTCTTAGCTCTTTGTGAATACAAAACGATAAAAAAGAATAATTTTTTCTTACAACAAGACGAAATTTGCGACAATCTATCTTATGTGGTGTCGGGAATTTTTCGGTCTTTTTATTATTCGAATGCTGACGACCAAATTACCTATTGTTTTACTTTTCAAAATAGTTTACTAATGGCGTACTCGTCATTTATATCTGGAAACAAATCTCAGGAAAACTTGCAAGCTATTTCCGATTCTGAGATTATTTCGATCCCAAAAAAGAAGTTGGAAGAGTTAGCCAAGTCAAATACCAAATGGTTGGAGTTTTTAAAAATCATTGCAGAAAAAGAGTATGTTGATCTTGAGAGTTGGATTTTCAACCATCAAAAAGATAAGGCACAGCAGCGTTACTTAGATTTATTGAACAAGCAACCCAAATTGATACAAGAAATACCTTTGCAACACATTGCTTCCTATTTAGGAATTACCCAAAGACATCTAAGCCGCATTAGGGCCAATATTACTTATTAGACAAATGTCCTAGTCCTACTCTTTACGTCCTTCATAAATTTGCATATAACTTTAAAACAAAAAATATATGAAAACGATAATCTTAATTGGAGCAAAAGGAAAAATGGGTCAAGCAGCATTAAGCGGCTTAGGAAAACATAAAGTAATCACTGCAGGACGTTCGGCTGCTGACTACGATTTTCAAGTAGACATCACAAGTGAGGAATCATTAAGAAAGTTATACAAAGATGTAGGCCATTTTGACGCCGTAGTAAATACTGTTGGAGTTTGTGAATATGCTAATTTCACTGAAATGACCGAAGAACAATGGATGACTACCATTATGAGCAAAATGATGGGGCAAATTAATCTTGTACGTATTGGTCAAGAATACATTGCTGATAAAGGTTCGTTCACGCTAATTACAGGGATTTTAAATACAAAACCAATTCCGTTTGCAATTGCCGATGCAACTACAAGTGGCGCAATAGATACGTTTGTTAAATGTGTTGCTTTTGAAATGCCTCGTGGTATTCGTATCAACTCTATAAATCCAACGGTTTTAGAAGAAGCTTGGGATGTTTATGGTGAAATGATGCCTGGATTTGAACCTGTTCCTGGTAGATTAGTAGGGAAAGCTTTTGAGCGTTCTGTTGATGGTTTCATCACTGGTCAAGTACTTTTTGTTGATGCTTATTAATCAATTTTCTAAATAATAAATGGCGTTTGATAGTTATCCAAACGCCATTTTATGTTTTCTTTCAATTTCAGAATTAATTAAGCTGATTTTTATATTCTAAAGCATTAATAATTTGTACTCTAACTATAATTATAGAGATGCTTTCGATGAATAATACTGTCATTTTCTAATGGACAAGCTGAACTATTACAAAGTTACAATCACTTTTCCAACAGTTCTTCCTAATTCTACATCTCTATGCGCATTTGCCATATCTTCGAAGGCAAAAGATTTATAGATGGTTAGTTTGATGGTTCCATTTTGTTACTTCTCATCAACTACTTTACTAGTACTAAGGTCTTTTGGCAATGAAAAAGATTCAATTTTATCACTGAAAAGAATTGGCGCATATAGCGTATTGCCTTGAATACTTATATCTGCTAAACCTTTTGGAAAAGTTCCAACTAACTTTTTAGCATTGTCGTTTATAAAAAACAAATCGCTAACCGTACCACCTGTAACCAAATATCCCTCTTTAACAACTGCTAATCCATCTAAAGCGCCTAGTTGGTAGCTACTTTTAAGCATCGAAAATGTCTTGTCTTTTAGGTTTACTTTATACATACTTCCATATTTGTCAGCAGTTAAGGATAACGATAATTCGGCACCAAAATTGGCAATCACTAAATAATCACCGTCTACAAAAAGTCCGTTTGGATGCATAATTTCGGGTGCTTGAAACCAAACCACTAGCTTATTATTTTCGAGAGTGAAAATTTTTCCAGTAGCAATATCAGAAACAAAAACTTGCCCTTCTTTTGAAATTGCAACGTCATTTAAAGCCATTGCCTCTTTTGAAGCAATACTCTCTATTATCTTGCCTTTTTTTACATCAATTATATGTAACTCTGTTCCATCACCCACATATAATTTGTCTTGATACAATGCCAAACCAGCAGGATTATTTAAACCCGTAACCCAGTTGTAATTATCAACTTTTCCGTCTTTTGTGATTCGACTGATGTATCCTTTTTCGTTTTTATTTACATTAGAAACATACAACCAATTTTCTGTAGCCGATGCTACAATGGACTCTGGCATAGAGAAACCTGTCAGTTCCCAGTTTTTGGTTAATTTATCGGTAGCATTTGTTTTTGCAGTTTCGGTATAATTCACTTCGCTTAACACCTCTTTTAATGCAAATATCCCATTGTTTGCAGCAGGAAAACCTGTGTACAGACTTAACAAAATCATGGTTTCAGAAATCTCGTTTGGAGTTACACCTACGTTCAAAGCCGCTTTCATGTGCGATTTTAATTGTGATGTTGCATTGGCTTGAGTAGTTAGACTTGCGATGATGAGCAGTTCTTTTGTTTTAAAATCCAAACCTGGTCTGTTGTAAATTTCGCCAAAACCATAACGAATGATGTATTCTGCCATATCTGGCGACACACTTTTAAATGCCGCTTCTAGACCTTTTGCAGCGCCTTCGCCATTAACTTCGTTTACAATTTTTACGCCTGTTTCATAGTTGTCTTCTTTTGTTGTTTGTGCTACTGCCAGTAAATTAATCCCTAAGGCAAAAATTAAGACAATTTGTTTTTTTAGTATGTTCATTTTTTTATGCTTTGATTAACTGTAGTCTTTGAAGCTAATTTTATATTAAATCGCTCTACTAAAGTTAGTTGTATTTTAACTTGATGATATATTTTAATAATATTTCTCGAGCAAAAGTCGCTTAAGATTATATTTCTGTTACAAAATTCATGTATTGTTTCAAATCTCCATCTACCGTTTCTTCCAACAATTTTCCTGTTTTCATGGCGTACGGTTGATTAAAATGAATGTCCCAAACATCAGATTCTTTTCTCCAATATTCATAAACAGCCAAGGTATCTTCTTGCCCGTCAACAGTGTATAAATCAAAAAGGATATTTCCTTCTTCCTCTTTTCGAGTGTTGGTAATATGATCTTCAAATTGCGTTAGAATTTGCTTTCTATAAGTTGGATCGAACTTAAAGATGAAGAAAATAATGAATAATTCGTCGTCTTCGTTTGCAGATTTAGAACGGTCTGGTAAAGGGTTGGTATCACCCAAAAAGTAAAAATCGGGTGCGGTCGCTAAGGCTGTTTGACCTATTTGCATTAACTTTTGGGTATGAGGCTCTTTGTCATGAGATTCGATGGCTGCTTTGTCTGACCAACGTTCGTACACAAAAAATACATTGGCATCGCTTTTTGATACAAAAACTTTAATTTCGTGATTACCCGCTTCTTTTTGTGTTGCTGCTTGAGCTTCCTTTAAAGTTGCTGCAAAACTAGTTGCGTGTTCTGGTTTTGCGGTGAATTTTACTATGGTGCTTTTCATGATGTTTTTTTTTTGATTTAAAAATTACTTATAAGATGGTGATTACTTCTTCCTCTGAAAATCTAGATTTTGGAAGGCTTGCATTAAAATCAGTATCTTTTCTATATCCCAAAGACACTACAGCTAAAGCAGTATATCCTTTTTCACGTAAACCAAACTCTTCGTCTAAAGCTTTTACATCTACACCTTCCATTGGGCAAGCGTCAATTCCTAATGCAGCAACACCTAACAAAAGTGACCCCATATTTAAATAAACTTGTTTTTCCATCCAATGTGGTAAATCTTTAAGGTCGTATTTATGAATATCTGCAAACAACATACGCCCACCGTGCATTTGGTCTTTAAATTGTTGTGCCGCAAAACGACCATCTTTATCTTCTTGTTCCAAAATACTAGTCAAATAGGCTTCGTCTGCATTGGTTCGCGCAGCATATACAATTACATGAGAAGCATCTAAAACTTTAGGGGTATTGAACGGAAAAGTGACCTCAGTACCTTTTGCAATACGTTGTTTACCTTCTGTTGTATCTGCAATAAGAAAATGCCAAGGTTGTAAGTTGATACTAGAAGGACTCAAACGCAATAAATCTTTTACTTGTTGGAAATCTGCTTCTGAGATCTTCTTGGTAGCATCAAATTCTTTTACAGAATAACGGTTGTTTAAAATGTCACTTAAAATCATATTTTTATATTTAGTTACTTATTTATACTATCATTTTTATAGTGGAAAAAGTATGTATAGTTTATAATGTACACAATAACGGTCATAAAGTATAGTATAAAATAAATTTTTAACTAGTTATATTTCAATTATTTAAAAAATAATAATTAACTATAAAAAATATAGTTGCACACTAATAATTAGTGCTATATCTTTGCACTTTATAATGTATATAAAACTAATGCTATGGACAGGAAAGAACTTTTCGAAAAAAAGCCAAAAATAAAGATCAACGACAAAATATCGTGGTGTCCTACTAGTGCCGCAATGGAATTAATAGGTGGGAAATGGAAAAGTGTAATCCTTACTCATTTGATTAGTGGCACGAAACGCTACAACGAATTACGCAAAGAAATTCCAGGAATCACGGAGCGAACCTTGAGTTTGCAACTCAAACAATTGGAAGAAGACGGTTTAGTAGTTAGAAAAGTATTCACCAAAAAACCACCTTTGCGAGTAGAATATACCTTAACCGAATTTGGTCAAACTCTCGTTCCCATTTTAAACCTTATTATCGAATGGGGACTTATGGCTGCAGAAACCAAAGGAGAGTTTATTTTTGAAGAATAACGATCTAGGAAGCGTTTAAATAAGCGCTTGCCTAACTATTCTAAACAAAAAAGAATATATTTAGGGTTGCATACGATTTTATACTACCTAAAAAGATTTGTTGCTAACTATGAAAAACGACCTAATCCAACATCTGAGTAATTACATCAAGTTATCTGATGAAAATACCGCATTGATACTTAATCATACCGAAGTGCATCACTATAAAGCTTCCGATTTTTTTATTGAAAGTGGTGATAAATGCGACCAAATGGCGTTTTTAATAAGTGGCGTTTTTCGTTTTTGTTTTATGGATTATAAAGGAAATGAAATAACCTCGTATTTTATGAAAGAGCACGATTTTGTTAGTAATATCACTAGCTTTTTCGAATTTTCTGTAAGTTCGGGTTCGATACAAGCAGAAACCAATTGCGAAGTTATTCAGTTTTCGAGAGCCTCTTGGGATTTATTTTGTGCCGAAATACCAGAATGGGAGAATTCTTTTCAAAAAATAGTCAATGAAACGTTAGTAAATAAAATCAATTTTCAAAGAAGCTTACTTAATCTCGATGCCAAGGATTCTTACTTAAAATTTTTAAAAACCTATCCGTCTATCTTACAAAGAGTACCTTTAAACCATGTGGCTTCCTTTTTAGGAATAACACCCTTCTCTTTGAGTAGAATTCGAAAATCAATTGCCATCATTTAGTATTAATTGCCAAATGACAAGTCCGCTAACTTAAAAAAACGGTTCCTTTGCGAATATAAATTAATATAAAAATATATGGAAGCTTTAGAACAACAGCGAATTTATAGAGTCAAAGCAATGATGCACCGTTTCTTTTCATTGTATGAAAGCAAGAATACCGATTTTTCTTTGGTAAGTGAATTACTTTATAAAGATGGTTTTGAATGGTTGAGTCCGAGTGGAAACTTGGAAGGCGTGGCAGCATTTGAAAACAGCTTTAACGAATTGAATAAAGATTGGGGACATTCGCACCGACCATTTGAAATGACAGTTACCCTTATTGATGATACAACAGCCTCATTAAGTTTTAACTACATCTATCAGCACGTGCAAGACGGTAAAATAGTTTTACACGCAAAAGGTCATTATGAAATTACTTGTATTGACAATGGCGAAGCGTTTCCACGTATTCAAAAATGCAATCTTAGCTTGCTAAAAATGATCGAAGTTGGTGGCTTTATTGATATGTTCGAAATGAACAAAACTTTATATCTAGACTATCAACTGAAAGCTGAACAGATCATAAAAGCATAGATCCTTAAAAGTTTGCCTTGGTAATTTAATTAACGGGCGAATTTTTGAATAGAATAAAATACAAGCGCTACAGCGAAGTATCTAAAGAAATCCTGGGAATCCTAGAATTTTTTTTAGTTTACAATTCAAACCACTGAATAATCACTTACAATGCCACAACAAAAATAAAGCTATCCTTATCCTTACTAAGCCACAATAGGTTTAATTTTCCCTATTATTCGACTTTATTTGTTTCGTTTTTTTTGAATTTCCAATGATTCTTTTGCCCATCTAATAAACGCCTCAGAATCTTCTAATATAGCAGCTGGAATACTGTAAAATGAAAGCACGGTTGCATTACTTTTAAAAGGTTTTAATGGAACCGAACCAGATTCAATAAATTTAGCCTTATTGGTGTCATCTACTTTCAGATAAACCATATCGTTTGCAATAATTCCAAAAGCTAAATCATCCTGATACAATGCAACACAACCAAACATTTTATTGATATGCACATTACTCCAACCCGATAATTGGTCCAGAACAAATTGTGTAAAATCCTTTGAAACAGCCATTTTTATTTGTTTTTCAATACAGTTTTGACGCTATAAAAGCTCCAATAATCATCTCAGCCCAAGCGATGGGAAATAAAATTGCAGCCGTACTCCACACCCCCAAACCTGTATTGACACTGGCAATCCAGAAAATACCAATGGTTGCAAAAGCAGTAGTTGTACCTGAAATAATAATTGATTTTAAGTTATTCCCAAAAGCAACGGAACAAAGCCAAAATATAAATACTAAAACTGCAGACAATAAAGTATCCCAAATTCCCCAAATCAAGCATTACTCACTTCCATTGCGCCAATTGGTATTCTGCCTGCAAAGAATTTTTCCATCAACGGGAAGGTAACAAACATCGCTCTTGCTACTTCTGCAATATTTATCCAAATGCTGGTTATTAGAGTGATAATAACAAATTGTTTCAAATTAAAAACTTTATTTTCCATTGCAATTCTATATTTAAATTTGATGTAAAGATAGTTCAAGTGGAAGAAAATAAACGTTGCAATTTGCTAAGAAATGGATTGCATCGTATGAAGTAACGCGCTTGGTGTCGTTTTGTGAATTTTTACCTCTGAGCAATCATTAAAACGTTTGAATGCTGCTATCTCTTTTGAAAAGGTAACTTTAAACGCATCATTAAAAGAAAAATTTTCTTCAAAAAACAAATGATGAATATGAAGCATTGCACTCTTTCTATCAGCCTTACAATCCATTCTGGCCACTAATTTACCTTCCCAAAGAATGGGTAATGAAAAATAGCCGTATTTACGTTTCGCTTCGGGAGTGTAACTTTCAATTTTGTATTCAAAATCAAATAAGTGCTGCATGCGTTTGCGCTGAATCAATAAATTATCAAAAGGAGAAAGAATTTTCAGCTGACTTTTGATAGGGGTATTTACCAAATTCAAAGTATCAGGAAAGGCGTAATATAGTTGTCCGTTTACGCTTAATTGCACTACTTCATTGCTTTCATGCATCTCCTTTAATTCGGAAGCGACAAGTGTTTTGGTGTTTTTAAGTAAATAGGCGATTTCACTCGCTTGACCAATACCATTGGACCTTAAATAGCTACTAATTAAAAACCGGATATGTTGTTGCTGACTAGGACAAGTAGTATCAATGTTGTTGGGTAGGACACGTTCCGTTAGGTCATACACTTTATGAAAATTCTTCCGACTCGAAATCATCAAATCCCCTTGCATAAACAAATTCTCCAATGCTTGTTTTGCCGGTTTGCTTTGCCATTCTCCCAATTTAGCCTTGTGTTCAAAGTCTTTTGCCATTAAAGGCCCTTCGTTTTCTATGCGTTTTAGTATAGAATCCATTAGTTTGACATCTTTCTGAAACCAATGACTTTGTTCGTTTTTCAGAATAGCCTCTTTACGGGGAAGCGAAAACTTATAGTCGCGCATGGGCAGATATGCAGCAGCATGCGACCAATATTCGAATAGCTGTTTAGATTCAATTAAGGTATCAATATGAGATAGTTCGTATTCAGGATTTCTATTCCATAGCGTATGGTGATGGGCACGCTGAATAGCAGATATGGTATCTATTTGCACATAACCAAGATGTTCAATACTAACCAGCGTAGTATCTATAGCAGTTCCGTTTACTATATCTGGCAAAACGCGTTGAGAGAGCAGCACTAGCTTTTGTGCTTCTGACGGGGAAAGTATTTCTTTCATATTGCATCATGTATTTCTTTTCGTATACAACTTAAATGTTCTGCTGAAACACCAATCTGAGAAATGAAGCTTGTTGGTAGCTAATTTTTGACCCAAGGGATTCGAGCAACAGTAAACGACACCTCTTTTAACATTAGTTACAACCTATAATAAGTGCAAGGATTGTGAAATGATCCTTTTCCTTTTATAAATTAGACTTAAAATTCATTAAGGCCTCCAAAGCATACTTTAACCTAATTTGTGCTCCTTCTTGCGAGCCAAACAACGATCGAAAAAGAATACCTTCATGATTTATAATTAACCATTGCGGTGTTCCTTCTGAATTGAACTGATCGTAAACTTGGTGCTTTTCATCAATGTAAATAGGAAAAGGCAGTTCATCAATTGTAAAAATGCTATGAATTTCTTCTTTAGTAGTTTTTGTGTTTCCAAAATTGGTATGAATGCTAATAACTTGTAAATCCTTAAACTCTTTTTGTAAGACATAGGCTAATGGAATGGCTCTTCCCGAGCAGCCCAAACATTGATTTCGGTAAATGATAAGTAACAGATTTTTACCTTTGTACTTTGCCATTAAGTATATTTCGTTTTCTTCAAAATCAGTTACTACTATTGACGTTATTTTACTGTTTTCTGTCATCTTCTTTAATTTTGAACTCTTTAATAAATAGCATTTTACAGTACTCCAATGACTACAACGGATAAAAAAGATATCCGTGCACCCTTTAGACACCTATAAATATAGTTGTTTTTTTGTTTAATAGGAACTAAGGCAATAGTATTTGCAAATAATCCAATCCCACTTGTGTCACCAATCCATAGAGAAATAAGGAACTTACAAACTCAAATGATTTCTTTTTTAAATGATTGATTGCGCTGCTACAAAAAAGTACAGCAGGGTTTTCGATATTAGATTTTTGGTTTTGTTTTTCATTCCAACTGTTTTTATGTTATTCTAAACTTGAAGTCGCTTTTTTGTAATTGGCTTCGCTAATTTTGAACGATGCTTTGGCATCTATTACATCAGAGAAAGCGGTTTGCCATAAAACTTGTGCTTCTAGAACATCTTTTCCTATTACCGTTCCGGCATCAAAACGGTCGTTGTTTAAGCGTAAGTTTTCATCTGCTTGTGCCAATGATTTTCGGGTGATTTCTATCCGTTCTTTAGCACGAAGCATTTCTAGTTTTGCATTTGCAATTTCGATAGCTACAAATTCTTGGGTTTGTTCCAATTCAAATTTTTGTGCTTCTACTTTAAAATCTTGTTCTTTTACTTTTTGTTTGCGACCTCCCCAATCAAAAACGGGTACATTTACGCTCAACATGGCATAGTAGGAACCAAAGTTATTATCGCCCGTAGCAAAATTAATTCCTTTACCCAGGCCATATAATCCACTTACATTCAAAGCGACTGTTGGTTTTCTGTCTCCTTCAAGTAGTTTTGATTTCAATTCTTCTATAGAAACCGCTTTTTGCAACATTTTAATTTCTGGACGATTAGCAATCTCGTTTTCCTGTGAAAGCTGACTTTCGATAGCATTAATCTCGATCTCAGCATCTTCAATGGTAAATTCTGTTTCTTTCGAACCAATTAATTGCGCCATTTTTAAATTTAAAATAGTCAAAGCATCTTTGGCTTTCCATAAATCTAATTGCGCTTGATTGAGTTGTACTTGTACACGCAAAACATCATTTTTGTAGATGATTCCTGCATTGTACGTGTTGTTTAAATCCTTCAATAATTGATTCAACATTGCATTGTATTTGGAAGAAAGCTCAATTTTTCCTTTGGTATTAATGATTTGCCAGTAGGTTGTTTCTACATCTAATAAAACTTCGGCTTCGGTGAGTTCCTTTTGCGAGGTGTATAAATCTACAGCTGTCGTACTGATTTTTTTTGCAGTATTTATTTTTCCACCGGCATAGATCACTTGGGTTATCCCCAAAGATATATTGGCATTGTATGCTGGCAACAAGGCGCTTAAAGGTTCGCCTACGTGCAAACCCAAAGCACTAGCGTCTATAAATGGTTTATCTGATGCATAAACCGAAGCTTTTGCCGCTTCTGCTGCGGCTATATTTTGTGACGCACGTTTTGTCTTTTTATTATTTGTTTTTGCTAAGGTTTTGGCTTGTTCCAAGGTTAATATTTGATCTTGTGCTTGTAAGCTTTGAAATGTGATAAGCAATAGAAAAACAAAAGAAAGGATGTATTTATATGTTTTCATTATTAATTTTTAAAATATAGTGCCTACCACTTCACTTTTAGGCTAAAATTGCTATGAAGAAAGGAAGCGGTAGTCGGCGGTTTTTTTATTTAAATCGTTTTTTGAATTTGTGTTGTAAGACCCCTATTTTTCTTGATGTTCTACTTTTCTTAGGTTTGTAAAGTATAGGTTCAAATTCATTAATTTCTGAATGTGGATGTATAGCATCAGGTTTAGGTTTCACAAACTTATAATACAAAACAGGCACAATAAATAAGGTTAAAATCATAGAGACAATTAAACCAACTGCTAATACACTTCCTAAAGGAGCCCAAAGCGGAGATTTGCCAACAATCATTGGCACGACTCCCACGGCAGCAGCAATAGAAGTTAAGAATATAGGACGCATATGTCTTTTACCAGAAGCTTTAGCCGCTGCTTTTATAGTATAGCCATGTTGTAACACCAATTCATCTGCATAATCTACCAGTATAATTCCGTTTCTTACCACAATACCGATTAAGCTTATAATTCCCATAAATGCGGTGAAACCAAGCGGGTTATTTGTTAAAATCAACCCTGAAAAGGCTCCTAAGAGACTTAACGGAAATGTAGCTAGTATAACCAATACTTTGGTGAAATCTTTAAATTGAAATAGTAATACCAAGAATATTAATACTAAACTAATGCTTAAGGACATCATCATGCCTGGAGCCGTTTCGTTGGTGCTTTCATATTCGCCACCATAATTAATAGTTATACCATCTGGTAATTTTAAATTGGCAATTTTTGGCATAATATCCTTTTGAACCGTAGCAGCCTTTAATCCCATTTGCGTTTCGGCAAGAACAGTTAATGTTCTTAAACCATTGCGATGTGTAATAACTCCTGTATGCCATTCTGGTGTAATGGTTGCCACTTCTTTTAAAGGCACTTTAGTACCGAACATAGTAGAAATAGAAAGTGCACCCAAATCACTTATATTTTCACGATTATTGGCATTGTAACGCAATACAATATCGACTGCTTTATCACCTTCATATAATGTGGAAACTGGATACCCCTTTAATCCTGCACCTAATGTTTGTGAAACCATAGTATTAGTAACGCCTAGTCTATTTGCTTTATCATCTTTTAAATTGACATTAACACCATAATAATCATCCTGATATGAAGATCTCACCCAGTTTGTACCTTCTTCATTATTTAATATAGAAGTTACTTGTTCTGCAACTTGTTTTTGCTTGGTTAAATCCTCTCCCACAATACGCACTTCTATTGGTGCAGGTGTATCTTTCATAGACAATTGTCTAATTCTAATATAACCATCGGGTATAAAGCCATCAAACTTTTTTAGATAGGCATCTGCTAATTCTTGCGTTGCTTCTTTTCCTGTAGTGGTTATGAAAATTTGTGCAAAGTTTTTACGTGGAAATTCTGGCGCGTACGTAGAATGAAAACGAGGTGAACTGGTGCCAACAAAACTAGCAACACCCAAGACTCTTTTATCTCCTTTAATTTCTTTTTCAATGCGATTAACAGCAGCTTCTGTTTGTTCTAAACTTCCACCATTTGGCAACCAAACTTCTATATTAAATTGATTTCTTTCGGCTGTTGGAAACAATTCTTGTTCCAAGCCTGTAGCAAGACCAAAAGCTAATACAACCGAAGATAAGCCTACTAGTAATGTAGTTTTTGGATATCTAAAGCTAAAGTCTAACGCTTTGTTAAATACAGTTTGCAATCTATCTAGCAATGATTTATTTTCTAGATGATTGCTTACTTTATGTTTTAATCCCTTTTTAATAAATACATAGCACATGTAGGGCGTTAATAATAACGCCACAAGTAAAGATGCAAATAAGGCAACTGCCACAGCAATTGGTAGTGCTTGAATAAACTCCTTAGCGATACCATTTAAGAAAAAAGCCAATGGTAAAAAAGCAAAAATAATTGCCATGGTTGCTGTAAAAATGGGCACCATTAATTGTGTAGCACTTTGCCATGCGGCTGTCCAACGATCTAAGCCCTCATCTAATTTTTCTATATAATTATCCACTACCACAATAGCATTATCTACAACCATTCCCAAAACAATAATTAATGCGGCAAGCGTTACTTGGTGTATTTCAATACCAATCATATTTAGTATGCCAAAGGTGATCACTATGGCTATAGGACAGGCGATAGCAGAAACAAAAGCAACTCTGAAGGGTAGTAGTATAATAACTACAATTATTACTGCTAAAATAGCAATGATAAATTCCAGCATAAAGTGGCTGATACTACCTTTTACAACTGCAGGTTGATCTACAATAGTATTGATGGATACATCTTGTGGTAATTGCTTTTTTATAAAGTCTATTTTTTCGGTAAGCTTTTCTCCAAACTGAACGATGTTATTTCCCGGCTGTATTTCTACCGTAAGCATCATTACTTTATCGTTGTCCACTTGAATGAAACTCGACGTTTCTTCATAACGACGTTCAATTATAGCCACATCTTTTAAACGTACTACTTTACCATCTGGGTTACTGTATATAATTTGGTTTCCTAAATCGGCTTCGTTTTTATATTGGTTTTTTGTAAAAACGGATACTTCGGAATTTTTTAATGTAATTCCGCCAGAGTAGCCCGTATTATTTTGCATTTGTATGACTTGGGCAATTGTTGAAAAATCGAAACCATATTGTTTTAGTTTTTCATCTAATACCGTCACATATATTTGTTGTTTTTGTCCGCCATATCGTTTTATTTTAGAAGTTTCATTTATGGTTTTTAGCCCATCTTCTAACACATCTAAATACGATTCTATTTCAGCATAACTACGGCCTGGTGCCGAAACTGTAATCATCTGCGCCACAACATCTCCAAAATCACTATTTACCATAGGACCAACAATCCCTTGTGGAACTGCAAAATCTTGTCTGAATGTGGTATTTAAGCCATGTTGAAGTGTTGCCCAAAAACGATCCGTATCTTTTACATTTTCATTTAGCTCAGCTGTTATAATTACTTGACCTTCTTTAGTTTCAGAAATTGTTTTTTCTTTTCTTATTTCTTCAAAACTAAATAAATATTGTTCTAATTGATCGGTTAATTGTTTTTCGACTTGTTCTTCATCTGCTCCTGGGAAAGCAGCGATAACCAATCCCTTACGAACCGTAATATGCGGATCTTCACTACGGGCCATCGTTGCTAAAGAATATATTCCTAACAGCATTAATAATGTAGTCAAAACAATGGTTACCTGTCGGTATTTCATTGCCGCCTCTATAAAATTTATTTTTACGCTCTTCATTTTAAAATGGGATTTTATTTAGATGACAGTTTTATCGTTTGTCCGTCTTTTAAAGTTCTATGTCCTGAAATTATAAGATGTTCTAGTGCTGTTAAACCATCTGTAACAATGACTTCATTACCACTAAAACCACCAAGAGATACTCTTTTTTTAATCGCTTTATTGTTTTGTGCGACAAACACATAGTTAATATTATTGGCATCTCTAATTATAGAGCCAGCTGGTATTGCAATTATATTTTGTTTATTATTCGTTTCAATTTTGATATCACTAATCATCCCTGGGAGCAATTTGTTCTGAGAATTATTTAATCTAACTTTTACATTAAATGTTCTTGTTAAAGCGTCAGCAACTGGATTCACAATAGCCACTTGACCATTAAAAGTTTCACCCATTGAAGCAATTTCTACCGTTGCAGGAGTTCCGATTTTTAACTTTGAGATTTCAGACTCAGTAATAGAAGCTTTAGCATAGACTTTATCTGTTTTCATAATGGTAAATGCTGGAATACCGGGAGCTGCTGTCGCTCCAATTTCAGTCTGTTTTGCAGTGATAATTCCAGAAAATGGCGCGTATAATTTTGTGTCTGATAGATTCTTAGCTGCTAAATTTCTATTGGCGTTTGCTTGCGCTACAACAACTTTAACTGTGATAAAATCGCGTTCTGGCAAACTTCCTTTTTGGAATAGACCATTTAATCTCTTAAAATTATCATTGGCTAGTTCTAAGCCTGCATTGGCAATATCAAATGCATTTTGGTAAGTAGTTGCATCAATTGATGCTAGTAGTTGTCCTTTTTGCACTCTTTGTCCTTCATCAACCACTACGTATGAGATTCGTCCTGCAACGGCAAACCCTATCGAAACAGTATTGTCTGCTTCGATGGTTCCGCTGTATTTAAGCGTTTCATTTTCAGAGGTAGTGGTGATTTCTTTTACGCTAACCTTGGCAGCGGTTTCTTCTTGTTTTGTTTCTTCTTTATCGGCACAACTATTTAGTAAAAAAATAAAAGTGGCTAAGAGAGCTAATTGTTTCATAGTGGCAATTATGTGAGTATTTGTTTTAAAAAAAATTACTCTGCAAAATTGATACAATGCTAACTTTTAAAAAAGGTCTAAAGAAGGGTGTTTTTGGTCAATATCGATTATTTTTAGAATTTGTAATATTCCAAAAATTGCTTTAAATTGCGTTTTTAAAGTGTTTGGTTGGTCTAAAAATAGTTTTAGGCTATGTTTTTATATTTAGATGGAGAAAAACCGGTTTGCTTTTTGAAATATTTCCCAAAAAACGACTGATCGCTAAACTGCAATTCGTCTGCTACTTGCGCAATAGTCATAGAGGGATTTTCCAATAAAAGTCGGGCTTCCATAATTACGGCGTCCTCAATCAGTTGGCTTGCTGTTTTTCCAGAAACATCTTTCAACACTTTGGATAAATGACCAGTAGTCACTGCAAGTTCATCGGCATAAAATTGCACGGTGCGTTCTTTTTTGAAATTAAGATTCAAAATAGCTAGAAAACGTAGCGTAAGATCTTCTTGTCGAGAAAATTCAGCTTCAAGATTAGGATGAGTGGTTCTGAATATTGCTGCTAAATGATACATTAAGGTGATAAATCCATGCCGAATTATTTCTTTTCGAAAAGGCAAAGCAATCTCTGTTGTTTTGTTATTTTTTGCCAATAGTTTAGCTAACGAAAGGTTAGCCACTCTTTCTTCCTTAGATAATTTTAATTTCGGTATATTGCTTGCTGTGAAGAAATTCAAAGCATCATAATCTGTCTTTTTAAAGTTATTTTGAAGAATGAATTCATTCGAAAAACTAAAGCCTACCAACTTTAAGTCGGTGCTCATTTTTAAAATATGCATTACAGTGTGCGGTTTTATAACCACCATTTCATTTGCACCCAACACATAGTGAATCAGATTCAGCTGAATGTGAATTTCGCCTTTAAGGATTAATAGGAAAGTATGATTGTCTGTTCGAAAGGGATAACTAACCGGAATTTCGTTGAATTCGTTTTTCGAAATATACACATGCAACCCCTCTGATTCCTGTGGTAAATCGCCTATTAATCTAACTAAATCATTGGTCGAGTGGTGTTTTATTGTAGAGGGATGCAATTTTATTTTTTGTTTAAAAATAGGCTGCAAATATAAAGCATTAAATGTAATAATTTATAGTAGGTTAAATTCAAGCTAATTTTGGAACTTTCAAAAATGTATATTTTTCAGAGTTATTGTGAGTTTTTCTGATTTACGTCGGTTAGGCAAAATCTACTTAAAAGAACAACTAAAGGACTAAAATGATAGCATATCTGCACATTAAACTAAAATATTAAAATCCATCTGCAATTCTCAAAGCAGAAATAACAGCACCTTCCATATAACCTCCAAATTCTGTGGCTGTTTCTGTTCCTGAAAATAATACTCTTCCATTCATATAACTATTTTGTAAAACGGAATGCCCATTGTTTTGATGCGGTCTTTGTATCATTTGATTTCCGCTTATTATAAATTCGTCCGTCCAAATTTTGTCAAAATAATTTACTGGATTTGACGCTTCTGCTCCTAAAAGTTCTGCTAATTGCTTTAGTACGAATTCTTTTCTTACTTCTTGTGAATAAGTTGTAGCTCCACCATTCAAAAATCCGGTAAACCCAAATTTATTTTCTTCAAAATTGGTGTGATCGTACATTTCTGAAACAATTCCTGAATGACTGTACAACATTCCAGAAAACCCATTATTTCTCCAAAAAGGCGCTTCATATTCTAACACAAATTTTATAGCACCTGCCATCCAAGTTTGAACCGTTGGTAAAATAAGCGAAACAGCATCAGGTAATTTAGGTGAAAAAATAATGTTGGAACTTATTAATTGTGGTGGTAAACAGAGTATAACTTTATCTGCATAAAGTTTTTCTCCATTGGAAATTTCAACTATTATTTCGCTATCAAATTCAGTAATACCAACAACTTTTGTATTCAGACGTATATTTTCAGAAGGTAATTTTTGAGCTAATGTATCTATTAGGTTTTGTGTTCCTCCTTTTAAACGGTATGATGGACTTTCTGATTCTGGAACAAAAAACTGTTGCGGTGGTTCAAATGATTTAGTTTGAAATAGGGAAGTGCCTTTTGAAAATTGCGGATATTTTTCTAAACCCAATTCATTTATAAGCGCCAATAAATTCTGGTGCATATCCGAAAACCAGGTTGCTCCCAACTCTAAAGGTGTTTCTAATGTTCCTTTTTTGGTTTGAATTCTTCCACCAACTCTTGAAGAGGCTTCTAAAATTTTTGATTCTATTCCTCTTTTTGATAATAAATAAGCTAACGTTAATCCGCTTAATCCACCACCTATAATTATAATTTTTTCTTTCATTACTAAATTTTAAGCCCAAAAAGCTGCTGCAAAAATACAATAGCTTTATGAGGTAATGTTTTGCGAGTCAGCGAGTTATTTTTGCTAACGGTTAGTATAAGAATAGTAGCGGGTTTATACGCACTTACTTTCGTGTAGCAATATAATTAATTAAAAACAAAAACGGTTCAAGTTAAAACCTATACCGCTATTGCTTTTATACATTGTTGCATGCCGTTTTTTATTCCGATTTTTTTACTTTCTTTTGAGTAACAATAGGTTTGCCATATAATGCCTGTATTAATGTTGATGCTGCAAGAAGTCCGTAAAGTATTGAAATAACTATTGTTGCTTTTGTATTTTTAAAAATGTAAAAGGAAAGCAATGGTAGTAATTGTAAAGCGTGCATTCCAATAAAGTGAGAAACTCTCAAATCGCCTACAGTTTTACTTTAACCTACAATCCACCAATTCGAATTATCATTGATAGCTCCAACGCTGTGGTTCATACGAGAACCCATTAAACCTCCTTCAAATGAAAAAATAACAAAAATCAAGATACCCAAACGAATTGACCAAACATAATAAGTTGGTAAATTTGGAAAAGACTGTGTGAAAAACAGCAAGCCAATATAAGCCGTATATAGTGTAACAAGTACTGCTACTAAACCCATTAACGAATATAGAAGTGAATATGTTGGTGTGCTAATATTGAAGTGAGACAATTGTCCTTTTGATGCTTGGAAAATAATATATATAAGTTCAAAACCAAATAATGTAATAACTGTCCAATTAAATGGTGTTACATTAAAATCGAACAGATAATGGCAGTACCAAGCCATAGTCCAAGAGTATAATCCTATTGAAACTGCAAATTTGAAAGGCTTAAACCAAGCGTTGACTCCGTGAACTTGTTTAGATGTTGTTTTGGTTAGAACGATGCAAACTATTGAAAGAATTACACATAATAAACCAAAGTAAAATAAGTACTCGTTACGAACTTTCAATTCTTTTAGAAAGCTGATAATTCCTTCAATCATAGTTCTGTTTTTTAGTTCACCTTGTATTTCTGAACAAAATAATTTAAACAAAACAACATTGCACTATAAGTAAAAATTAGGGTAGGCATATTGGTGTTAAATCCTAAATCAAATTCAGGAATACTTAATAAATCTCTAAACGAGCGGGTTGCAATCAGTGACATAAAAACAATTCCATAAGCGAAAACAGAAATAATAGCTACTTTATTTTTAGTAGTTCGTATAATTCCTTTTTTTGCCTCTCCTCTAAAGAAATACCAAAGTGCTCCAACGCTGAATATTGCTTCTATGAAAATGGCTAAATATGTGCTAGAAGCATACAAGCCAAGACCAGCTTCCATTGTACCCGCCCCAAACAGATGATGCATATGACCAGAAAAGAAATCTAATACAAAGTGTACAAAGACTAAAGCCATACTTACTAATCCTATTTTCGTGCTTTTAAATAATAATTTTCCAATTATAAATGCAAGAGCTAGCCAGAATAATAAAGGCGCTAAATCATGACTATATAACATATCAACTGCCATATTACTTAAAGTGGCATCAAAGGCATCACTTGGGTCAGTGCGTTCAAATCCTAAATAATGAAAAGTAAACCACAATAAGTCCTGTAATTGTGATATGATTAAAAAATAAAGTAATGTTCCTTTTGGGAATTTTTGTTTCGCTATTAATGCGGTAGTAAAATGACCTGCTAACATAATTTTTGTATTTTTGCTTTCAATTCGATAGCAAAAGTAATAATTACTATCGAATTAATAGTAATAATTTGTAAAAAATGATAAAAGAATTTCGTTCTGGCTGTCCAATATCTTCTGCATTAGATGTTGTAGGCGATAAATGGTCTTTATTAATTATCCGAGATATGTTAATTAAACATAAAAAGACGTTCAAAGAAATATCAGATTCGGACGAAAGGATTGCTCCAAGTATTTTGTCTGCACGATTAAAATTATTGGAATCCTATAAATTAATATCCAAAACAAAAATACCTGAAAATAAAAAAGAGAATATTTATTTGTTAACAGAAAAAGGAATTCGATTAACTCCAATAATCATTGAATTCAGTTTGTGGGGCAATACTAATATGCGAGAATTTAATAAAATAGACGATATAGAAGGTTTGAATTTAGATAAGTCTCATATTATTCAATCGGTTCAAGATAGTTATAATTCTATGTTGCTCAATTTCCGATAATATTGCTCTCAAATGGCATACAACTCATTTATATGTATCACAAAACTATACAAAGCTCCCCAGTTATGTGTGCATATGTATCACTACTATGATACTTTATCTATTATGCTAATGTAAGATAAAACAATGAAAATTTTTAAATATATATATTGTGTTTACTTCATCTTTGCTGTAAATATATTTCGAAGCACCTCTAGTTCTTTCTTGTATTTCAAATCTGTTCTTGAGGCAAAATACAAGGTGTTTTCGGTTTTTACTTTTCCTTCCCAAACTACATTGATCTCTTTATTCGAAATCTCCTTTTGGCATAGAAAATCAGGCACTAAAGCCAATCCATTTTCATTAGATAAACATCGAATGATAGAAGTGATATTAGGCAAAATATAGTTGGGTTTAAAAGAAGGTTTTTTATTGAAATTCTCAAACCAAAAACGTCTAAAATGCTCCATTTCGTTGGAGGAACTATACCAACTCTTTTTCAATAATTCTGCTTCTAAGGCATTCAAATTATTAGCTTCGATCTGCTTTTTTATCTCGGTCGTATCCGTTTTATTTCCTGCAATGAGAATAATTCTTTCTTTCGAAAAAGGGACATACTCCACCAGCGATTTTTTATCATTTTGTTTTCTGGGCGTAATCACTAAATCTAAAATGCCATTATTCAAGTCTTTTATTAAATCGGTATGCGCACCAAATCGTGCCACTAGGTCAAAATCCAACTTCGGAATTTCGGGTTCAATAATGAGTTGGAACATCTCAGAACACATACCAATATTTATAGAAGGATTTGTTTCTTGTGTGGTTCTTTTAAAATGGTGTTCGGCAATTTCCAGCTTGTTCAGCGATTCTATAATGTATTCGTATAAAAATTTTCCATCCTCTGTAGGAATCATTTTTCTCGACGTGCGTTCAAATAATTTTTTTCCAACATAGGCTTCTAATGCATTCAAGTGCACGCTAACACCAGGTTGAGATGAATATAAAGCAATTGACGCTTTAGTTAAAGTGCCGTTTTCATATACTTCTTTAAACGTTCTATACCATTCTAAATTGACCATAACTATTAATATTATAATACAAAGGTATGATTTGTATTATTTTTACAATACAAAAAAGCAACTTAATTTTGCCCCATAATTAAACAAAGAAAGATGAAAAATATATTTATAATAAATGGAGGTCATCCATTTGCACATTCTGGAGGTCGATTTAACGAAACACTTTTCAATACTACAATGGGTTACTTTGATTCAAATGAGAATTTTGCTGTAAAATCTACTCAGGCTGGTGACGATTATGATGCAAAAGAAGAAGTAGAAAAATTTAAATGGGCAGATATCGTTATTTACCACACCCCTTATTTGGTGGTTTCAGATTCCATTTGGTTTCAAAAAATATATCGATGAAGTTTTTACCGAAGGGCATCAAAACGGAATTTATAAAAGCGACGGAAGAAGCAGAACAAATCCAGATATTAACTACGGAACTGGTGGATTGATGCATGGAAAAAAATACATACTCACCACTAGTTGGAATGCACCCAAAACAGCTTTTACCTTAGAAAATGAGTTTTTCGATCAAAAAAGTGTTGATGAAGGGGTTATGTTTGGGTTTCACAGAATGAATGCTTTTACAGGTATGGAATTGATAGGTACACACCATTTTCACGATATGGAAAAAAATGCAGATGTACCGCTGGAGTTAGAAAATTACAGTGGCTTTTTAAACAAAATTACTTTGAAGATGTAATTAGTCAGCGCTTAAAAACACTATGATTTTCAATTTCTAAAATTTTAATATTGATATTTTCTGGAATTTTTGATTCCAAGTTAAAGTTATCACGAATAAAAGTACATTTAAAATTTGGCAAATGGAAGATTTCCATTTATTCATCATCCTTTTAAAGTTAAATGCCGCTGCAGCGAGTAAAATGTTTATA
>NZ_JABSNO010000007.1 GCF_013294015.1 Frigoriflavimonas asaccharolytica
ACATAAAGATACGTTTTCTTGCAGATATAAACAAACTTTATAACTTCTAAATAACTATTAATCAGTTGTTTAAATAGTTTTTAATGGCTGACTATCTATTAAGAACAGCTCAGAAACATTCTAAAGGCTCGTTTCTAGGAAAATTTTGGCGATTGGTGTTGCGCCATTATCAGATTAAATATGGTTTTCAAATCTATCCGGAAACGCAAATTGGAGCAGGATTTTATCTCGGACATTGGGGAAGTTTAGTAATTAATCCGAAAACAATTATCGGAAAAAATTGCAATATTGCACAAGGAGTTACCATTGCACAAGCCAATCGCGGTAAACATGAAGGTGTTCCAGAAATTGGTAACGAAGTTTGGATTGGACCAAATGCAGTGATTGTAGGAAATATAAAAATTGGCAATAATGTGCTGATTGCACCAAATGCTTACGTCAATTTTAATGTGCCTTCTAACTCTGTTGTCGTGGGAAATCCTGGTATTGTTTCAGAAAATTTGAATGCCACTTCTTGCTATATCAACAATAAAATTTAGCGAAGTTATTTCCCATTAAAACCCGTCATCGTATTTTGAATTCCAGCAAAAGCGAACGATAAACAAGCTTTTGAAAATTTTTCAATCCTTTCCGAGAGTTTGTCTCTTTCTGCCTCGTTCCATTTTCCGAGCACGTAATCTACTTGTTTTCCTTCAGAAAATTCTGCGGAAATACCAAATCTTAAGCGTGGATAATTTTGCGTTTGCAATTGCTCTTGTATGCTTTTCAAACCATTGTGTCCGGCATCAGAACCTTTCATTTTCAAACGTAAAGTACCGAAAGGCAATGCTAAATCGTCGGTGATAATGAGAACATTTTCTAAGGGAATATTTTCTTTTTGCATCCAGAATTTTACTGCATTTCCAGAAAGATTCATGTAGGTGTCTGGTTTTAAAACAAATAGCTTTCTGCCTTTGTATTTACCTTCTGCTACAAGGCCAAAATTGTTAGATTTAAAAGGAACTTCTAAAGTTTCAGCCAGTTTTTCAGCAACTTTAAAACCAATATTATGGCGTGTTTCTGCATATTCTTCGCCTTTATTTCCAAGACCAACGATAAGATATTTCACGATAAAATTTTTAATTAGCAGATTTTAGAAATCTTATAGCTATTGATAAATAAATGATGTTGCACTTCCACCAACAATATACTGAATTGGAAAATCGTCTGCATCATAGGTATACGTATAATCTGAAACAGAAGGTGTACCACCATTTACATCTACTTCCTTTCTTAGATAATTGTTGGGCGAAAAATAATTTTGACCAGCATCTATATACGTTGTAAAATATTGAAATTCTTTTGGAAAACCTTTCAAATAATTGTTTTTGGTATCAAAATTTAAGAATCTTACATTCGTTAAAGTATTTCCAACAGAAATAGCGTTCACGGTTTCTGATTTCTGAGTAGCTGTTTTATTTAAATTAGCACCAGAGTAGGTGAAATCTGTTGTGAGGCTCACCAATATATTCCCAAGTGAAGATACAGCTGTTTTTTGCGTACTTGTTTGCGTGATGATTCCGCTGTTGTAGGTGAAGGTAGTTGCAATATTATACATCACATTTGCGGTTGTTTCTGTACCTGCAAGATTTGTGAGAACACCACTTGCATTATAAACAAAGTTTACGTTGAATGTAGTTCCTGCAGTAGAAGTTGGCGTATTATAAAATCCTGTAATGCTGCTTATTTTATTGGCTGCATTATAATTCACATTATATTCTACGGTATTATTTGCATCAAAATATTTAATCAGCTTAGAATTTTGCACGGTGTATGTGAAGAGATTTGTACCAATATTTATTGTTTTAACAATTTTTGTATTTCCCGTTGCACCACCACCAGCTCCGATAACTAAGGGTACATTTAAATTCTCTAAATCTCCAGTAGATTCTCCGCAGGAATTTATAATTAAAAAAGAAAAAAGAATAAAAAGTAGATTTTTCATAAGCTGAATTTTATTAAAAAAACTGATAACGTATACATTATCAGTTTTAAAATTTTTACAAATTTACAATAAAAATTATTTATAAATTGATGTATTCATATTGAAGTGTATAATCTGGCGATATAGATTTTGTAGGATATCCATCTGTACCGTACGTATAAACAGTAACTTCTGTAGTTGGTGTCACACCTGGTCCAGAAGTACTTACGTTTGTAAAATTATTAAGGTTTAAACCTAGAATACTTGCAGCTGCATCTTGATTTATAAAAAAGTTTGAGATACTAAATGCTGATGGCAAAGTTAGAAAAGGATTTTTCTTGTCATCATAAGTATTAAAAGTGATAATAGGATTGAGTTGTAAACTTGGAACTCCAAATAATGTATTGGCTTTAGAAATGTTTGCGCCAATATATTCAATTGCTACAGATTCTGTATAAACGGTTGTTGAACCTGAAGTATAATTTCTCTTTATAAAAGTAGGTCTTGTTCCATTGTAGGTAATGGTAGTTGTGAAATTGCTATTGGAAGTAGAAGAAACGGATGTACCATTAATACTAGCTAAAATCCCATTTGAATATACAAGATTAGAAGTTGTGGTATTTAATTGCGTCCCTTGTCCTGTAGTTTGGATTATTTTACTAATCTGACTTCCAGTATACGTCAAATTGAAACTAGTAGAATTATTACTTGTAGATACGCTCATTAATTTTCCACCAACCCAATTGTAAAAAATATTATACGGGGCCTCACCTACTTCCGCATAATTTATTTTACTCAAAACCTTATTGGAACTACCAGGATTATTCGTAAGAAACGGATCTTGATAGGCATTAACCATAGAATTATCTTCATTACAAGAAATGAAAGATAAAAATAATAACATTAAATAGAATAAATTTTTTTTCATATTAGGTATTTTTAAAAAAAAGAACTGATAGTTAAAATAAGTATCAGTTCTGAAATTGAGTTTAAATTTTAAAAAGGTCTGTAATCATAATTACTTCCAAAACCAGACAATGCATAGTTTTGAGGATCATAAGTATAATTTGTATTATAACTCGTTACAACAGGAGGTGCAACGCCAGTAGTAAGTGTTACTCTTTTCGGGTTGTTTAGAGAAAGCCAGTAGAATTTTGATGTATCATCTAGCAAAGCAGAAGCTTTGTAGCCAAATGGCAATAAAGATTGTGGATTAAATTTATCATCATAATCACTAAAATCGTAGATATCTTGTGCTGTAGAAGGTCCGAAAGCTCCAGCTGCATAAGGTCCAACATCTCTTGTAACCTTTGTAACGTTGGTTTTTGCTGTATTAAATGTAAAAGTGTTCAAGACGTAAGATGTATATTCAAATGCTAATGCAGGATTATCTATTCCATTTCTACTTCTAATCGTTTTCAAAGATTTATCTGTATTGTATGCAAAATCATGTATTGCTTTATATCTTACAATTGCACCTGGTATTACAGCTTTGTAAGCCATATAAGTTGCGCCAACTTCAGAAATACTTGTAATGAATTTCGCTGTGCTATCATAAGTGTAATATTGGATATATGCCAAAGAATCTGCTCCTACAACCTCATAAAATTCCAATTTGTTGATCAATTCACCATTATAGGTAATTTTTGTTTTTGATTTTGGGTTTAGAACTTCTACCAATTTTTTTCCAGTGTAGTGGTATTCTGCAAGCGTATCTACAGAATTAACTTCTTGGTAAAGAAATCTACTGCCAATAAGTCCACCTTGGTTTGCATCTAGATTATTTAGCAAATCTCCATCTACATCGCCCAATCTTTTGCAAGACTGCGTAGATGCTATTATGAAGAGTGCTACAAATAAGTATATGATTTTTTTCATTGCTCGCGGAATTTTAATTTCTACAAATATAATTTATTTTTAATTACTTATATACAAATATTTCTGAAAAGTTGTGATATTTGACAATCATCTCTATTTAAAATGATGATTTATTCTTATCTTTGAGTATAATTTTATCAAATTATAATTAAAAAGACCATTTTAAAAATAACACTAAAATGAAAAATATACTACTATTTGTATTCATTTTTTTATTGATGACTATAAATGCGCAACAAAATCCAGCTATAAACGTTGAGGAAAAATTATCCACAATTCAAAAAGAAGCTCTAGAATTTCATAATAATACTAGAAAAGATTTGGGCATCCCACCATTATCTTGGTCTTCAGAAATCAGCGAATATTCTCAGGAATGGGCAAATTATATAGCAAAAAATGGTTGCGAATTGACGCATAGAACACCAAACACTCAAAATGGGAAAAATTACGGCGAAAATATTGGTTGGAGTTCTGATCCCAGCTACAATTTAATTGATGCTTCCAAAGCTTGGCATTCAGAAATACAATTTTTCAAAAATGAAACTTTAAACGATAACAATTGGTACAAAGCTGGGCATTATTCCCAAATGGTGTGGCGAAATACTACACAAATGGGAATGGGAATTGCAAAATGCAGCAATGGCTCTATAATAGTTGTCGCCAATTACAATCCACCCGGAAATTACATGGGACAAAAAGCGTATTGAAATTTAGAAAAAATCATGATGGTGATGATGATTAGATTCACTTCCATTTGAAGTATTTGGTGGGATGATTATATCACTCATTTCATCAATCGAAATCTTAATGCTGTTTTTTGGCAATTCAATCGTATTTCCAGATAAATTATTAATACTTTTAAAAATCATTTTGTTTTCCAATTTTGTACTTACTTTTATCAGTTTGTTTAAAATTTTATCTGGCAAATCTGCAGAATTTTTACTTTCTGGTGTAGTATACAAAACTTCTAATGCCAATGTTGGGATAGATTTTGGCTGATGATATTCTATTAAACTCAGAATTTCTGGTCTTACTTTTATACTTTCGCTGTAGATCACATTACAAATTAAATCTTTACCTATTAAAAAAGTCTGACATTTTGCAATTCCATAATTCTTCAAATTAGCTTGAAATGTTTTTAGTAATATACTTTCACTACGATGCTCAAATGGGGAAAAGATAGTACCGAAAGGTTCTTTCAAACTTGATGAGTATCTATAATCGGATGCAGATAATTTTGGTTTTATCAGACTATCTGCCCATTTTTGAAAGTCTTCTTTAGGTATCGCAGTATGGTAATATTTCTCGTCTTTTTTGTAATAATATACAACAGAATCTTGTCCTCTTTTGTAAATTAATCCATAATTTTCATTATTTGAAGTACTTACATCTCGCTGAACATCATTTCCATTCAAAATAATTTTTATCTTAGATTTACTACTAATCAGTCCATTTTCTTCTAAAATTATTACCCCTTTAAAATAATCGTCATTACTATTTTCTAAATTTCCAGAAAGAATTGCAGTCTTTTGCTCTTCCTGTTTTTCACAACTTAAAAATGTGATTAATAATAAACTATAATAGAAGGTAATTTTAAATAATCTCGCCATTTTTTTTACCTTTAAATTTTATTGAAGAATCCTTTCCAAAACTTCCGTCACCTCATCTACATTTTGTACGTTTTCTTTTCGCATCATCAATTGACTGCCCTCTTTTGCTGCTTTTTCTTTCAAAGTTGCGGCGGTAGGATTTTGATTTAAATAGCTAATTATATTTCTAAATTTTTCGCTTTGGTAGAATTTATCTTGCGGATTGCCGGGAAAATATCCAAGAAAAATACCGCCTTTCACCACAATTTTTTCAAAACCAATATCTGCAGCAAGCCATTTTAGTTCTACAGATTTTAATAAATTTTTGGCTTCTACAGGCAGTTTTCCAAATCGATCTTTCAATTCATTTTCAAATAAAAGCAAACCTTCTTTGCCTTCTATATCTGCTAGTTTTTGGTACAAACTCAGTCTTTCTTCTATGCTTTCTACATATTCATCGGGCAACATCAGTTCCAAATCGGTATCTATATTTACATCTTTGGTAGATTTAAAGAGTTTTTTGCGCTCGTCTTCATTTTCAAAAAGATCGGTAAATTCTTCGTCGTGCTGCAATTCTTCTAGCGCTTCCTGCATTATTTTTTGGTACGTTTCAAAGCCCATTTCGTTGATGAAACCACTTTGTTCACCACCTAATAAATCTCCTGCTCCACGTATTTCCAAATCCTTCATCGCAATTTGAAAACCACTTCCCAAATCTGAAAATTGCTCAATAGCTTCCAATCTTTTTCTTGCATCTGGCGTTATCATATCATAAGGTGGCGTTATCAAATAGCAAAATGCTTTGCGGTTGCTTCGTCCTACTCTACCACGCATTTGGTGCACATCTGCCATACCAAATCTTTGCGCATCATTGATGAAAATAGTATTTGCATTCGGCACATCTACTCCATTTTCTATGATGGTTGTCGCTACCAAAACATCGTATTTGCCATCCATAAAATCCAAAACGTTTTTCTCCAATTCTTTGCCATCCATTCTTCCATGTCCGGTAATTATTCTTGCATCGGGAACCAATCTTTGTATCAAACCGGCGATATCTTTCAGATTATCTATTCTATTATTAATGAAATAAACCTGTCCATCTCTCGCCAATTCATAAGAAACCGCATCGCGAATTAATTCTTCGTCCCAAGTCACAATTTGTGTATCAATCGGTTGTCTGTTTGGTGGTGGTGTTTTTATTACAGATAAATCTCTTGCAGCCATCAAAGAAAATTGTAGCGTTCTAGGAATTGGCGTTGCTGTAAGCGTCAAAGTATCTACATTTGCTTTTATGGTTTTTAATTTATCTTTTACATTCACCCCAAATTTGTGCTCTTCATCAATTATTAATAAACCTAAATCTTTAAATTTCACTTTATCCGAAACCAATTGATGCGTTCCAATTACAATTTCTATACTTCCGCTCGCCAAATTTTTTAAAGTTTCTGCTTTCTGTTTTGCCGTCCGAAATCTGTTGAGATAACCAACATTCACCGGAAAATCTTTCAATCTTTCTGTAAAACTTCTATAATGTTGAAATGCCAAAACCGTTGTAGGAACCAATATGGCAGTTTGCTTACCTTCTGTTGCTGCTTTAAAGGCTGCTCTTATCGCAATTTCCGTTTTCCCAAAACCTACATCACCACAAATCAGACGATCCATTACACCTTCATTTTCCATGTCTTTTTTCACATCCAAAGTCGCTTTTTCCTGATCTGGCGTATCTTCGTAGATAAAACTGGCTTCCAATTCATTTTGCAAATATGTATCTGGCGGATATTGGTAACCTTTTGTGGTTTTTCTCTGTGCGTAGAGTTTTATTAAATCAAAAGCCAAAAGTTTGACCTTCGATTTCGTTTTCGCTTTAAGATTTTTCCAAGCTGGCGAACCTAGTTTAGAAAGCACCGTTTCTTTATTTTCTGATCCGCTATATTTAGAAATTTTGTGCAATGCGTGAATGCTCACATACAAAAGATCTCCATTTTTGTAGGTTAGTTTAAAACATTCCTGGGTTTTCCCGTTATTGGTAATTTTTACTAAACCAAGAAATTTCCCAATTCCATGATCGATGTGGGTGATGAAATTTCCGATTTTCAAACTCATCATATCTTTCAAGGTGAGTTGTTCAGATTTTGCGAACGAAGCTTTTGCTTGAAATCTTTGGTAGCGATCAAATATTTGATGATCTGTATACACCGAAATTTTGTGCGTATGATCTATAAAACCTTCATGCAATTCTGATTGGAAACTTTTAAATGAAACTTCATGGTTTAATTCTTCCAAAATATTTTCCAATCTTTCCTTTTGCTTGGTAGAAGTGAAGGAAATAAAAGTTTCGTAACCGTCGGATTTCAATTGTTTGAGATCTTCCGAAAGCAAATCAAATTTTTTGTGAAATGCAGGTTGCGGTTTTTGGTTAAGTTCTATTATTAATGAATCAAATTCTGGCAAAGCTTGCACCGCAAAATCTATATGTTGACGTGCTGCCAATTTTTCTAAAAAATCTATTTCTGTTAAAAATAATTTCTCAGGTTTTTGATGTTGAATTTCCTTGCTTAATTTCTCAAAATTTGCTTCTGCTTTTTCAAATAAATCTTTAATCTGTTTTGCGCCTACAATTCCATTATTTGTGATGATAATTGCATCATTCGGCAACAGATCAAAAAATGGAATTTTGGCTTCTGTAGTTGCCGTATTCATGTTAGAAACCAATTGAAATTCTTGCACTTTCTCCATAGAAAGTTGGGTTTCTATATTGAAAGTTTTGATGCTTTCTACCTCGCTGCCAAAAAATGTAATTCTATACGGACGTTCGTTGGAATAAGAAAACAGATCTACAATACCACCACGAATAGAAAATTCTCCCGGTTCGCTCACAAAATCTGTCCGCTGAAACTGGTTCATTTGCAAAAGTTCATTTACGAAATCAAAATCCAGAGAATCGCCCACTTTTATGGTGTGAGAAATGCTCGTGAAATCTGCTTTTTTCAAAACTCTTTCGGCGAGAGCGTTGTATGGCGTAACGATTACTTTTGCTGTTTTGTCAGAATTTAATCTGTTCAAAACTTCTGTTCTCAAAACCAGATTTGCATTCTGAATTTTCTCTATTTGATAAGGTTCTAAATGCGAAGGTGGAAAATAATAGACTTTTTCTTTCCCTAGAAGTTCTTCTAATTCTGTGGTTGCATACAAAGCAGCTTCTTTATTTTCAACAATAAAAACAATATTTTTTTGATGCACCAAAAAGAGTTGCGCCGCAAAAACAGAAGGCGAAGATCCGGCAGAACCTTTCACAGAGATAGATTTAGAATTTCCGAGAGCGAGCATGAGATCTTCTCCAAAATTCTTTTTCAATAAATCTGGTAAAAGAGTTGAGCTGATATTTTGTAAATCCATAGCAAATTTTGTAAACGAGAAAAGCGATTTAGGGATGTTTCCCGAAATCGTTTTGCAAAAATAGGGATTTTAAAATTTAGAAAATGGATGCAATTCAATTTGAAAAATAATTTAATAAAGTGAAATAAAAAATATTATCCTTGAAATATATAGGCAACAAAGTAGCGACTATACATCACATTTCGTATAGATTGGCGCTATTTTTTAGCGGGTGTATATAAATTGTAAGCAATAAAACAAACAATGAATATAAATATTTTAGAAGCATTAATTTATTCTGTTATTCCAACATTGATTGGTTTGTATATAACTGAAAAAGTAAAAGGAAACGTAAAAAGTAATTTTGATAAGAAACTTGAGAACTTAAAGAAAGAACACAATATAGATATTACAAAGCTCCAAGCAGACATTAATGCATTAAAAACAAAAGAGAACTTTAAGTTTACCAAACTTCACGAAAAAAGACTAATTGTTCTTGAAAACATTTATAAACTTTTAAATAACGCATCGAAAGAATTAAGTGTTTATGTTTCGCCAGTTAAGTTCACACCAAAGGACACTAAATTTGAGGAATATGAAAATAATCTTCAGTTAAATTATATAAACGCCCATAATGAATTTGTTTCCTTCTTTAATGATAATAAGATTTATTTAACTGTAATTGAACTAATAGAAAACTATCTGAACCAAGTCAGCGAAATATATAATGATTATTCAACAAATCATATGCTTAAAAAAATGGGAGATAATTCGAATGTCGAAATTCGGACAAAAGCATTTACAGCTTATAAAAAAATGCCTGAAAAAGTAAATCCAATAAAAAAAGAAATTGAAAAAAAGTTTAGAGAAATACTTGAAAAGTAAATTACTGCCTACAACAACGTATATAAAAAATAGCGCGAGTAGTTGCTAGCACAAAGGTTCGGGCATTTCTGTGCTATTGCAAAGTCTCCCAACTTTGAGCAATTTTGAAAAAAATCAACGCATTTGGTTAAATTTTGCCGTTGTTAAAAAAAGTTTCTGAAATTTTAAGTAGATTTAAAGTAGCAAAATTCAAAGTCAGGAGACTTTGCGCAGCGATATTTTATTTAAATTGAACAAAGAAATTTAATCAATGAAAACAATTGTAGAAACCACTCAACTTGAATTCGACAAAAGTAATTTTTCAATTAATTTGATTGAACACGATTGTGGTAAATTATATGTCGAAATTGCGCAAACGATTATAAACAGAAGCGACAAAGCAGCAAGAATAAAAATAAATCCATCAGTTTTATCGGATGTTATCAAAGTTTTGCAAAACTATCACGCAAAACTTCCGAAAGAAAATAAACTCAATACAAAGCACATAACAGAAATTGAGCAAGAAAAAATTCAAAAGTATTACTTAAAAGGTGTTTCTATAAAAGATTTATCAATGCAGACTGATCAATCACCAGAACTGATTGAAATGATTTTGAGAAACAATGGAATTGAAATTGCCGAAAATACCGTACCTAAACCGAGGTTTTGGAGAAAAAATAAAAATTAGAGAAGAAAAAATAAATAATTCGATGTCACGTATATTAACCCATAATTTTTTCAACCATCATCCACAAAAAATTGTTCCAGCGGAGCAAAACTACGATGTCGCGGATTTGTAACCCGATGCAGCGGATTTGTAATTCTTAGACCTTAAAATTTTAAAAACTATGTTTAAAAATCTCTCTTTTTTTTTGCCTATTTTTTCTTGTAATTTCATCCTGCTCAAAAAAAGAAATTTTTAAAAACCCAGATATTCGCAATGCTTATATCCCCGAAAAATACGAAATGCCGGACCTTACTTTAAAAGTAAAAGAAGCAAAAGAATTTATTAATAAAAATGCGCTGAATGATGATTTTTGCATTTTAATAGATCTTGGCATACATTCTGGCAGAAAAAGATTTTTTGTTTGGGATTTTAAGAAAAACCAAGTGATTGATGAGTTTTTGGTCGGTCATGGTTGTGGAGATAACCAGTGGAGCGCAGATAATTCTAAAGAAAATCCTACATTTAGCAATGAAGTAGATAGCCATCGTTCCTCTTTGGGCAAATACAAATTGGGCAAAAGAGGCTTTAGTAATTGGGGTGTAAATATTAATTACATCATGCATGGTTTGGAAAAAACCAATAGCAATGCTGTAGAAAGAATTATTGTTTTTCATTCTTGGGAAGCAGTTTCAGATGAAGAGATCTATCCTGCTGGAACGCCCGAAGGTTGGGGTTGCCCTACAATTTCTAATAAAAGTTTTCTCGCTCTAGATCCGATGATTAAAAACTCCCAAAAACCAGTTTTAATGTGGATTTATAGTAGTAAAACTGACGAAATATGATGAGGAAATCATTTGTCTACTATATAATCTGCAATTAATTGTTGAATTTTGTCCTTAAATTGAAATTTATAAACAGTTTAAAAAATTTCTATATTTACAATTTTATCGCCCTCGATTTTTCTAAAAAAGGATTAACACTTTTTGAATCTAAATTTAAAACTGAACATTAATTGACAAATTGAAGGAAGCGAAAGAAATATTTTTTAATTATCTAGGTTCTGTATTTTTATGGATAGAGATGGAATATACACTCATTACAAAAAATTCAAGATTTCGCAAGATTTAGAAAAAATATGGATCACTGAATTAGTCAATTTAAAACTTATTAATTTAGATAAAAAGGGAAATTGGAATTCTGTATACTTTCTAAATCATCATTCAAATTTTAATCATTTAGACAAGATTTTAATTTCTGAACCATTAGGTAAATATTGGGAAAAATGTGCTTTTTTAGAGGAATTATTTGCGATGAGTAAAAATATGAGACTTTCTAAAAATGAAATTCATATCGTTTTAAATTTCATATCTGATAAAGGAACTTCTATAGTTAAAAACACTAAAAATCCAACAAGAATTAAAGACCTTTTAGCAAAAATTAAGCAGTACGAATTACCAGATAATTAATCGTAGCATTTCATTTTAGGCTGCAGAAAATTAAAATAGTAAACTCTCACATAATTCATCTATAATTGCGACTTACTGCAAATCTAAAAGTAACAATTAAGCAAAAAAAAATCCCGAAAAATTTCGGGATTCTTTATTTTTAGGTCAATTTCTATTAAAAACTAACTTCATTCACTTCTTTTCCTCTTTGGAAATTCAATGTTTTCTGTTGTCCTTTGTAAGCGATATTTACCAAATTCAATTGTTTTGGATATACACTTAAAAGTATGGCGTTTTTAATTTTCAAAGTATTAATTTCTCCTACTCCACCTGCTTCAAAATATACGTAAACAGATTCCCCAGAAACCTGGCTTCCTGTAAAGGTCAATTGTTTATCGGCTCCATTCACAGAGACATCAAAATTATTGTTTACATATTTCTTCACTTCTGCTTCAAAACTTGCCGTACTTGGGTTGATTTTTAATGCTTCAGAAATCTGAGAAGTATTCATTTTTGTGGTAAATTTTAGCGTTTTGCTACCTTCCACGTAATCTACTTTCGTCATAGAAGAGAAAAAATCTACCGCCGTAAAACTTGACATTAATAGAATTGCGAAAATTCCGAATATTTTATAAAAATTTTTCATTGTATTTTATTTTTCATTATCTTAAATAATGTTAAGACTATCAGACAAATCTTGTGCCAATTGCACCTCCGAAAAGGGATTCAAACAAGATCAATCTGGTTAAATGCCGATACACTATGAAAATAGTTCAATGAAGTTGAACTATAATAAATAGGAAATCGGTATTAGAAGTTTACGCTAATGCTATACTTCTCGTAAAAGGCTTTTATATGCGCAACAGCCTCGTCTGCACTATCTACTAAGCGAAAAAGATTGAGATCGTCTTCATGTATCATTCCATTTTTTACCATCGTGTTTTGAAACCATTCCAATAGTCCGCTCCAATATTCTGTACCAACCAAAACGATGGGAAATTTCGCGATTTTCTGTGTTTGAATTAAAGTTAATGCTTCCATCAATTCATCTAAGGTACCAAATCCTCCTGGCATTACGATGAAACCTTGGGAATATTTCACAAACATTACTTTTCTCACGAAAAAATAATCAAAATCTACACTATAACCTTTATCAATATATGGATTGAAATGCTGCTCAAAAGGCAGTTCTATATTCAAGCCGATGGATTTTCCGTTGCCTTGTCTTGCGCCTTTATTTCCAGCTTCCATTATTCCCGGTCCACCTCCTGTGATAACTCCAAAGCCTAATTTCGTGATTTTTTCTGCAATTTCCACGGCCATTTCGTAATATTCATGCTCGGGTTTTAATCTTGCCGAACCGAAAATGGAAACACACGGTCCTATTTTCGCTAATTTTTCGTAGCCATCTACCAATTCTGCCATGATTTTGAAAATCATCCAACTATCTTTCGCGATGGTTTCGTCCCAAGTTTTTTGGACAAAGCTGTTTTCTATTTTCTGGTCTAGTTCAAAAGCGTTTTCTACACCTACTTGTGTCATGCCTTTTCCTCTTTTTATTTTGCTCATATTATTCTTGATTTCCATAGAATAAATCCTATGCTACTGTTGTTAAATCCCTTGGGAATTATTCTTTATTTAAATATTTCTTCCGCTAAAGCGATTGATTCTGGTTTCCCAACATCAATTAAATTAGCTGAATGTTTGTAAGCGTGAATTTTTTCTGTGTGCATCATATCCAAATATTCTTCCATTATGGAAAACTTACCTTTCCTTTTAATTTTTTCAAATATTTTGGAATTAATGCAATGTACCCCACTAAATGCCAAAGCTTTAAAGCCTTTATTAAATTCCGCCAATCTTTGTTCTCCAGTTGCTACATTTAGCCAACCTCGCAAAATGTAATCTTCATTAAATAATAATTTCCTACTGCTATTTCTATCTGAAACTGCTAATGTAACGAAATCTTTATTTTTTTTGTGGCATTTGATAAGGTCCGCTATGTCTAGATCCGTCAAAATATCGGCATTCATTATTAAAAAATCTTCTTCATTTTTCAAATAATTTTGGGCGAAAACCAAACCACCTCCAGTTTCTAGAAGTTCATTTTTTTCATCAGAAATATCTATATTGCTTCCGAAGTTATCGTTTTTATTTAAAAATTCTACGATTTGATTTCCAAAGTGATGCACATTAATTACAAAATCGTTGATGCCAAAACCTTGTAAATACTTAATATTTCTTTCTAAAAGTGGAATACCATTCACCAAAGCCAAAGCTTTTGGATGATGATCTGTAAATGGTTTTAGCCGGGTACCTTTTCCGGCGGCAAATATTAAGGCTTTCATTTTGGGATAATTGATGGTTGATAAAAGATGATAGATTTTAGGCAGTATTGTGAAGCTTTTTTCGCGAAGGTTTTGCTGATTATGAATATTTTGTATTGACGCTCAACTCTTGGCTCTTGGTTCCAAAACTTAATTCAGGTGCAATTGCTCATCATGCCAAAGCGAAACTTCTGCGGCTGGAAATTTTTCTTTCACAAATTCCGCAAATTTTATAGCGGAATACACAGACCGATGCTGTCCTCCAGTGCAACCAAAGTTAACTTGTAAATGATCAAAATCTCGATCCAAATAATTTTGAATGGTGATTGATGTTAAGTTTTTCACATTTTCAAAGAATTGGGGCATCTCTGTTTGGGTTTCTAGAAAATTTTGCACGCCCAAATCGTCGCCACAAAGTTCTTTATATTCTGGCTGCCTTCCTGGATTTAATATACCGCGGCAATCAAAAGCGAAACCGCCACCATTGCCACTTGTATCTTTTGGTATACCACCTTTTTTGTAGGAAAAACTGTGGATTTCTATTTTTAAACTCATGAGTATATATTTTTAAAATTATTTGATGGAAAATTTTAAACCATTAAGGTTTGGTTAAGAGATTAAGGGAATTAAGTTTTTTGATAAATCAAAAATTTCACTCTGGAAGTGAATTAAAATATTCATTTACAAAAGGTTTCATAGATTTTGTGATGTTTGATGTAAAGAAATTAATCAACAATCCTTGTGGCTTTTTCAAAACTTTCATGTAAGTAAGCAATTGTGCTTCATGAACGGGCAAAGTTTCTTCTTGCGCCTTTATTTCGATTACAATACAGTTGTTTACTAATAAATCTACAATTAATTTTGTGGTCATTTGAACTCCGTCATATATAATTGGCACAATCATTTGCTGTTGAACCTTGTAACCATTTTTTACTAATTCGTATTTCAAACATTCTTCATAAATACTTTCTAATAATCCTGGACCAAGACTTTTGTAAACTTTTATTGCGAGGCCTGTAATTTCATAAGACAACTGTGTTACTTCTTTTCTTGTCATACTTTAAACAATTTTATTTATGAATATAAAATTTTCATTAATTGAGAACTGCTTTTACCTAAGGTAAAACCTTAATGAACTTAATTTCTTAACAAAATCTTAATGGTAAATTATAAATTTCAACTTATTAAATCACCCCTTTAAATTTAATTTAACCTCATCTAATTTCAAACTTAAAATCAATTTTTGCAATTCTGGATAGGATTTCATCTTTTCCCAATTTTCTGCAAATTCAACGATGTTTTTCACTCCTTTTGGAATGCTTTCTAAAAAATGTTTTTTCTTTTGTATCAACCCACGGAAACCATATGCACCTAAAACCTGTAAATATCTTACCAATTGAAGTAAATAGATAGAATTTTGAAGATTTTTTTTTGATTGCTCATCTTGCCATAAATTGATGTAAAATTCTAGCATTTCATTTTTAAATTCTGCAGAGAAATTGGCTTTTGCTTGGAATAGAAAGGAAATTACATCATACATCGCAGGACCTTTCATCGCAGATTGATAGTCTATAAAATGAACTTCATCTGTAGAATTCACCATAATGTTTCTGGCTTGAAAATCTCGAATCATCAAGGTTTTTGGTTGCAAACCTTCTACAGATTTTACTAGATTTTCAAAATCTTGCAGCAGAGATAATTTGTGATATGGCAATTCTAATACATCAATAAACATATTTTTGAAATAGAATAAATCATTTTGAATTGGAAACCGATTGTATTCCTCATATTCGAATGTTTGCGAATAGTCTACTTTATTTTCTGTGGCTATCTGAAGCTGGAAAAGTTTTTGCAAAGTTTGCTTCACCAAAGATTTTACTTTTTCATTGGTTCCATTTTCGGTTATGATTTCTGATAAAGTTTGGTCGCCAACAAAATCTTGCAGATACATTTTGCCATCTTCGGAAATTGCGAGAATAGAAGGTGAATTTAAATTTAGACCAGAAAAAATAGTAGAAAAATAGAAAAACGCATTGTTTTCTGCAAGATTTTCATTGTGAGTAATTACGAATTTTTTGCCGTTACTTTCAAGTATAAAATTGCTGCGTGAGGATCCACTTTGGGGCAAAGTCAATATAGATTCTACTTTTGAATCTGTGCTTGTTTCAAAAAATTGTTTTACAGTTTTTTCCATCATTGATATTCACAAATATAAGGATTACAATTTTTAGAAAATGGTATATTTGCAAAATGTTTTCAGATTTTAAACCCATTTTACTGGTACTTTTAAGATTTATCGTCATTTATTTGGCGTTGCTTTTTGCGTATCAAATGTATCTTCATCCATTTGAAGGTGTTGATATGGATCCGTTTTCGTATTGGGTTGCGCATCAAGTAGTATATGTGCAAAATTTCTTGGGATATTCTACAAGTTTGTTTCCTTATCCAATATACGAAACTGCTGTTTTTCAAACTGAAGGAGTAGAGGTTACGAGAATGGTGGAAGGTTGCAATATCGTTTCTGTGCTTATTTTATTTGTGGCTTTTATTTTCGCTTTTTATAAAGGTTGGAAAACGTTTTTATTTGCAATCATCTGTGTAGCGATTCTACATTTTGCAAATGTATTGCGTATTGTAGGATTAAATTTGGTGATGCTGAAATACCCGGATTACGGAAAATTCACGCATGACTATCTTTTTCCTGCTGCCATTTATGGAATGGTGGTTGTGCTTTGGTTGGTTTGGATTAAATTTTTTGCGTTGAAGAATGAAGCTGCGTAATTGGTTTTTGGCGATTTTTGGAATCTGTGGATTGATAGGAATCCGGATGGTAGAAAGTTCAATTTTTTATGATCCGTTTTTACTTTATTTTCATGAAGCGAATAAGCAATTGGAAATTCCAGATTTTGTTTGGGGCCAATTAATCTTGCATCATCTTTTCAGATTTTGTTTGAATTTAATTTTTTCAGCTATTATTCTGCAGGGATTTTTTAATAATAAAAAGTGGACAATACAGGGAATTATTTTAATGATTTTAGTATTTGCAATCACTTTTCCAATCTATCTTTATTGCTTAAATTCTAAATTAGAAATTGGCTATCTATTTACATTTTACATGCGAAGATTTGTGATACAACCAATTATTCTGCTATTGATCATTCCATTATTCTATTATCGAAAACAAAAATTGGATCTTAGAAATTAAAGTTAATTTTAATTTATCCTATGCTTATCTGGTTGTGTGATGCTTTCTGCATTCCAATCTATTTTTCTTACAAAATCTTGAGAACGAGCTGGGCAATTTTTCATAATACAAATCTCGCAGCAGAAAGGTTTGCAATCGTCTAAATGTATATTGAATTCTATATTTCTATCTGTATTTTTGACGATAGAAAGTATCATTTCTTCCATTTCTGCATGTGCAATTTTCAACTGGAAATAATATGGTAGCGTAAGATGGCCATCTAGATGTAGTTTGCTACCATGTTTTTGGATTCTCACATTGTGCAAATCTACCCAAGCTTCTCTTCTGTTTTCATTGAGGAATTTCGCTAATTTTCCGATGATTTCTGGATCTGCTTCATCCATAATTCCACTTAAGGCTTTCCGTATGATTTTGTATCCTACAAACATGATATAAACACCAAAAACCATTGCTATTGCAGAATCTAGCCAATTTATTTTCGTGAAATGAACGATAATTAAACTTACTACCACACCAATTGTTGTAAAAGTATCTGTTTGCAGATGCTTGCCAGAACTCTGCAGTACCAAAGAATTTTCTTGAATTCCTTTTTTGTAAGAAATCCATCCTAATACATAATTGATAATAGCAGTTGCGGCTACAATATAAATTCCATCGTCTAATTCTTTCAATAAATTTCCATTCCAAATAGAATCTACGGCCTGAACGATAATCATCACGCCTGCAAAAATAATTAAGGCTCCTTCTGTGCCAGAAGTGATGAATTCTACTTTTCCGTGTCCGTATGGATGATCTTCATCTTTGGGTTTGTTGGCTAAATGCAAAGCATACAACCCGAGAAAAGCAGCAATAATATTGACAATACTTTCCATAGCATCAGAAAATACTGCATCAGAATTAGTGAGTTTCCAAGCAAGTAATTTTGCCAAAAAGAGCACAATACCGATAATTGCTACATTTCTTTGAAATATAAAGTTGCTTCGGTTTGGTTTTAGGGTATTTTTTGGCATTGACATTTAAAATTTTTCTCTCGTAGAAGACGAGAATTTAATTTATTGCTAAATAAATTTTAATCAACGAATCAACAAATTAACGAAAGAAAGAATGGACGGATTTCTAATTGAAGAGAAAATAAAGTGGAAGCTGTTATTTACTTTTTATATAAGTAAAAGACTCTAAAATCCTATCCCACTAAATTGTGCTCAACTAAATATTCTGCAATTTGCACAGCATTTGTAGCGGCACCTTTTCTTAAATTATCTGAAACAATCCACAGGTTTAGGGTATTTGATTGAGATGGATCTCTTCGAATTCTACCTACAAAGACATCATCTTTTCCTTCAGAATAGAGTGGCATTGGATATACACCATTTTTTACATCGTCTTGCAATGTTACTCCTTCTGTATTTGAAAGAATATTTTTGATTTCAGAGATATCAAAATCTTTATTGAATTCAATATTCACGCTTTCGGAATGTCCGCCTTGTACGGGAACTCGAACGGCAGTTGCTGTTAAGTTGATGGCATCATCTCCCAAAATTTTCTTGGGTTCGCGCATCAATTTTAGCTCTTCTTTTGTGTAATCTCCCTCATCAAAAACGTCGCATTGTGGCAGTGCATTTTTAAAGATTTCATAAGGATACACTTTTTTAACTTCTACAGAATTTGGATTTATTGCATTTGCAATTTCTGCGTTGAGTTGATCTACTGCATTTTTTCCTGTTCCAGTTACTGATTGGTATGTAGAAATTACCACTCTTTTAATATTGAATGCATCATGCAAAGGTTTCAAAATCATCACCAATTGTATGGTTGAGCAGTTTGGATTGGCAATTATTTTGTCTGATGTTGTAAGAATATTTGCGTTTATTTCCGGTACTATTAAAGGAATTTCTGGCATCATTCTAAATGTGGAAGAATTATCTATTACGATGCAGCCGACCTCAGCGAATTTTGGTGCATATTGTTTAGAAGTTTCTCCTCCCGCTGAAAATAGTGCAATATCTGGTCTAGAATCTATGGCATCTTGCATAGAAACTATGGTAAAATCTTCATTTTTGAAGGTAATTTTTTTACCTACGGAATTTTCTGAAGCTACGGGAATCAGTGTAGTGATTGGGAAATTTCTTTCTTCCAATACTTTCAACATAATTTGGCCAACCATTCCGGTGGCTCCTACTACTGCTACTTTCATTTTTATGATTTATTGTTTGTGATCCCCTTAATTCCTGAAGAAGACTTTGCAATGCGCCTTTAGAACTTTGAGGTTCACAAATCTATTTAAATTTGTCTCATGTTCGATTTCAGTTGGCAAAGAAAAAATTGTAATTTATGATTATTGATAAAACTTTCAAAAATGCTAAAATTTTTCTACTTGCGATGGTTTGCAGCCCGACTTGAGTGAAGCTCTTTTTTCTTTTTTGCATAAAAAAGAAAAAAAGCGGGAACGGAAGGCGGATTAAGCTGCCCAAATAATTCAATTATTTTACGCGCCGAACAATCTGTGCCATTGGAATGCCCATGCCATTAATGCCATTGCTACTGCTGCCATTATCACGATTGGCATTGCGATGGTGTCTCTGGTTTTTAATTTTTTGTTGACGATGGTCATCAATACTGCTGCGAGAATCATTGCTGTTGGATGTTCTACGTACGTATTCCTTGCGACTGCATCTTTCATTAAAGTACCTGCTTCTAATGCAGCTTTGAAACCTGGGGAAAAGAAAAAGAGCATTACCAAACCTACTAATGCTTGGGTGTGGAAGAAAATCATGGTGAAAAGGGTTGATTTTCTCAATAATTTTGAGATTCTCCCGGAATATCCGAATATAACTATTAATAAAGACAGGATAAAGATACCTGATAGAAGTAGAATAAGGTATGCGAAACCTCTGTGCATTTGCAGCATAATATTGAAATCCATAGTAATTTTGTTTAAAAGCAAAGATAAAAAAAATCCCGACTAATAGCCGGGATTAATTATTGATATCTAAAAATTTTTAGAAGTTGAAAGATAATGTTGCAGACCATGTTCTACCGAAACCAAAGAATACTTGGTTGGCGTTTGCAATACCATCATAAGTTTTTCCTGCTTCTTCGTAAGTTGGTGCATTTGCAGCAGTGCTTGTTTTTGCAGATGTTGGTATGTTGGTATAAGATTGTTGGATGTAATATTTATCAAATAAATTGAAAACATTTCCTCTTATTGTGAAAAATTGTTTTTCGTTGTTCAATTTTAATTTATATGAAATACCAGCATCTATCAGACCATAACTTGGCAATCTCAACGCTTCTGAAACTGCAGGAACTGGTCCTGCGAAATCCAATACGTTTAATCTACCATAAAGTCTATCAACATATCTAACGTTTGCATCGATTCTAAAATCTTTAACAGGTTCTACAATGAAGCCAAAAGCTGCTGTAGTTTGTGCTGCATCTCCAACTTTTACATCATCTAGTAAAAGCGTTCTTACGCCTCCTATTCCATTTGCAGCTACTACTCCATTATCGTCAATTGGTTCGTTTGTTTCGTTGTACAATGTACCAGTTGCATTTCCTTTGTAATACCAGTTTGCAACGGAAACCATACCTGTAAGTGAAAGATATTTGTTGATTTTAGAATTAGCTTCTAATTCTACACCTTGGTGTATTTCACGAATTCCTTGGATGTTTGCGTATGCTCTGATCACAGATTTATCTGGAGCAGTTACGTTTTGTGATAATCTTTGGAATCTATCTTTCCAATCTGTTCTGTAAGCATTTAAGTTTACATTTAACCAAGACATTCTAAATCCGTAACCTAATTCCATACCTAAAATTTTCTCATTGGTAAGATTAGGATTTAGGAAATTTTTGTTGTTTGGATATACAGAGTTTAAAAATGGTTGTTTTGAATAATAACCTACATTACCATAAACATTATGAACTTCATCAATATTAAAGTTCAAACCTGCTTTTGCATTGTAACCTACTAAATTTTCGAAACCAGTTTTGGTATATAAAATAGGATTAGTAGCTGATGGTTGGTTGGTAGCAGAAACTACTTTACCGTTTAATGTTGTTTGACCATCTAAAATAAAATTATCTATTCTTTGGAAACCTTGGTTAGAAACTGCAGCTTGAACGAATGCAGAAATTCTATCATTAGAATATTCTAATTGTCCAAAACCACCATACCACAATACTTCTCCATCATTGCTGTATCCTATTTGATTTTCGATACTATCGATTTTTCCACCGAAAGGATTGAAATCTGGATTTGCAGCAGTTGTATTAGAAACGTAGTTGGAATTCGTTGGGTTTGCTACATTTAGATTAGATCTATCTCTGTAAGCTGAAGCACCTAAAAGATCACTCGCCACTTGGTAATGGAAACCATAGTAATATCTAGCATCAACACCAACGGAGAAATTTAAATTCTCGTTTAATTTATGATTGAAACTAGAAATTAAGCCGTACCAGTTATGAGAATTCACAGAAGATCTGCGAATTAAAACGCCTTTATCTGGTGTAGAAGCTGCATTTGCTGCAAGAATAGCATCAAAATTAATCAAACCATCTGCACCGCGGAAATCACTTGCTCTTTTTCCACCTACACTTCCAAGATCACCTGTACCTGCACCTCTTCCGAAAGAAGCATAAGCAACAGTGCTTAATTTAGATTCTGTAGAAATTTTCCAATCCCAGTTGAAAGACATTACTGGTTTGTGATAATAATTTCTTCTAAAAGTATATTCTTTACCATTTAATCTTCCTTCCTCTGCATTATATTTAATGTCTGGTTTACCATCAACACCTCTATCTAGCAAAGTTTGTAAAGGAATTTCAAATGCTCTTTGATTGTGAGATTGTGGAGCACCCGTTAAAGTAAATTGAAAATCATGCTTAGCATTTGGTTGGTATCCTACTGCAACGTAGTAGTTGTAACCTTCAAATTCTGTTCCGCTTGCAAAAGTAGAACCTGCTGTTCTGCCTAGAAGAACTGAAGTAGACCAGCCTTTAGTATTTTTCCCTGTATTATAAGAAAATAATGTTTTGTAATATCCATCATTACCCACTCCTACAGAAACTTTACCACCTTCTTTTTTATCTGCAGATCTTGTAATAATATTTACTGTTCCACCTACAGAAGCAATCGCCAATTTAGAAGAACCTAGACCTCTTTGAACTTGCATTGCAGATGTAACATCTGAAAGACCAGCCCAGTTGCTCCAATATACAGAACCATTTTCCATATCATTTACAGGAACACCGTTGATCATAACAGCGATATTTTCTTGCGCAAAACCTCTAATATTAAGTCTAGCATCACCAAAACCTCCACCGCCTTTTGTAGCGTATACGGAAGGTGTAGAATTCAAAATTTCAGGAAATTCTTGATTTCCTAACTTTTCAATAATTTGTGCTTCTTTAATAGTAGAAACAGCAACTGGAGTTTTTCTGTCTTTTGCAATATCTGCAACACCAGCAATTACTACTTCTTCTATACCTGCTTCTCGTTTAACAGTATCTTTTACAGACTGTGCGTAATATACACTTGCTGTAGATAATGTAAGGACCACTGAAAGCATTCCTCGTCTGATAGAATTATTTTTCATAAAGTTGAATTAATTTGTTTCAAATTATTTTGCAAAAATAGATTTAAATAATGTAACCAATATTAATTTTATGTTAATTTATCACAATCTGTTTAAAATCATAATATTATTAAAAATTGTTAAATTATGTTTGCAATAAGCTGATTGATAATTTTTTGTATATAATTTTTGATTATTTTCTTCTATAATGTCTTTATGGCTTTCAAACTTAAGTCTATATTTTTTGCAGAATGTGTAAGTGCACCAGCAGAAATATAGGTAACTCCTGTAGTTGCAACATCTTTTAGCATATCTCTAGTTATTCCGCCAGAAGCTTCGGTTTCACAAGCTCCATTCACCATTTCTACGGCTTTTTTCATGGTTTCTACATTCATATTATCCAGCATTATTCTATCTGCACCAGCTTCTAATGCTTCTTTTACCTCATCTAAATTTCTTGTTTCTACTTCTATTTTCAATTCTTTTCCTATAGTTTGTACATATTCTTTTGCCATTTTCACAGCGTTTGTAATACTTCCGTTGTAATCTATATGGTTGTCTTTCAGCATAATCATATCGTACAAACCGTATCTATGATTGGTTCCGCCGCCAATTGCAACCGCCCATTTTTCGCAAATACGGAAATTTGGGGTGGTTTTTCTCGTATCCAAAAGTTTTGTTTTACTGCCAATTAATCTGGCATCCCAATCATGCGTTAAAGTTGCAATACCACTCATTCTTTGCATGCAATTGAGCACCAAACGTTCTGTAGATAGTATAGAACGAGCGCTTCCTTTTACGATAAAAGCAATATCTCCCACTTTTGCTTGCTCTCCATCTTTTATAAAATTTTCTATCTCTAAATTCTCATCAAAAGTTTTGAAGATAATTTCTGCCATTTCTACACCTGCCAAAATGCAATTTTCTTTTACCAAAAGTTTTGCGCTTTGTTGCAAATCTTCTGGAATGGTAGACAAAGTGGAATGATCTCCATCTTGAATGTCTTCTAGTAGAGCATTCTTGATGAAGTGATCTAGGTTTTCTTGGGTAAGGTATTCTGGTATTTTGTTCATCTATTTTATTTTTTAATTGAATTTACGAATCTCGTAGATTTGATTTATTTTCTAATTTTTTTAATTCTTCTTCTACCATCTCTATTGATGGAAGATGTGATTTAAAGTTTTCGGGCAGTATTTTTTGAAATTCGTATGATGAAATTCCGAGAGGTTTGTGTAGATCCGTCAAAGAATATTCGGCAATTATTTCATCTTTTTCTTTGCAGATCAAAAGTCCGATGGTTGCATTGTCTGCTTCATCTCGCATCTGCTTATCAACTGCGGTTACATAAAAATTGAGTTTCCCCGCAAATTCTGGTTGAAAATTTCCGGCTTTTAATTCTATGACTACGTATCTTTTCAGTTTGATATGATAAAATAGCAGATCTATAAAAAAGGATTTATCGCTTACCGTAATTTCCACTTGTTTCCCTACAAAAGCAAATCCACTTCCTAATTCTATCAAGAATTTTGAGATATTATCTACCAGAGCACTTTCCAATTCATTTTCTTTATAGATTTCTGAAAGATTTAGAAAATCAAAAAAGTATGGATCTTTTAGCGTTTGTTTTACGAGTTCGCTATCATGATCGGGTAAAGTTTTAGAAAAATTCGTAATTGCTTTTCCTTGGCTTTCGATTAAATTTGCTGACAACATATTCAACAAAACTACTCTGCTCCAGCCATTTTCTATTGTTTTATTGATGTAAAAATAGGCTTCTTTTGAGGTTTTGCACTTCGTAATTAAAGTGACATGATGTCCCCAAGGAATAATAAATAATTTTTGAGAGAAATTCTCGTTTTCGAAATCGGCAACAAGTTGTTGCCGATTTTCACTTTGATCATATTTAAAATCAGCAACAACTTGTTGCCGAATTATAACCTCTTGATTATAAAAGAGATAAAACGTTTTGCAATACTTTAAATTTCTTTCAGAAAAGCCTTTTATTTGTGGGAATTCCGCTCGCAAATCTGCACTTAATTGTTTAAAAAATCCAGAACCGTAAGAATTTTCAAATTCTCTACTGGCGATTTCTTTGCCCAAATCCCAGTACAATTCTATCAAAGCAGAATTTACTTTGATGGCGGCTTTTATTTGGCTTTGCTGGATTTTTTGTTTTAAATCTACAATCCAGTTTTTATAACGTGAGTCTATTTTTTCGAGCATTTTTCTATAAGTTAACAATCGTTAAATGTTTTAAAAACCTTGAAGGATTAAATATAATTAAATATTTTTTGCAATCGGTAAATAATTTCTACTCCATTCACTCCAAGAACCTACATATAAATTTGGAATTTCGAAACCTGCATAATCCATGGCGAGAATTGTATGACAAGCCGTAACTCCAGAACCGCAATGAACGATAATTTCTTCGTATTTTCTTCCTTTTAATAGTTCTGTATACTGTTGCTTTAAGATTTCTGGGGATTTGAATAAGCCATTTTCATCTAAATTTTCGGAAAAGGGAATGTTGATAGCGTTTGGAATATGACCCGCAATTAAATCTATGGGTTCGTGTTCGCCGTCAAATCTAGATTTTTCTCTTACATCAATGATTATTTTATCTTCATTAATGGAAGCAGTCTTTATTTCTTCTAAATTTTTGGTCGGGAATTGATATTCATTTAAATGTAAATCTTCCACTTTTTTCGCTTTTGGAATTTCTGTAGTAGTTTTCAAACCAAAATTTATGGCAGTTTGCAAGCCTCCATTCAGAACTTGAACTTTATGAAAACCAACCGACCTCAACATCCACCATAATCTTGCGGCAGAATTGGCTCCACCTTTATCATCATAAATAATGAAATGCGAATCTTTTTCTGCTCCAACTTTTGCCAAACTTGTTATAAAATGTTCTATGGTTGGTAAAGGATGTCTACCACCATTTTTTGCGTCTGCTGGAATTTCTGCAAGATCTTCGTTCAAATCTAAATAGAAGGCATTTTCTAAATGTGATTTTTTGTAATCTTCTCTAGAAAATCCTGCATTGATGAGCAAAATATTTTCTTGGTTTTGAATTTTTGAAAATTCTTCTGGGGAAATGATGGGTGGGATTTTCATTTTATTTATTAGATTTTTTGTGAACGACCTCAATCAAATCTATCATTTTATATTTGCGATCCTTTGCGCCCCGACTTGACTGGAAATCCTTTTTTTTGGTGGCTGAGCTTGTCGAAGCCAGCAAAAAAAAGATTGATTCAGATTTTTTATTTTTCATTTGAATCATCGAAACTCGTTCCTCGTTTTGAGAACGGAAGGCGGAAATTGGTGCCCAAATAATTATCATGATAGAGATTGCTTCTCCGCCAAATGACGGATCGCAATGACAGCGCAAAAAAATTACACCTTCGTTCTAGCGAAATCTTTGTTGAAAAATGCGCCTTTGTTTTCCGTCATTTGCATGGAATGTTTAATGATGAGGTAAGATACGTTCATCAGGTTTCGCAGTTCTGATAGTTGGGGCGAGATTTTGGCATCGTTGTACAGTTCTGTAACTTGCTGAAAGAGTTCGTCTTGCTTGGCTTTTGCGAGTTTTAGACGTTCGTTGCTGCGGACAATTCCTACGAGATCGCTCATCATTTCTTGCAATTGTTTTCGCAAATAAGAAATGATCACGAGCTCTTCCAATGCTTCCAAACCTTCTTCATTCCACTCGGGAACTGCGGCTAAATCTGTATAATTGAAATCGTCTTTTTGCAAAAGTTCTACGGATTTCATGGCTGCATTGTGCCCGAAAACGAGACCTTCTAAAAGTGAATTGCTGGCTAATCTATTGGCACCATGCAACCCAGAATTGGTGCATTCTCCCACGGCAAATAGATTTTTGATGCTGGATTGTCCATCTTTATCGGTATCAATTCCACCCATCAAATAATGACAAGCGGGAACTACGGGAATTAAATCTGTGAAAGGATCTACACCTTCGTCTAAACATTTTTGCAAAATATTGGGGAAATGTGCCTTAAATTTTTCTTGATCCATATCTCTGCAATCCAAACCTACAAAGGATTGTCCGGAAATTTTGAGCTCGTTATCTATCGCTCTTGCTACAATATCCCTGGAAGCTAATTCTTCGCGAGCATCATATTTATGCATGAATTTTTCGCCATTTTGCAGACGAAGTTTTGCGCCGTCTCCACGAACTGCCTCGGAAATTAAAAACAGCATCCCCGAAAGTTTTGCATACAAAGCCGTTGGATGAAATTGGTAATATTGCATGTTGCTCACTTTTCCACGTGCTCTGTGTACAAAGGCAATTCCGTCTCCAGTTGCGATTACGGGGTTTGTAGAATTTTTGTAAACATGACCTGCTCCTCCAGTAGCAACGAGCGTGATTTTGGCTGTCATTTTTTTGATTACATCGGCTTTTTGATCCAAAACATAAGCTCCGTAACAGGTGTTGTCTGTATAATCTGCCTCTTTTCCAGGAACTTGGTGCTGCGTAATAAGATCTATTACATAATGATGGGCAAAAAGTTCTATGTTTTTAGATTTTTCTATTGTTGCTAAAAGTGCTCTTTCGATTTCAAAACCGGTGATATCTTTGTGATGAACTATCCTGTTTTCGGTATGTCCGCCTTCTTTACCGAGTTTGTATTCTCCGTCTTGTTCTTTGTCGAATTGTGTGCCCCAATCTACCAATTCTTGGAAACGTTTTGGACCTTCGCTGATCACCATTTTCACAATTTCTCTATTGTTTTCGCCGTCTCCAGCAAGCATGGTATCGTCTATATGTTTTTGAAAAGTATCATTGTCGAAATTGGTAACAACGGCTAAACCACCTTGAGCGTATTTGGTGTTGCTTTCGTCTTCATCTGCTTTGGTAACGATGATGATTTTTGCTTCTGGAAGTTGTTCTGATATTTTTATGGCGTAGGAAAGCCCGGAAATTCCGGAACCGATTACAAGGATGTCTGCTGGTTTCATTTGAGGTTGTTTGAATGGGTTTTTTAGAAAAACTTGTTTTGTAGTTCTAAAACTTCTTTTTTTAATTCAGGAAGTTCTCTTATTATAATAGTCCAAATTACTTCATCAGAAATATTATCGTATTCGTGAGCAATTCTATTTCTTGTACCAATGATTTTTTGAGCATTTTTAATTTCAAAGTTGGTAATATGATATCTTTTCAATCTACTAATGGCTTCACCAATAATTTCGATATTTCTTTCAACCGCTTTTTTAGTTTTTAAATCCTTTTGATAATTGAAAAAGTTTCGTTCAGTTGGTAAGAAGTCGAAAATTTCATCTATTGATCTTACAATATCTTCCAAACAAGCATTAATTTTATTATCCATAAATTAAAACTTTAGTTTCATTTAGTTCTTTTCGGAAATAAGAATTTTTTACTGCTCTATCTTCAATTAAATCTATTTGTCTTTTTAAGAGATTTTCTAACTTTTGTTTGAACTGAAAATAAAGATCTGAATATTTAAATGGATCCGTCTCATTGAAATCTACCAAAAAATCTATATCAGAATTTGTGTTAAATTGGTCTGTATTCACAGAACCAAAAGTGGAAAGTGTGCGAACATTGTAAAGTTCACAAAATTGTTTTATTAAATTGATGTTTTTATCGGTGATTTTCATAAATCAAAAATATAAATAAATTATTAAAAAGAAAAATGGGGTTTTATCTCCCTACTTTTGCATAATATTCACCGCAGTTCCAGTAACGGTAACCAGAATATAATTACTCGTTGTCAATTCCACATCAACCTTAATTCCTACCACAGCATTGGCGTTTAGTTTTTCGGCGTTTTCCTTAAGATCCAAAAATGCTTTTTCTTTTACCTCTGCAACCGTTTCACTAAATGCTGAATAATATTTTTCCATACTAAAAGACATGGTCATCTTTGGCATATTTACGGCGCTTCCTGATACGATACCTTGGTATTTAAAAATTTTGTAATCCTCTACAGAATTGGTTGTTGTTAATATCATAATCAATATTTTATATTTTTTAAATTTTTAAATTTTATAACTACAGAAACTTAAATAACTTATCATCCGGCTTCCTCACTTTTTTGAAATTCTGAAAAATATCGTCTTCGGCACGAAATCCTAGTGCTAGAGTTACGCTTATACTCAGATTTTCTTGGTCTAGTTCCAACAATTTTTCTAATTCTTCTTTTTTAAAACCTTCCATCGGACAAGTATCTACATTTTCTAGCGCAGCTGCAAACATCAAATTTCCAAGAACAATATAGCACTGTTTTTCTGCCCAAATACTCATTTCATCGTCAGAAAGTCGGGTAATATGACTGTTGATGTTTTTTTTAAATGGATCTAAAGTTTCTAATTCTACTTCCCGTACTTTGGAAATGTACTGAAAATAACTGCCTAAATAATTTTCGTCTAGATTTTTTTTGGATACAATTACAATTAAATGGGAACAGGTAGAAATCTGACTAGGATTATAAAAAGCCGGTATAAGCTTCTGTTTTAAAGCTTCCGTTTCTACCACTAAAATCTCATAGGGTTGCAAACCTAAAGAACTAGCCGAAAGTTGACCTGCTCGTAGAATATTATTTAAATTTTCTGCTGGAACCGATTTTTCTTTGTCGAATTTTTTTACAGAATATCTTTGTTGTAGTGCTTCTAAATACATCTATCAAAGATAAGGAAATGTGTGATTTTGTGAGCAGAAAATAAAATTATATCTTGAATTTACAAACCCATATAATTGCAATCAATCTTTCGCTTTTTTGGATTTTCAATTATTTAAAGTATTTTGCAAAGGAATTTCTTGATTTAGAAGTCCAATTTTAATTAATAAACCCTATTAAATCTGATTAATTTTTAGTGATGAAAAAAATAACAACTCTTTTACTTTTGTTCGCCATAAGCATAAAAGCATACTCTCAAAACACAAAACAAGATGATGTTGGTGCTTGGTATATGTATTTCTACTCCACAAAATTCAAAGATAGCAGATTTGGAATACAAGGTGATGTGCAATATCGTAATTTCAATTTGGGTGGAGATTTGGAACAATTGCTATTGAGAAGCGGAATTACCTACAATCCAAAAGATACCAACGTGACCTTAACTTTGGGTATCGCGAATATCACCTCTGGCGTTTTGGGCGAAAACAACGATACTTCTAGCGAGACTAGAATTTATCAAGAAGCACTTTTGCCACAAAAAGTTGGCGAGCGTTTCTACTTTTCGCATAGATTTAGATATGAACAAAGATTTGTAGAAAATCAGGATTTTAGAACTCGTTTTCGGTATAATTTATTTTTAAATGTGCCTTTAAATAAAAAAGCCTTGATGAAAGATGCGGTTTACATTGCTTTGTATAATGAACTTTTCATCAATGGCGAGAAAAACATTGGCAACAACAAAACAGTAGGAGTTTTTGATAGAAACCGTTTTTATGCCGGATTGGGTTATGGAATTACCGACAAGGTTCGCGTTCAAGTTGGCTTTATGAATCAATCTACAGAAAATAATGGCAAAGATCAATTGCAATTAAGTTTGCATCATAGTTTTTGAATTATTTAAAAAGTTACTTATCAAATAAACCTCCTTCTGGATTTTCATAAAATTCATCTACTAATAAATTTTCAGATTTAGCGGCTTTCACAGCCAGTTGATCGCAAATTTCGTTTTCTGTATGACCAGCATGACCTTTGATCCAATGAAATTTTGGGCTAAATTGTAGCAATAAGGGATAAAAGCGCTTCCATAAATCTGGGTTTTTTATTTTGGTAAAGCCACGCTTTTTCCAGCCAAAGATCCACTTTTGATTGATGGCATCTGCCACATATTTGCTATCTGTATAGATATGGACATCGTTTTCGTCTGATTTTAGTTTTTCTAAAGCTACAATTACGGCCAGAAGTTCCATCCTATTATTGGTAGTTTTGCGAAAACCTTGGGAATATCTTTTTTCGTAATTTTTCTCTGGAACGCGCATTAAAACTCCGTAACCACCTTTTCCTGGATTTCCGCTACATGCACCATCTGTATAGATTTCTATAATCATTTTTCTATTTGAAATTTGGAAGTTTTTACTTTAAAAACTAAAATTTTAAGGTTTATCTTTAATAGGAAAATCCACCAATTTTGCTCTCACCTTTTTCATAAAATCATTACCAGGATCTTCTTTTCCGGTGAAATAATCTTTGTTTTTTTCTTTCCAAAATTTAGTATTTTTAAAAACACCATATTCCGAATGCCCAATTAGGTATTCTATATTGTATATTTTGGCAAGATGTTTCACCAGTGCGACATTAGCTGTCACTTGTGCATCTGTAAGCGGTTCCTTTTTGCTTCCCACATTTTCCACTCCAATGGCACAATAGTTCAATCCAATAGTATGTCTTGCAAAGAGATTCGACTCCATCAATTGATAAATTGTACCGTCTCTATCTACTATAAATTGTGATGAAACATTTAACGTGCTTTCATTTTTTAAATAGCCTCTTTTATTTTCTAATTTTGATTGATTAAAATATCGAAAATTACTCTCCACAGTTCCACCTGCAGTGTAGTGCAAAACAATAATTGTTGGCACGATGGTTGGTTTTTTTTGAACGATATCGTAATGACTTTGGAGATATTCTAAACTGAGATCAATTCTTTCTTGGGAATACTTAATCGGTTTTTTTACGATGGTAATTTCACTTTGTTGAGCGCTGAAAATACCAAATACAGAAAGTAAACAGAAATATATAAATTTTTTCATACTTTTAAATTATTCTAATTTGAAAAACATTTTCTGTGGAAGTTTATAACTCTCCCATAATCCCACATACCAAACATCTGTAGAAAATTCGCCACTTTCTATAATGTACCACTTTCCAGATTTTTTTCTAAACAAAGCCTCCGCATGGCAACAATCATACTCTCCATCTTTATCTATATTAAATTCTTTTCCGTCTTTTCGTTTTGTATCAACCATTAGCCACACATAATCGTTATAAACATTCATTGAATTTACCACAAATACAAATTCTTCTTTATAGTTTTCGTATAATTTTGCACGAAAAATATCCAGTATCATGGTTCTATCTTTCGCGTTGGTTTTTGTTTTTAATTTGTAATCAAATATTTTTTGGCTCCAAAGAAAACTAAAAACAAAAAGTAGAATCAAGCTTAAAATAGATTTTTTCATAAATTTTATTTTTGATATTGATAATGCCCAGTAATAGTAAAATCAAATAAACAATCTGAAATTTCTTGTCCGTTCCCGATATTATGAACTACTAAAAATCGTTTTCCGTCGGCAGATTTTTTATTAATAACGATGCCAATATGCGTTAAATTTTTTGGTAAAACCCACGTTATAATATCACCTGGAACGTAATCTTCGGCATTTAAAGTCGGAGGTATTACTTTGCCATATCTTGAAAAAAAAGTTCTCAAATTTGGAACTCTTCGGTGGTCTATATTGGTATCAGGTTTTTTCAAACCCCAATATTTTGGATATTTCGAAAAATTTTTCGCCATATCTTCATGTACCTCTTTTTGCAAATCTATTCCTAGTTTTCTGTAAGCACGAATCACCACATCCGTGCAAACACCTTTATCCGTGGGAATATCGCCATTAGGATATTTCAAAACGAAATAAGTAGGATCGTAATTCACTTTGTCTTTTGTAAGTTCCAAAGCAGTATCCGAAAGTTGAAGTGCAAATGGTTTTTGGCTTTTAGCAAGCAAACTAAAACTGAAAATAAGCAGAACAAAAAATTTAGTTTTCATACGTAAACGTGCTTATATAAATTATAAATTTTTAATAAAGGAAATCATCATCTTCGTCTACATCGTTCATAGAAGAGCCGCTTACTTTAGAATTATCTGGCAAATCAAAAGCTGCACCTGGTTGAATGGTTGTTTTTATTTGCTCAAAACCGCTTGGTTCGGCAGATTGTCCAAAATTTGAAGTTTGATAATCGTTTCCATATCCATTTGCTTGAAGATCTGCAAATTTTGCAAAATTCTTTAAGAAAGATAGACGCACATCTGCAGTTGCACCATTTCTATGTTTTGCAATGATTAATTCTGCTTGGTTGTCTGTGCTGGTTTCTGCACCTTCAGGATCATTGTCCCAATGTGTAATTTTGTAGTATTCTGGTCGGAAAATGAAAGATACAATATCTGCATCTTGCTCAATGGCTCCAGATTCTCGAAGATCTGAAAGTTGAGGTCTTTTTCCAGGACGATTTTCTACACTTCTAGAAAGTTGAGATAGAGCGATTACAGGCACATTTAATTCCTTTGCAATTGCTTTTAACGATCTGGAAATGGTTGCAATTTCTTGTTCACGATTCCCGCCACCTTTGCCTGCGCTATTTGCAGTCATTAGTTGTAGATAATCTACCATTATAATTTTTACACCATGTTGCATCACCAATCTTCTGCATTTTGCACGAAAATCAAAAACAGAAAGTGAAGGTGTTTCATCAATAAAAAGTGGTGCATTTTCTAAAGCTGATACATTGTGAAATAATCTATTCCATTCTTCATCAGTAAGATTTCCTTTTCTAAATTTGTCTGAAGAAATATTGGTTTCCGAGGCTATCATCCTAGTTATTAATTGAATAGATGCCATCTCTAAAGAAAACAATGCAATTGGCACATTGTGCTCTACTGCCATATTTCTTGCCATAGATAGTAGAAACGCTGTTTTCCCCATCGCTGGACGCGCTGCAATTATTATTAAATCAGAATTTTGCCAACCACCTGTTTCTCTATCCAAGGCGGAAAAACCAGAAGGAACTCCAGAAATACCCTCCTGATCTTTTAATGATTTTATTTTTTCTATGGCTTCTTTTACCAATGTGTTTGCAGTATCAAAACCTTTTTTAATGGTTCCGTTTGTAATTTCAAAGAAAGATTGTTCGGCTTTATCTAGAAGTTCAAAAACATCTGTAGAATCTTTGTAAGATTTATCTATTACGTTGGCGGAAATATTAATTAAACTTCTCAAAATATATTTCTCCAAAACAACACGAACATGATATTCTATGTGTGCGCTGGAAGAAACTCCCATCGTTAATTCAATAATATAAGCATCTCCACCAGCCATAGATAGATGATCTTCTTTTTTCAATCTATTGATAACGGTTACTAAATCTACCGGATGATTGTCTTGGTACAATTTAAAAATAGCTTCAAAAATAGCTTGATGTCTAGGATCGTAAAATATTTCTGGTGTTACAAGATCAATAGCAAAATCCAACCCTTTTTTATCAATAAGGAATGTACCTATAATTAATCTTTCAAAATCTACTGCATTTGGTGGCATTTTGCCGTCGGAAATGGATAATTCTTTTGCGTAATTTCCTTGTATTAAAGATGAAAGTGTATCTTTTTGAGCCATGGCACAAAGATAATTTTTTTAATATCATTGTTGATCATAAACTGCTAACAATTCATTACCCTTAAGCATAAAACCACCATCAGTAGGGATTTTCTTTTGTTAATAAAAAAATCACCTCAAATTTCTTTGAAGTGATTTTTATAATTGTGTAAAAAATATTATTGATTTTTCACGAGAATCCAACCTGAGTAACTAACCAGCGTATTTGTGGCAGATTCTTCCCATGTAATACTATACCAGTACGTTCCTGTGATTATTTTTCTACCACCATTTGCAGTTCCTGCCCATTTGTATTGGTTATTTTTGTCTGCTACATACAATTGGTTACCATATCTATCATACACGGTAAATGTGAGCGCCTTTTTGTAAGAAAGTGCAGAATAATCTACATAATCATTCACGTTATCTCCGTTTGGACTGATTGCATTTACTAAATTTAAAACATCTACGTCTACAAATACAGGATTACAATCATAAGAATCCTTCACATATATTGTATTTATTCCACGTGGAAGATTAGTGAATGTATTGGAATCTTGAAAATTCGTTCCATCTACAGAGTATTTATAAGGTGGAAGACCACCATTTACGGTTATTACTGCAGTATTGTTCGTGATTTCTATATTAGTAATTACAGGAATTTGGGAAGCTAAAACTTTCACCGCTTGTCTTGTTACACATCCGTTTTTACGTAGATCAACATAGTAGTTTCCTACGCTTACGTTGGTTATCGTTTGTGTTGTAGCTCCTGTACTCCAACGATATCCATCAAAACCAGTACCTGCATCTAAAGTTGTGGTATCTTCAACACAAATAATTTTATCTTTTAAAACTGTGGAATAAACGGGTGGAGTAACGGTAAGTGTTACTTTAACAATATTCCAACATCCATTTGTGGAGGTAACTCTTACGAATATTTCGGAATTTCCAGCAATATATGCTGTTGCTGCAGCATTTGGAATTTGATTAGTCTGATTAACAGCATCTTGATTTGTTTTAAAATAAGTTTTTACAACTCCTGTTGTACTGCTTACATTTGCCGAGGTTAGATCAAACATAGCCGTAGTAGGATTTCCTTCTATAAAGCAAGATACCAATGTAGCTGGAGTTTGTACAATAGGAGCAAAAAAGACTAAGGTAATTTTGGAAGAACCTGTACAGCCTTGTGCTGTAGTAACTTTTACATAAACATCACCTGGCGCAGAAGTATACGTTGTAGGATTTGTAATTAAGTTTGTATTGTTGTTAAGATCTGCTAAAGTGGGATAATATTGAAAAGTATTTCCTGCTGGTCCTGCAAAAACTGCAGCCGTAGTTAAATTAAACACTGCAGTGGTTGCATTGTTATTAGCACAGCCAGAAATCGTGGCATTATTAACAACTATTGCACCCTGCACAAAGCGTATCTCTCCATTTATAGTACATTGATTAGCAGCATTACTAGGATTTGCTGGGTCTGTATATTTGATAGCGTAATAATAAGTGGCCGCAGTATTTACTACAATTGGTGTTGTAATAGGTGAGGTATTTGTCAAGAGATTATTAGGCGTAAGGTAATAAGCGACTGTAAAATTGGGATTACCATTTATAATACCTGTACTAAGTGTAGAAAAATCAAAAGTTGCAGGATTTGAGCATATCAATATATTTCCATCCGCATTTAATCCTGGTGCAATAAATGGGTTTGGCTGAACGGTAGGATTATTAAATGGAGAAGTCAATAATGCCGTTCCTCCAAATGTTAGGCTAAATCCAAATTGTGAATTGGAATAATTATCCACTACTATAAAATATACTTCACCAGCTATTACATTTAAAATAGGACTCCATTGACTGCCTGTTTGCGTATCACTTAAACCAGTAAGACCTGGTGTACCAGAGAAATTACATCTTATCGGAGTTCCTAAAGCTGCACAACTAGGATTTGGACCGTATACACCAAAATCATAGTCATTTGCTAAATTGTTTGGGGTAATTGTAAAGCTTAAAGTTCCTGTAGTAGCCGCAGTAAAAGAATACCAAACGGAAAAATTTTCATCATCACTTAAGCATCCACCGAGGGTTTCCAAAACAAGGCCTGGTCCAGTTGGAGTGTAAGAAATCGCAGAGTTTCCGCATAATGGAATCGCACTGATACAATCTGATTGGGAATATGCGAACTGCGAAAATATAATTGTAAAAAATAATAGAAATTTTTTCATGAGCTTTAATTTATTGTAAACAAAAATTCGATATTTATTTAATAGTAGAAATGTAGTATTGAGCATCGCTAAAACCCCATGAAGGATCTTTTGCCGTTTTTGGTTTAAACGCTTTCAATAATACTGCTGCGTTTTCAAAAGCAACTTTAAAATTCTTGTTAGTATTTTTATTTTTTAAATTCAGGTACTGCAATTGTGCTCTTAGAAGGTCAAATCTAGGATTAGCCGGATCAGAATTAACTTCTAAATAGAGAATTTCCTTCGCTTTTTTTCTTTCAATTTCGAAATCTGAAGAATTTTTACCCATTTTAATAATGTGAACATAAGCTAATAACGCTCTTATTTCAGAATTTTGGGATTGTAAAGAAAGAATTGGCTGCAGAAAAGTACTTGCTTCATCTGCCAAAATATCTAAATTTTCTAATTTGTTTGCACGAAGTTCCATTTCTGCTTGCTTCAAGACAGATAGTGCGGCATAATACGAAGGGTACCATTTTGAAGTCTCGGTTATTTGTAGTTTGAAATCATTTTTAACTGTTTGCAAATCAACAAAAGTTATTGCAGTATTCAGTTTATTTATGCTCTCATTCAGTGCTTTATCTGATGTATTTTGTGCAAATGATACTGAACTTAATATCGATAAAAATAGGGAAAATAGAATTTTTCTCATTGTGTAGAATTTTTCAAGATTAGTACAAAGATAATTTTTTAAAAACAATTTTTATTAATAAATCTCCAGTATTTGTAATTTAATTCAATATAACTCCTTATTACAAAAGATATTGAATGAATAACCACAAAAAAAATTACCTCAAATTTCTTTGAGGTAATTGATGTTGAAACAACTTTATTAATTATTTATTTTTTACAACTATCCAACCAGTATAGTTTATCAAAATTTTAGATGTTGGTTCTACCCAAGTTATTGTATACCAATAGGTACCTGTAGACAATTTTTTGCCACCGTTTATTGTACCGTCCCAACGGAAATTGTTTTCTTTATTGGCAACATGTATTTTATTTCCATATCTATCGTAAACTGTATAGGTAAGCAATGTTTTGTTTGCAAGTGAAGAATAATCTACAAAATCATTTACGCCATCTCCATTTGGTGTTATCGCATTCACAAGATTTGGTACTGTAACATCTACAATCACAGGATCGCAATTGTAATTGTCTTTTACATACATCGTATTTTGTCCTCTTGGTAAGTTGGTAAATACGTTAGAATCTTGAAAATTAGTTCCATCTATAGAATATTGGTAAGGTGGAACACCACCATTTACCGTAACTGTAGCACTATTGTTGGCAATTTCAATACTGGTAACTACTGGCGTTGGTGAAGCTAAAACTTTTACATTTTGTTTGGTTACACAATCATTTGTAGTTAGATATACAAAATAAGAACCTACACTTACATTGGTAATACTCTGTGTTGTTTCTCCTGTACTCCAAAGATACGCTGTAAAACCTGGACCAGCGTCTAGAGTAGTAATATCTTCTACACAGATGATTTTATCTTTTAAAACTAAAGAATAAACCGGTGGTGTAACTTCTAATGTAACTTTTACAATATTCCAACAACCTTCTGCAGAGGTAACTCTTACAAAAACTTCCGAGCTTGTAGCAACATAAGCAGCTGCATTAGCAATAGGATTTGTCTGGTTAATAGCATCTTGATTAGATAAATAATACTGTCTTGTAACTCCAGTTGTAGTAGTTACATTTGCTGTGGTAAGATCAAACAATGCTGTTGTAGGATTTTCTTCTATAAAGCATGATATCAACTCAACTGGCGTTTGCACTATTGGAGCAAAAAATATTAAGGTAATTTTGGAACTTCCCGTACAACCTTCTGGCGTTGTAACTTTTACATAAACGGTTCCTTGTGCAGAGTTATATGTGGTAGGATTCGGTATTAAATTTGTGCCTGCATTCAAATCTGCTAAAGTTGGATAATATTGAAAAGTATTTAATCCTGGCGGACCTGCAAAAACATTGGCTGTAGTAAGATTGTACAAAGCAACTCCAGAGTTATTATTAGAACATCCTGATAATGTGGTATCATTTACAACAATCGCACCTTGGGTGAAATTTATTGTACCGTATTGCTTACACTTATTTGCAGCAGCATTTGGATTTGTTGGGTCTACATAATTAATCGTGTAATGATAAGTATTGGCAGTATTAACTGTAGTAGCACCAATGATTGGGTTTACACTTGCTATCGCATCATTTATATTGTTATAATAAGAAACTACAAAATCTGGATTTCCATTAATGATTTGTGCAGATAATGTTGAAAAATCGAAAGTAGCAGGATTGGTACATATTACCACGTTACCATCATTGTTTGGTCCAGGCATCAAGAATGGGTTTGGCGCCAAAGCAGGAACAGAAAAGGGAGAAGCTAAAGTAGCTGTACCACCAAAGGTAAGTACAAAACCTACCGTAGAAGAAGAGAAGTTATCTACAATTAATTGATAAGAATCTCCAGCAATTACATCTAAATATCTCACAAAACCATCTCCACCTGCTCCTTCTGTAAGATCCGTTGATGTTGTGTTTAATCCCGTAAGAATTCCGCTTCCTGTACCAGCATAAGAACATCTAATCGGCGCACCTAAATTTCCACAAGTTTTGTTGGGACCATAGACTGCGAAATCGTAATCATTTTGTGAATTTGGGGAGATCAAAAAAGTTAATGTTCCAGAGGTTGCCGCTGTAAATTGATACCAAACAGAAAAGTGCTCTGTAGACAAACAACCACCACCAAGATTTTCTTGAACTCCAGGTCCTGTAGGAGTATAGGAAACAGATGCATCTGCACAAAGCGTAATTGATGAACTACAATCTGACTGGGCAAAACTAAAAGAAGCAAGAATTATAGATAAAAAGAATATTATTTTTTTCATAATTATAGAATTATTCACAAATTTAATAATAAAAATAGACAAGCTTATACAAAATACATATTTTTTTAAAATAAAAAATATAGAAAACGCAAAAAATCTAGTATTTCATATTTCGCAGTTTAGGAAATTTAGTTCCCACAAAAACAGCGATCAACAATGTTAGAGTACCACCCACAACTACAGATCTTACAACGCCAAAAAGTTTTGCAGCAACTCCAGATTCAAATTGACCTAACTCATTGCTGCTCATCACAAAAATAGAATTTACGCTTAAAACTCTTCCACGGATTTTTTCCGGCGTTTTCAATTGTACAATTGTACCGCGAATTACCACAGAAATTCCATCCAAAATTCCGCTTAAAACTAGAAAGAAAAACGACAACCAATACAATTTTGAAAGACCAAAACCAATAATGCAAATTCCAAAACCAGCTACAGCAATTAGCAATATTTTACCTTGGTTTTTTCTTAGAGGAATAAAGGAAAGCGTAATGATAATCATCATCGCTCCAATATCAGATGCTGCATTCAAAAACCCTAAACCTTCTGAACCAACCTTCAAAATATCTGTTGCAAAAATTGGTATCAAGGCAACTGCACCACCAAAAAGTACTGCAAACATATCTAAAAGTAATGCTCCCAAAATTTCTCTCGTCTTCAAAATATAAGACAAACCTTCTTGTATACTTTCCAAAATTTTTAATTCATTACCCACATTTTCTGAGTGATGTTGCTCTATAAACCAAAAAAATATGGAAGCAACAAGCATGATCACAACGATAATCGTCAACGTTGATGAAATACCAAACCAATGAATAAAAAACCCACCCAAAGCATGTCCTGTAACAGAAGCACAAAGAAAAGTTGCCTGGTTTACCGTTATTGCAAAAGGCAATTTCTCTTTACCAACAATTTTTGGAATCATTGTCGGAACTATTGGACCAAGAAACGCCCTGCAAATTCCCGTGAGGAAGATAGTTCCGTATATAAAATAAGTAATGTGCGTAGTTGATAATTGATGAAGATCATCTCCAAAATAAGCCAGAAACGCCAAAAATCCTATTAAAACAACATAAGCATAATTGCAAATAAGCAACATCCTCTTTTTTTCGGAATTATCGATTACGTGACCAGCATACAACGCGGAACTTACCGCCGGAATCACCTCCGAAAGACCAATTAAGCCAATTGCAAACGGATCTTTTGTCAATTCATAAATCCACCATCCTAAAAGGGTTGCCAACATTCTAAAAGCTGCAATTAGTAAAAATCTACCAGCCATCAGATTTCGGAATTCGGGAATTTTTAAAGTTTGAATGGGTTGTAAAGAAATCATCGCGCAAAGATAATATGATAAATTGTCTTATTTTAAATTTTAAAAAATTTATTTTTGCGCAATGAATTGGATTATTCTCATAATTGCCGGACTTTTTGAAACCGGATTTGTTTTTTGCCTAGGAAAAGCACAACTTACCACAGATAAAGAAAGTAAATTTTGGTGGCTCGGCTTTGCAATCTCTCTTGTACTTTCTATGTTTTTGATGTACAAAGCAACTTCTGGCGAACATGCACTACCACTAGGAACAGCCTATGCAATTTGGACCGGAATTGGAGCAGTGGGAAGTGTTACTATTGGAATTATTTATTTTCAGGAACCCACAACTTTTTGGCGCCTATTTTTTGTAATGACGCTTATTGCTTCCATTGTAGGATTAAAATCTGTGAGCAGTTAAATTTTTAATTGAATTAATCTGCGCGAGAAGAACTAAGGATCAATGCTGCTGCAGCTGCTGTTCCAATAGCGAAACCTGCAATAGTTGCAGAAGCTTTTTTGATGTCTTTCACTTCAGACACACTAGATTTTGGAATAGAAACCATTGTAGAATCTTTTTTTGAAGCAAAACCCATTATTTGATCGTCTGAAATTCTAGAAAATACCATCTTTTGTTTTTCGCCACCATCTCGCAAGGTAAATTGATAATTTTTTCCTGTTTGAAGATTAGAATAATTATTCGTGGATGCATCTTCACCATATTTTACAGTAGAACAAGATGAAAGCACAAATAATAAGACCAAAAGCGAAGATTTAATAGATAAAGGTAATTTCATGATGGATTTTGTTTTCTCAAATTTAACAAATTATTTTGAATTATCGGTAAGCTTTAAATATGAAGCTTCTATTTTTGTAGATACACCATAAATTTGACTGCTTTAAGATTGCGGAATAAAGGTGCATTTCTCCATTTTTTTTTAGCTGAAACAAATCTTCAAAGTTGGATATATTGAAAGAACGTTTTTATTTTGGAAATGAATGCACCTTTACAGCGCAATCTTGCGGTAAAAACATGTTTCGTAGTATATTCCTACAAGGTAAATTCCTACAAAAACCTTTCTAAAACCTCGGCTATCTTTCTATCATTTGCCAAACGTGGAATTTTGTTTTGTCCGCCCAACTTGCCTTCAGATTTTGCATATTCTTGAAAAGCGTTTTTTTGTAATTTGGTAATAACCAAAGGTTTTAGCACGTTTCCTTTGACCAAATCGTCGTAATAGCTGTTCCGTTTACGCAATTCTTCATCTAAATACTGCTGAAATTTTTCAAAATCTTCGGGTTCTTTTTCAAATTCCACAAACCATTCATGGTAAGGCAATCCACTTTTCGGGTTTACTTGTGGTGCGAGATGAAACTCGGAAATCTGGGTGGGAAATTTTTCTACCGCAGCTTTCATGGCTTCTTCTACTTCAAAAGCGATCACATGTTCGCCAAAAGCAGAGGTAAAATGTTTTGTTCTACCACTTACCAAAATTTTGTAAGGATTTTTATTAATAAACCGCACTACATCACCGATGGAATATGCCCAAAGTCCGGAATTGGTAGTTAAAATTAATGCATAATCTTTGTTGAGTTCTACCTCATTTAAAGTTAATCGATGTTCATTTTGATCGGGTTTTCCGTAATGTTCTAACGGAATAAATTCGTAGAAAATCCCGTGATTCGTTAATAATAAAAGTCCGTCTTCTTCAAAATTATCTTGAAAAGCAAAGAAACCTTCACTCGCCGGAAATGTTTGTATCACATCTACTTTTCCGCCAAGAAGTTCTTCCATTTTTTCGCGATAAGGTTCGTAGTTTACGCCGCCAGTAATGATTAATTGAAGATTTGGGAATAATTCTTTTATTTTCTTGCCGTTTCTGGCAATCAATTTTTCAAAATACATGATAAGCCAAGGTGGAATTCCAGAAATGAGCGTCATGTTTTCTTTTTCTGTTTCCAATACGATGGCGTCTACTTTTTCTTCCCAATCTTCTATCAAATTGGTAGCTTCACTTGGCAATCTATTTTTTTGAAGATAAGAGGGAATATGATGCGCAACAATACCAGAAAGTCTTCCCGTTTTGATGCCAAATTTTTCTTCTAAAGCGGGACTTCCCTGTATGAAAATCATTTTTCCATTGACGAAATTAGCCGTATTTTTTTGAGCGATGTAATGAAAAATGGCAGATTGCGCTGCTCCAGTTTGATTTTCCATGCCTTCTTTAGAAATCGGAATGTATTTGGAACCAGAAGTAGTACCAGAAGTTTTTGCGAAATAGGCAGGAGTTCCTGTCCAGAGAATATCTTTTTGCCCTTTTTTCATTTTTTCTATGAAAGGTTTTAACTGCTCATAATCTGCAACCGGAACTTTGGCTTGAAAATCTTTGATGCTTTTGATATTTTCAAATTCGTGGACTCTGCCGAACAAAGTTTTTTCGGCTGTTTTTGTTAAAAATAGCAGCAAGTCTTGTTGATCTTGGACTGCATTATTTTTGAATAAAGCAGTTTTCTTTACGTGATTTTTCGCCCAGACTAGAGCAGCAGATTTTTTTAGAAATTGAAGCATGGTTCAAATTTAGGGAAATTTATAGATAATTAGGTTGAAGCTTGGAAACTTTGCCAGCTTTCAGCGTACAAACTTTGCGCAGCGGGGTTACAAACTTTGCGCAGCTGGCACTTTGCGGAGCGGGGAACAAACGCCAAAGAAGTTGCGAAAATCCTTGAAATTTCCTTAGCTACACTTTATTGGTGGATTCCTGCTTCAGGAACTTTGTCAATCTTAAAATAATTAACTGGTTATCAACATATTAAATCGAATTCAATTAACATTGTTTTCTTTTGTACATTAACCTTAAAAATTAGTACGCTTTTTGAATAAAATAATTACAATGAAAAAATTTTTATACTTATTTATCAATCTCCCTTTTTTAATTGGTTTTGTTCACCAACAAGCTGAAATGATTTTATGGGACTTAAAAAGACCTTTAAAATATGAGGATTTCAAGGTAGTACAGAGGGACACTATTAAGATTGGAAACACAGGAAGATTTAAGGGTGTGTTAAGTGAATTTAAATTTAAATTCAATACTTCACAAACAAGTTATACCACGACACCCAAAATAGAAGTTTTGGTGTATTTTGGCCCAAATAAGTCTTGGTTACTTCTTAAAACAGAAACTACTTTGGAACATGAACAAATACACTTTAATATTGCTGAACTATATGCAAGGAAGATGAGAAAGTCTATTGATAGTTTAAATAATCTTAATGTTTACAATTTTCAAATACATACAGAAAAAATAGATGATTGGAATAAAAAGTACAATGATCGCAATATCAAATTTGACTTTGAAATAGATAGTAGGGTATATTATTTAAACGGAAAATTTTTATCTGATAAAAACAGAAAACAAACACCCTGGAAGGAGAAAATAGATAGGGAATTAAAAACTCTTGAAATTTTTATATCTAAATAAAAACCAGCAAAGATAAATTTTACTGGTTCTATTTATTTTTTTTATTTATCAATTAATTTAAAGGTAGTAGTAGCATTTCCTGATGCTGTTTTACCCTTCTTTATCATTATTCTATTAGGGTCAATTCCTTTCTTAATCAAAAGTTTCATAATTAGAGAGTTTATTTTTTTACTAAAAAATTTAGTTTCATAAATTTTCCCCACTGTAAATAAAATTAATAATATTCCAATAATTAAAAGTATAGGCCAAATTTTTTTTATTAAAATCATTGCTTAAAATTTTAATTATTAGATTTAATAGTAGCAGTTTTTTGCATTTTTAATTTCCAATTATTCTTCACTCAAATGTACTGCTTTTTTTCAAATTTGCTCAAAGACGGGAGATTTTGCAACAGTGAGATTGCTTCTTCCGATAGTTATAGAAATCGTAATGGCAATCGTGGAATTTTCTACAGTAAATTCCTAGCAATGACAGCGAGAATTTTTCCTTTGCTATTTCGCAGCCCGACTTGAGTGAATCTCTTCTTTCTTTTGTTGCAAAAAAAAATAAAAAGCGGGAACGGAAGGCATAAACAAGATTAAAGCGCAGGCTTTATTTGAAATTTACGAACGAAGTTCAAGCTGTCCAAAAAATCATACAAAAAAAGCGACCATTTTAAAAATGATCGCTTTTTATTTTGAAAATATATTCGTTTTAGTTTACTACAACATTGTCTATTTGTATGGTTGTAGTAATTCCTGGATTTCCACCTGTGTATTCAAATACTACAAATCCGTTTCCTGTAAGTGCTGCCGGGAAATTGTACGTTCCTGCTGATGCTAGTGTTCCATAGCCATTAGTTGGTACGGTAGGTATTACAAAAGATGAGGTAATATCCGTTAAAGTAGCTGCACCAAAATCTCCTAAAGCAGTATAATTCGTTGTGGTGTACACTTTTAAAGCGTTTCCATTCCAGTAGCCTATATTTACATTAAATTTTAGCGTATTGGCTGCTGTAAAGTTTACGGGTACTGCGAAATAAGTTTTGTAATTTCCTGTACCTGAGTTTGCCCCAAGTTGGATATATTTATTGTTGCTAAATGATTTTAATTGCCAGTATCTATTGTTTAGAAATGCATCATTTACGTAATTTGGAAATACTTCTAAATTGCTAGGAGTTAATGAGTAACTTTCGAAATCTTCTGTAAAAGCTCCTGAATAGGTGATTGCAGTTCCTCCTTTTGGTGGAGCGGCATCAAATCTCGTGCCTCCTACTGGTATTTTTACATCATTTAAATCACGGATGAGCATTTGCCAAGTACTTATGTATCTGCTAACTACAAATTGTATGGTTCCATTTCCAGATGGTACTATTGATGAACCAAATGATGCAAAAGAAGAATTTCTAATGATTGTAGAGGAACCTGTATTGTCTTCTATGTTTCTATCTGTATCCAAAGCAGTTGTGGTACCTGCAATGTATTCTAAATATTTTTTGCCAAGATCTGATGTTGCAAATTGTACATTTGGTACAGAAACTAATGTATTGATATATTGTGATTGTTTTGCTTCTGCTAAAGAGGTTAAAGCTCTTGGTACCAATTTTTGTAAATCTAGACCATTGCCATTGCAAACACCAGATATATATCTTGAAATAATGGATGCAGGAATTCTTCCGATATCAAAAGTTGGATCTACAGAACCGATTTTTATTACGCCACGATCTAAACCTAATCTTAAACCTTTTGCATTAATTCTAATATGCGCTCCTACTGGAAAATCTGCATAATTTCCTGCTCTATCAATTTCCATTTGCAAACCTACGGTTGGATTTGTAGGGCTATCTTGAAAAGAAATAGTTTTGTAGAAATTTCCATTTTCGTCTGATGATACTACATAACCATCAAAATAGGTGTCTTGTGTTATTAATAATGGGCCAGAAGCTGGAGCCATCGCCATAAATGCTGCCATTGTAGTGTTTGGCTCTGGAAATCTGTTGTTGCAATTTACAGTTGGCGTTTCCCAATCGTCTGTCTTTACACAAGAAGACAATGAGATGGCAACTACTGCCACGCAAACTATTGTGCTAAAAAATCTTTTTATATTCATTGTTGTAAAATTTATAATTATTATTTTTTGTATTTATTAAAATCTAACTTGCATATTCACAAAGTAAGATCTGCCTTGTGTATAGAAAAGTTTTGGCGCGAAAAGCGAACTATCTCTATCAAAATCTTCTTTGAAAGATTGAAATTTCACATTTCTAGTTTGCTCAAAACCACCAGTTATATATTTCGTGTTATCTAAGATGTTATTAACAGATGCAGATATTAGCACGTAATATTTTCCAAATATCCAAGATTTCCCAACATTAGCATTTACGAAATTTGAAGAAGGCAATTTTACTTGCTGCAACAATCTACGTAATTCACTAGCTGTTGCGTTTGGATCTGGTGTTCCTGATACACTATTTTGCACAAAGGATTCTGTTCTTAATAGCGCAGATGGATCTAAATAATTATCATCTAAATAATTATAGCTTGCACCTACCCACCAGAATTTTGGCGAACTGTATCTTAATCCTGCAGAATATCCTTTTTGTGGTGTTCCTCCTTGATAATAATCTTTCAAAGCAGCTTCTCCTAAATCTATGAAAGAGGTTCCGTTTGCGAATCTACCAACTGCATCTGATGCGAAGTAGGTTGTAGGATTGTTTCTATACGTATACTGGCCATAACTTGCTAAACCTTGGAAGGATAGACTTGGTGTTATTTTATAATCAACACCCAATTCTGCTCCCATATTTCTTCTTTCTACATTCGTCATTACTTGCGTTAGAAATGCACTCTGCACTACAGCTGTAGCTCCTGTATCTCCAGTGTTATCTAAAGCGATACCATCTGCAAAGAATCTTTGTACATTGGTTTCGTTTTCGGATTCTATTAAATATCCTGTAACTCTTAATTTCAATTTTGGTGTAGAAAGTATGTAGCTTAAATCATTTGCAACAAAAACTGTACTTCTGATATTTGGAGCTGTATCTGAGTTTATTCTTGGATTAATAAATAAATCTTCCAAGAATGGTGCTTGATTATAAACCGCTCCATTGTAAACCAAGAAGTTTCTACCGTTTATTCTGTAAGTAGCTTGTCCTTTTAGGCCAAAATTATAGAATTCAATATTTTTGCTCTTCCCAAAAGAATCTGCATATAAGAAATGTTTGAATTGCCCTTCTCTGCTTGAATTATTATAAGAAGCATTGGCTGACACAAATACATCAAAATTACCAGTTGAAAACTTCAAACCTGGATTAAATCTAAATTCTTGTCTACGGAAAATATAGCTATATCCTATTCTATCTCCTTCATATTTTGCAACGTTTGTTTCTCCTTCATTGAATTGACCACTTTTCCCTGGTTGATTGGTAGCCGCAAAAGGATCTCTGTTGTATGCGAAATCTGCACCCAAAAGATCACTTACTTCTCTGTATTGTTCAGATCTATAATTTTGATAAGATAAATTTAAAATAAATTTTATTTTATCGCTAAAATCATGGGTTAGATGCGCCGATCCGTTCCAAATTTTATCTTCACTTACATCATCTACCATAAAATACAAAGCTCTTTTCCCAGTTACACCATACAAACTACTTTCAGGTTGTTGCATATTTGCTCTATACAATCTTTCCCAGTTTAATTGTGTGAATTCTGGATTTCCAGATTGCCATCCGTTTAGTGCTGTTTGGTAAGCGTCTTGCGCAGTTGAGGTTGTACCATCTGGATTGATTACGCTTGCATTAGGATCCAAAGATTCATAATAACTTGGTAAATATCTATAGTAAATTGGCGATGGATTTGGGACACTTTGCCAATCTAATCTTGATGATTTATCTTTTCCAAATTGGTAGGATAATGAAGTAGTTAAAGATGTTTTATCATTAATTTTCCAGAAATCTTGAAATTGCAACACCGGTTGAAAACCTTTTTTTACTCTTTCACTTCTTTTTTCTCCATTTTGATAACCCCAATAAGCATTGTAATGCACTCCGCCGTAATCATAAGCTTCTTGCGTAGCCGGACTAGAAGTAGATCTTGCATAAGAAGACCCGATTGCATTAAAAGTTATGGTATGATTATCATTAAATTTTTTCTCAATTCCAAAATAACCACCATAAGAATCATAAAAAGTTCCTTCTTGTATTCCTTCTTCTGCCCATCTTCTTGCTCCCATTACTGTAAATGCCCAACCTTTGCTGCTCATTCCGGAAGTATATCTAAGGGAAGTTCTATTTCTATAATTTCTATTGGTAAGAGATTGCGTGAATTGAAATCCTTTTCTATATTCACTCGCTTTGGTATTTTTATAAAAAACTGAAGCAACACCACCGAAAGAATATTCTGAAGGCGCGTGATTTACCGCTACTTCTGGATATCTTGTAATCTCATTAAGACCACCCCAATTTCCGAAATCTACATTTCCATTGTCTGCTTCTACCATAGAAACTCCGTTTAAGAATGTCTCTCCGCTTCTACCATCAATTCCACGTGGACGAAACCAATAAGCACCTAAATCAAAAGCTGCCAATCTACTAAAAACATCTTGTGAAGATTGTAGCAAACCAACAGTAGAACTTTGGCTAGAATTTTCTTCGTCGCCATTATTTTCTATAAAAGCAAGACCTTGCTCTACATTTGCAAGAGAAAAATAAACCGTGATTTCTCCTAGATCTTTCCGCTTTTCTTGAGCGATATCAAAATCCATCACTTTGGTTTCTAAGTTTGGTTTTGTAATGACAATTTGATAGCTACCTTCTGTTAAATCTACAAATTGAAAATATCCAATTTTGTCTGTTTTCACAGTTTCTTTTCCTTTCAAACTTATCTCTACATTCTCAACTGGCTTTCCTTGGTCATCTTTTACATAGGCAAATGCAGTAGTTTGCGCCCACAGAAAAGACACCGGAAGCATGATGAAAATAGCGGTAAATAATAGTTTTTTATACATAAATAAATATTAAATGGCGTTTTTGTCTAATTCTCAATAGCAAGAATTTAAAGTGCAAATTTAATAATAAATTATGAAAAATTTAGAATAAGAATAATTATTTATCCACCATATATTAAGCTTTGTTAATAAAAGCGATTTAATGCACGGTTTTTGAGTATAAATATTGATTTATAATAATTTAATTAAAAAATAAAATTAATTTTGCAAAAACGTTTAAGATTATGACTAAAATATTATCATTTTTCTCTTTAATAATAATTACACTTAGCTTCTCTCAGCAGAAAACTAAAATTGTAGGAACTACAGTTGGATTTTTAAATGTAGAAAATCTATGGGATACCATACAATCCGCAGATTACATAGATGGCACAAAAGCTCTCAACAACCCAGCATTTCATAGAAGTGTGCCTTTGGATTCTATTAAATTCCTGGATGTAACGGATAAGGATTATAAAGGGCCATGGAATGACCAAGCTTTGATGGGGAAAAAAGTGGTTCGCTATCAAGGTCTTTCTGAAGATTTCACTCCGCTAAGCAAAAAAAATTATGGCAAAATAATTTACGTTAAAAAATTGCATAATGTAGCGAAAGTTATCTCGGAAATGGGCGCACAATACACCGGAAAACCTCCTGCAGTGGTAGGAATGATAGAAGTAGAAAATCGCCAAGTGATGGAAGATGTGGTGAAGCAACCAGAGTTGGCGAAATATGATTATGGCGTTATCCATTTCAATTCTTATGATTATAGAGGTATAGACGTGGGAATTATTTATCAAAAAAGAATGTTCACACCCTCTAAATATTACAAAAAGGAGGTAGTTATTTTTAATGAGGAAGGCAAAAGATCTTACACAAGAGATGTATTGGTAGTTACTGGATATTTGAATAATGAAAAAGTAGCATTTTTTATGAACCACTGGCCTTCTAGAAGAGGTGGCGAAGTGAAATCTGCCATTAGCAGAAATGCAGCCGCCACAGTTTTGAAAAAAGAAATGGACGAAATTTCTGCAGCAGAACCTGGCGTAAAAATGTTTGCCATGGGAGATTTTAATGATGATCCTATAGATGATAGTTTGCTAGAACATCTGCATGCTGCCGGAAGAGAGAAAGATTTATCTGATGAAAGACCTTATTTAAATTTAATGTACCCGCTTTTCAAAAAAGGAGTTGCTTCTTTGGCTTATAGAGATGCCCCAAATTTGTTTGATCAAATTATCGTTTCTAGAAATTTAATTTCGGATAAAGTAGGACCTACATTTTCTGTGATGAAAGCAGAAATTTTTGCACCAGCTTACCTCATCGGAAAAGAAGGAAATTACAAAGGTTACCCTTTCCGCTCTTGGGTAGGAGATACTTTTACTGGTGGTTACAGTGATCACTTTCCAGCATTTGTAGTACTACAGAAAGAGTACAAATAATAATTTCTTTGTAAATACAATCAACAAAAACACCCGAGCAAATTTTGCTCGGGTGTTTTTGTTTAATCTTTTTAATTATTTTAAGGATTAGAAATTTTGAATGGTGCGAGCAAATCTGTTTCTCCTCCACTTTGAGTTCCATAGACTTTTCCATTTCCACTCAACTGGGAATTCTCTGATAGAGAAATAGACTCATGATACAACGCTAGTCTAATTTGAGCTCCTGTGGCAGATTTTACGGCAGTAGTTACGTTCCACTTCGTAAGCAAACCCACTTTGTTTCCATCTGCTCGAGTGGAAGATGCATTGTCTAATCTCGTCAATGTGATATCAGAATTTGGAAAATCAAAAGTGAAGAAATGCTCATCTTTTGCGTCTATCACTTCTTGCGTTACGTCTTCTGCTCCATTTTTTAATGCTATTTGCACCGTATACTCTCTTCCATTAATCAATTTAATATCTGGTGTATTGCTACCATTTACTTGGTAATTATAGGTGGCAGTAGTTCCCGTGGTTTCATCTGTCACAGAAAGTATGGCATTAGAAATCTCCTCTTGTGGAAGGTCATCTACTGGTTCATCTGTTCTATTGCAAGAATTAAACAAGAGTGTAAAGCTGAAAATCAGTGCTAAAAATTGTGTTATTTTTTTCATAATAAAATATTTAATTATTAAGTATTGTTATTAAAATTTATAGTTAAATGTTAAAGTGAAATTTCTACCCATTTCATCTGAAAAGTATCTCAACCTGTTCAAATAATCTCGGTATTTGGTATTTAAAATATTATCTACCGTAAAAATGGTAGAAAGATTTTTGGATAAATTGACGCCCGCTTTTGCATTCCAAAGCGTATATCCGTTTGGTGGTGTAGAAATATCTACAGGTTGCTCATAAGCTTCTCCCTGATTATCAAATAATTGCACAGAGATATCATATCTCGGAAATCTGTTCTGTTTTAAAAATGTAGTATTATTTACATTCACGAAAAAATTGCTCTTTCCGGAAGATTTGTACTGCAAAGAATTTCTAAAATTGGTAGGAAGCATCAATATCAAAGGAACATCATTGGTTTCATCTTGCCCATGAACGTAAGAACCTTGGCTTATTAAAGATAATTCTGGCGTTATTTTCAAATTTAAATCTACATCCAAACCATACATTTTTGCATCTATTTGCTCATATTGATAAATTACAAATGCACCAAACTGCGTATTCTGATATCCAGAAGGAACTTGATTGATGAAATTTTTGGTATCAAAATAATACGGATTTACAGTAATATCCAAACCACTTAATACTGGTAATTTCACTTCTGCTACTAAGTTAAATTGGCTACCACGTTCATTTTCTATCGCTAGATTTCCCTTTTCTATAATTGCCGCTGAATGATGCAAACCATCTGCAGCCAATTCTGCAATATTTGGCGTTCTTCCAATTCTTGCATAGTTAAATTTTAAATTAAAGTTGTCTGATGGTCGAAATTCCAAACCAGCATTATAAGAAAAATTTTGATAGGTCAGTTTAGGATTCGTCAAAATTCTATTCTGGTTTACCCTAACTTCAAATTGTGGAAACTGCGTTGCATACAATTGATTCCAATCGCTTAAATTGTAATATTTATCGATATCAAAAAACGTATAATCATATCTTGCACCAGCTTCTGCATTTAGTTGAGGCGAAATTTTATATTTAAAAACAGAATAAACTCCTGCTGCATATCGATCATAATTGGGTACCAATCTTCTAGTTTCCGTCAATGGACTGCTGTAATTATTTTGATAAGAAGCATTTACTCCAGATTCTATACTGTATTTTTCTCTTTCAAAAAGATGATTTACATTAAAATCATTGGTTATTAATTCTAAATCTAGCGAAGGTATTTTGCTCAAATCTTCGCCTCTTCTTATATCAAATTCTTTCCGGTGGTTGTACTGGAAACTATAAGTAGCCGAAATTTTTCCTAAATTTTCAAATCTTTTGAAAGCTGAAATTTTTGCAATATGATGCTGCACATCCTGTTTGGGGTTGTCTATATCATACGTAAAATCTCTCTGAAATAAAGGTTCTTGTTGAGAAAGTGCCGCTGCAAAATCTTCTGCCGAACTGATATGAGAACTCCTCAAAATTCCAATTTCTTGGTTGGTACCATAATAATCAAAAGAAATACCTTGTTTAAAACTGATATTCTGCACACCAAAACTGAAAGAACTGCTTTCTAGACCTGTGTTTTGTAAATTATAATCTGGTGCAGATAGATCTCCCAATTTTTTGTAACCACCATTTGCACGAATTCCCCAACCATTTTCCCAGGTTTTGCTCAACTTAATATCTGTAGCCAAACCTTGCCCGTTAGAAATCCCCGAAAGGTTAATTGCACCTTGCAACGTATCTTTTTTTGGCAGAATTGAAGGTTCTAAAACAATGACACCACCAACTGCATCACTCCCATATTTCAAAGCAGAAGCTCCTTTTATTACATCTATATGTTCAAAATTATTTACATCAATGTTGGGCGCATGTTCTACTCCCCATTCTTGTTCGGCAAGTTTTACTCCATTGTTGATGATGGCAACTCTGCTCCCATAAAGTCCATGAATAATAGGTTTTGCAATATTATTCCCCGTTTTCAAAGTTCCAACTCCAGAAATTTGAGTTAAAAGATTACCAAGATTTTCGGTAGAATTTTGAGCAATCTGGTCTTTAGATAAAGTTTTCATCACCAAAGAACCTGTATTTTTATGGTTCCCGTGGATTACTACCGTTTCTATATCTTGCGCATGATGTTCCAAGAGAATTTCTACAGATTTGTTTTCATCTATAGCTATATTTTCTATGAATTGATCACAATCTGTATGATTGGCTTCCAAGGTATAATTTCCTTTTTTTACGGAATTAAATTTGAAAAACCCTTTCAAATCTGATGTTGTAGTCTGCGAACCTATTTTGATGGTTGCTCCCTTCAATGGTGTTTTATCGTGAAAATCTTTCACGATTCCTTGCACAGTAAAACTCTGTGCATAGCTATTCATTATGCCAAAAAAGCATAACAATAGTATAATTGTATTTTTCAATTGTATGTAAATTTTTAGATTGCGTGTATTTGCTACCCAACTTAAATTTCAATTTTGTTTTCCATTTCAGTCATCAAACCAATTTAAAAAGGTTTGAATGAAAAAATTTAATTGGAAAATAAATTTTTGAAAACAGAAGCTGTCCATGTTTGCCGTAAAAAAATGGTAAACATTTGACGAAGTTTAAAAACTGCGCAAATAGTTGATCGTAAACTTCAGAATAGTCTGAATTTTACCTTTTTAAAACTATTATCCACTAGTTTTATTTAAAAAATTAAATAAAAACGGGTGGTCCGCGAAGATAATATTGAAATTGAGAACTTTTGGTAATTTGGTAATCACCGGAAGAAAACTGAATTTTTTTAAAGTTGAATTCGGAAAATTCAAGCTTAAAAGAATCTGGCAATAAGATTTGAGAAGCAGTAAAGTGACAAGACAAACAACCATCTGAATTGTTTATTTTACTTTGCTTACTAAAATTTGAAGAGGAATTTTTAAAATTAGAATCTTTGTAAAAATATCCAGAATCATGATCGTGAATATTAGCCGCAAACAAAAAAGCAAAAAGGTAGATGCTCGAAAAAAGCACCCCCAGATATTTTTTTAAAGTTCTGCCGGATTTCACTCTGCAAAAGTAGTAAAGAATTTCTTAATAATTTGCTAAAAGTAAGGTCTTTTTAATATTTTCAACAATAAAAAACAGATTTCTGCCTTAATTACATATCTTTATTAAAATTTTCAAATGAAAAAAATCCTATTATTTTTAATATTTTCGGTCGTTTTGCAAAACTGTACGCCACTTCCCTCCAACGAATCTGCACAAGCTACTGCGCTAAAACCAGAGAAAAATGCTGATGGAGAATGGGAATTAATTGTAATAGATCCACAATACGACAGCTTTTTGGCAAGCCAAGCCAGACCAAAAAGTATGTATACAGAACAATTTTTAAAATCCAAAAATACATTTTTGGTACAAGAATGGAATTCATTTTACTACAGCCAAACGCATAGAAATATAATAGAATCTGCGATAGATTATACGCCGAACGAAAATTATGGATTCGAGTTCGAGTATAGATTGTATCAAATTTTTGCAATGGTAAACGCAAAATATGGCGTTAAGTTTAATCATCTTGGGCAGATGGAACGAAGATATTGATTTAGAATTTTTCAAATAAAATATATTATTAAATCATTTATGGAGAATTACGCTGGATTGATATTCCTATTATTCATTGCTTTTATATGGCTTCTACCACTTTTATCAATTCTATTTTCAAGCAGAACAAGAGGAAGTGAGAAATTAGCCTGAGTTTTAGCCGTGATATTTATATCTTGGTTTGCGTGGATATTCTACTTATTAATAGCACCTCTTAAAAAAAGAATCTGAAATGAATTCCAAAATAACCATCAAAGTAATAGACCAATCTTACCTAAAACAAATCTCTACATTAGGTCAGCAACTTAACCCACAACTCACGTTGGAGCAAACGGAAGCTTATTTTCTTGAGATGTTTGAATTTAGAAATTATACTTGCTTTGGGTTATTTTTAGAAGAAAAATTAGTAGGGATTTCTAGCGCTTGGACTACGGTTCGTTTGTATTCTGGCAAACAGTTGGAAGTGGATAATGTGATTATCGATAATGCGCAACAATCTAAAGGTTTAGGCAAAAAGTTTTTTGAATTTATAGAAAATTGGGCAAGAGAGAGAAATTACAAAACCATAGAATTGAATACCTATGTTCAAAATGCTAAATCTCACAAATTCTATTTCAATTTGGGTTATAATATTTTAGGATTTCATTTTTTGAAAAAGTTGAAATGAGATGGGATTCTTCGTCTAACTGCAAAAAAAAACTCGGAAATTCCGAGCCTTTTAAATTTTGAAAAAAAGATACAATCTATTTATTGTACAATTCCTCAACTTTGTCCCAATTGATTACATTGAAGAAATTTGTAACGTAATCTGGTCTTTTATTTTGATAATTTAAGTAATAAGCGTGTTCCCAAACATCTATACCTAAAACTGGTGTTCCGTGCATTTCTGCAACTGGCATCAGTGGATTGTCTTGGTTTGGAGTAGAGCAAATTTGCAATCCGCCATCTTCTTTTTTGCAAAGCCAAGCCCAACCAGAACCGAATCTTGTTTTAGCAGCTTCAGAAAAATCTGTTTTAAATTTTTCCATTCCGCCCATTTTTTCTATTTCAGCTTTCACATTTCCAACAGGTTCTTTACTTCCTCCTGGAGTAAGAATTTGCCAGAAAAGACTGTGATTGAAATGTCCACCTCCATTGTTTCTTACCGCCTTGTTATCTGTTCCTGTTTTGCAAACTTCTTCTATAGACTTTCCTTCTAATTCTGTACCTTCTACAGCTTTATTCAAATTGTCTACATATCCTTGATGATGTTTTGTGTAATGGATTTCCATTGTTTTAGCATCAATATTTGGTTCTAATGCATCGTAAGCAAACCCTAATTCTGGTAATTGAAAAGACATAATTTTATTTTTTTAATGTGAATACCAAATATACAAAATTATAAAACCAAATCTATTACACTATTTCTGTTAAAATTTATGATTTTGATAGACCAAAACTACTAAAAGTGATTTAAAGGTTTTAAAATTAAATTTTTAACCCTTAAAATTATTGAAGTTATTAAAATTAATTACGAAAAATCTAAATATTTTTGATGTACATTAAGAAATTGCTTGCAATTTATTAATAATCCTAATTATTGAATAAAAACTTAATGGTGAAGTTTAAAGCTGCATTATAAAACTCAAGCCTAGCTTTTTCTCTTGGTAAAATGGTGTAACGATATAAGAAGTATTCTCGTTTTTTGAGGGGAAAATTTTATTATTAATGATTGGCAGTAGTAAATACGCAACTTTTGTGCTCAAAATTCCAATTCCAGCTCCCATTGCTACATCCGAAAACCAATGACGGTTGTTGTACATTCGCAAAAATCCCGTTCCAGAAGCCAAAACGTAACCAGAAATGCCATACCAAATAGATACATCTTTATACTCTTGCCATAGAAATTCTGCACTGGCAAATACATAAGCGGAATGACCGGAGGGAAAAGAATTGGCAGCACTTCCATCTGGTCTTGTTCTTTTTGTAGTGTTTTTGAGAGCAAAAGTAGAAGCACCAGTTAAAGCAAAAGAAGTTGCAATCACAATGCTTCTATCTTTGAAATTGTGCTTTCCTTCAATTCCCGCAAAATTTAAAATGTAAACTGCTGCTGCAGGAGCTAAAGTTGTGATATCATCGATGCTCGTTTCTTTATAATTTTTTGCAACAATTTGATCTCGGATATTTGCATCAAATTTTTGCAAAGAATTGCTATTCAAACTCACAATTCCATAAGTCATCAAAGCTGCAGGTGCTATCAATGCAGGATAATTAATTTTTTTTGTCTCCGTTTTTTCAAATTTCGCACTGTCTATTTTAATTGAATTTTGAGCATTTAGTAGCTGCAAATTTAATAGAAGGAAAAGACCTTTAAAAATATAGGGTTTTAAATTCATCTGGTTTTTTAAAAATTAAGAGCTTGTTTAAATATTTTATAAAAATATTTTTAACCACAAAAGGAACAAAAGAATGAGCTTAAATAATTCTTTTTAAAGTGAAAATAAGGCACAATACATTTATTTTTACTTTGAAAAGTGTTTAATTTTCTTAAACTTTTGTTCCTTTTGTGGTTTTAATACAATTTTAAACAAGCTCTAAATTAAACTAAACTTTTTGAGGTTTCAATTTTTGATAAGAAATGTAGATTAATACCGCCATAATACCGATGGAAACCAAAGACGAGGGCAAAGTTCCCAGATCTAAACCGCCTTTTTCCAAGGGTTTCGTAAGAAAATCTCCGAAAGTTGCACCAAATGGTCTGGTAAATATAAAAGCTAGCCAAAACAAAAGAACTTCATTTATTTTGGTAAAATAATGCAGTAGCACGACCAAAATAATAATTCCTCCTGTAATTAATGCGCCCATTAAAAAGGTTAAACCTGCTGCATCACTCAAATAATCACCAAATGCAGTTCCCAAACTATTGGAAAATAAAACGGCAATCCAGAAAAATAATTCCTTTTTTCGTTCAACAATCGGACTTACATTTAAGTTGTTGTAATTTTTAAACCATATAAAAAGTGTAATTATCAAGCCAAAAACCAGCAACAAACTTCCGTATCCGTATCCTAAATGCAAACTTCTATCTATAAAATCTGAAATTTCTGTACCCAAAGTTGTGGTTGCAATGATGACCAACCAAAATGCCAAAGGTTGATATTTAGCAAGTTGTAATTGCCAAAAAAGCACTGCGAGAAAAAATACCAAAGTAATCCCAATTCCTGCTAAATATCCAAGATCCAAAGTCATAGAAATGAAATCTCCCAGCGTTTCGCCCAAAGTTGTGGCTACAATTTTCATCAACCAAAATAGCAAAGTAATTTCTGCAATTTTGTTGAACTTTAGATTTTCCATTTTTACTAAAATTTTAGAATAGTAAATGTAGTCTTTAAATAAAAAAAATTGCCAATAAAGATTGGCAATTTTAATATTAAATGCAAAGGTGCAGAAATCTGATTACTCAATTATCAAGCACCATTTATCAATAATTTATTTATTCATACTCATCAAAAACTCTTCGTTGTTCAAAGTGTTTTTCATGTGTTTTTCTACCCAATCCATTGCTTCTACTGGGTTCATATCTGCTAAATATTTACGCAAAATCCACATTCTTTGTTGGGTTACATCGTCATGAAGAAGATCGTCTCTTCTCGTGCTAGAAGCTACCAAATCTATGGCTGGGAAAATACGTTTGTTGGCAATTTTTCTATCCAATTGCAATTCCATATTTCCTGTTCCTTTAAATTCTTCGAAGATTACCTCATCCATTTTAGAACCAGTGTCTATCAAAGCAGTTGCGATAATTGTAAGAGATCCACCTCCTTCAATTTTTCTCGCTGCACCGAAGAATCTTTTCGGTTTGTGCAACGCGTTTGCATCTACACCACCAGAAAGTATTTTTCCAGAAGCTGGTGTTACGGTATTATAAGCTCTTGCCAATCTTGTGATAGAATCTAATAAAATCACTACATCATGTCCGCATTCTACCATTCTTTGTGCTTTTGCCAAAACTAAATTGGCTACTTTCACATGTTTGTCTGCAGCTTCATCAAAAGTAGAAGCGATAACTTCTGCATTTACGCTTCTTTCCATATCCGTAACTTCCTCTGGACGTTCATCAATAAGAAGAACCATCATATAAGCTTCTGGATGATTGGTAGAAATGGCGTTTGCAATTTCTTTCAAGAGCATTGTTTTACCCGTTTTTGGTTGGGCAACAATCATGGCTCTTTGTCCTTTCCCGATGGGTGCAAACAAATCTACAATTCTGGTAGATTTTGTAGAACCTTTCGCAGCAAGATTAAATTTTTCCTCTGGGAAAAGTGGCGTTAAATATTCAAAAGCGACTCTATCTTTTATGAAATCTAAATCTCTTCCGTTTACTTCTGTAGGTTTTTGTAGAGAAAAATATTTCTCGCCTTCCTTTGGCAAACGCACAATACCTTTCACATTGTCTCCTGTTTTCAAACCATAATTTCTGATTTGGTTGGTAGAAACATACACATCATCTGGTGAAGAAATGTAAGAAAAATCTGAAGATCTTAAGAAGCCGTAATTATCTGGCAAAATCTCCAAAACACCTTCTATGGTTACCATTCCATCAAAAGAATATTCTTTCTTTTGCTCTTGTGGCGGATTGTTGTTGGATCTATTTTGGTTAGGATTTCTATTATTAGATTTGTTATCAGAATTTCCATTTTGATCTTCATTTTGGTCAGAAGATTTATTTTGATTTGGATTTCTGTTCTGATTTGGATTCTGGTTCGGATTTCTGTTGTTAGATTTCGCTTCCGAATTTCCGTTTTGCTCCTCGTTTTGCTCAGAATGCTTGTTCTGGTTGGGATTTCTGTTTTGGTTCGGATTCTGGTTTGGATTCTGGTTTGGATTTCTGTTGTTAGATTTTCCTTCAGCGTTTCCGTTTACATCCTCGTTTTGATCAGAAGATTTGGTTTGATTTGGATTTCTATTCTGATTCGGATTTTGATTAGGATTCTTATTCTGGTTTGGATTCCTTTTTTGATTCGGATTAGAATTTTGATTACCGTTTTGGTTCGGGTTTTTGTTTACATTTTCCCGCGGATTTTCGTTACTATTCTGATTTATATTCTCAACAGCATCTTCCTTCTTTATTTGATTAGGATTCTGCTTGGTTTGTTTCGCAGGCAAAGGTTTTTTTGCGACAGGTGGTTTTGAAGCTGGAACATCCTCTACAACTTCTGCAATTTTTTCTTCGTCTTTATTCTCTTCAATTTCTGCAACTTTCGGCTTTCTACCGCGTCTACTTTTTACTTCAACTATTGGAGCTTCAATCTCAGCAGTTGCTTCTATCGGAGTTTCTATTTGCTCTTCTACAGCCTCAACCTTTTTCTTAGGAACAGCTTTCTTGCGTGGAGCAGGTTTTTTTGCTGGAATTTCTTCTGTAGAAGCTGCCGTTTTTTCTGCAGTATCTTCTGTGGTTGTCTTCAGATAATCCAAAACTTGTTTGGTATTGGAAGCTTGAAAATCTAAAAGCGCAAAAACTTTCTCGTCTTGCGTGCTATTTCTAGGATTTTTAATATTTAGATCTTTAGAAATTTGGTTCAGTTCCGCATCAGTTTTAGACCGTAGCGTTTCGATTTTGAACATATAAAATGTTAGTTTATTGGTATGTAAAAATTTGAAAAAGCAATTGTATTACTTTAAGTTCAATCATAATCAGGAGATTATGTTTGGAGCATCTCGCTCTATGCAAATCTACAATTATTTTTGAATTATACAAATTTTATCCTATTTTTGCAGTATTATCTTTACAAATGCTACAAAGAATACAAACTATTTGGCTCGCACTTTCGGTTTTAGGATCATTTTTCCTGTTTTTGACAGGGCAAGATGTTTTCATTATTAAAGACATTCCAATTGTTTTGGGAAGTTGCATCGCTTTAGTTATTTTAGGATTATTAAGTATTTTTAGTTTTAAAAATAGAAAAAGACAATTAATGCTAAACAAAATTTGTTTGTATATAAATATTTTGTTGATGGGTATTATAAGTTATTGGTTGCTAAAATTATCTGGAGGAATTAATTTTCCCGAGAAAGGTATTGAGCCAGTTTTTGTGCTTCTTTCTATATTTTGCCTTGTGATGGCAAATATATATACGAGAAGAGACGAAAGGCTCGTGAAATCTGTAGACCGCTTAAGATAGCCAAAAATGATTTTTTTTGAGTGAAACAGTTCCCTATTTGGGAGCTGTTTTTTTTGTTTAAAAATTTGAAATGCGCCATCCTAATATTTTCCGTAATTTTGCACATCAATTTTCCAGAATGAACGAATATAAAAAAATCCTCAGATTTGCTAAGCCGCACCAAAAATATATCTACGGAAGTTTATTTTTCAACATACTTTACTCTGCATTCCAAATTGCTTCTCTAGGAACAATTTTGCCAGTTTTGGGAATGCTTTTTGGCACTATTAAACCCGAAGAATACAAATCTGCTCCTGTATATGATGGTGAAATTCTAGATTTCTTCTCCTATTTGAAGGACTATGCTAATTATTTTGTTCAAAAATTAGTTTTTGAATACGGGTCTTTAAAAGTTCTTGCTTGGTTGTGCATCATCACTTCAGTCATGTTTTTACTGAGAAATATATTTCGCTACTTAGGCTCTTTTTTACTCATCAATTATAGAGTTGGCGTCACCAAAGATCTACGTGGAGCGATGTATAGAAAAATTCTTTCTCTGCCCGTTTCCTTTTTCACCGAAAGTAGAAAAGGCGATCTAATGTCGAGAATGTCAAATGATGTAGGCGAAGTGGAGGGCAATATTTTGGGAAGTTTGGTAGATTTAATTAATGCCCCTTTTATGTTAATCAGTACATTGGTTACTTTATTTTTTTTAAGCACAGAAATGACGCTTTTCTCATTATTAGTATTGCCAGTAATGGGAACAATGATTGCTTTAATCGGGAAAAGCCTGAAAAAAGACTCTCATGAAGCACAGCACGAAATGGGAAACATTTTCTCAATAGTTGATGAAACTTTGAAATCTACTAAGGTTATCAAAATTTTTAGTGCAGAAAAAATAATGGACAACCGATTTATGGGTTCTATGCAAAAATGGATTAATAGCTCCATAAGTTTGGGACGAAAAAAAGAATTGGCCTCACCGATGAGTGAATTTTTGGGTTCAATTACATTCTTAATCATTGCTTGGTACGGCGGAAAACAAATCATTGTAGATCAGAGTATTTCCCCCGCCGAATTTCTTGTCTTTTTAGGGATTTTCTTTCAAATTTTACCTCCCCTGAAAAGTTTATCCAGTTCAATTTCTAATGTGCAAAAAGGAGAAGCTTCTTTGAAAAGAGTTCTAGAAATTCTAGATGCAGATGTGAAAATTGATGAAATTGCAAATCCGATACAGATTTCTACTTTAAATTCACAAATTGAATTTAAAAATATCGGTTTTTATTATGATAAAGATAATTTGATTTTAAAGAATTTTAATCTCACCATACCAAAAGGAAAAACTGTAGCTTTAGTTGGCCAATCTGGTTCTGGTAAAACAACCATTGCAAATCTTTTGGCTCGTTTTTATGATGTTTCCGAAGGAGAAATATTAGTAGATGGAGAAAATATTAAAAATTTAAAATTACTAGATTACAGAAAATTATTAGGAATGGTGACGCAAGAATCTGTTTTGTTTAATGATTCTGTATACAATAATATTTTAATGGGAAAACCCGATGCAACGCGGGAAGAAGTGATCACTGCGGCAAAAATTGCTAATGCAGATTTATTTATCACACAACTTCAAAACGGATATGAAACAAATATTGGTGATGATGGCGGAAAACTTTCTGGCGGACAAAAACAAAGAGTTTCCATCGCAAGAGCAGTTTTGAAAAATCCACCAATTATGATTTTGGACGAAGCAACCTCTGCTTTAGATACAGAATCTGAAAGATTTGTGCAAGATGCATTAGAAAAAATGATGGAAAATCGCACTTCCCTTGTTATTGCCCACAGACTTTCTACCATTCAAAAAGCAGATTGGATTGTAGTAATGGAACAGGGAATAATAATTGAGCAAGGAACTCACAGCGATCTTTACACCAACAACGGACATTACAAAAAGCTGGTAGATTTACAGAATTTTGAATAAATTTTTATTAAATTTCCTTACTTTTACATAAATTACAATTACATGAGTTTTCAAAATATCATTATCAATAAAGAAGCTGCAATTTCTATCGTTACCATCAATCGACCAGAAAGTTTGAACGCTTTGAACGCGCAAACCATCGAAGAATTGAGCCAAGCATTTTCTGAAATTGAAGCCGACGAAAATTGCAGAGTAGCAATACTAACCGGAAGTGGCGAAAAATCTTTCGTAGCTGGTGCAGATATTAAAGAATTTCAAGATTTTAATTCTGGAGAAGCTGAAAATTTAGCAAAAACAGGACAAGACAAATTATTTAATAAAATTGAAAACCTAAATAAACCTGTAATCGCAGCTGTAAATGGTTTTGCTTTGGGCGGCGGTTTAGAATTGGCAATGTCTTGCCACATTCGCTACGCTTCGGATAATGCAAAATTGGGTTTGCCAGAAGTAACTTTAGGATTAATTCCCGGATATGGTGGCACGCAAAGATTGCCAAAATTGGTAGGAAAAGGTTTGGCAAACGAACTGATTTTCTCTGCAAAAATGATTTCTGGCGAACGTGCAAAAGAAATTGGATTGGCAAATGAAGTATTTCCTTTAGAAGAATTGATGCCAGAATGCATGAAATTAGCTACCCAAATTTCCAGAAATTCACCATTAGCAATCACAAAAGCAATAGCAGCCGTAAATCTTTCCGATACCGAAAAAGGCTTTGAAAAGGAAATAAAATCCTTCGGAGAATTGTTTGAAATGAAAGATAAGCAAGAAGGGGTTTTGGCATTTTTGGAGAAAAGAAAACCGCAGTTTTAAGCTGAGAAAGATTACCACAAAAGGAATACAAGCAGTCTCAATTATTTATAAAGTTGCTGTAAATTTTTTTTACGGTTAACAAAAGTTTTGAAAACCTACGGTTTCAGTTTATATCCTTCTTTAATTACTAAATTCCCACAAAACTTTTGTTACTTTTGTGGTTAAAATTACACTTTGAGTTTAAACAAAAATCCTACAAAATTTGATATTGCTTACCTGAAAATGGCGATGGAATGGGCAAAATTGTCATATTGCAAGCGCAAACAAGTTGGCGCACTCATCGTGAAAGATCGCATGATTATTTCTGATGGTTACAACGGAACACCTTCTGGTTTTGAAAATAATTGTGAAGATGAAAACGGAAAAACGCAATGGTTTGTGTTGCATGCAGAAGCCAACGCAATTTTGAAATTGGCGAGTTCTACCCAATCTGCAAAAGGCGCAACTTTGTACCTCACACTTTCACCTTGCAAAGAATGCAGCAAACTTATTTTGCAAGCTGGAATTTCAAAATTGGTCTACATCCACGAATATTCTGATGATGATGGTATTTCATTTTTAAAAAATCATGGAATAGATGTATTGCAAATTTCGGAAGAAGATTTTTAGCTTAAATTTGAGATAATTAATCACTAAATTAGCCTTATGAATTTACGAGACGCAATTAATACGAAAATGGCTGAATTTTTATTGTTATGTGAAAATCATAATGTGAAAAGTTTATATGCTTTTGGATCTTCAATTACCCCAAATTTTGATGAAAGTAAAAGTGATATAGATTTAATGATTGAAATTAGTGATGAAGATCCACTACAACATGGAGAAAAACTGATGTCAATTTGGGATAAATTTGAACTTTTTTTTGAAAGAAAAGTTGATCTACTTACTTATAAATCTATAAAAAATCCTATCTTAAAAAAAAACATCGACGCTACTAAAATTTTGATTTATGATGGACAGGACTACAAAATATCTTAATGACATTTTAATAGCTGTAGATTTAATAGAGAATTTCACAGCGGATCAAAAAGATTTTGATGAATATCAAAAAGATTTAAAAACTCAAAGTGCCGTAGAAAGACAATTAGCAATAGTAGGCGAAGCTCTTAATAATTTAAAAAAAATAAATCCAAATTTAAATATTGAGCATTCTCAAAAAATTATTTTCTTTAGAAATAGACTTGTGCATTCTTATGATAATATTGATAGCACAATAGTTTGGGCAATTATTCAAAGGCACCTACCTCAATTGAAACTTGAAGTTTTAAACATATTAAAGAAAATTTAGTCTTCGCTTTTAAAAAACTATGACCTGGAAAGAAAAACTCAAAGACTTTCAAAACTACCTAAAATTTGAAAAAAATTTTGAGAAAAATACCATTTCCAGTTATTTAAGTGACGTTTCTAAACTGAAATCTTTTGCCGAAACTGACGATCAATTTTCCCCAGAAACAATCAATTACGAAAATATTCAGCATTTTTTGTTTGAACTTTCTAAAGAAAATTTAAGCGAAAGAACGCAAGCAAGATGCATTTCTTCTCTGAAAGCGTTTTTTAATTATTTGGTAGAAGAAGAAATTCGCGCAGACAATCCAACCGCACTTTTGGAAGGGCCAAAATTGGGAATTTATTTGCCAGATGCCTTAAGTTTAGAAAATATCGAAAAAATAATTGCAGCTGTAGATCTTTCAAATCCCCTTGGAAAACGAAATCTATGCATGATAGAAGTGCTTTATGGTTGCGGCTTGCGCGTTTCTGAAATGACGGGACTAAAGATTTCTAACATCAACTTCAAAGAATTGTACTTGAGAATTGAAGGAAAAGGTGGTAAAACGCGTTTCGTTCCTTTGGCAGAATTTACTTCTAAAATTATTAAAAATTACATTAATAATGAACGTGCAGAAGGAAAAATTAATGAAAAATTTAGCGATATTTTATTTTTAAATAGAAGAGGAAATGCCATCACCAGAAATATGGTTTTCATCATCATTAAAGATTTAACGGAAAAAGCAGGCATCAAAAAAAATATTTCACCCCACACTTTTCGCCATTCTTTTGCAACACATTTGATGCAAAATGGTGCAGATTTGCGCTACATACAAGAAATGCTTGGACATTCTAGCATCACCACTACAGAAATTTACACACATTTGGATACCGAAGAATTGCGAGATGTAATTTTAAATTGCCATCCGAGAAATAAAAATAAATAATCGCTAAATTGACAAAAGCCTATAACGCGTATTTAGTTTTTCAATAGTAACCAAAATTTTGTAGTAAATCTATTCCAACTCTAACAAAATCTTTAACTTAACTTTCGTTTCTTTTGCAGTAAAAAATTGCACTAAATATTTAATATTACATTTTGATTCACTAAATTTATCAAAGATTTTTTAAATTTTGTTTCAGTGCATTACAAAAATTAAAATCTGAAAAATTAACCATTACTTGTCTTGTTCTCAAAACGAGAAAAGTCACAAAAGCAGATGTTTTTAAGTTGAAATTAAAATATTTTCAAACTTATTTTAACTTTTGAACTACTTCTTTAGCAGTTTCCTTTTGTTTCTTTTGTGGTTTAAAAATTTTTTGCTAAATAATTTTGTAGTTAAATAAACCTATGGAAAATATGCCTTTCTGCCCAAAATGCGGCAACAAAACTTTGCAATACGATGGCGAAAAAAAATGGAGCTGCCCATGCAATTTCACGCTGTATAATAATGTTGCAGGTGCAGTTGCAGTTCTTATAAAATGTGGCGACGAATATCTTTTTACCAAGCGAAACCAAGAACCAAAAGCAGGAAAATTAGATTTGGCAGGTGGTTTTGTAGACCCAAAAGAAAGTGCAGAAACCACTTGCAAAAGAGAACTTTTTGAGGAAATGAAAATGGATATTGATGAATCTAAATTGGTGTATGTAGCCAGTTTGCCCAACGTTTATCAATACAAAAATATAGATTACAATACGATAGATCTCTTTTATCTCTACGAAATGCAAGAAAAAACCGAAGTGCAATTAGAAATTTCGGAGATTTCTGAAATACAGTGGATTACAAAAGAAAACCTGAATTTAGAAGATCTGGCTTTTGATTCTCAGCAAAAATTTTTGAAAAATTATTTTAATTTGTGAGTACCAGAATCCAAAACTTTTTTGAAATAATTAGCTAATAAAGTTCGCTCTGCAGTATTGATATTTGCTTCTGGATGATTGGCTACATAGCTTTGTTTTGGCATGCTTCTATCTTCCAATGCATCTATTGCATTTTGCAACATGCTGCGCTGCAAATCCGGATTTGTAGCAGCCCAAGTTGAAAAATTCATCTGACTTCTCGCTTCTTTTATGTGCCCATTTATCACCCAAGAAATTGGAGCAATAGATGCATAATTAGGATATTTAGTTTCCAAAGAGTGGCAATTGTAGCAGGTATTTTTAAGTAAATTTACAATTTTTGGTGGCGTATTTTCCACTACTTCAAATTTCGCTTTTTGGTCTATTGGTTTTTGAGATTGATCTATCGGGATGAGTTGTATCAACCCAAATCCTAAAATTATAAATCCTATTATTTTTAAAAATTTTTTCATCGTCTTAATTCTTTTGTAGATTGATTGGTAGAATTAAACCCATTGCTGGATCTATCTAATTTATTTCTCTCGTTTTCTTCGTTATTTGGAAGGTTAGTGGGTTTGGAAATCGTGGTGGCAGATGGATCTAATTTTCGCTCATCTTTCAAATCCCATGTTTCTTCTATGGTCCAAAGTGGACGAATATTTAATTTTTTATAAAAGACAAATACTGGTTCGGCATCTTTTAAAATAGAAAAATCTGAATCATCATAAAACCCATTTTCGTTTTCATCAGAGAGAATTTTTACGAAATATTCCCCAGGTTTTATGATATTGAATGAAATATCAGATGCATTGGTGTATTTGCTATACATCACATTTTCATTTGTATCCAAAAGTTGAATCCAAAATTTATTGCTCGGTATATTACTTAATTTCACAGAAAACACACCATAATTTTCCGTCTTATCACCTTCAAAATCAAAACGATATGGTTTTGCATTGCTATCGTAATAAGAAGAAACTGTCTTTGAGGCTACTGTTAATTGATATTTATCTCCTTCTACAAAATTGGCTTTTACCAAAACTTGAAAAGGATTTGTTTCGGAAATTCTTGCAGTAAAAGGTATTGCAACCGTACTATCTTTATTTAAAGTCCAACTTTCTGGCTGTACTTTGTCTACAATTTGATTGGAGGTAAATCTAAATTCCTTTAGTGGTGGCAACAGATTTCCTTCATTATTAATGATGGTCATTTCATTTTTCTCATTTTTTTTGTAGAAAAGGGAAACAGAATCTTTTTTGCCATCTGCATTGTAAGAAAATTCTAATTTTTCGGTTTGAGCAATACCAATATTTTGAGAATCTGCATTGAAATAAACCCTCACAGAATCTGAAAACTTTTGGTGAACAGCCTTATATTTTGTCAATTTTTCTGAAATAGAAAGCACATCAATTTTTTCTGGATTTCCCTCAAAAGTCATTAAGACTCCACCATTCATTTCGGTAAGTTCTTTATATTTAACTTTCTTTTTAGCTTTAAATAATTTCAATGGTATGCCAGAAATATTTTTTTCTAACACGATATTTTCTTTTTGAAATGCTACTTTTTCCTTTCCTTCATCATATATAGAATTGCCATTCTCGTCTTCAAAAGCTAATATTTTATAGGTTCCGGGTGATAGATAATTCAATTCAAAATATCCATCGTCATCTGCATTAGAAATATAGTATGGCTTTTCTTTATAATTTAAAGAGTCGGAATCTTTGTATAATCCTACTACATTTTTACTCATAGTATTAGCAACTTTGGTTATTTTAGACCCATCGGAAACCTCGCCACTTATGTATAGATTATCAATTTTATCTCCGGTAGAAAATGCAAAATTAAAATACCTCAATATGTTAGATTCGTTATTGTCTTGTATAGAATTTCCAAAATTGAAATTGTAGGTAGTATTTGCCTGCAAAGAATCTTCCCAAGTAATTTCTACAAATTTTGTAGCCAAAGTGGTTGGCAAAATTTTCACTATTTTCTTGATGGGCGGAGAAATGATTAAACTTTTTTGCACATCTTTTAATTGAATGTATTCATTAAAATCTAACCTCAATTTTTTGATGTTCCTATCTACATTTATTCTCGTGGTATCTATATTTGCGCCCAAAAATACAGGTGGAATGGTATCTCTCTCGCCACCAACAGGAGATCCAACTCTGGCGCAAGAAAAAAATAAGAAACCCATCAAAAAATAAAGCACACATCTCTTCATGAAAGAATTTTTGGCAAATTTACGGGTTTATTCGGAATATACGTTTGTGCTATCAGATACTTTGGCAGGTTCTTCCGTTTCGCCTATTGCTTTATTAAATTTTTCTGCTTCATACGGCAGATTCTCAAAAAGAGCGGAAAGCGAAAGCGCAGAATACACCCTTCTAGAAAATTTATTGCCTATCGCGATAATAGTTACTTTTGAATCTAAAAGATGTGCAAATACGGAATTTGTACCATGCCACCAACCATTGTGATAGGTTAATTTAGAGTTTTCGTCAAAAATTTTCATCCGAAAACCTATTCCATAATTGTTGACTCCAGCTTTTTCGTTAGAAAAAGGTTCAAAAATCATAGCTTTCAAATCTTCTCTCAAAAAATCTTTGGAATATAAAGCGATAGAAAAATTGAGCAAATCTCGTGGAGTTGTGTACACGTTTTTATCGCCGTATATTAAATCTAGCCTGTCATAAGGATAAACTTTTGGCCCTCTTTGGTAAAAAGATCTTGCGGCAGACTTCATGTTTTTTTTCTGAAAAATAAAGGAATTTTTCATTTCCAATGGTTGAAATACCATTTCATCCATTGCTTTTGGAAAAGGTGTTTTAGTAGCTTTTTCTATAATTAAAGCAAGCAGTGCAAAATTGGTATTGCAATATTCAAACCCAGTATTTGGTAAGCGAGAAACGGGTGGTTTGTATTTTATTAAAAGATTTACTACATCCTCGTTTTTCAGATAATCTTTGGAAAGTTCTTTGGCGAGAGGATCGATGTGATCTACAAAATATTCATATTTTGGAAGTCCACTTCTTTGGGTTAAAAGGTTTTTAACTGTAATCCCTGGGTAAGGAAATTTTGGAAAAAATTTAGAAAGATCATCATTAAGATTGAGTTTCCCCGCTTCTACTAATTTCAAAGTTGCCATTGCAGTAAGGGTTTTACTGATGGAAGCTACATGAAGTGGCGTATTATTTTCTATTGGGTTTTGATTATTTTCTTGAGAAAATCCCCGGTATTTTTCGTAAATAATTGTATTCCCTTTCGCTATCAAAAACCCACCCCAAAGATCTCCATTTTCCCAAACATTTTTGTAATAATCGTCTACTTTCGCAATCGCAGAATCGCCATTTTCTAGCTTACCTTCTTCTTTGGTGAAGACATCATCTAATTTTACGTTTGAAAAGTTGGGTAGATCTGATTTAAAAATTTTGGAAGAATTTTCATCTTTTTTGCAAGAGAAAATGAGTAGAAAACAGAAAATTAAGAAAAGAAAATTCTTCATTGTATCATCTTGAAATTTAGATTGAAAGCAATTTACAGAAATCTTCTAAAAATCTATTTTTTTAAATACATTTTGGGAAAATTTTAACAGAGGATCTAAACAAAAATTCCTGCGTGGTGCAGGAATTTTATTTATTGTTTTGTGAAAATAATATTTGATGCTACTGGTAGATGAATTGTAATATCAGATCCTGATGGACATTTATTACTATCTAATAATGTGCTGTTAGGTTCATAGTCCCAAGAAAGCTGATTTTAATTAAATTTTGTTAATTTTATTTCGCCCCATCCTACTCCACAATTTGTACCACCGTAATATAAAAGTAATTTTGTTCCGCTGTCTTCAACCCACATGCTGCGTATGGTATGTCTTAGTTGTGTCTGTGAAATATACTGATCTTGAGTATTATAAACAATTAAACCATTAGTAGTTTCTATTTTATAATCTATGTTTATTAAATCATTGTAGTAATTATTTAGAAGACCATAAATCAATTTATGGTTTTCCAGATTTATATTTAAAGTAATAATATAGTTTTGATAATTTGCCTTGTAAATCCCTACGAAAGACGGTAATTCATTGTTTAGGTCTTTTAAATAAGAATTATTAGGTATTTCAGTGTAATCCGTTTTCAACGGATATTGAGCTGTACAAGAAATTCCAAGGTAAAATGTAATTAATAGTATAAAATTTTTCATAGTCCAGTAAAGTTAAAAATTTCTGCGTGGTGCAGGAATTTTTTTATTGTTTTGTTAAAACAATATCTTTAGGAAAGTTGACGGGAAAGTCTCCATATTGTTGCTCATAAGCATTGTGTTGGCAATCTGCATCGTAGTAACTAGGCTCATATTCAAAATGCAAGGTCATTTGTGTAGTTGTAAAACTTTTGATGTATAATGAGACCCGCTTTCTACACATGTTTTTAGGCGAAAAAAGAAATTTTTCTTCCCCACTGTAGCTTCGAAATGGTCCCCTAATTTCAGGACTATCAAAATCGAAATTTGTTATCCTATCTATTTCTACTACGCCATTTGAACTAACAACCTTTCTTTCTCCAAAAATTCTATCTTTATAATATGGATATTGTGGGTGATTTCTATGATCTTTAACTTTTTTGAATTCAATAGAGAGCGTTTTTCCATTCCAATTTCCTACCCAAATACCTACATATTTATCAAGTTCGTTATCTAAATCTTTTATATATCCATTGTAAGGCACATCATCCAAATTTGTGTTTAAAGGAAAGATTTGTGATTTGCAAGAAATAGTTGTAATTAATAGTAAGAATAATATTGTTTTCATAATTTATTTATTTTGTTTTAAGGACAAGCCGTTCGTTTTCGTTTTCCATTCACTAAAGATATTTCAAAATTTCCAGAATCCAAAACTTCAAATAATTTCATTTTTGGCATTGGCATATATTTTTCAGTAAATTTTAAGAACTGGTATTCTAGTTTTTCCATATAATCTTGTTGATAAGAATTTCCTGCAGCAATCATATAGTCCTTGTAATCATCGATAATATCATCAAATTCTTCTTGTGTATACGCGGGGTAAGCATCAATAGTTGTACTATCAAATGACATAAGGTATGTGCTAGTTTCAGTAACAACTGAAATTGTTAATTCTTTTACGTTTATTTTAATAGTATTATTAGGATCAGCATTATAGGCTATCACGCCTGCAATCCATTTGTTTAACTCAATCAAATCATCTGGCGAAAAGATTGGATACAACCCATTATGATGTGAATGTAAAATAGCGAATGTTTGGGGCGTGTAATTAAAATTAAGCCTATTGGTACCCGGATAATTTTCAAGTATTTGATCTTGAGTACCAACCTGATTTGTACCTGGCATTGGATAACTTAATTTGTACCCAACCTCATTAGTTAAATTTACTTTAGTTTTTAGAATTGCTTTTTTAGCAATAAACTTTGCATCATCCGTCGTTTTTTTAATTAATTCACAAGGGGTTTTGCCTTTTATTGGCCCCACATTCGGTTGCGTAGGCACACCAATAGCACAACCATTTCCATCTACAAGACCAACTTCCCCAGGATTTGATGCTGCATTCACACAAGGATCTGGTGCTGGTCCTAGATCTCCACCGCCACCACCTGGACCGCCAGAATCTCCACCACCACCAGCTCCATCAATAGGTACAATCGCTTCTGCAACTTCTTCACAACTATATGATGTATTTATATAATAACTAGGTTGATGTTCAGGAGGATTCTTACAATTTGCCCAGTTTGCAAAAACATCAGCCGTTACATTAAAATTAGTTTCATTGTGTGCTCCTCCTTTACAAGGTTGATAAACGATAGTAGATTTCCAAACGCACACCATCGTACTTTTTGCTAAGTGATTACCACTATTCATTGTACCAGCAGTAAGTTCCGTTATTAAAGTTTTACCTTTTGTATCTACAGGATGACCAAAGATTAATTTTTGTTTTTCTTGCACACTTAAATTATAAGAAACAAAAAATTCTTGATATGTTCCATTTGGCAAAGGTGCAAGTAAAAGATTTTCTACAGGGTCATTTGCTTGCGGATTTGTTCTTTTTATATTAAAAGTATAAGTGTGGTAATTAGGTCCATTTTCTATATAGATTACACCTTCTGTATCTATAGAAATACTATCCCCAAAATTTATTGTTTTACCAAACGGATTAATTGATTTATTAGTAAGCTGCTGCTTTGCAAATTTCAACTCTGGCAAAATTTTATTTCTATGCGCACTTTCTTTTAAAGAAATAATTTTAGAAGTTAGGCCGCTTTGTGCCGCTTGGTTTCTTGCATCTTGCTCCAGAAGAATATCTGGACGGCAGGAAAACAGGATTGCAAAGAGCAATAGCATCGCTGGGATTACATTTAAATACTTTCTATTCATAATTTGATTATTAGTTGCCCGAAACATAAAAACAAATTTTAACATAGGCAAATACGCCTACTATATTTTTTCTTTAAAATCCAAACTTTGCCTTGTGCAAAACCAAGACGAAATAATACTAATTAAAATTGGAAAGAAAATCCAAGAAATACGTCTTGCAAAAAATCTTACGCAAAAAGATATTGCTTTTGCTTTGGATGTAGAGATTTCCCAAATTACCAGAATAGAACGTGGGAAAATAAATACTTCAATTCTCAATATTTTAAAAATAATTGATGCTCTTGATGTTTCTAAAGAAGAATTTTTTGCAGAATTAGAAATTTAACTAATTATTACATCTTCAAAACTCCTATTTCGGGCTTGTTTAATGATAGCTTGCGGTTGTATTACTAATATTTTGCCCTTCTGAAATGATATTTTGCGGTCTGGAAAACATCTCACGGCTTACAAAACACCTTCGTTGCGGTTGATATACCCCAAAATAGGCTTATTGAACCTGAAAATATCATCTCAAAACCTCAACACTTTATTCTGTAACCTCAAAAGTAGGGTTCTACAACCCCAACAGTTGTATCTGGAACGTGTAGCGAGGGGTTTAATAATGATTTGGTGTGGTTTTTAACTGAAATTTACCAAAATCTTATCCACAATCACTTGTGCCAATTTTCTTTTGCTTTCAACCGTCCAACCTGCGATGTGCGGAGTGACGATTACTTTTTCAGATTCTAAAAGGTATTGCAGATCTGGGTTTTTAGTATTTAAATTCTCAAAAGAGGGTTTCTCATACTCTAAAACATCTAAAGCTGCACCCAAAATTTTGCCGGCTTTTAAAGCTTCTATCAAACTTTTGGATTTTACTTGCTCTCCTCTTGCAGTATTAATTAGATAGAAATTTTTCTTCATTGCAGCTATGAATTTTCCATCTACATAGTATTTACTTTCTTGCGTTAATGGCAAATGCAAACTCACAATATCTGCTTTTTCTTGCAATTCTTGGCGAGAAACTTGCGTTGCAAATTCATCTTCTAAATTGGGCAAAATATCATGAAAAATAACTTCAACCCCGAAACCAGAAAGTCTTTTTGCCACGGCTTTTCCCATGTTTCCATAGCCAATAATGCCGAAAGTTTTGCCTTTCAGTTCTGTACCACGATTTTCTTCGCGTTTCCAAATTCCGTTTTTTACTTCTATTGAAGAGATAAAAAGTCGGTTCATCAACACTAAAAGCATGCCCACAACTTGTTCTGCAACGGCATCTCTATTTCCTTCGGGAGAATTGATGAGTTTGATATTTAATTTTTGGGCGGTTTCTGCATCTATATTTTCCATTCCCGCACCAACTCGCGCTATGAATTTTAAATTTTTTGCATTCTCTAGAAAGTTTTTGTCTAATGGTATTCTGCTGCGAATAATAATGCCATCAAAATGACGAATTTTTTCTAAAATTTCTTGGTAAGAAGAATAAAAATCTTCTTCTATTAAAAATCCTTTCGCCGAGAGTTGCTCAGCAATTAAACGGTGGTTTTTGTCTAGTTGAAGGATTTTCATAATTTAAATTTTTAAAATTAAAAAACAACGATAAAAAATTTTCACAAATAATTTGAATAACAAAAAGCTTGAGAAATTTTTTCAAAAATTAAACGAACTTTAAACTTGCTACACTTTGCAGCCCGACCTGAGTGAAGCTCTTTTTCTGTGACTGAGCCCAAAGCGAAGCAACAGAAAAAAGCGGGAACGGAGGGCGGAAATGTCTGCCATAAAAAAATAAATTTTAGTTTTCGACGTAGTCAAATGTCTGCCATAATAATAATTAAACATTCGACGAAGTCAAAAAGCTGCCATAAAAAATAAATTTTAGTTTTCGACGTAGTCAATTATCTTCCAAAATAATATCAATACTAATTACAAAACAATTTTTTTAATTCTACAGAATCTGCAGGTTTCATTCTTCCAGATAATATTAAAGACAGTTCTTTTCTACGCAAAGCGCCATTGAAACGCTCTTTTTCTAGATCCGTTTCTGGTATTAAAGCAGGAATAGGCACTGGTTTGTTGTATTCGTCTACCGCTACAAACGTGTAAATCCCATCGTTTGTATGAATTTTTGTCTGGTTAATAGGATCGTCTAACCAAACGTCTACGTAAATTTCCATAGAGGTAGAAAATGCGCGAGAAACTTTGGCTTCCAAAATCACAATTCCACCTTCTGGAATGGGATGATTGAAGGATACATGATTGACGGAAGCTGTAACCACACGTCTTTCGCAATGTCTTGCAGATGCGATTGCGGCACATCTATCCATTTTAGAAAGTAGTTCTCCTCCGAAGAGATTTCGCAAAGAATTGGTTTCATTGGGTAGCACAATATTCGTCATAATTGTATGAGATTCAGCGGCTACTTTTTCATTTTTCGTTTTCATGTTTGAATTTCTATTTATTTAAATGGAGATAGATAATGGCAAACGCGCAATTACTAATACACCAAAAATATTGTTGCGATTTCACGCTTAATTACTGATTTTTAATGTTTTGCGGAGCTATTTTTAAGCTATCCATTTTTGTAGAATCTACAATTATTTGTACTTTTTTTGCTGGTTTGCTATCTTCTATTCTGTGCGTCGCATTTTTGATGGTAACATCATTAAAAGATTTCTTGCCAAATATAAATTCTTGATTGGTGAAGGCAAAATATGCCAATGCTGAAATTGGAATTATTAACAGAAACAACCACAAGATGCTTTTGCTTAGTTTATAATCCTGATTTTTTTCTGCAGCATTAGGAGAAATTTCTTTCTCTTTATTCTCAATTTCGGAAAACACAATTTCTTCTAATCCAAAAAAGTCTGGTGCTAATGCAGGTAGTTTTTTCCCAACAAAGTTCATTTGGTGGTTTTCTAACACAAAACTTCCTAGTTCTGAAATAGCAAATTCTTCTTTTGCAGCAATTTTCTTTTTCCAAAAGTCTGTTTGCGTTTGGATTTCATGTTTCGCATTTTGGGCAGAAACATTTTTTTCCTTGGAAATGTATTGAATTAAATTTTCATTCTCTTCCGCAAAATTTTGCTGAAAACAAACCAATTGTGAAGGCGGCATAATGCTTTTATTTTCATTATTGAATTGTGCACCCGCATTTTTCAAAGTAAAAACACCGAAATTTGGAACAATCGCACGTTGATGATTTTGCAAATAATCTAAAATATATTGGGGAATATTTTTCACGTTGCAAATTTAGGTGTTTTTTGCTATTCTAGAAAGTTAATTTTTGAAAGTACAATTATTTTAAAATTATAGAAAATCCTGCCATGAAATTAAATCCTGCTTGAGAATAATAATATGGATTTACATCATACACAAATCCGTTGTTCACATATTGCTTATCAAAAATATTGTTTAATAGTAAATTAAAATCTACTCCTACTCTTTTTAAATCTAAATGATAAACCGCATTGAAATCTGATAAGAAATAAGATTCTAATTTCAATTTTTCATTATCTGTATTGTCTAAAAACTGGCTTCCAATGAATTGATTTTGAATAAACAAACTCAATTTTTTAGTAGGATTAAATTGAACTAATACATTCGAGATCACTTCTGGCGAGAAAGAAATTGGCGTATCTCCCAAATTGTTGATGCCACTTGCATTTTCTATATTGAAATCTTTATTTCTATTCTTGCTAAAAGTTGCATTACCAGAGAGCATCCATCGAGCAGATAAATTTGCTTGAGCAGAAAATTCTATACCAGCACGATAGCTATTTCCGGAATTGATGCGGATAAACTCGCCAACATTGTTTATTTCTCCATTCAGAACCAATTGATTTTTGTAATTCATGAAATATAAATTACTAGAAAATTGATATATACCGATAGATTTTTCTACTCCTGCTTCAAAATCATGCAATCTTTCAGATTTCGTTTCTGGGTTGCTCAACAAATCGTCTCTATTCGGTTCTCGGTTTGCTTGTGCGTAAGAAAAATACAATTTCCCAGACGGAATTTTGTAATTAAAACCAACTTTTGGATTGAAAAACAGCCAAGAGTTACTCAGATTTGCTCCTTCATCATCACCTTCCATTACTACATTCGTATCGTAATTGATATTTCTCAATTGCAAATCTCCAAAAAACTCGAATTGATCTACCTTATATAAAGCCTTCGCAAAAGATGAAAATTCTTTTTTCACAGAATTATTTCGGTAATATTCGTGCTCATTAATCTCTGGAAGGAAAACGCCTGTCACGTTGCCAAAATGCTTGCCATCATATTGATTTGCAACAATTCCTACATTAAAATCCACATCTTTAAAACCACCTGAAAGTGTGGATATAACGCCGTAGAAATCGTTATCCAACCATTTTTTTCGTATGAAATCTGTTCTGGAAGAAGTTCCAACATTTGCTAAATTATATTTAGAAAATTTTGCAGATTGTTTGTAGTTTTCATAAAAACCCTTGCCTTTTGTAAAGTGCAAGGTTGTTTCTAAATTCCAATTATTTTTAAGCTTTTGGTTCCAAAGCAATTGGTAATGGTTTTGTCTATAATTATCGGTTTCATTATCATAAAAATCGACAATATTTTCAAAGTTTTGGTCGTAGATGGCACCAGAGATATTAAATTTAGGATCGTTTTTATACGTTTCTGCATCAATTCCATTCCAAGCTTGATAGGTTTTTTCCTTCCCACCAAAAGCTAAGAAGCGTATCTCCGTATTTTTCTCTTCAAATAAAGCCGCAATATTGTATGAATTTAAATTTGAAGAAGCACGATCTATAAACCCATCAGATTGAATACGGGTATATCTTCCCATGAGGCTCAATTTATTATTCAAAAATTTTCCAGAACCAATTTCGGCAGAATTTTTAAAAGTATTGAAAGAACCAAAACTATTGTCAGATTTTACATAAAATTTTTCTTCTGGTTTTTTAGAAATGATGTTTACACTTGCTCCAAAAGCCGCAACACCATTGCTAGAAGTTCCTACTCCACGCTGAATTACAATTTGCGATGCCGAACTCGTAAGATCTGGAACATTAACAAAAAATGTACCTTGAGACTCAGAATCATTGTAAGGAACGCCGTTCAACATTAGATTTATGGCGGTTCCACTTACACCACGAATTCTAAAGCCAGTATATCCTACTCCGTTTCCGGCATCAGAAGTTGAAACGATGCTCGTTTGGTTTTTCAGTAAAATAGGGAGATCTTGTCCTAAATTTTTTCGAGAGAGATCTTTTTCCACAGAAATAATCTCTTTTGCGATGGGTAATTTTTTGGTAAAAACTACAGACTCTATGTCTTGTGTTTTCAGCGTGTCTTGCGATTGTTGAGCAAAACTAAATGGACTAATGGCTAGTCCTAAAATAATGAATCCTTTCATTCTTGTAAATTTTTGTTTAATTTATTTGAATAAAAGGGGCTTTTTGTGATATAATGACAATAGATAATAAGCAATATACATCGCTTATTACCAATTCTTCATTGGTTTTCCCTAAACAGCATTACCTGTTCTAGGTTCATTGGGTATCATCTCAGCTTTTTACAGCACCCCTTAAATTTGCAAACACAAAACTACAAATAATTATGTTTAAAATATATAAAAAGGAATTATTATTTAGGAAGTACATAAGAACTTCCTATTTTTTTGTATTTTTGTTTTCCACAATTTTTTTGATAAATAAAACATTACAGATATGACTTTTGATTTGGACATGATAAAGAAGGTGTACGAGCAATACCCTCAGAAAATAGCTGCTGCTAGAAACGTACTAGGAAAGCCATTAACGCTTTCGGAGAAGATACTTTACACTCACCTTTGGGATGGCGCTGCTTCTCAAACCTTTGAGCGAGGAAATTCTTACGTAGATTTTGCGCCAGATAGAGTTGCGATGCAAGATGCAACAGCACAAATGGCCTTACTTCAATTCATGCAAGCGGGAAAAGCGAAAGTTGCAGTTCCATCTACTGCTCATGCAGATCACTTGATACAAGCGAGAGTTGGAGCAGAATCTGATCTTCAAGATGGAATCAACAAAAACTCTGAAGTATTTAGTTTTTTAAGTTCAGTTTGTGATAAATATGGAATCGGTTTTTGGAAACCAGGCGCAGGAATTATTCACCAAGTTGTATTAGAAAATTATGCATTTCCTGGTGGAATGATGATTGGAACAGATTCTCACACCGTAAATGCTGGTGGATTGGGAATGGTAGCCATCGGAGTTGGTGGTGCAGATGCAGTAGACGTGATGGCAGGAATGGCATGGGAACTGAAAATGCCAAAACTAATAGGTATAAAATTAACAGGAAGACTAAATGGTTGGACTTCCGCAAAAGATATTATTTTAAAAGTAGCCGGAATTCTAACCGTGAAAGGTGGAACTGGTTGTATTGTAGAATATTTTGGAGACGGTGCAATTTCCTTATCTGCAACTGGAAAAGGAACTATTTGTAACATGGGTGCAGAAATAGGAGCTACAACTTCTACTTTTGGGTATGATGATTCTATGCGTAGATATCTTTCTGCGACAGGAAGACAAGATGTAGTAGATGCAGCAGATGAAATTGCAGAACACTTAACAGGTGATGCAGAAGTATATGCAAATCCAGAACAATATTTTGATCAGGTAATAGAAATAGACTTAGATACTCTTTCTCCACATTTAAACGGACCTTTCACACCAGATTTGGCTACTCCGGTAGCAGAATTTAGAGAAAAAGCTTTGGCAAACGATTGGCCAATAAATATAGAATGGGCTTTAATTGGTTCTTGCACCAACTCCTCTTATGAAGATCTTTCTAGAGCTGCTTCTATAGTAGAAGACGCTGTAGCAAAAGGTGTAAAACCAGTTGCAATTTTAGGAATTAATCCTGGTTCTGAAACCGTGAGATTTACGGCAGATAGAGACGGATTCTTAGATTCTTTTAGAAAATTTGAAAACGCTAGAATTTTCACCAATGCTTGTGGACCTTGTATCGGACAATGGGACAGAGAAGGAGCAGAAAAAGGTGAAAAAAATTCTATCATCCATTCTTTTAATAGAAATTTTGCAAAAAGAGCAGACGGAAATCCAAATACTCATGCTTTCGTTGCTTCACCAGAATTGGTTGCTGCAATTGCTTTAGCGGGTAGATTAGATTTTAATCCTATCACAGATACTTTGACAAACCAAAATGGTGAAGAGATAAAATTGAACGAACCAAGTGGAATGGAATTGCCTCCAAAAGGATTTGATGTAGGAGACAATGGCTTTCAAGCACCTGCAGAAGATGGATCTGGAGTTGTAATTAAGGTAAACCCAGAATCTGATCGTTTACAATTACTAACACCTTTCCAACCTTGGGATGGGAAAAATATTACCAATGCAAGAGTTTTAATTAAAGCTTTTGGAAAATGTACAACAGATCATATTTCTATGGCAGGACCATGGTTGAAATATCGTGGACACTTGGACAATATTTCAAATAATATGTTGATAGGTGCTATAAACGCTTATAATATGGAAACCAATACCGTAAAAAATATGGTAACTGGAGAATATATGGAAGTTCCGGCTTCTGCTAGAGTTTATAAAGCAGAAGGAATTCCTACCATCGTAGTTGGAGATCACAATTATGGAGAAGGATCTTCTAGAGAACATGCAGCAATGGAGCCAAGACATCTTGGTGTGAAAGCAGTTTTGGTGAAATCTTTTGCAAGAATACACGAAACAAATTTGAAAAAACAAGGAATGCTTGGTCTTACTTTTAATAATGAAGAAGATTACAATCTTTTTCTAGAAGAAGACACAATCAATTTCCTAGATTTAGATCAATTTGCACCTGGAAAACCATTACTATTAGAATTGGTTCATGCAGATGGAAGTAAAGATCAAATTGTAACAAACCACACCTACAATCAAGCACAAATTGATTGGTACATCGCTGGTTCTGCTTTAAATTTAATTGCGGCAGAAGCAAATAAATAAATTTTTATCTTAAAATATTCCCTTTCAGTCTCGCTTTAAATCGATATTGGAAGGGATTTTATTTTTAAATAACCTACAGCGAAAATATTTTGAAAAGGAAAAACATTCTATTTATATCCTCTTGGTTTCCAAATAAAACAGAACCTACCGCTGGAAATTTTGTGCAAAGACATGCAGAAGCAGTTTCATTATTGAATGATGTAGAAGTATTGCATACAGTTGGAATTAAAAATCAGAAGGAGAAATTTGTTTTTGAAGATCAAATTATCAATGATGTAAGAATATTAATTATTTATTTTAAAAATTCTAAATTTTCTACGCTCAATTTTTTGCGAAGAATGAAAGCGTATAAATTTGGATTTCAAAAAATGACAAAACCAGATTTGGTGCACGCAAACGTGATGCACAATCCTTTGCTTTTCGTTGTTTGGCTAAAAAAAATGTACAATATTCCCTTTATTATTACGGAACATTGGACGGCTTTGCAAAAAGATAATTTGCACAAGACACCAAATTTAATATTAAAAATCGCAAGAATTATTGGAAACCAAGCAGAGTTCATCCTTCCAGTAAGCCAAAACCTTTTAGAAAGTCTAGAATTAATTGGAATTAAAACTAAAAAAAAGGTAATTTCTAACGTAGTAAACACAGAAGTATTTAATATTAAAAAAAATGAAATTTCGGTTCCAAAATTTCTGCATATTTCAAATTTAATTCCAAGAAAAAAAGCAGATAGAATCATCGCGGTTGCAAAAAAATTGCATGATGATGGTTTTAAATTCACAGTAGAATTAGGTGGTGATGGAGATTTTCAAAATTTACAAAAACAAATTGAGAATTTAAATGCTGAAAATTTTATAGAAACATTTGGTGAATTATCTTATCAACAAGTTGCAGAAAAAATGCAAAATTCCAGCTGCTTTATCCTTTTTAGTGAAAACGAAACTCAAGGTTGCGTTATTTTAGAATCTTTTGCCTGTGGAATTCCCGTTATTTCTACAGCTGTAGGTGGTGTTCCAGAATTCTTGCAAAAAGATTTCGGAATTCTAATAAAAAAAAATAACGAAACAGATTTGTATGAAGCAATGAAAAACTTGCTAGAAAATACCATTAAAATAGAAAAGCCAGAAGTCATGAGAAATTATGTGCTTTCGAATTTTTCCAGAGAATCAATAGCCAAACAATTTGACGAAATTTATACAAAAGTTTTGCAATGATAAAGGGGTTTTCCATACAAATAAATTCATCAGAAAATACTTTCAACTCTTTTCTGCAAAATAATTATGACGATTTTTATCTTCAAACAGAAAATTTTGATTTTCTTTTCGAAGGAGTATTATTGAACAAGAAAAAATTATTAAAAGAATTTGCTTTGAAAGATTTTGAAACTTTCATCAGAGAAAAATATCGAAATCAAAAAGAGCAAATTATCAATTTATTCGAAGGAGAATATCGTGGTTTTATTGTGGATAAAATTCAAAATAAAATATTTATCTTCACCAACATAACTTCCACACAAAGGGTTTTTTATGGCAAATTTAAAGATACAATTTTTATAGATTCAAGTTTAATTAGATTAAATGAAAACCTTAAAAAATCTGGTGTCATTTCAGAACCAGATGAAGAATCTCTTTATCAATTATTATGTTTCGGAAACTTACCAGAGGATAAAACGCCGATTTATAAGGTGAAAAAACTTCTAGACGGCTGTTTTTTAGAAATCGATTTAAATACATTAGAACTTACGGAAAAACAGTATTTTTCTCTTGCAGATATTTCGCGAAGTACTTTGAACAAAGAGAAATCTATAGATAAAGTTCATGAGATTTTCACAGAATCTATCGTTTTAGAATATGAAAAAGATGCTGAATTAAATACAAATCATCTCGCGTTTTTAAGCGGTGGTTTAGATAGCCGAGTTGCGATGCTGTATGCTATTAAAAATGGATATAAACCAGACAACGCGCTTTGTTTCTCACAATCCAATTATTTTGATCATACTATTTCTAAAAAAATAGCTGAAGATTTCAACATTCATTATGAATTTATTCCTTTAGACGAGGGCAGATTTTTGAATAAAATAGATGAGCTTATAGAAATTTCTGAAGGCATGAGCTTTTTCACCGGTGCAATTCACGTTCAACATGCGCTAGAAAATATGCAATACGAAAATTTTGCGCTTTTTCATGGTGGTGCGATTGGAGATGGCGTTTTAGGAGCTTTTAATTCTGAACCGAAAAGAAAAAAACCAACTGGTTATAAATTTATTGGCAATGATTTTTTTCTACCAAAAGTTCAAAATTCTCTAGATAAAATGATAGACGATTATGAAACTGAAGAATTATTTCTAATAAGAAACATTGCATTCAATAGAACTGTAATTGGCGCGCATGTTTTAGAAAAAAAAGCCTATCAAACTTCGCCTTTCATGACAAAAGATTTCCTAAAATTCGCAATTTCTATTCCAGAAGAGTGGAAGTACAAGCATCAATTCTATGTAGAATGGATCAATAAGCATTGCCTAGAAGCAACAAAATATCGTTGGGAAAGAACATTAATGAAACCAAACGCCGCATGGAAAACCACTTTTGGAGATCAAGTTGTGAAAAGAGGTTTTAATATTTTAAATAATAAAATCTTCAAGATGCCGCAAGCTGCGAGTATGTATCCGTATCAATATTATTTTGAAAAAAATAGTAATTTGCAAAATATTTATCAAACTTATTTTGAGGATAACATTGGGAGAATTGAAGCTTTTCCAGAATTGCAACAAGATTTAATCACGTTGTTTTCTTCCAAAAAATTTCATTACAAATGCCAATCTATCAATATTTTAGGTATTTTTAAACTTTATTTTTCCAAATGAAAAGTTTAAAGCTATTTCTAGAACAATTTTTGAAAAGCAAAGGACAATTTGTATTTCTATCTTTGCTTTTAGGTAAAATTACCGCTTTTCTTGGTTCTTGGCTTATCATCAGAATGTTGCCTATTTCAGAATTTGGAACCCTTACGATTGTCGCTTCCACTTTTGCAATTTTCTCCACATTTAATGGTTTTGGTAGCCAGCAAAGTCTATTGCGTTTTGGCTCAGTTTCTACAGAAAATTTAGAAAAAAATAACCTCGCTGCTTATCTATTTAGGAAAGGATTATTATATCAAATAATTTTGAGCCTTGCTTTTCTTTTATCTTCAATATTTTTCATTAATAAATTTGAAGATATATTCCTTGTTTTCATATTCTTCACTATTCGATTGGTTGGTTTTTATTTTTTCAACCATATCCAATGTTACTTTAGAATACAAAATGAAAATGGAAATTTTGCAAAAGTGAACAATTATGTCAATGTATTTGGTTTAGTTTTATTAGTATCATTAACTTATCTTTTTGGTTTCCAAGGTTATTTATTTTCGATCGCTTTTACGCCATTTATTTCTTTGTTCTGGTTAAAAAAAATTCCTACTAAATCATTAAAAATAAATTTTTCATTTACAAAAAAGGAATTGTTTCAATATGGTATTTTCGCTTCTGCCACAGCATTATTATCAGATTTGATGTTTTCTGCAGATGTACTACTATTGGGTTTTATTTTAAATGATACTGCTGTTGCAAACTATAAAGTTGCCATTTTGATCCCTGCAAACATCACCTTTCTTTCTTTGGTTTTTATGCAAACTGATTTTCCGAAATTGGCGAAAAATTTTAAAAACAAGGTGTTTCTAAAACATTATATCATCAACTATTACAAAATATTTTTACCAGTTTGTACCATTATTTTTCTAGTAGGGTTTTACTTTGACCAGCAAATATTGAGCTACTTTTTTGGAAGCAAATATGGAAATAACGGTTGGATTTTCAGCATCTTACTTTTTGCTTTTGCCTTCAATATGCTTTCTAGAAATTTATATGGAAATTTGCTTTCTGCAGTTGGGAAAATAAAAGTTAATAGCATTGTTTCGTTTTTATCCTTAATAATTCTTGTAATTTTATCCTTTATTTTGGTGCCAAAAATGCTCATTTTGGGTATGGCAATTAGCATTTCTGTAGCGATGATTTTTTCAGGTGTGTTTTTTGCATTTTTATTTTATCTATATTACCGTAAATTATAATTAAATGAAAAAATTTTTAAATATATTCTCCACCATTATTTTATGTTTCGTCTCTGTAATATCTTGTAGAACAGACGATTCTGTGATACGCGAAATTGATCAAACCTTAAATATATTTGTAGATTCTGCTGGTATAGATATGTTGAACAGTAATGTAGATTTTGGATATCAAACGCTTACTTTCAACGACATCAATGGAGATACAGATAGTTCTCCAGTAACTATTAATTTGTTGAAAACTGCCGATACCATCAATTATTTACAATACGTTGCGGGCGCAAAACGTGTTTTAATAGATTCCTCAAACCTAGATAGAAAATTATATCAATCTAAAATTGCATTGAAGTTTTCAAAACCAACACCAAATCTGGGAACTTTTGTTGTAGATGATACCATGATTATCAATTATTCTTTCTCGCCAGAAAGATTTCAAATAGACAATGTGATTTATAATAATGAGCAAGTTTTTACAAAAACCACTAATGGTGAAAATACTTTTAAAATTTTGAAATAAGATTAATCAAAATTGTAAATTTGCTACTGATTTTTAATAATAAGAAAAATACTACTAAATGCTACAAGTTCAATTTTTGCGAGACGAGAAAGAAAGAGTTTTAAATGGTTTGAAGAAAAAAAATTTCTCACCAATATCTTTGGTTGATGACGCAATTTCTACAGATGATTCTAGAAAGAAAATTCAATTTGATTTAGACGAAAATCTTGCAAAGATGAATGCACTTTCCAAAGAAATTGGAGAATTGATGAAAGCTGGAAAAAAAGATGAAGCCAATGAAGCGAAAGTTGCTACATCTAAATATAAAGAAGAAATTGAAAAACAAAAGGAAGAGTTAAAGAAAGCGGAAGCAGAATTACAAGATATTCTCTACACAATTCCAAATATTCCAAATGAAAAAGTTCCGAATGGACTAACACCAGAAGAAAACGAAATCATCTTTCAATCTCATGAAGTAAAAGGTCTTGGCGAAGGCAATATTCCACACTGGGAATTGGCAAAAAAATACAATTTAATAGATTTTGAATTGGGAGTAAAGATTGCTGGAGCAGGATTTCCCGTTTATTTTGGAAAAGGCGCAAGATTGCAAAGAGCTTTAGTACAATATTTTTTAGATAAAAATGTGGATGCTGGTTATTTGGAAGTCAATCCGCCTCACGTAATTAATGAAGCATCTGGATATGGAACTGGACAATTGCCAGATAAAGAAGGACAAATGTACTACATCAACGAAGACAAATTATTTTTAATTCCAACTGCAGAAGTTCCAATCACCAATTTGTACAGAGATGTTTTGCTAGAAGAGAAAGATTTGCCGATAAAAAATACTGCATTCACCCAATGCTACAGAAGAGAAGCTGGAAGCTATGGCGCTCATGTACGCGGTTTGAATAGATTGCACCAATTTGAAAAAGTTGAAATTGTACGTCTTGAAAAAGCAGAAAATTCTTATGCTGTTTTGGAAGAAATGGTAGATCACGTGAAAAGTATTTTGGAAGATCTAGAATTACCCTACAGAATCTTGAGACTTTGTGGTGGCGATATGGGTTTCGCTTCTGCAATGACGTATGATTTTGAAGTTTGGAGTGCAGCACAAGAAAAATGGCTAGAAGTTTCTTCTGTTTCTAATTTTGAAACTTTCCAATCCACAAGATTAAAATGCAGATATAAAGCAGAAGGTAAAAATCAACTGGTACATACATTAAATGGTTCTGCAATGGCTTTACCAAGAATAATGGCGGCGCTTTTGGAGAACAATCAAACAGAAGATGGTATCAAATTACCAAAAATAATTGCAGATTATGCAAAATTTGAGATGATTGGATAGTTCATTTTTATAAATAAATTATAATCTGTGAATTTTTTTCACAGATTTTTTTTGCTTTGATTTGAAACAATTTGCAAAAATTATATTACTGTTTTTAAGCTTACTTTTTTATTTTTGAATGATTTTAATTTAAAGATATGAACTCTACAATGCTTCAATTTTTCCATTGGTATACCGAAGGAAATTCTACATTATATGATGAAATAAAAAATTCTGCAACACATTTAAAAGAATTAGGAATAGATAATGTTTGGTTTCCGCCTGCTACGAAAGGAAATGGTGGAGAAAGCACTGTTGGATACGATCCTTACGACCTTTTTGATCTAGGAGAATTTGATCAAAAAGGATCAATACCTACAAAATATGGTAGCAAAGAACAGTATTTGAGTGCCATAAAGTCTTTGAAGGATAAACAGATAAAGGTGATTGTAGATATTGTACTCAATCATAAAGCTGGCGGAGAAACTACAGAGAAATTTCAAGTAGTAAAAGTGGATCCTGAAAATAGGGAAAAGCCAATCAGTGATGTGATGGAAATAGAATCTTACACAAAATTTGATTTTGAAGCAAGAAATAATAAATACTCGGATTTCAAATGGAATTTCACTTGTTTTTCTGGCGTAGATTATGCTGAAGGACAGCAAGATGGGATTTTTCGCATTGTTAATGATTACGGAGATGGTTGGGATACAATGATTGACGGTGAAAAAGGAAATTATGATTTTCTAATGTTTAATGATATCGAACATCGAAATCCATTCGTGCGAGAAGAATTAAATCATTGGGGAAAATGGTACCAAGAAACGACAGATTTTGATGGAGTTCGATTGGATGCTGTGAAGCATATTTCTTTTGATTTTTATAAAGAATGGCTTACAACATTGCGATCTAATGCTGGCAGAAACATATTTGCTGTGGGAGAATATTGGGCACCCGGAAATTTACCACTGTTGCAAAAATATTTAGAATATACGGAAGGTTGCATGAGTTTGTTTGATTCCTCTTTGCAACACAATTTTCACGTAGCTTCCAAAGAAGGAAACTCCTACGATTTAAGACAAATATTTGCTGAAACATTAACGCTTGCAGATCCACTGCACTCTGTTTCTTTGGTAGATAATCATGATACGCAACCTTTGCAGGATTTGGAAGCGCCAGTAGAACCTTGGTTTAAACCTTTGGCCTACGCGTTAATTTTACTGAGGGAAAATGGTTTTCCATGTTTGTTTTATCCAGATTTGTTTGGCGCAAAGTATACCGATAAAGACAAAGAAGGCAACGATCAAGAAATAATTTTACCAAAAGTAGAGAAGATTGAAGAATTATTAATAGCAAGAAAAAATTTCGCTTACGGAATACAAAGAGATTACTTTGAAGATGCCAATTGCCTTGGATGGACACGTGAAGGTGATGAATCTCACGCTGGTTGTGCAGTAGTTTTAAGCAACAAAGATGCCTACCAAAAATCCATGGAAATGGGCCAAAAATATATTGGGAAAACTTTCTATGATTATCTTGGCTGGTATGAAGATAAAGTAATTATAGATGAAAACGGTTGGGGAAATTTCCCTGTTCCTGCAGGAAATGTTTCCGTTTGGGTGGTGGAATAAAACATCACTAACAACTTTAAATACCACTAATCTTTTTGTTAATTTTTTATAGTTCTGTTAAAATTTTCTCAAAAAACAATATTATCCCTTTTTTAAATTATTAGACCTTAAATTTACAATAATAAAATATTTATGAATACAAATACAGTAAAAGCCTACGGTACAGAATCCAAAGAAGCAGATTTAAAAGAAATAAACATCGAGAGACGTGAAGTTCTAGCAAATGATATAGAGATAGATATCCTTTTTTGTGGTGTTTGCCACAGCGATTTGCATACCGCAAGAAACGATTGGGGCGGCACAAAGTATCCTTCCGTTCCAGGACATGAAATTGTAGGAAAAATTACAAAAATCGGAAGTGAGGTAAGTAAATTCAAAGTTGGAGATTTAGCAGCAGTTGGCTGTATGGTAGATTCTTGTAGAGAATGCGAAAATTGCAAAAGAGATCTAGAGCAATATTGCACCAATGGAATGGTAGGAACTTATAACGGAAATGATAAAAATTTAGGCGGACACACTTTTGGTGGCTATTCAGAAAAAGTAGTCGTAGATGAAAACTATGTTTTGCGCGTACCAGAAAATTTAGATTTGGCTGCAGTTGCACCGCTTCTTTGTGCAGGAATCACCACCTATTCGCCTTTAAAACATTGGAACGTGAACGAAAATTCAAAAGTTGCTGTAGTTGGCTTGGGAGGTTTGGGTCACATGGCAATAAAATTAGCAAAAGGTTTGGGAGCACACGTAAGTTTGTTTTCTCGCTCACCAGAAAAAACGCAAGATGCGTTGGATTTGGGTGCAGACCAAGTAATTATTTCTACAAACGAGGAAGAAATGAAAGCAGTGCAAGGCAAATTTGATTTAATAATAGACACCGTACCTTACGAACACGAATTGAATGAATATGTGAACACCTTAGATATTGATGGAACCATAGTTTTACAAGGTTTCATAGGGGAATTAAACAAAATGATTTCTACCGTTCCTATCGTTTTGGGAAGACGTTCTATTTCTGGTTCTTTAATTGGTGGAATTGCAGAAACGCAAGAGATGCTAGATTTTTGTGGAGAAAAAAACATCGTTTCGGATATAGAAATGATCAATATGGAAAACATCAACGAAGCCTACGAAAGAATGCTGAAAAGCGATGTGAAATATCGCTTCGTGATTGATATGAAGAGTTTGAAAAACTAGATCTTTCACCACATAAGTTTCTTTGTTTTAGTATTAACTTTAAGAAACATTCGCGCACATTAGCGTTAAAAAAAAATTAAACACTTCAGAAATGGGGTGTTTTTTTTTAAATAATTTTTTAAATAAAAGAAATAAGTTTAATGTTTATTTAAAATTACAAAAACAATTAACAATTAGAGAATTTCTTTGGTTTCAATTTCTTTGGTAGTTGCAAATCTTACTTTAATGTATTTTACGGTAGCAATAAAGGCTTTGAAAATCAGAATACCAAATATCCAACCTGACCCAATTCCAAAAATAACACCACTAATAATTGCTATTAAATTACTAGTCCACGGCCAAATTTGATTGCTTAAAATGAAGAAAATTAACGATGCAACAATTGTTAAGAAGGAACAACCAATGATAAATAACGTTTTGAAACCAGCAGACAAACTCTTTTGATGAAACCCAACCAAAATAGAAGACGATATTGCGCCAACTGCGGCAAGTATAAATAATATTCCAAGAATAAGCACGGTGAATACAATGACAACGATAAACGCAATGATAGAAAAGATTGCGCCCATTATCATCAGACTGATTAAAAAATTTTCTTCATCATTAAATGTGTAAATCATGTAGGAAGCATTTAAAAAGCACTTAAAAAAAATTTGAATTGCTAGCATTTTATTATAAATTCTTTTCAAATTTACCTAAATTTTCGCATTTTGAAAGGCAAAATTTAGCCTAGAAAATTCATTCTTCGCCTATTCACATTTATTGCTTATCTTCGCAGGACTTTTTGGTCTTGTTGAGAAACGAGATAATAGGGAATGAAGCGTAAATCTTCAACTGTCCCCGCAACTGTAAATCACGTAAGAAAATTTTTGCAAATCAGCCACTGTTGAAAAATGGGAAGGCGCAGAAAAAAGTGAAAGTCAGGAGACCTGCCAAATTGCAATCAAAAAATATTGAACGTCTTCGGAGGAAAGGCAACAAGATTATGAAAAAATTTTTTCTATTCATTCCGCTACTCTCTTGCATTTGCTTTTCCGCACAGGAAAAAGTGATAGACACCGTATTTTTGTTTGATAATCAACAAAAATCTTCGGAAAAAACTCAATCCGTACTTACCTTAAAAAACGAAGATATCAAGAAAAATGCGACCAATCTTTCTGAGGTTTTGCGTTTTCAATCTTCTGTTTATATTAAAGAAAACGGACGTGGTGCTGTATCTTCGCCTTCTTTTCGTGGAACTTCTGCACAGCAAACAGCATTTATCTGGAATGGATTAAATATTAATTCGCTTTTTCTAGGCCAAGGAGATGTAAACAATCTCGGACTTTTGGATTATGATCAGATTGATATAAAATCTGGCGGTGGAAGCGTAATCTACGGTAGTGCAGCAATTGGCGGCAGTATCCATTTGAATAATTACACGAAATACAATAAAGGTTTTCAGCAAAAACTATTTGTAGAATATGGCTCTTTTCAAACAATTAATTCTCAATTAGTTTCCTCTTTTAGCAATGAAAATTTGAGTGTTAAATTTTCCGCTGGTTTATCAGATAGTGAAAATCAATACAAAATAGAAGAGAAAGATTATGAAAATTTTAATGGTCAATATCAAAATGAGACCATAAGTTTAGAAGCAGCCTATAAATTTAGTAATAGAAACCAAATTTCTTGGCTCACTCAATTTGTAGATGGTAGCCAAAATTTTCCAATCTTCACTGAAAATGGAAATAAAACAAAATATGAAACCAGCAGTGCAAGAAATCTTTTGTCGTACGAATATAATTCAGCGAAAATAAAGAATATCTTTCGCTTGGCATATTTGGAAGAAAATTTTGATTATTTCGCAGATATTGACGGACCAAAATCTAGCGGTGGAACGGGTAAAAATTATATCATTAAAAATGATGTGACATACCAAGTTGGAAAGCAATTTAATGTAAATCTAGTTGGCGAATTTCGGAAAGAAGAAGCACAAGGTTTTGGTTCTGGAATAGAAAATCCTAGCAGAAATGTAGGATCTGGAGCAATATTGTTTCGCTATTCTCCCTCAGAAAAATTGTATTTGGAAGGTGGGATAAAAAAAGACATTATAGAAAACCTCACAACACCAATTTTATATTCTTTTGGAAGCAGCTATCAAGTTTCCAACTGGTATCAATTAAAATTAAATATATCCAAAAATTTCAGATATCCATCCTTCAATGATCTTTATTTTCAACCTGGCGGAAATTTAGATTTAAAACCTGAAACTGCCTATCAAGGTGAATTGAGCAACAATTTTAAGTACAAAAACTTAACATTAAATGTAATGCCTTATTACATCTATATCAACGACATGATCCGTTGGATGCCTACTGCGAAAGGATATTGGTCGCCAATGAATACGAACAAAGTGCAATCCTATGGTTTAGAAACTTCTTTAAATTATAAAAAAGACTGGCAAAATTCTGGAGTGAATTTTAAACTTGGCTACGCCTACACAAAATCTGAAAATCTGGAAACCAAACAACAATTATCTTATGTTCCCTTTCACAAATTATTTGGAAACATAGATTACAACTATCGCTGGATCAGCATTTTTTCGCAGGCAATGTTCAATGGTTTCACTTATACCAGCACAAATGAAGATCTTGCATCTTCTTTGAAAGAATATCTCATCATCAATGCTGGTATTTCTGTGCAACCAATCAACCATTACACCATAGGTTTTCGTGTTAATAATCTCACAAATCAAATCTATGAAACTACCCGCTTTTTCGTAATGCCAAAAAGAAACTACGCAATAAATATCTCTTTAAATTTTTAAAAATAAATATATGAAAACAAAAAAATTATTGTCCCTTGCAGCTGCTGCAATCCTCTTATTTTCCACATCTTGTAGAAATGATGAAGAAATATACACAGAACTTCCAACCTCCCCAAAAGGTGCTTATGAAAATGGTATTCTCATCTCTAATGAGGGCAATTTTGGTACGCCATCTGGTACTGCTTCTTACATATCCAAAGATTTAGGAACGGTACAAAACAATATATATGCAGCCAATAATAGTGGCGCCAATCTAGGAGATATTTTCCAATCTATCGCTTTCAATGGAGATAATGCCTATTTAGTTTTGAATAATTCAAATAAAATTGAAATCGTAAATAGATACACCTTCAAAAAAACTGCTACATTAACGCAAGAGATCAACCAACCAAGGTATATCGCCTTTAATGGTAACTACACCTATGTAAGTAATGACAAATATTTGGGAGCAAAATATTTGAGTATTTATAATAATGCAGACAATTCCTTCGTGAAAAAAATTACCTTCACAGATGCCGCAGAAGTAGTAGTTTCTGCTGGTAGCAAAGTATTTGTACAAAATTCTACCTACGGCTATGGCAACAAAATTTCTATGATAGATGCACTTGCAAATTCTTTGGAAAAAACAATTACACTACCAAATGGAGATTTGAACGAGATTGTATCCTATAATGGCAACGTGTATGCCATTGCATATACTAGTACAGATTCTTATATCTACAAAATAGATACCGCAGGAAATATAGTGAATACCAAAACTCTGACGGGAATTGCGAATGGAGATAATTTAGAAATCTACCAAGATAAATTCTATTTCAGCTCGGATACCAAAGTGTACACTATGGATATTAATAGCACTGTAGTACCTACTACTACTCTATTCACTGTGGCATTTACACCGTATTCTTCCTTATACGGTTTTAATGTGATAGATGGCAAAATATATACTTCCGACGCTAATAGTTTTACACAGAACAGTACTGTAACAGTATATTCCTTAACAGGAGCCGTTTTGAAAACCTTCACCACAGGTATTGGAACCAATGGATTCTATCAGAATTAAAATGAATTATAATTGATGAAAAGCACCCCAGAAATGAGGTGCTTTTTTTATAATAATGAACTGTAAAAGCCTGAAAAATTAAAAGCAGCGGCTTCTGATCGCTTTAGCTAGCAGGTATAAAAGAGCATAATTGTTTTACCATCGTTAATAATGCCCATAATATTTCAATCATAGCAGTTATTTTGCTTGTCGGGAACTTCTGAAAGTTATAGAATTATTGCTTCTCGTGTTGCACAGAAATTCATTAAACAATAAGAAACTGTTTATTTTAAAATTTTATAGGAGAAAGTTTCAAACTAGGGTGCGAGAAGCTTTCCGCTAGATGAGAAAGTCTGTTGCGAGGGTGTTTGGGTTTTTCTCGCCTTGCACAAAGCTTGTTGCGAGGCTACAAGAAGCTTTCTCGAAAATAATATTCTGCATTTGAAATTGCGAGGCAATCACTGTAATATTATAATTTTATAACTGTGAAAATCCATAGGCGAGTCGTGCGCTCTTTCTAATATAAAAATGGATTACTTCGCTCGATAGCTATTAGAATTGCAGTGACAGTCTTAATGACATGTTGCATGATCACCCATTTTGTGGGCTTCGGAAGCGTTGTGTATTACTTCTAAAGAATCATGTGGTGGCGAAATGTAGGGAATGCCCAATTCTAAACCTCTTAGCACGAATAAACCTCCCAAGACAATCATTAAAACAGGAACGGCTTTCAAGAATTTTGCACGAACGGGTATGCTCAACAAACTACCAAACAAAACGGCGGCAAACATAAAGGGAAATGTACCTAAACCAAAGAATGCCATGAATGCAGCACCTTGCCAAACGCCACCTGCTGCAAGAGATGCCGTCATCGCAACGTATACCATTCCGCATGGCAACAATCCGTTTAAAATTCCGGTGAGGAAACGGGAAGAATAATCTGTTTTTCTTAGCAGCTTGCCCAAATTCATTTTAATCTTTAATAAAAAAGAATTGAAAAAGGGAACGTTAGAAGCAAAATTGGGAGAGCCAAAGGTGAAAATAGCCAAAACAATCATGACAATACCTACAGAAATAGTTAAGTATTTTTGAATACCGACCATGTCAAAAGCTTCTCCAACGATGCCTAAAATTGCACCTAAAACTGCATAAGTAAAGATTCTACCAAATTGATAGGTGGCATTTTTTAAATGAAATTTTGCTTGGTTTTTTTTTGATAAACCTAGGGACAAAGCAATTGGTCCGCACATTCCGAGGCAATGAAAGCCGGTGAAAAACCCTATAGTAAGTGCAGAAAGTATGATTGCTATTTCCATTGCAGTGCATAATCTTGTTGAAAATCTTTTTTATTTTGTTTCCATTTTACTTTTAAAGTATAAGAACCTGCTTTCAAGATTTTTGCTGGAATGAAAATCGAGCGCGTGATATTCAATTTTTCTTTGTTAGAAACATCAAAATTGGCATCATCTGTTCTATACAAAACGAAAGAAACCACACCATTTTCTGGCGAAATTTCTTTAGGAAATGCTAAACGAATACCAGCTTTCGTTTGTGTGTAAACGGGTTTGATAGGCAATGCATCTGCATTCCCTTTTGCATCTATTACATTTTGAAATTGCAACTCTTCTTCATAGTAATTATCAGAAACCAATTCGGAATTTTTCATTCCGTTTCCGAAATAAATAATCATGTATAATATGAAGATAATGAAAGAGCCAAGCGCTACAACGATGCCATGACCCCATGTGAATTTTTTGAACATAATAATTTTTAAAACTGAAGTTTAAAAGGTCCTTCAAAATAAGTATCAAAAGTATCTAAAAGGTCGCCTTCTTGATTATAAACGCCAATTTCTACTTTTTGTTTGGAAAATTTCATCTCTTTTTCCGGAAAATTTATACTCACGCTTCCTTTTGAGATCACGCCTTTTTTCATTTTAATAATGTTGCTACCACTAAAGGAAATAGTACCATTATTTGGCTCCATCACTTTGATGGTAACCAATAAATCTTCATTGGATTTATTAAGAATTGTATAATTGTAAATATTTGTAATCTGGTTATTCTTAATAAAATATCCAGATCCTGCTGGTTTGATGAATTTTGCATCTAAAGTACCTCTGTCATATAAAAGAAAACCTAAAAATCCTATCAATAATGCTAGTACGATTGTATATGCTTTTAATCTACCATCAAATTTGAATTGTTTTTCATTTTCTATTTCATCTTCACTTGCATATCTTATCAAGCCTTTTGGTAGGCCAACTTTCACCATTACTTCATCGCAAGCATCTATACAAGCTGTACAGTTGACGCATTCCAATTGTTGTCCATCTCTGATATCTATACCAGTTGGACATACTACCACACATTGGTTGCAATCTATGCAATCTCCTTTTCCCTCCTCTCGTCGATCTTCACCTTTTTTCCATTTAGATCTGTTTTCTCCTCTTTTGAAATCGTAGTATACGTTGATTGTTTGTTTATCTATTAAAACTCCTTGCAATCTTCCATACGGACAAACCATTGTGCAAACTTGCTCTCTAAACCATGCAAAAACAAAGTAGAATGCTGATGTGAAGACAATCATCACTGTGAAATTTGTAAAATTCACAAAAGGACCTTCTCTCATTATTTCAAACACCCTTTCATATCCAACAATATACATGAACATTACGTGGGTAATTACTAAAGATAACAATACATATACACCCCATTTTAAAGATCTTTTCCAAATCTTTTCTGCATTCCATTCTTGCTTATCTAGGCGTATTTGCTTATTTCTATCTCCTTCTATTAAATATTCAATTTTACGAAATACCATTTCTAGGAATATGGTTTGAGGGCAAATCCACCCACAAAAAATTCTACCAAAAACTACCGTAAAAAGTATAATAAAAACTAATGATGTAATGGCGCCTAACGCAAGAATATAAAAATCTTGAGGATAAAATGGCTGTCCACCGATAAAAAATTCTCTGCTTGCAAGATTCAGTAGTAAAAATGGATTCCCATCTACTTTTACGAATGGTGTGATAAAAAATACAGCCAGCAGAATGAATGCAACAAAATTTCGATAATTGGTATATGTTCCTTTTGGCTTTCTTGGAAATACCCATTTTCGTTTACCAGATTGCTCCATTGTACCAACAGAATCTCTGAAGGTTTCTGCAGTTATAACTTGTCCTTGTCCTCCGCGAACTTCGTTTACGTCTTCTACCATAGTAGTGATATTAACCAAAAAATTCGTTATTTATTTAAAAAAATTAATAACGAATTTTGAATTTTTAAATAATTAAATGTTTATTTCTCCCATTTAGCAACAGTTCCTTGCGGAGCTGCTCCATTTGGTGCTGGTGCTTGTTCTTGATTGATGTGATAAACATACGCTGCTACATTTTGAATATCAAAACCAGAAAGTTCTCCAGTTTTTCCAAAAGCACGCATTGCAGGATTGTTTGGCGATCCATTTTCCACCATATTAAATACATTTTTGAATAATGTTTTCTCTGGTTGATTGATCCAATAATTATCCGTAAGGTTTGGTCCGATACCACCTGCTCCACCTGCCATGTGACAAGTAATACAAATAGCATTGAAAACTTCTTTTCCTGCTTCAATATTATCTGCAGAATATTCTGCATTATCTATAGTAGGAGGTGGGGTATCAATCAACCACTGAGCGTGTACAATTGCAGCTTCTTTATTTTCTGCATTATATTCTGACACTGGATTTGCGAAATCTGTAGTCCAATAGGTAGCCATGTAAACTATGCAAAAAACAACGCCAAAGTAGAATAAACCTAACCACCATTTTGGCAATTGATTGTCCAATTCCATAATTCCATCAAATCCATGATCAATAAGAATATCTTTTTCCTCTGTAGAAGATTGTTTCTTTACAGCACTATCATACAAACCTTTAAAATAAGGTTTGTTTTTTTCTTCAATATATTTTGCTTTATCCTCTTCAGATAATTTTTGAAATTTCTGATTTTCTATTAAATCCCCTAAAGAATGTTGAATAAAAGCTAAGATACACATTATTGCTACCGTGATCCAAAAGTATGGAGAAGATAGAAATGAGAAATCTTGAACAAACATGTTGTAGGCTATCATTAATATCACTAGAATAATGATAATACTTATATAAACCGGAGTCCGTTTTTTCATAACGTTATTTTTTAAATTTAAATTGATCATCTGGATGATCTTCAGCTAAAGGAGCATTCGCTTCTTCCTTATAATGATTTTTTGATCTTGAAAACACATACCAAACCAATGCGATAAATATTAACATAAACAACAACATTGCTATTGTTTGATATAAACCAACATTACTACCATTTGATAAAATTTCTTTTAGACTTTGTGGTATCATATTTATAAATTTTCTACTAAGACAAATTTTACTTTGTACTAGCAGTTTTTATTTCTGTAGTTTTTATATCTGTACCCAATCTTTGTAGGTAAGCTATCACAGCTACAATTTCTTTTTTCTCAAGCTGATCAGATTCATTTCTATCTGCATAAGCTTTTTTAACGTCAGCTGCTTCAGAATAAATTTGTTTTACAATAAATTTCGCCTGATTATTTGCCCAAGCATCAATGGTATCGATTTCTGATTTCGTATAAGGAACATCAAAAACGTCTTTCATTAATACCAGTTTATCCTTCATTTGTGAACGATCTAAATCGTTAGTTATTAACCATGGATATCTTGGCATAATAGAACCTGCGGAAGTAACTCTAGGATTTAGCATATGTTTGTAATGCCAAGAACTTGCATTCTTTCCACCTTCTCTTTGCAAATCTGGTCCTGTTCTCTTAGATCCCCAAAGGAATGGCCTATCATATACAAATTCACCTGCCTTACTGTATTGCCCATTTGCACCATTAAATCTAACAACCTCATCTCTAAAAGGCCTTACAAATTGAGAGTGGCATGCATTACAACCTTCCCTAATATATATATCTCTACCTTCTAATTCCAAAGGTGAATAAGGTTTAACTGCAGCTATTGTTGGTACATTATCCTTGATCGTTAAGGTCGGTAGTATTTCTAATGAGCCACCAATTGCGACAGCAACAAAAGATAAGACAGTTAATAAAACTGGCATTCTCTCCAACCATAGATGGAAACCTTCTCCTTCTTTTCTTTGTTTGCCAATGTTAGCCAATGCAGGCGCTTCAGCTGCTACATTTTTTTGGAAAGAACCAGCTCTTGCTGTTTTGTAAACATTCACACACATGAAAATCGCACCAGTCAAATAAAACAATCCACCTAAAACTCTTAATTGATAATAAGGTAGTATTTCTGCAAGAATCTCTAACCAGTTTTTATATAATAAAGTTCCGTCTGGGTTGAATTGTTTCCACATCAATCCTTGTGTAAATCCTGCGATATAAATAGGAACTGCATAAAAAATAATTCCTAATGTTCCCAACCAAAAATGCCAGTTCGCTAATTTTGTAGAATATAATTTTGTTCTCCACATAATTGGTACTAAGTAATAGATCATACCAAAGGTCATAAATCCATTCCAACCAAGTGCACCTACGTGTACGTGAGCAATAATCCAATCTGTAAAGTGTCCAATTTTATTCAAAGATTTTGTTGCTAAAAGTGGTCCCTCAAAAGTTGCCATACCATAGCAAGTTAATGCTACAACGAAAAACTTCAAAACAGGATTCTCTCGCACTTTATCCCATGCTCCACGAAGTGTAAGCAAACCGTTCAACATTCCTCCCCAAGATGGTGCAATCAACATAATTGAAAATCCTGTTCCCAAAGCTTGAGCCCAAGCTGGAATTGCAGTATACTGCAAATGGTGTGGACCTGCCCAAATATATACGAATATTAAAGACCAAAAGTGAATAATTGATAACTTGTAAGAAAATACTGGTCTGTCTGCAGCTTTTGGGACAAAATAATACATCATACCCAAAACCGGAGTAGTCAATACAAACGCTACAGCGTTATGACCATACCACCATTGAACCAAAGCATCTTTCACACCCGCGTAAGCAGAATAAGATTTCCAACCTGCAAAACTTATTGGCACCTCAAGATTATTAAAAATATGAAGCATTGCAATTGCAACCCACGTTCCTAAATAGAACCAGATAGCAACATATAAATGCCTAACCCTTCTTTTGGCGATGGTACCAAACATATTGATACCGAATAAAACCCATATTATCGTAATGATAATATCTATTGGCCATTCGTGCTCCGCATATTCTTTTGAGGTATTGATACCCATTGCAAAAGTAATTACAGTTGCAACAATCATCAATTGCCACGACCAGAAATGAATCCAAGATAGCGTATCGCTATACATTCTTGTTTTCAAAAGTCTTTGCATAGAGTAATAAGCTCCGGCAAAAAAACCATTCATTACAAAAGCAAAAATAACCGCACTTGTATGCATCATTCTTATCCTTCCAAAACCAAAGGCTCCTTGCGTATCTATAAGCCCTTGCAGAGAATTCACCCCGTGCAAACTATAAGTACTGGTATCATCTGTCCCAAATAATAACTCTGGTAATTCTGGATAGATAAGCATCGTAGCTGCTATAATTCCCAGTGTAAATCCAATGATAGCAAATACAATTGTGGCATAGAGAAATGCCCGAACTATATTATTATCATAACTAAATTTTTGTGTCTCCATAATGTATAATCACTTTAAAGTACTAAATATTTTCTTCAGATTTAGCATCTGACTCTTTTTTTTCTTTGATGATTTCTGTGTCTAGAAGCATTCTAACAGCAGGAGATTCATCATCTTCAAATTGTCCGTTTCTGGCATTTACAATAAAAATAATCAAAAATATTACAGCTAAAGAAACGCTGCAGATAATCATTAAATATAGTATATCCATCGTTAGCAAAGATAGGAATTTTAGATGCACAATTTAACAAAAATTTATGAGATTAATCAGAAATGTTTTGTTTTTCCAAATTTATAAAAATTCTAAATAGTAATCAAGCCAAACTACTGCTTAAAGTATTTTTTACCAGATACAAATGTTGCGACACTTGTAAAAATTACAACGCTAATGGAACTTGCCGGCATCAAAATAGCTGCTACCAAAGGCGAAAGATGACCTGTAACGGCAAAGCCAAGACCTATCACATTATACATTAAACTCACCGCAAAAGTGAATTTCACGATCCTCATTGCGTCTTTGCTCAATTTTAGAAAATCTGGCAAATATTTCAACTGATCTCCATTCATGATTACATCTGAAGCTGGCGTGAAGGAATTGCCATCATCCGAAATTGCAATACCTACATTACTCTGTTTCAGCGCTCCTGCATCATTTAAACCATCACCCATCATCGCAACTTTTTCTGTAGAATTTTGCAAAACTTCTACAAATTTCAATTTATCTTCCGGACTTTGATTAAATGCTAATTGAGAATCTTTAGGTAAAATAGACCTCAGTTTTTCCTCCTCAGATGCATTATCTCCACTTAAAATATGAATGGTGTACTTTTCTAATTTCTTAAACAACTCCTGCAATCCTATCCTGTACTCGTTTTTAAAAGTATACTTTCCTAAGAACTCATTTTCTTTTTTGATGTAAACCGCCGTTTCCAAATTACTAGCCTCTTCTCCTAAAAATTTAGCAGAGCCAATAGTGTAATTTTTACCCCTCACAACACCAGAATATCCTTTTCCTGCAGTTTCCACAAAATTTTCAATCGGAAAATACCCATCTGCAATATCTACAAAATCATACAAAGTTTTGGAAAGCGGATGGTTGGAATTTTTGAGCAAAGTTTTGATATTTTGCAGATCAAATTCATATATTTCTGTACCAATATACTTAATATTAGATTTTTTATTTTCAGTAATGGTTCCTGTTTTATCAAAAACCAATGTCTCTATTTTGCTTAGCTTTTCTATTGTTAGTGTATCTTTTACGTAAAATTTATTTCTGCCCATTATCCGCATAATGTGTCCGAAAGTAAAAGGTGCAGAAAGCGCCAAAGCACATGGACAAGCAATGATCAAAATAGCAGAAACTACCTGAAACATTTTGTCAAAATCTATTTGATACCAATAAATTCCAGAAATAATTGTAATCGTTAAAATACCGATTGTAAAGTATTTGCTGATGGTATTTGTAAGTGTATCTAATCCTGTTTCTGTTTTTTTAAAAGCTTCCTTATTCCAAAGTTGTGTTAGATAACTTTGATCTACATTTTTGATAACTTCCAGCTCCAAAATTGCCCCAGATTGCTTGCCTCCCGCAAAAATTTTATCTCCTGGTTGTTTAGTAATCGTCGCACTTTCTCCCGTGATGAAACTATTATCAACGTTTCCATCCCCTTTAATTAGAATACAATCTACAGGAATAATTTCCTGATTTCTCACCATTATTCTATCTCCAACTTTTAATTCAGATAAAAGAATATTTTCCTGCGCACCGTTGAAATCTATTTTTGTAACAGCAATTGGATAGAAAGATTTGTAGTCTCTATCGTAAGAAAGAGCGCTATACGTTCTTCTTTGAAATAGTTTGCCAGCAAGCATAAAGAATAACAGACCGCACAAAGTATCAAAATATCCTGCGCCGTAATCCGTAAGAACCTCATATAAACTACGGAGAAATAATACCAAAATACCTAAAACGATCGGAACATCTATATTGATGGTTTTATTTTTTAACCCAAACCACGCAGATTTAAAATAATCTGAAGCCGAATAAAAAACAACTGGTATTGAAAGCAAAACCATCAAAAAACGAAATAAATATTTATAGCGCTCCATCCAGAAATCTCCTCCACCAATATATTCTGGAAAAGTGAAAAACATTCCGTTTCCGAAAGCGAAACCTGCTATTGCGAGTTTTATAATTAAGGTTTTATCCAGGGTAACTTCCGTTTTGTCGCTACTTTCTAAATTTATGACTGGTTTGTACCCAAGATTACTTAGAAAAGTTGCCAATTCACTCAACGGTAACTCTAAATGATTAAAAGAAACCTGCACCGTTTTGCGTGTGAAGTTTACTTGAGAATATTTGATATTACTATTAATATTTTGCAAACTTTCTAGCAACCAAATACAAGAGGAACAGTGAATTACAGGAATTTCGAAAGTCACCAAGCTCGTCTCGCCTTCAGAAAAATCTACTACTGTATTGAAAATTTCTGGAGTATCTAAATATTCGAATTGCGTGGTATTATCCGAATTTGGTTTGATACCTGCATTCTTATTTAATTCATAAAAATTATCTAAATCATGGATATTTAGAATTTCAAAAACAGACTTGCAACCATTGCAGCAAAAGAGATGATCATCAAAGGTAATTCTCTCTTTTTCAATCGGCTGTCCACAATGAAAACAATTTTCTTGCAATTTATTTTATTTAATTATGCAAAATTAAGGCAAAAAAGATTGTCTTTTATCCTTATAATAGTTAAATTCGCTGATAAATATCATTGGTATGTCTTTAGAAAAGCAGGAGCAAATAGAGGATCAAATTTCCCGAGTATTTAACGAAAAATTCTACAGTGAATCTCTGCCGAAAGCAGATTATGAAGCCTATATGAACGCTCGCGAAAAATTAACCTTCAAAAAAGGAGAACTTATATTCGAAGATGGCGCGGAATCTAAAGGCGTATACTTCGTAGAACACGGGACAGCCAAACTTTCAAAATCTGGCGTTTACGGCAAAGATCAAATTTTAAGATTTATAAAAGAGGGAGATCTAATTGGCTATCGTTCTCTATTGATAGGCGAAAAAATACAGGCAAAAGCCGAAGCTATGACGGATGTGGAAATAGTATTCGTGCCAGGTGAAATATTCATAAATATTTTGAAGGTAGATTCTAAATTATCTTTCGCCTTATTGCAAAAAATAGCGTACGAATTGGGAGAATCTTCTAATACGATTACATTTTTAGCCCAAAAAACAGTGCGAGAAAGATTGGCAGAAATCCTATTGTTATTAGAACAAAAATTGGGTGTAGATCCCGAAGGATTTATAAAAATATCTTTAACCCGAGAAGAAATCGCCAATTTAATAGGAACTGCTACGGAAAGCGCTATTCGTTTGATTTCAGAATTTAAACAAGATAAATTAATAGAAACAGAAGGAAGAAATATCCGTATTTTAGACAGAGAAAAATTAATAAAATTGGGCCATGTAGTTCTCTAAAGTTAATAATCAGAAGAAGAAGGTCTACAGTTTTTCCAACTTATATATAGATAAAGACTTTTTCCAAACTTATCTACTTCTATTTTCAGACTTTCTTCATCCAACTTTAAACAAAAAAAGTAAAAAACCATGTCAGTACACAAAGATGTAAAAAGAGTTACCACAGAAACGCTTCGAAAAATGAAATTCGATAGCGAAAAAATCACCATGCTTACTGCGTATGATTTTACAACTGCAAAAATGGTAGATGTAGGTGGAATAGATGCTATTTTGGTGGGAGATTCTGCAGCAAATGTAATGGCAGGACATGAAACTACGCTTCCTATTACATTAGACCAAATGATTTACCATGCGCAATGCGTGGTTCGTGGTGTAGAGCGAGCTTTGGTGGTGGTAGATTTACCTTTCGGAAGTTACCAAAGTGACCCGCAAAAAGCCTTGGATTCTGCCGTGAGAATCATGAAAGAATCTGGAGCACATGCAGTAAAATTAGAAGGTGGTGAAGAAGTAGCAGAATCTGTGAAAAGAATCATCAATGCCGGAATTCCCGTAATGGCACATTTGGGATTAACGCCGCAAAGCATCTATCAATTTGGAACTTATAAAGTACGTGCAAAAGAAGAAGAAGAGGCAGAGAAACTGATGAGAGATGCTAAATTATTAGAAGATTTAGGATGTTTTGCCTTAGTTCTAGAAAAAATTCCGGCAACGTTTGCCAAAAAAGTCTCAGAAAGCATTACGATCCCAACCATCGGTATTGGAGCTGGTAAAGATTGTGATGGGCAAGTTTTAGTGTATCATGATATGGTGGGAATGAATAAAGATTTCACCCCAAAATTTTTGAGAAGATATTTAGATTTATATTCAGAAATTTCTGGAGCTGTTGCTCAGTATGTACAAGATGTAAAAAGTGTAAACTTCCCGAATGATAAAGAAAGTTATTAAAAATTTATCTTTATTCCTTATTATTTTACTTTTTTATAATTGTTCAGTTTTAAAAAATAACGACAGAACATTTACAGAAATAAATGACCACAAAGATTCTACTGCAGATATTTCTAGAATTAAATTTATAAAAAATTTAGACTACTCAGATTTTAAAGAAGGTAAATTTGACGATAAAAATCTAACGGTAAATTATAGATTGCTGAAGCCGAAAACGATTGCAAAAAATAAAAAATATCCTTTAGTTTTAGTTTTTCACGGTTCTGGAGCAATAGGCACAAACAATACTTCGCAAATGGGAGTTCTATCAAAAATGTGGCTATTACCAGAAAATAGAGAAAAACATCCTGTATATGTACTGTCCCCACAATTTCCGGTAAGATCTTCTAATTATCATTTAGACGAGAATAGAAATGTGCAAGTTTCCGAATCTAATGAATATTTGGATTTAGTTTTAAATTCTGTAGATTCGCTCTCGAAAACTGAAAACATAGATGAAAATAAAATTTATGTTATCGGATTTTCTATGGGAGGAGCAACCGTGATGAATGCAATTTCTAAAAGGCCAGATTTATTTGCTGCTGCCATCAATATTTCGGGCATTTCTGAATTTTCTAATGAGATAAATTTAAAAAAATTACCGATTTGGATCGTTCATGGAGGTTTAGATACAGACAATAAACCAGAAAGTAATTTGAAATTTTACGACGAAATGAAAAATTCTGGAAATGTGAAATTTTGGAAATACAAAGACAAATACCACAACAATATATTATCCGCCGAACTGGTGAAGGAAATTCCACAATGGATTTTTAAATATAAAAAATAAAATGAAATCGCCAACAATAATTCGGTAACCAAACACCAAGAAATCTAGCGATTCCATATGACCTCAAAAAATATTAAAATCTACTTATGAAAAATACACAACAAATACAAGGCATCGTTTCCATTGCAGCATTAGCTTGCTTGGCAATTGGTTGGTTCAAATTGCTATCGCCAGAAGTGAACGATATACTTTATCATCAAGTTTTCTATGCGTTGATTGGCATCAGTTTTTATTTACAAGCGCCAACTTTAGCGAATCCAAAATTCGTATATCCTATGTATGGAGCTGCTGCACTTTGTGTAATTGGTGCTGTATTGCCAGTAAACCTGGGACTTACCTTTATAAAAACAATTGGGCTTTTTGCGGGAGTGATAATTTCTTTGATTGGAAGACCAAAGGCTATAAAAAAAGACTAATGGCAAATCAAAATTTTCAAGAATCTCAAATTCTTTTTGAAGACAATCATCTTCTTATCATCAACAAAAAAGCCGGACAACTAGTGCAAGGCGATAAAACTGGTGATGAATCTTTAATTGAAGGCATCAAAAATTTTATTAAAAAAAGAGACGAAAAACCAGGTAATGTTTTTCTTGGTTTAGTTCACAGAATTGATAGACCAACTTCTGGTTGCGTAATTTACGCGAAAACTTCTAAAGGTTTGACGCGCTTAACGGTGATGGTGAAAAACAGAGAAATTGTGAAGACTTATTGGGCAGTTGTACCAAAAGTAGAAATTTCAAAGGCTCAAAAATTGAAACATTATCTGAAGAAAAACGAGAAGAATAATAAATCTACCGTTTTTCCAAAGCCAACAGAAGGTGCTAAAGAAGCTGTTTTAAATTACGAAATCATCAAGATTTTGGATAATTTCCAACTGCTGGAAATCGATTTAGAAACGGGTCGTCATCATCAAATTCGGGCGCAACTTTCTAAAATTGGAGCATCAATAAAAGGCGATTTAAAATATGGAGCAGCCCGCTCTAATGCCGATGGTGGAATTCATCTTCATGCAAGAAAATTAGAATTTTTGCATCCTGTAACGAAAGAAAATATTGTTGTAACTGCGCCTGTTCCAAGTGGAGACACTATTTGGGAAGCGTGTGAAATTTAGCAATACAAAACTTTAAATCGCAAATTACAAACTCATAAAAATTTATAGAAACCGAAAAATTTGTTTGAATTTTTCGGTTTCTATTTATTTTTGGAAATAAATATTGTAATTCTAAGGTTATTTTTTCTCATTTAAGTAAATAGACGACTTTACAATCCTATATAATTTAATAATTCCCTATTTTTGCCACAAATTTATTTATTATGGCGAAGCAAGAAGATGTTTTCAAAAAAGTAATTTCTCACGCAAAAGAATACGGGTTTATCTTCCCTTCCAGCGAAATCTACGACGGACTTTCTGCAGTTTACGATTACGGACAAAATGGTGCAGAACTGAAAAACAACTTGAAACAATATTGGTGGAAAGCCATGGTGCAACTCAATGAAAATATTGTAGGATTGGATTCTGCAATTTTGATGCATCCCACAATTTGGAAAGCTTCCGGTCACGTTGATGCTTTCAATGATCCATTAATTGATAATAAAGATTCTAAAAAACGCTTTCGTGCGGATGTTTTGGTAGAAGATTTCTGCGCAAAATTAGAAGATAAAGCACAAAAAGAAATAGATAAAGCCGCCAAAAGATTTGGTGATGCTTTTGATAAAAATGAATTTGAAACTACCAATACAAGAGTGGTAGAATATAGAGCAAGACAAAAAACCATTTTAGAAAGATTAGCAAAATCTCTTACAGAAGAAAATCTTGCAGACGTAAAATCTTTGATAGAAGAATTGGAAATTGCAGATCCAGATACTGGTTCTAAAAACTGGACAGATGTTCGCCAATTCAACTTGATGTTTGGTACAAAACTCGGTGCATCTGCAGATTCTGCAACAGATTTATACCTTCGTCCGGAAACGGCACAAGGTATTTTTGTGAATTTTGCCAACGTACAAAAAACTTCTCGTCATAAACTTCCTTTTGGAATTGCACAAATTGGTAAAGCCTTTAGAAATGAAATTGTTGCACGTCAATTTATCTTTAGAATGCGAGAATTTGAGCAAATGGAAATGCAATATTTCGTTCCACCAGGAACAGAATTAGAATTCTACGAAGCGTGGAAAGAAAAACGCATGAACTGGCATTTGGCTTTAGGTTTGGGCGAAGAAAATTACAAATTTCACGATCACGAAAAGTTGGCACATTACGCAAATGCTGCTGCAGATATTGAATTTAAATTCCCATTTGGTTTCAAAGAATTAGAAGGAATACATTCTCGTACAGATTTCGATTTGAGTGCTCACGAAAAACATTCTGGTAGAAAATTGCAGTATTTTGATCCAGAAAGAAACGAAAATTACGTACCGTATGTGGTAGAAACTTCCATTGGTTTGGATCGTCTGTTCCTTGCAGTTTTCTCTACAAGTTTGAAAGAAGAAGTTTTGGAAGACGGCACAGAAAGAACGGTGCTTTCGCTTCCACCAGCTTTAGCTCCTGTAAAAGCAGCAATTTTACCTTTGATGAAGAAAGATGGAATGCCGGAATTGGCGGAAAAAATCTTCAACGATTTAAAATACGATTTCAACATCATTATGGAAGATAAAGACAGCATCGGAAAACGCTACAGAAGACAAGATGCTATCGGAACGCCTTTCTGCATTACGATAGACCAAGATTCTGTACAAGATTTCACGGTAACAATCAGAGATCGAGACACGATGAAACAAGAACGTGTACCGATGGAAAATTTGAGAAAAATAATTGATGAAAAAGTGAGTTTTAGAAGTTTGTTGCGGAAGGTGTAGTCATTTTTAATTTCCAAAATTTAATTTTAATACATACAAATGGAAAATTTAAAACAAAAAAAATGAAAATTAGAATTATTTTATTGGCAATCTCTCTATTATCTTTAATGGGCTGTACAATTCCTACAGGATTTCGTTTACAGAATTTAACGGATAGAATTATCCCTTTAAAAATAACTTTTCAAAAGCCTTACAAAGAATTTATTTCAGGTGAGGGAATTGAATTTTATAGTTCAAATGAAATTACGATCGCCAAAAATTTACGAAACAGAAGGAATTCAGTAAAACTCGATTTTATTAAAATTGACGAAAAAAATTTCATTATTAATTTACCCCCAAAATCTACAACGGAAATAGAAAAGACAAAAAATTTTAATTATAATATTGACAAAATTGAAATTGAAGGAAAACAAAGAAACTTGGGGGAATTAATAGCAAATTCTAATATGAAAAGAGATAACTATATTTACAGAATTATTTATTAATAATTCAAAAATGGATTTAAAAGAACACCGCCAGAAAATTGAAGAGGAAGGTTTTACAATCATTAATGATGTTTTTTCTACTGATGAAGTGGAGGGAATTTTAAAAAAAATTGATGAAGCAGACTCTGAAAAACCAACTTTTAGAAAATCTGACAATCTTTTTGCTATTCGCCAGTTTTTGAAAGAGATTCCAGAAATTCAAAAGAGCATTTTTACAGAAAAATTAAAAAAAATAATTTTTGAACTTTTCGGAAATGATTATTTCGTTACAAAATCCATTTATTTTGATAAACCAGAACAATCCAATTGGTTTGTTGCCTATCATCAAGATTTAACGATTTCTGTGGATAAAAAATTAGAAATTGACGGTTTTGGACCTTGGACTACCAAACAAAACCAGTTTGCAGTGCAACCATCATTAGATTTTTTAGAAGATAATTTCACGATTAGAATACATTTAGATAATACCAACGAAGAAAATGGTGCTTTAAAAATAATTCCAAGATCTCATTTAAAAGGGATTTATAGAGCAGAAACAATAGATTGGAAAACAGAAACTGAAGTAAGTTGCAATACAGAAAAAGGTGGAATTATGATCATGAAACCGTTGCTACTTCACGCTTCCAGCAGAACAACTAATAATGAAAAACGACGCGTAATTCATATAGAATTTGGTAATAAAGAACTTACAAATGGTTTAAATTATTCTGAACGGATTGATTTACAATTAGTTTAAAATTATTCTATGACCTTTCTAAAAAACTAATAATCCTTGAAAAAATTTTCAAGGTTTTTTTTGTGAAAAACTCCAACGTTCAAGTTTTAATTTTATCTTTGAGTATGAAAACCTTTCAAAAAATTATAAAAGTTGTCGCTGTATTTCTGGCTCTGTGTGTAGGTTTGTCTTATGCTTTTGGTTATGATTATCTGTTTAAAGGTATCGCGAAAACATATTTAATAGGAGAAACAGGCGCAACTATTGATGATGCAAAACTTTTCCCAAGCAACATCATCGAAGCTAAAAATCCGAAACCTTGGCAAAAAGACTCGCTCTACAACAAACAAAAATTAGCAAAAAACATTTTAGAAGATTTAGAAAAAAGTAATACATCTTCACTTTTAATTATTAAAAACGGTAAACTCTTGCACGAGGAATACTGGAGCGGTGCAAATGAAAACACAAAAACCAACTCCTTTTCTATGGCAAAAACCATCAGCGTTTTGCTTTTAGGAAAGGCAATTGAAGATGGTAAAATAGAAAGTTTGGATCAGAAATATTCCGCATTTTATCAAAATTATGCTACCGTTCCTTTTGGTAAAAATCTCACTTTACGAGATTTGGCTGCAATGGAAGCTGGACTAGATTGGAACGAAGATTACAAAAATCCCTTCGCACCAAATGCAAAAGCCTACTACGGAAATAGTCTTGCAGAAGCAGTATTTTTACGAGGTTTTAAAGAAGAACCAGGCAAAAAATTTGAATATCAAAGCGGCGCAACGCAATTGTTGGGTTTTGCAATACGCAAAGCAACCAACGAAAAACTATCTAGTTATTTATCAAAAAAAATATGGACGCCAATTGGAATGGAGCAAAATGCGACTTGGAGTACAGATGAAAATAATATGGAGAAAACATTTTGTTGTATTTCTAGCATCTCCCGAGATTTTGGGAAGATTGGTCAGCTTTTTTTAGATGATGGAAAGGTGGATAGTTTGCAAATCATTAACCCAAATTTTTTGCAAAAAATGCTGCAACCAAATCCAAATTCTAGAAATACTTATGGTTTGGGCACCTGGCTAAACTATGAAAATACGATTCCTTATTATTTCTTGTGGGGTTTGCAAGGGCAATACATCATTATCGTACCATCAAAAAAAATGGTGATTGTGAAAACGGGAAGTTACAAAGATCAACCACAGAACGACAATGGAAGACCAGACCAAGTTAAGTTTCTTGTAAATGAAATTGCAAAGAGTTTTTAACAAAAAGCTGAATCAAATTTCATTATTTTTGTAGTATGAAACCTCGTTTTTTTTTGCTGATTCTTTTTTCTTGCTTGCAGAATATTGCAGGACAGCAAAAACAGGATTCTACAAAAATTTCCGTTAGTGATTCTATTACAAATACTTACAAAGAAAAACTAGATAGATACGTTGGTTTGCGATTGGATACAAATACCAATGTATCTAAATTTAGTTTCATCAATAGAGCTCCGCTTAAGAATATAGATGTGGTGCCCAATCAAGATTACCAAGCGAGAATAGCTATCAATTATAAATGGTTGACATTGGCATTCAGTTTTTCTCCTAAAATTGGTGGTTTAAATGACAATGTGCAAGAAAAAGGAAAAACAAAAATAACCAGTTTTGATTTCAGTTTTAATTTAAAAAAAACGCAACATCGGTTATTTTTTACCAAAACCAAAGGCTACTATCTTTCTAATTCGGAAATTTATAGAGCAGAACTTTTAAACCAAAATATCTTCAGCAGATACGCAAAATTACCAGATTTCGAATCTATTCAATTGGGATCAGAAACTTTCTATTTCTACAATTCCGATCAATTTTCTAAAGTTTTTTCTAGAGATAAATCTGAAATACAATTGAAAAGCGCGGGATCTTTTGTTAGTTTTTTAGGGTTGTATTATTCAAAGATTGATGGTAGCGAGCAAGATTTATCTTTTTTAAACCTTTTTACCAATAAAGATATTCCGTATCCAAACATCAACGAAAGTTACTATGGTGCTATAGGAAAGGGATATGCTTATAATTATATTTTTGAGAAAAACTTTTTCATCACAGCATTGGGTATTCCATCTGTAGGTGTTCAATATTCTAGATTGCAATATCCTTTTGATGCTGCAGACACAAATAAAACAGAATTAACAGTCTCTATACTTACAGAAGCTTCTATCGGATTCAGCGATAAAAAATGGTTTACAGGAATTCTCGGAAATTACACCGGCTTCACAAGTACGAGCAAAGGAAATAAACTTGCAGGAACAAAAGGCTATGCAACATTATTTATTGGCTATCGCTTTGCACCGCCAAAAGTAGTAAAAAATACTTTTGAATATATAGACGGACAGTTGTAATTGCAAAAATCTAGCTTGGTTTCCAATCTATTACCGCTTGTATGAAAGCTCCAGCATTCTCTACAGGAATGTTTGGTAGAATGCCATGACCAAGGTTTACAATATATTTATCTTTGCCAAATCTATCAATCATTTCGTGCACCATTTTCCGGATAGTTTCTGGGGAAGAGTGCAGTCTAGAAGGATCAAAATTACCTTGCAAAGTGATGGAATTACTGGTGAGTTTTCTCGCCATTTCTGGGGTTATCGTCCAGTCTACACCCAAAGCAGAAGCTTTGCTTTTTGCCATATCTTCTAGTGCAAACCAACATCCTTTGCCAAAAACTACCACAGGAGAAATTTCGTGCAATGCATTCACAATTTGCTCTATATATTGATAAGAAAATGTTTGATAATCTGCTGGCGAAAGTGTTCCTCCCCAAGAATCAAAAATTTGAACAGCAGAAACGCCTTTTTCTATTTTTTTCCGCAGATAAGCTATCGTTGTATCGGTAATTTTTTGCAGAAGCGAATGTGCTGCTTCTGGGTTTTGCCAACAAAATGTCTTTGCAATATCAAAAGTTTTACTTCCTTTTCCTTCTATACAATAGCATAAAATTGTCCAAGGTGAACCTGCAAAGCCAATTAATGGTATGCTATTGTCTAATTTTTCTAGTGTTAATTCTATGGCATCAAAAACATATCCTAGAGAATCAGAGACATCTGGAACTTGAATTTTTTCTACTTGTTTTGCAGATCTGATGGGATTTTCTAAATATGGACCTATACCATCTCGCATTTCAAACGGAATTCCCATTGCTTGCGGAACTACCAATATATCTGAAAAAAGAATTGCAGCATCCAAAGGAAATCTGCGGATTGGCATCATTGTAATTTCGGATGCTAATTCTGGAGTTTGGCATCTGGTGAAAAAATCATATTTGCCACGCATTTCTCTAAATTCAGGTAGAAATCTTCCGGCTTGTCTCATCATCCAAACTGGTGGTCTTTCTACGGTTTCACCTTTTAATGCCTTTATATATAGATCGTTTTTTATCATAACTTATTTTTTATCAGATGAAGTAAATCTTCCAAAGTGCTTTCTTCACTGGTATAAATTTCATCTTTTGTGAATTTTTCAATTTCTTTGGTGGTTGTTTCGCCAATAGAAAATATCTTTTTACCTTCAATTTTATTATACTTCACAAAACTTTGCACACCACTCGGACTGAAAAACACCACCTCATCAAAAGGGTTTTCTATCTCGGGATATCTAAATTTTGTATTGTAGACAACCACTTTTTTATACTTTATCTTTTCATTTTTAAATTGAACTTGCAGTGTATCTAACGCTAAATTTCCACAAAAGTGCAAAAAATTCTCTTTATTAAAATTTTCGATGATGAATTTTGCTAAATCCTTTGCGTTATTTTTGATTTTAAAAGTTCCAAAACCGTGCTTTCGCAAAGCATTTTTAGATTTTTTACCAACAGTATATATTTTATTAAAATCTTTTTCTACAAAATTTTCATTTGGCGAAAAACCGTTTTCGAAAAAAGCATTTACACCTTGAACACTCGTGAATATTAAAGACTTGTTTTTAAGATCAAACGTTGGAATTTTCAAATTTTCAAAAGAAAGAACATCTACAAAATCTATATCTAAATTCTCGCCCAATTCCTTGGAAATCATTTTTCTATCTAAACCTTTTTTGGTGAAAAGGATTTTCTGCATTGTTTCGTTATTGAGCTTTAATATCGTTCATGATGTTTTGGGCACCACTTTTCAGCATTTCTAATGCTATTTTTTCACCAAAATTTTCTTCAGAACTGTATTTAAAAACATCATCAGTTTCTATTTCATTTTTTCCGTCTAAAGAGCAAATTCTACCACGAAATCTCATTTCATCGCCAATTATTTCTGCAAAAGCGCCTATCGGTGCAGTGCAACCACCTTCCATAGTTTGCAGAAAGATTCTTTCCGTTTCTACACAAATCTGTGTTTCATCGTCGTTGATGAAGTTAACCAAATTGATTATTTCTGCATCATCTGTTCTCGCAACAACTGCTATTACGCCTTGTCCAGGAGCAGGAATTAGATTTGTTAATTCTTCATAATCTATTTTCAATTTCATTCTTTCTATAGCTGCCTGAGAAAAGATGGTCGCGTCAAAATCTTGTTCTTCCAGTTTTTTCAATCTGGTGTTCACATTTCCACGAATGTCGCAAAACTCTGTTTCAGGAAAATCTTTCAGCCAAAAAGCACGTCTTCGCAAACTGCTGGTTGCAATTTTCAACTCGTGGTGTTCTTTGTTTTTGCTAGATTCTTTTTTCACCAAAACATCTTTTGGGAAATCTCTCTTCAAATAAGCAATGATGGAAAGATTATTTGGCAATTTTGTCGGGATATCTTTCAAAGAATGAACGGCAATATCAATACGGTTTTCTAGCAGTGCAACGTCCAAATCTTTCGTGAAAACCCCCGTAATTCCCATCTCGTAGAGTGGGACCGCCAGATTTTTATCACCAGTAGAAATTATTGGGATAATTTCCGTCTTATAATTTTTATTTTGCAGATGTCTTGCCACTTCTCTAGCTTGCCAAAGTGCTAAAGGAGAATTTCTACTGCCAATTCTAATGTTTTTCATTAAATTCTGTATTGGGATATTCTACCAAAATTTCGTGCATCAACTTGCTTATTTCATCGGCTCTATCTGGATGATCAAGGATAAATTTGGCGAATCTGTTAGTAATTTTTTGAATCATTTTATTAGAAAGCTCCATATCCTCTACCTTTGCGTAACGAAATTTCTTGTGGATATTGTGCAATTCATTGGTTTCAATATTTTGCAATGCTGCTTTAAATTGATGAATATTTGGTGCCATTTTTCTTTTATTTTCCCATTCTTCAAACTCCAATGTCATTTCTGCGATGATATTTTCTGCTTTCGGAATTTCTTTTTTTCTATTTTCTAATGTTCCTTGTATGTTTTGAGATAGAAAATCTACATCTACCAATTCTACATTAGGATTGTCGGTGATGTTTTTTTCTACATTGTGTGGTATGGAAAGATCTATCACCAAAGTTTTCTTACCATTCGGGAAGTGCCCTTTATTGATGATGGGATGCGCTGCTCCAGTAGCCACAATAAGAATATCTGTTTCTTTCAATTCTGCTTGAAAATCGTCGTAATGAATATGCGGAATATTGTATTTTTCAGAAATTTTTTCTGCTTTTAAAGAAGATCGATTGGCAATTTTCACATGAGGATTGTACACATGTTTCACTAAATTCTCTACGGTGTTTTGGCCAATTTCACCTACTCCCAATAGCAAAATATTTTTGTCTGAAAGTTGCTTTTCATTATTTAAAATATAATGTACTGCGGCATAAGAAACAGAAGCTGCACCGTTGGAAATGCCTGTTTCGTTTTTAATTCTTTTAGAAATTTGTATCGCAGAATTAATGACTCTCTCTAAATATGGATTGGCATTTTGCTTTTCTTTTTTAAATCTATGGTAAGCATTTTTTATCTGCCCAATAATTTCAAAATCACCAATGATTTGACTCTCTAAACCTGCAGCAACACGAAATAGATGTTTCACAGCTTCTTCTCTTTTCAAAATATGTACAAATTGCATATATTCTTGAATAGAAACGCCAACGGTATCGCAATATAATTCTGCGATGTGCAGATAATTTTGCGTGGTGGTATAAATTTCTGTTCTATTGCAAGTAGAAACCACAAATGCATCACCCAGATTTTCATCTTTGATGTTGTTTACAAAAGCTTTTATATGAGAATCAAAAAAAGCGAATTTTCCTCGCGTTTCTGCATCTGCTTTTTCATAGCTTAGAGATAAAACTGCGAAATTAGATGTTTGATGTAAGATGGAATTCTCTGCAATCATAGGATAGCAAATTTACGACAATTTTAATGATAATACCAATGAGGTTTGTCACAAAAAAACGCTCTCATTTCTGAAAGCGTTTGATTGTAAGTTTATTACTTTATGTTTAATAATTTTCTATTAAAAATATTATTTTCGTATTTCAAATTTACCATTTTGGTTACAATAAATTACATCGGAATTTGATTCAAATTGTTTATAACAAGCATCGTTGGTTTTTTCTGCTAATAAAAATTTATTGTTGTAAGAAATAAAATTTAATTCTACTCCATTGTTTGTTTTTATCGTCGTAGCATCATCTACTAATACAAAATCAGCATCCCCATTATCTTTGTATATCCAAACTTTAGCTTTGGTAGGATCATCAGATTTCATTAAACTTCCTTCGGATAGATTCGCAAAACGATCTATTTTAAGTTTTCCAGTTTTCGCCTGTCCTTTTTGAATAACGCTTCCGTCTAAATTGATATAATATACAGAATCATAAGATAAATTATTGATTTTCACGCCACTATTCTTCGAGTTTACCAGGATAAAACTATCAATAATTGATTTCGTGTTTGTTGGCCACATGCTAAACATACCCACATTTTGTTTGGCAGTTTCAAGATATTCTAATGATTGATCAAAATTGGAAAGAAAAAGATTTACGAGCGATAAATTGAGGTAAACAATTTCATTAAGATCTTTAGAATTTATTTTCTTATACTCTTTTCCTACAAAACTGGAATAAAATTTTTCCAAACCTGATAAATAAGAATTATCTAATGAATTATTTTCTATTTTATTTAGAAATTCATCAGTTTTAGTATTAAATTCTATTAAATCTTCAAATTTATCAGCTTTTTCAAATATGCCATAATTTAATGTAAACTCCTTTTCATTAGTAATTAAATTATTATCTCCTATGTATTTATATGCTAAATTATTTAAATCATTTGTAAGACTTTGATTGGGCTTCCCATTGTAAGTTACTGAATACATTGCGGCATTAAGTCCTTTTTCATAGATAATCTCATTATTCTTATCTAAAATTAAATATTTAAAATCTCCATCCAAAGCAAATTGACCGTTACTAGATTTCTTGTAAGTAGCTCCTTTATAACCCATAAACACACGAAAATCAGGATTTATAGTATCTTTTTTAGAATAATTTTCGATGCTATTTTTCGTCACATTGTGTTCATAGGTTTTTTTTGTCTTGTGAGCATATTCTTTGTTCCAAGAGTCATCACCCTGAATGATAATATCATACGTATTTAAGCCTTTATAAAATTCGTTTTTAGGAATTTTGATTGTAACTTTTTTCTTTTCAATTTCAGCTTTTTGAGCGTAAATAAATGTTGTAAATCCAGTTAGTAATAATAAAATTATTCTCTTCATAGTGTTTTTAATAATTTGCAAAAATATAAAAATAAGTGAGTTAAATACATGAAAGTTTGCTGATATAAATCTAATTTTAAAGAATTAATTTGTTAAAAATGATGCGATATATTATTAATGAATAATCGCTAAAATCTAAATCTGAAAAGAAAAACTAAATTTTTTTTAATTTTAAGACTTTTTAACCAAAAATATAAATATTTCCCTCCTTATAATGCATCAAAATTTATATCTTTGTAGCCTTATAAAAAGCAGAAAAACATAATGGGATTATTTGATATGTTCACGCAGGAAATTGCGATTGACCTTGGTACAGCAAACACTTTAATCATTCACAACAATAAAATTGTGATAGATCAACCTTCCATCGTAGCGATAGAACGCTCCACTGGAAAACCAATAGCTGTAGGTGAACAGGCAAAACACATGCAAGGAAAAACCCACGAAGACATCAAAACTGTGAGACCATTGAAAGATGGTGTAATTGCAGATTTCGCTGCTTCGGAACACATGATAAAGGAATTCATTAAAAAAATCCCTGCTTTGAAGGGCAAATTATTTCAACCAGCTTTAAGAATTGTAATTTGTATTCCATCTGGAATTACGGAGGTTGAAAAACGTGCTGTTAGAGATTCTGCTCAAAAAGTAAATGCAAAAGAAGTTCGCCTTATTTTTGAACCTATGGCTGCAGCAATTGGTGTAGGTATAGATGTTCAAAAACCTGAGGGAAACATGATTATTGATATAGGTGGTGGTACTACAGAAATAGCAGTGGTTGCTTTAGGAGGTATCGTTTGCGATAAATCTATAAAAATTGCAGGAGATGTTTTTACCAATGATATTGCTTATTATCTGAGAACACACCACAATCTTTACATTGGAGAAAGAACAGCAGAAAGAGTGAAAATTGAAGTTGGCTCTGCAGTAGAAGAATTGGATGTGGATGTAGAAGATATTCCAGTACAAGGTAGAGATTTGATTACTGGGAAACCAAAAGAAATCATGATTGGCTATAAAGAAATAGCAAGAGCGATAGATAAATCTATCATAAGAATAGAAGATGCAGTAATGGAAACACTATCTCTTACTCCGCCAGAATTGGCTGCAGATATTTACAAAACAGGTATTTATCTTGCAGGTGGCGGTGCACTTCTAAGAGGTCTTGCAGATAGAATACATAGAAAAACAGGCTTACCTGTTTTTGTAGCAGAAGATCCGTTGAGAGCAGTAGTTCGCGGAACTGGAATTGCACTTAAAAATATTGATAAATTTAATTTTTTAATTAAATAAAATCTAATTTACTTCACATCATCTCATGGGTTTTCTACTGCGGTTATTTTCCAAGAACGGACTATTGATGTTCTTTCTATTCTTGCAAATAATTGCATTGGCATTGATTTTCAGTAGAAATTCTATGCAAAAATCTTGGTTGGCTGCGCAAGTTGCAGCTTTCAACTCTTCCGTTTCTGGTGTGGTAGATGAAGGGGCTTCTTATCTTCAATTAAAACAAACCAACGAGAAATTGGTGGCGCAGAACAAAGATTTGATGAAACAAGTCTATGGAAAAGATGCCAGCAAAATTCCAATTTTTCGAAAAGTGCACGATACTGTTGGCGGAGGGCAAATTTTCACATTCGTTTCTGGCGAAATTGTTTATAATTCTATCAATAGAAAAGACAACTACTTTACCATTAACCGTGGAAAACGCGATGGCGTAACTACGAAAATGGGCGTAATGGCACCAAATGGAATCGCAGGTATAGTGATAAATACAACGGATAGTTATTCTTTGGTGCAATCTGTATTAAGCATGAGCAAAATTAAAATAAATGCAGCGCTCAAAAACACAGGATATTTCGGGACTTTAACGTGGAGCGGAGAAAACTCTAGAATCATGCATTTGAATGAAATACCAAAATATGTACCCCTGAAAATTGGAGATACTGTGCAAACAGACGGAAAATCTTCCCTATTTCCACAAGGTAAAACAATAGGAACTATTGCTGGCTACAAAGTAGATAGCAAAACGGGATATTGGGACATTTCTGTAGAACTTACAGAGAAAATGGGTACATTAAGTACTATTTATGTGGTGAAAAATCTTAAAAAAGCGGAAGTACAAAAAATACAAGACACCTTGCAAGCTACAATAGATAGAGAATGATAAGCAGAACCATCTACACAGACCTATTACTCATTGCTTTTCTTTTGGCTTTGCAAATTTTCGTGCTCAACAGAATCCGATTATTTGGAGAATACACCCCCGTTTTGTATCCAGTTTTTGTGATGTTTTACCCATTTTTTCGCAATAAATTTCATTTTCTTGGCTTAAGTTTCATCATAGGTTTAGGAATAGATGCATTTCTTGGAACTTGGGGTATTAATGCCTTTGCCACGGTTTGCTTGGCATACTTTCGCTTAATAATTTTCCGAACATCTACAGATACTTCCACAGATTTTTTTTCTTTTAGCTCTTTGCAGTGGACACAATTTTTAATATTTATCTTAGCGTCCATCTTTTTTCATCAATTTTTGGTGCAATTTTTAGAGTTTTTCAAATTCTCTAGAATTTTTGAAATTTTATTAGATATCCTTATTTCTAGTGGTATTTCTTTTATATTTATTGTACTTTACGCACTCATCTTTAAAATCAAACAAAAAGTTTGAAACCTCAATATTATAAAATTACTATCGCCTTATCCATCATTGCTCTTATTTTTGTGGCAAGGCTTTCCTATTTGCAATTGTTTACAGATAGATATGCGCTAAATGCCGCCAATACTTCTATAAAAACCCATTACGATATTCCACAACGAGGCGTTATATTTGATAGAAACGGCAAAATCTTAGTAGGAAATCAACCCGCTTACGAAATTTCTTACACAGAAGCATTGATGCGACCAGATTTCGATACCTTAGATTTTTGCTCGCTGTTGAAAATAAGCAAAACAGATTTCATTACTAAAATAAAATCTATAAGAAAGGAAGAATATTTCTCTAAGTTAACTCCCATTACTTTTATAAAAAATTTAAATAGAGAGGAGGTTGCAAGAATCCAGGAAATTATTTTTAAATATCCCGCATTTAATATAGTTTCAAGACCAGTTCGCCAGTATGAAGTGAGTACTTCCGGAAATCTTTTGGGCTATACAAATGAAGTAAATGCAGGCGACATCAAGAAAGATTCTACCTACTATCGCCCAGGAGATATTGCTGGAAAAACAGGCGTAGAAAAATCTTACGAAAAATTTTTACGAGGCGAAAAAGGAGTACAATTCATTCAAAAAGATATTAAACTTCGAGATGTTGGCCCTTACAAAGATGGAACATTAGATGTAGACAAAGTTATTGGCTCAGATATTACCCTAACTATAGATTATGATTTGCAAAGAATTGCAGAGGAAATGATGGTTAATAAACGTGGTGCAATTGTAGCTCTAGACCCAAAAACTGGCGAAATTCTAGCAATGGCAACTGGACCAGACATAGACCCAAATATTTTTGTAGGGAGCAATAAATCCAGAGATATCTATCGTTTAGGAAAGGACACTTTCAATATGCCAACTTTTGATAGATCTATACAAGCTGGATATCCACCTGGTTCTACTTTTAAATTATTAACGGCACTTGCAGGAATGCAAATGGGCGTTCTTGATGAAAATACCGTATTCCCATGTGGTGGCGGTTTTAATTATAAAGGATTACGCATAAAAGGACATGGCGGCGCAGTTCCCATGATACCTTCTATACAAGTTTCCAGCAACTGTTATTTTTCTTATGCAATGTTGGCAATCATTAACAAATATCCTGGAAACCCATCAAAAGGCGTAGATGAATGGCGCGCCATAATGAAAAGTTTTGGCTTAGGAGACTATATGAATAATGATCTTGCTGTAGGAGCACCTGGTAAAATTCCATCTGGGAAATATTATGAAGATTATCAAAGAAGAATCTACAAAGGAGCAGGCATAGATAAAGATGTAAAAGATTGGAGTCCGCTTTCTACTGGGGCAATTTTTGATGGAATGGGACAAGGAGATATTTTGGTTACACCACTACAAATGGCGAATTTCACAGCAGCTATTGTGAATAAAGGTTGGTATGTCACACCTCACATCGTTAAATCCATCGACGGAAAACCAAACCCAGATCCAAGATTTAAAGTAAAACATAAAACCCTGGTTACAAATCCGCATTATTACGATGTTGTGATGAAGGGTATGGAACAAGTAATGCTTGCAGGAACTGGTAGAAGCTTAAAATCCAAAGATTTCACGCAGCTTGCAAAAACGGGAACTGCGCAAGTGCCACAAGGTAAAGATAATTCAATATTTGTTTTGGCTGCGCCTGCAGAAAATCCAACAATCGTAGTAGTTGCCGTTATGGAACACGCTGGTTTTGGAGCAACTTGGGCAGGACCAGCTTGTACCGTAATTGCAGAGAAATTTTTGACAGGAGATATAAAAAGAGAAAATCTATACAAAAAAATGATCAACGGAAGTTTCATGAGTGAGTATAGACGACAAGAAATTGCACGCCTGAAAAAGAAAGGTTGGTACAAAGAACCCAACAAAGATTCTCTGAAGATTCTCCAAATACAAGATAGTTTAAAATTTATAAAAGATGCCGCGCTTCGTGCAGAATTGCTTTATAAAAAAGATTCTCTACAGATAAGATTAAACCTAAAATCCAAAAAATGAAGTGGCTAGAAGGTTTAGATAAAATTGGCATTCTTTGCTACCTATTCATTTGTGGTTTTGCCGTTGCAAATGTATATTCTGTAGACGAAAAACTAGGCAACAAGCAAGCCTTGTATTTAGGAATTTCCCTCTTTCTAGGCTTGATAATTTTCGCTATGCGCACCAAATTTTTCGAGAATTTAGCAGGTGTTTTCTATATCGGTGGCGTATTACTTTTGATAGGTTTATTTCCATTTGGTACAGAAATTCTTGGACAAAGAAACTGGTACAAATTCGGAAGTATGACGATGCAACCGGTAGAATTTGCAAAAATTGGAACAGCACTAATGCTTGCCAATTATGTATCTGGAGGAGATTTTAATCTTAAAAATAATAAATCCCTCGTCACTTCTATTGCCATTATTGGCATACCTGCTTTTGTAGTTCTTATGATTCCAGATGTAGGTTCTGTACTCGTATTTTCTGCCTTTGTGATTGCACTTTTCCGCGAAGGATTAAGTGGTTATGTATTTGGAGTGGTAGGTGTTATTGGCGCCGTATTTCTAATCTCTTTAGCAGTAGATCCGCTTTATGTGGTGATTGCAATTATAATATTAGCAGCTATTTTAATCGTAGTAAATTTATACAGAATTACTTGGGATATAATAAGTATCGGAAAATATTCTGGGATATTAATTTTTCTTTGCGGGCTTTCTTTCGCTTCGCCATTAATTTTAGAAAAAATGCCAGACCATCAAAGAGAGCGAATTTTAGTATTATATAAAGGCGAAAAAGCCTTTCGAGATACTTCTGGCTACAATCTTTTATACTCAAAAACGGCAATCGGTTCTGGCGGATTTTTCGGGAAAGGCTACAAAGAAGGTTCTGTAACGCAAGGTAAATTTGTACCAGAACAAGAAACAGATTATATATTTTGTACAGTTGGCGAAGAATGGGGTTTCTTTGGAAGTTCTTTGTTAATTTTAATTTATTCCTTATTCATCGGAAGAATCTATTATTTAGCAGAAAAACAAAAAACGGTTTTCAATCGGGTTTTTGGCTACTGTTTCGCGTCTATTTTATTGCTACATTTTTCTATAAATCTCGGAATGGTGATGGGACTTTTCCCTACCGTTGGTATTCCACTACCCTTTTTCAGCTATGGCGGAAGTTCTTTGGTTGCCTTTTCAATCATGACGTTTGTTTTCTTTAAGTTGAATTACAGCGATCAGAATTCTTTGGTGTAAACTAAAAATTTTGGTTTCACAATTGAAGATTCTTCGACAGTTAAACTGTTATTTATACTAAAATTTCGTCCAGAAGTATTTAATTACTATTCTGCAGAACTTCAATGGCTTGTTGAAGAATTACGAATGAATTTTGCTTCACTCCGAATGAGTTTGAAGTGAAATTTGAACCGTCGTAGAAGGATTTTATGCTTTTTGATAAAAATCATGTTTTATTGTATGAAAACTTCAAATTTTTCTTCACTATCTTTACAATCAGCAAGTTCAATTTTTAATAATGAAAACAATCGCCGGTTTAGATTTCACAGATCCTGTTACATTTCTGGTGTCGCTGGTTTTGATATTCATCATTGTTTACATCCGCTATATTTTGCTTTCGGGTTTTTATCAATGGTTGGTTTTCAAAATTTTTGATAGAGGAAACAAAGAACGCATTCTTTTCACACCTAAAAATAATGGCAAACAGATACAAAGAGAATTGATATTATCTTCCTACAGCGCCATCATTTTTAGTGTGATGGGTATGATTTTGCTGGTTTTTTGGCAGCTTGGTTTCACCCAAATTTATACAGACATCTATGATTTTCCACTTTGGTATATCCCAATAAGCGTGATCATTTATCTACTGATCCACGATTTTTATTATTATTGGTTGCACAAATGGATGCACACTTCCAAAATTCTGAAAAAATTTCACATGGCGCATCATCAAAGTGTAAACACCACCGTTTTCACCTCGTTTTCATTTCATCCCGTAGAATCTTTTTTGCAAGCCATCATCGTTCCTGCAATATTGATGGTTTTGCCAATGAGTTTCGTAGCTGTGATGATTACGCTATTTTTAATGACGCTTTCTGCCATCATCAATCATGCTGGTGTAGAAATCTATCCTTCTATCAAAAAATTTAAATTTTTCCAGAAGCATATTATTGGTGCTACTCATCATGATCAGCACCACAGAAATTTAAAGAAAAACTTCGGTTTGTATTTTACTTTTTGGGACCGATGGATGAAAACTGAAAAGTAAATTGTTAACTGAACTATTAAGAAATTAAGGGAAATTAAGTTTTTGGTAGAAACTATTTCAAAATTGACGAATGATGTACTTAATAATCTTAATTTCTTAATGGTTGAAAAATCTTTTCAAATTTCTAGCAATAAAATTTTTCTAAAATTAATTGTTTACTGTATCTTTAAAATTTCACGCTATTTTTTCTTTATTATAATATGACAACTTCTGAAAATAAATACGATTACATCATCGCAGGATCTGGAGCTGCAGGATTGAGCTTGCTCTACAGAATTTTGAAAAATTCAACATTAAACAAGAAAAAAATCCTCGTGATAGACAAAGCTGAAAAGAATAGCAATGATAGAACTTGGTGTTTTTGGGAAACTGGAAAAGGTATTTTTGAAGAAGTAGTCTGCAATCAATGGAAAAATTTAGAATTCAAAACTGAAAAATTTACCAAAGAATTCCATTTGAAAAATTATAGCTACAAAATGATTCAAGGTTTAGATTTTTATCAATTTGTGTTTTCTTTTGCTAAAGATTTTGGGAATGTAAGTTTCTTAACAGAACCTATTGTAAATATTTCGTCTGAGGAAAATTTGGCAATAGTAGAAACAGATAAAGGGCGATATTCAGCGCAATATATCTTTAATTCCACGACTTTATTTAATCCTGAAATCAACGTAAAAAACGCCTTATTACAGCATTTTACAGGTTGGGTGATCCAAACTGAACGCGCAACATTCAATAGTGAAATTGGCACCTTGATGGATTTTACTTTAGACCAAAAAAACGGCGCAACATTTATGTATGTTTTGCCTACGAGTTCTACGGAAGCCTTGGTAGAATACACTTTATTCAGCGAGAAAGTTTTGGAAAAAGAAGCGTATGAGATTGCGTTAAAAAAATACATCCGAGAAGATCTGAAAATAGAAAATTTTAAGATTAAACACACAGAATTTGGCATCATTCCGATGTCTTTAGCAAAATTTGAAAGAACGGCTTTACTTTCTAAAAATATTATCAATATAGGAACTGCAGGTGGATTTACGAAAGCAAGCAGCGGATATACTTTCCAATTTATTCAGAAAAACACTGCAGAAATTGTGCACAATTTAGAGTTAGATAAATATCCTCATCCTGCAAAAACCTTTCGAGATAAAATGTTTGATTGGTATGATCGTACGTTGCTAGAAGTGTTGCTGAGTAAAAAACAAACGGGTAAAGAAATTTTTGCCGTAATGTTCAGAAAAGTATCCCCAGAAAAAATTTTTAAATTTCTTGGAAACGAAAGTTCCATCTGGGAAGATATTAAGATAATGAGCGTTTTGCCCATCAAAGATTTCCTTATTTCAGGTATAAAACAATTAAAATAATTCAGCAAAATTCAACAAAAAAAATCCTTTGAAAATTTTCAAAGGATTTTGTATTTTTAAAACAAAGCTTTTTAGTTTTGTGCCATATTCACTGGTTCACTATCTGCGTTGATGATTCTTTTTGCATATCTAAATTTAGGGCTCCAATAGCTGCTTTCGCCCAAGGTCGTTATCATCACACCTTTGGATGTTGCGGCATGTATAAATTTGATATCACCTTCTGCCGTTACTTCTTCTACAATACCAACGTGAGAAATTCCTCTTCCTTTTGAGAAAAACAACAAATCTCCTTTTTGCAAATCTTCTTTTGCGATATCTTCTCCTTCTTTCGCTTGAGAAGCTGCTACTCTAGGCAAAGAAACTCCTGCCGCTGCACCAAATACTGAAAGAACGAATGCGCTGCAATCTATACCTTTTCTAGTTGTTCCGCCGTATCTGTATGGCGTTCCTAAGTAAGATTTTGCTTCTTCTAGCAATGCATCTATTGTTTGTGTGTGCTTTGCAATTTTTGCAATCTCTAGTTTTTTTAATGCAGAAACTGTAGATTCTACAGAATTTGGTTTGTTATATGCAAAACTATTGATTAATACTTTTTTATTCTCTGCTAATATTTTTGAATCTATAGAAGAGATATTGGCATTAGAATTGTAACTTTTAGAATATATAGCTGGTTCTGAAACTACATAATTGGTAACGCAAGATTGCATAGAAAATAAAGAAACCAAAACAGCTGAGAATAATAATAATTTGCTTTTCATATAGTATATCATGTGATTAACGAGAGCAAAAATAGAGATTACGATAAATATCTACGTAATTATGAAAAACTGATCGGTGTCTTTTAACGTATTTTAACAGAATTTCCATGTATGTTAATAGAATTATCATTTAGATTCCCTATTTTAGTGATATATGGTTTCAATAATTTTATGATTTGTTAACATAAAAAAGGGTGTTTTTCCTGTAAGCTGTATTAAAAATTTATTTTACATTGAATTTTTCGATATTTATGATTGTTTAAAATGAAGCTTTTTATTTTAAACAATTCATTTATTATATATTAATAAGGACAGCCATATTAATTTTTTTTCCGAATTTCCTTCATTAAATCTTCCAAATAATCTGTTTGCAATTCTTGAATTTCGAGCATCATTTTGTTTTGATGAACCAAAAGATGGTCAATTTTTTCGCTTAATAATTTTATTTCTAATTCTGCTTTTAGATTGATTTTGTAATCGTGCTCGCCGCGTATTCTATCTTTAGCTTCTTGTCTGTTTTGGCTCATCATTATTATTGGCGCTTGTATAGCTGCTAAACAGGAAAGAATTAAATTTAATAGAATAAATGGGTACGGATCAAAAGATTTAGCAGCTAAAAACCAAATATTTATAAAAATCCAAACCATTATAAAAGTGAAGAAAACTAGAATAAACGTCCAACTTCCACCGAAAGAGGCCACTTTATCTGCAAGATTTTCTCCTACTGTATTTTCTTTTTCTACCTCATCCTGAATGTTTTCTGATAGAATAGAATTATTATTAATAGCATCCATCACATCCACATCTATCATATCCAACTCTCCTTTCTCCTCTGTAATAAGGGAAGTTAGGTATAACCTTCGGTATAGATTAAGTTCTTGTAGTGATATGTAATCTGACTGAGAAAAATCTGGATACTGTTTTTGAATCAATTCCAAAATACCTTTTCTTAAATCTTCACCACCAACTTGTTCCCCTTCATTTATTTCCGTTTTACTGATAAAACTTGTTTTCATAATTTTGTATTTTTGAAATAGAATTTTGTACTAGATCAGTACTTTTTCGGATGAGTAAAATTAATCAAATTGTAGTACAGATTCTTGTTTTGAATGAGTTTTTAAAATAAAAAACAAAAAACTCCTAATAAAATCAGGAGTTTTAGTATTAAATTTTAAAATGTATTTATCTTGTGAAAAGCATTTCTCTGTATTTCGTCAATGGCCAAAGCTCATCATCTACCATCATTTCTAGATTATCTGCTGCAGTTCTTATCGTTTCGAAAAACGGAATTACATCTTTGCAATACGCTTCTGCTTGCGTTTGGCTTCCTGCGGTATCTCTTGCTTTTCCTTTTGCTTCCAAAAGATTTTCTACACCTAATTTTATGGTAGAAACATTTCCAGAAATATTAGCAATCAAACTCATTTGCTCTTTTGCCAAAACTCTAAATTCATCATCTGGAAAAATTTCTTTCAAACCTTTCACATTTTCTATCAATCTGTTTTGATAATTTAATGCAGAAGGAATGATGTGATTTCTAGCGATATCTGCCAAAACTCTGGCTTCAATATCAATCACAGTGGAGTATTTTTCCAATTTAATTTCATTTCTAGCTTCCACTTCTCTATGCGTGAAAATTTCTAAATCTGCATAAAGATCTACAAATTTCTGGTCCAATTCTGAAGCCAAAGCTTCTGGCGTCGTTCTTAAATTATTCAAGCCGCGTTTCTCTGCTTCTTTTGCCCAATCGTCGGAATATCCATCACCTTCAAACATTATATTTTTAGAATCTTTGATGTATTCTCTTAGAATATTGAAGATGGCTTCATCTTTTTTCAAGCCACTTTCTATTAAAGCTTCTACCTCAACTTTAAAATCTTTCAGTTGTTTTGCAACGATGGCATTCATCACAATCATCGTTTCTGCACAATTTGCAGAAGAACCAACAGCTCTTATTTCAAATTTATTTCCTGTAAATGCAAACGGTGAAGTTCTGTTTCTATCTGTATTATCCAAAAGGATTTCTGGAATTTTACCAACTACATTAAGTTTAAGATCTGTTTTTTCGTCTGGAGAAAGTTTTCCTTCGGTTACTTTTTCCAATTCCATCAATACATTATACAATTGCGAACCGATGAAAACGGAAATAATTGCTGGTGGAGCTTCGTTGGCTCCCAATCTATGGTCATTACTTGCAGATGCAATTGCTGCACGCAGCATATCTGCATAATCGTGAACAGCTTTTATAGTGTTTACAAAATAGGTAAGAAATTGCAAATTTTTCTTCGGGTTTTTTCCTGGGCTTAATAGATTTTCGCCTTTATCTGTAGAAAGCGACCAGTTATTATGTTTTCCACTTCCGTTTACACCTGCAAAAGGTTTTTCGTGAAACAAAACGTTGAAATGATGTTTATGCGCAATTCTCGCCATAATATCCATCAATAATGAATTGTGATCTACTGCAACATTGGCTTCTTCAAACATTGGTGCAAGCTCAAATTGGTTTGGCGCAACTTCATTGTGGCGTGTAGTAACGGGAATTCCCAATTTCATACATTCAATTTCTACTTCCTTCATATAGTTCATCACTCTTGTAGGAATGGAACCAAAATAATGATCGTCTAATTGTTGTCCTTTCGCAGGAGAATGGCCTAAAAGTGTTTTCCCCGTCAAAACTAAATCTGGACGAGATTTGTATAATGCAGAATCTATCAAAAAATATTCTTGTTCCCACCCAAGTGTTGGTGTTACTTTCGTAATGCTTTTATCAAAATATTGCATCACAGAAGTAGCAGCTTCGTCTATAGAATGTAGCGCTCTCAAAAGTGGTGCTTTATAATCTAAAGTTTCGCCAGTATAAGAAATAAAAATAGATGGTATGCACAAAGTTGTTCCCATAATAAATGCAGGAGAAGTAGGATCCCACGCTGTATAACCTCTTGCTTCAAAGGTATTTCTAATACCACCATTTGGGAAAGAAGATGCATCTGGTTCTTGTTGAATCAACATTCCACCAGCAAATCTTTCTATTGCTTTTCCACCTTCTAATGGCGTGAAAAAACTATCGTGCTTCTCTGCAGTTGCACCCGTTAATGGTTGAAACCAATGCGTATAATGCGTTGCACCTTTGCTCATTGCCCAATCTTTCATGGCAACAGCAACTTGATCTGCAATATTTCTAGGAATTTTACTTCCTTTATTCATGGCATCCAACAAAAAGGTGAAAGCATCTTTGGTAAGATATTGCTTCATCGTATCTTCAGAAAACACATTGGAACAATATAGTTCTGAAAGTTTTGCGGGAACCTCAATCGCATTATCTCTTCTGTAATCTCTAAATGGCAATTCTGCCAAAGCTTTAAATCTTAGTGTGGACATTTTTTTTAATTTATTCTGCAAATTTAAAGTAATTTTTTAAATATCTAAGCTACACCCCTCATTTTTTAGTAATATTTTTAGAAATATTAATTTTTAAATCAAACAACCCCTTAAAAATTACCGTAATTTTCAATATTAATGGTTTTTACAAAATCATTTATAATTATTAAATAAGTTATTTTTGTTTAAACATTTTTATCATTGTTATGAATAAATTAATTTTAATTTTTAGTCTTATATTATTTCAAGTTGTTTCTTCTCAGAATAATGCCATCTATTTTGATAAAGATTGGAAAAAAACGAGCAAAGCAAACGCGGCTTTTTACAGACCAATACCAATGAAAGAAGTAGGCGAATTGGTTTTGATAAGAGATTTCTATATGAATGGAACTCTACAATTTGAAGGATATACTTTTAAAAATAATGAAGAAAAATATGTAGGCGATATTTCTTATTACGACGAAAACGGAAACAACTCCAGTTTTCGACAATACATCAACAAAACAAAAAATTCTACGCTAGAATACTATCACGCCAATGGAAAAATAAGAAAAACTGTGCATTATAAAGATGGTTTAAAAGATGGTGAAACAGCAGTTTATGATAATAATGGAGAAGTTTTAATGAAAGGAATTTATAAAAATGGAAAACCCGTAAGTGGAGATTTCGAATTCTTTTCAGAAGATTATGATTACAATAGAGGAGACGAAGAAGAATATAATTCTAATGAAAATACAACGGAAGCTCAAGCCATTATTGTGCGACCAATGATGCAAAATGAAAATACTTCTCGTGTAGAAACACCAACAAAAAAACCTGAAAATAAAACTTTAAAAACAATTTCTCAAAAAATATTCTGGAGAGATTCTAGAGTTTTAGCCCAAGAATTAGTCTATAGTATCGAAAGTTACGGCAGAGATTTAATACAACAGAAAAACTACGATAAATCGGGAAAATTAATTCAAAATATCACAGAAAATAATTTAACAAAATATGGAAACCCCATCATCAACGGAACTGAATATAAGTACTTTGAGCAAAATAATTTTGCAAAGGAAGTAAAATCTACAACACCTTATGTTAAAGAAAAAATAACTGGAAAATCCACCGCTTATTTCCCATCAGGAAAAATTTTATCTGAAACGCATTATAAAGATTGGCAGAAAGAGAATGAAATTATTTACACGGAAAATGGTACTATAAAAACGAAAAGAATATACAAAGAAAACGATCCTTATGAAGGGAATTTCGATGAAAATATTGGAGAATTTACGGTAAATCTAAATTACCAAAACGGCAAAAAAGAAGGAGAAGCAATTGCGAAAAATGAAGATGGGAAAATATTTGCTAAAGGAGTATATAAAAACAACGAACCTTACAATGGAACTTTTGTAGTGAAATTAGGAAGAGACAATGATGAAGAATTAATTAATGTTGAAAATTCTAAGAAAACGGGATTGCAGAAAAAATTTGGTCATAGAATAGAAAATCTTAAAGAAACTTATACAATTCAAAATGAAAAATTGAATGGAATAACCACTTTTTATAAAGATGAAGAGCCAATTGCAACTTTAGTTTATAAAGATGATGAACCAATGGAAGGAACTTTGATTGAAGAAGAAAGCAGTACAATTTTTAAAAATGGACAAATTGTTTCAGAAATCTATCAAGATAGATACGCTTTAAACGATGAAAATATTGTGAAACAAAAATTCTATGAAAACAATCAAATTGCAAAAATTCAAGATTATTCTTTTTCAATAGTTGCAGATCCGCAAGAATTTTATACAGGCATTTTTAAAAATGGAAAACCTTTCTCTGGCTATTTTGAAAACGATGAAAATAGAGAGTTTAAGCAAGTAAATTACTACGAAAACGGACAGCCGAAATTTCAATATTCCAATGATTATCTTTCAAATATGGATGAATACAGACATCAATATTATGATATAAAATCCACTTTTAAAGACGGTAAAATCTATGATGGTATAGAATACACCATAGGAAGTAAGCAATTTATCTCTAAATACCTAACCAATGGTGAATTGAAAAGTTTTGACTGGGATCTTTTTGCAATGAATTATTTTAATAGAATTCATTTTGAATTAAATGGAAATAGCATAGAAATGCATGATCTGCAAGAGAATAAGAAAGCCAAAATAACACTAGATTTTTCTGAAGATAATTTAAGTGTAAAACTATATACCGACAATTATATTGTGGATGAAAGAACATACAATACGAATAAAAATCTGGCCGGAAAATTTGTTGAAAGTATCATAACATACAGAATCGAAGGTGAAAAATTAATTTCCAACACAATACAAATCAAATTTCGTGAACATGACAATTATGCTGGTTCCAAGTTTTTTTACCACGCTTATTCTTTAATTAATGATGAATTTAAAACTGCTCAAAATGTATTTAATAATCTTTCGGAAATCATCACTTTAGATAAAATGGAATCCGGCGAAATAGATGGCAATATTATTTCTGGAGTTCGTTTGGATCCATATGGCAAGCCAACGGACGGAACTTTAATCACAGAATTACCTGGGAATAAATACAAAATTCAAGTATATGAAGATGGTAAATTAATAAATACCATCAATAATGTTGCTTTCAAAAATCTTGAAACCGAATTGAAAAAAGCTTTTGGTCGCAACTAAATTTCCTTTATAAACTTCTAAATACATCAACTCAATTTTACCGATAAACAATAGGAAATGCGCTTGTTTTTAAAACAAAAAAGGTGTTTTTCCTATTTTTATTTAGGGGTTTTTCTATAATAAATCGCGTGATTATCCTTTGAAAATAGATCCTGATCTGGTCTACATTTGTCCCAATATTAATCACAAAGAAATTTTATTATGAAAACTTTAAAAATGTTAGCAATCGGAACTTTATTAGCAGCCAACTTTATAACTGCACAATCTACCAACGAAGTAAATTTTGGCGTGAAAGCTGGCGCCAATTTCGCAAACCTTTCAGGATCTGGAGTTACCAGCAACGATGCAAAGTTTGGCGCTTATGGCGGTGCATTTGTAAATATACCAATTAGCAACAAAATCAGCGTGCAACCAGAAGTACTTTACTCTATGCAAGGCACGAAATGGACTACGAACACTCCCAATTTTCTACCCTTGATGGATTTGAAATTAGAAAATGATATACAATTAGACTACGTAAACGTACCAATTGTAGTACAATATGAATTTGGAAATGGCTTCTATGGAGAAATGGGGCCACAGGTTGGGTTTTTAGTAGGGGCAAAATCTAAAAACGAAATGACGATAGACGACAGAAATTTCACTCCCACAGTTACAAATATCACTTCTACAACTACAGATATAAAAAGCTTATTAAAAACTGCCGATTTCTCTGGTGTGATAGGTGCTGGTTATAAACTGCCTACAGGTTTAAGCTTTAATGCAAGATATTCAATCGGATTTACAGATATAGATAAAGCAAATACACAAGCAAAAAATTCTGTATTCTCACTTGGTTTAGGATATACTTTTCAATAAAAATTTTACTTTTTTTCTTAACCGTCTTTGCAAAAAGGCGGTTTTTTATTTAAAAATTTTGAAGGTCATTTCGTATCTTTGCAAAAATTTAATTCATGGTATATTCAAGAGCAAGGGAAACAACGGAAGCAATAGAAAGATTATATGTAACGATGAGACATCTCTTCTATCGTGGCTTTTTCAAACCTGCAGGAGTTTCTGGTAGTTCGTTGAGGACTTTATTGATGAACATCAACCCAGAAATCTATGGTAGCATGAGTGTGCCCAATAAAATAGAACTAGATGGCTTGATGTATGTTCTAGATCGTTTGCCAGAAGGAATTGAGGAAACTGCATTCGTGCATCTTACCTCCGATGAAGGATTTGATAAAGCCAGTTTTGAAGCCATTATTCCGAAAAAAAGAAGAAGAGATTGCTATAGAATAGACGAACACCAGATGAATATTGAAGTTCTATTAGGTCGTTCAGAAATTTACGATATTCTTACTCACCTTACCTTTTTATATATAGAAGCCGATAAAATTAGAAATCTTGGATTTTTGATGGAAGACGATTGCCGACCAAAACGCACCTGGAAAATAATAGAAGAGGTTGCCATTGGCGAAAAATCTTTTAGCAGAAAGGAAAAAGAAGTAGCATTAATCCATCTTTCGTCGCTTTTGGGCAGAACTTTTGATGAAACTTTGGTTGCCTACAATGCTTTTGGTTCCGATGAAAACCCAGATCGTTTCTTTAAAATCATTTATTTTTTAGGTCAAAATTCTATGTTGGACCACAAAGAAATTCGTGAAAGAGAAATTCACTTCTCTGCGATTTTGAGAGAAAGAGTTGGCCATCATTATTTTGGCGAAAAGTGGGCACAAAAAGTGAAAGAAGTTTTGGTAGAAAATGAATTGGGCAATCGTCCGCTTCATATAATTTCTGCAAATATGCATTCTGTGAAAAATATGCTTTTTGCCAACCAAGCTTTAAAAAAGAAAAATACGCAAGATGCAGATTACCAATTGTACGCAGAAATTAGTGATACAAAAACACTGCAAGATCAGATTTTAGAATATTCTTTGCAACAAGGTTTGATCTATATTAATGATAAAAGTGGAAGTAATATAGATGTGCAAATCATAGATTTAAGTAAAATAGATTTTAAAAATACACCGTTTGAAGGCACTCAGTTTTCTGGAGACGATGTGATTTTAGTATTTGATTATGCTTTTGGCGAGCAAGCCTATGAAATAATGGACGAACTTCTTCGCCCATACAATGTAAATGAAGAAGTATATACCATGAAGGTGAAATCTATTTCCATCATGGGGAAAGCGGGAATTCTTGCAGGCGAAAAAGGCGATATTATGATCCCAACTTCCCATATTTTTGAAGGAACTGCAGACAATTACGTGTTTGAAAACGCATTGAAATTAGAAGATTTTATAGACGATGAATTAAAAGCCTTCGAAGGCGGAATGATTACCGTTTTGGGAACATCTCTGCAAAATAAAGACATTCTACAATACTTTATGACGACTTCTTGGAAAGCCATCGGTTTGGAAATGGAAGGAGCACATTACCAAAAAGCGATACAAGTTGCAAGCAAAATTAGAAAGCATATTTCCGAAGATTTGTTTGTAATGTACGCTTATTACGCTTCCGATAATCCTTTGAAAACGGGATCTACTTTATCTTCTGGAGGTTTAGGATTAACAGGAGTGAAACCTACTTATTTAATCACTTTGAAAATTTTAGAGAAGATTTTGGAGAGTTCTGGGAAATAAATTTTTTTTAAAATATATTCAAAAATCCAATGATTCATTTCATTGGATTTTTTTTGATTTCTGCACAATTTTTTCAATCACAAAGAATTTTCCTATCTTTCCTTTTTAAAATTTAAAATCAATGATCAGAAATATTTTCATCCTCACCTTTGCAATTTGTGCAAATTTTATTTCCGCGCAAAAAGGTCCGTACTACCAACAAGCTGCTTCCTACAAAATGAATATCGATGTAGATGCAAAAGCCCTGACTTACAACGGAAAACAAAACTTAAAATACACAAACAATTCCCCAGATGAATTGAATGTCGTCTACTTTCATTTGTATTGGAATGCTTTCAAACCTGGTTCTATGATGGATCAAAGAGTAACAAACCAAGGGACAAATGGAGATTCCCGTTTGCAAAAAGATGGTATTTCTCGTTTAGCAAGTATTCCAAAAGACAAAGAAGGTGCGCAGAATATTCATTGGATCAAACAAAACGGCAAAACCTTGAAGTTTGAAATTCAAGAAACCATTATGAAAGTTTATCTTGCCGACAACATCAAAGCAAATTCTACCACAAATTTTGAAATGGAATGGGATGCAAAAATTCCTATGCAAATTCGAAGAAGTGGTAGTAATAATCGCGAAGGTATTGATATGACGGTAACACAATGGTACCCAAAAATAGCAGAATACGATTATGATGGTTGGGCAACTTTTGATTACATCGGTAGAGAATTTCACGCTCCTTTTGCAGATTTTGATGTAAAAATTAATATCGACAAAGATTATATCATCGGTGCTGGTGGAGTTTTAGAAAATCCTACAGAAGTAAAAGGTTACGATGCAAATTCAAAAATAAAAGCAGACAAAAACAAAAAAGCAACTTGGCATTGGACCGCAAAAAATATGTTGGATTTTGCTTGGGCAGCAGATAAAGATTACACCGTAGAAAATTTTCAAGTTGAAAATGGACCAAAAGTATATTTCGTTTATCAAAAATCTGAAAAAACAAAATATTGGGAAGAAGCAAAACCTTACATTTCCCGCTTTTATCAATACATGAATTCCAATTTTGGAAACTATGTTTATCCTACCTATTCCTTTATACAAGGCGGAGATGGCGGTATGGAATACGGAATGTGCACCATGATTTTGGGCGAAGCACGCAGTTTAGAAGGTTTGGTTGGTTTGATGGTGCACGAAGGTGGACATTCTTGGAATCAGCAAATGATGGCGTATAATGAAAGTATGCGACCATGGATGGACGAAGGTTTCACCAGCTATTATGATGATCAAATAATGAATGAGCTTTTCCCGCCAGAAAACGCGATTCCAAATCCATTCTATCAAAGCGTGCAAGGCTACATTAAATTTAATAAAACTGGGAAAGAAGAACCAGCAGGTTGGTTGGGAGATCATCACGACAATGGTTCGGCATATTCTGTAGCATCTTACACGAAAGGAAATACGTTTTTAATTCAACTAAATTATATTGTAGGAGCACCAACTTTAAACAAAATAATGAAGGAATTTTACAATCAATGGCATCTAAAACACCCAACAGATAGAGATTTCATCCACATTGCACAAGAAATTTCTGGTATAGATCTCAAATGGTTTCATCATTATTGGATCAATACCACGAAAACGATTGATTACGCCGTAAAAGATGTGAAATACAATGCAACTTCTACAACCATCACTTTAGAAAAAATTGGCGATATACCAATGCCGATAGATTTTAGTATCATTACCAAAGATCAGAAAATTACAAATTTCCAAATCCCTATGAATATGACTAGAACTTGGAAAAAAACGGATGCGTATGGAGATTTCAAAACACTGGAATATTGGCCATGGACGCAGAAAGAATACACGTTTACCGTACCATTTTCTAAAGATCAAATAATAGCTGGTGGCATAGATGTTTCCCAAAGATTAGCAGATGTGAATGCGGAGAATAATTTTTTTGAGAATAAGTAATTAATTAAAATCAATTTAAACGTGAGTCATTGCGAGGAACGAAGCAATCTCGACATGAAGTAAAAAACGTGTCAAGATTGCTTCGTTCCTCGTATTTATGGTTGTGTAGACAACAAATAATTTCTTTGTATAAATTTAAAAAATTTTTGTTTTTAATTAGTTTTAACTAAGAGAATATCTAAATTTCAATCGCAAGTAATTAATTATAATGAAGTCAACATTTACCATAATTCTATTATTTTTGATTTTTAGTTCTTGCAATGAGGAAAAGCGGAAATATGAAACAAAAAAAGAAACATTATTAACTGTTATGAACCAAAAGAATTTTAAAATTACTGTAGAAAAAATAAGAACATCCAATACTTTCGTTGATCCCAAGAATTGGGCAGCTCGTGGACTAAACCCTTCTGAACAATCTATAATTCTAAAACTCAGAAAAGCTACAAATGATTTCCTCGATAAACTTGAAAAAATTTACAGTGCAAATGAAGATTCGGAACCGAAATATAAAGAAGTTTCAAATATAGTAGATGAACTTCCTTGGGACGAATTGGATACTGAAGAGAAAGAATTTTTAGCAGACGAATTAGCACCAGCAATAAAGGCAGCTGGATTTGACCCTTCGACGATCTTTTAAAATAAGAAAAATACAAATCGTAAATTAAAAGTCTATTCTTAATTCAAAACTAAAAGTTATTTTAGTTCACGCATAATGATAAAAAAAAATGGGAAACCGTTTTATTACAAACAAGCATATTTTGATCTTCGGAAGTTTTAATCAATTGAAACCCCCATCTTCCCTAAATTCCCTACATTTACGGCAGAATAAAATTCATCTATGAAATCCATCGTCATCAATATAGGAAATACCAACATTCGTTTTGGATTATTTAATGAAGATAATTGCGAAATTTCCTGGATCATCAACACAAAACCATACCGCACAAGCGACGAGTTGCAAATGCAATTCAGCATGATGTACCAAACACATAAATTAGAAGCTACAAGCATCGAAAAAGTAATCATCGGATCTGTAGTTCCACAACTAACGCGTGATGTTTCTAGCGCAATTCGGAAAATCCACGGACAAATGCCCGTTTTGGTTAGTAGAGAAACCAAATCTGCTGTCTCGCCAAAATCTAACCAAATGGGAACAGATATCTACGCCAATTTGGTGGCTGCACATCATCTTTACCCAAAAAGAAAGAAAATAATTTTCGATTTTGGCACAGCACTCACCGCAAGTTGTGTTGCAGAAGACGGCGAAACTTTGGGCGTCATCATCGCACCAGGAATTATCACTTCTCTCAATTCTTTGATCCAAGATACGGCACAATTGCCAGAAATTGAACTAAAAAAACCAAAATCTGTGCTCGGTTTAGATACGGAAACCTGTATGCAAAGTGGCATGGTTTACGGATATTTGGGAATGGTAGAAGGTTTTATAGATAGAATAAACGATGAGGTAAAAGACGACTGTTTCGTAATTGCAACAGGTGGAGTTTCCCACGTTTACAAACCTTTGACGGATAAAATACACATTGCAGATCGATTGCACACGTTGAAAGGATTGTATTATTTAGGGAAAGAAACAAACTAAAAAAGGTTTTTAACCGCAAAAGAGACAAAAGATTTCAGTGCATATTTAGAAAATCAAAAGAAAATTTAATAAACGAATATTTGAAAATCTTCGATTTTCAAAACTAATGTTCCCCTTATGTTTAACTTTAACGCGTACACCTAAAAAAACTTATGTGTTAAAAAAATTGTTTAAAAATGAAAATAGGAATTATCGGTTGCGGTTGGTTAGGAACCAGAGTAGCCCAAAAACTAGAAAAAGAAAATGAAATATTCGTAACCACAAGATCAGATGAAAATACAGCTCATCTCAAAAGCTTGGGATTGGAAACCTATCAGATAGATTTTCAAACTGGTTTTGACTTAAAAACTGCAGAACTTTTTAGAAATCTAGACCTTGTAATATTAAGCTTGCCAGTATCAAAAAAGCGATTTTCGGAAGAAATGGCTGAAAATGCACAAGAATTTTTAGGAGATTTTAAAGGACAAATAATTTTCTTTAGTTCGGTTGGCGTTTATCCTCATGAAGATGGAATTTACACAGAAGAAAGCACGGAAAATTTAAATAAAAACATTTCCGCAGCAGAAAATTTTTACAAAAATGCTTTTCCGCAAATCAACATTTTACGTTTTGGTGGATTGATGGGCGATGAAAGAAAATTCTCCAAATATTTTGAAAACAAAGCTCTTCCAAAACCCGATGATATTGTGAATCATATTCATTATGAAGATATTGCAGAAATTGTAGACCATTTAATAAAAAACAAAACTAATGGCAAATTATACAATGTAGTTGCGCCACTTCATCCTACAAAACAGCAGGTTTTAGATTACCAAACCGCGAATATAAGTTCAGAAATTGAAAATTCACAAGATGGAAGAATTGTTCTCGGGAATTTATTAGAAAAAGAATTACAGTACACTTTCCTGAAACCAAACCCAGTAGAATTTTAAAAAATGAAAAGTTCATTTTTATTGTTTTTCGCAATTTCTATTTTTGGTTTAAATCTTACAGCACAATCAAAATCAGCCGGATTTTACAAAATATCTTCAGGAAATCCGGATGATGGTGGTTACAACTGGTTCTTATTTGAAGATCACCAATTTGCAATGCTCACTTTTGGCACTTTAATATCAGGAACTTGGGAAGAAAATGATCATCAAGACATCACATTTATTCCAAATGCACCGAAAGAAAAATTTGAAGTTTTTGGTAGAAGAAATGAAGCATTGAAAGGCTCGAAAATAATTTTTCTGAATCTAGACATTAACGAAAATTCTTACATTGGCTTTTCGTCAGATGCTTTGCAACCTATTTTAAATGAAGATGCAAATTGCTTGGATCAACCAATTGTAAAGGTATTTGACGAAAACGTAAAAGCGTTATTTCTATCAAATTTTACCTCGGAAAATAATGTTGAAAACAAAAAAGCGTATCAAATAAATTTAGAAAACAATAATGAATTTATCATTTCTTACAATGAAAATTCTAGAATGTTGGCCAAGTTTACCGGCAAAATCGAAAAAAATAAATTGACTATCGATTTTGGCAAAAAATCTTCTGAAAGAGGCGAAATAGAACCAAGTGAAGCTCTAGAAATCAAGAAATACATCAATCAGCAAAAAAAATATTATGCGAAAAATGAATTAATCATCAATGCTGAAAATAGATTTCTGAATCTTTTGGAAGATAATGAAGGAATGGAAGGTCACCGATCTTTGTATAAAAATAATTATAATTTTGATAGCAAAACGCAAATTTATACCGCCAAAAGCCCGGACGATTTTGAGGATAAATATGATGATACGAACACACTTTACCTCTACAAAAATCTATCTTTCTCGAAGGTAATCCCCTCAAAATTATCTTCCAAAAAGAATCTATTGCAATATACTTGCTACGGAAAATAATTACCTTTTATTTAAAAAAAACTCTTTTAAAATTGCAGAACACTCGTTCTCCAAAATTCCTGTCGCAATTTCATTTTTAGGGTGAAGCGCTAAATTTTTGTTGATAAACCCGCGCTGTTCATCTCTCGCACCAATCACAACTCTAGATATTTGAGACCAATTAAGAGCTCCTGCACACATGACGCAAGGTTCTAATGTTACATATAAAGTGCAATCTATCAAATATTTACCACCTAAAAAATTGGCAGCAGAAGTGATGGCTTGCATTTCTGCATGCGCAGTTACATCATTTAAAGTTTCTGTAAGATTATGAGATTTCGCAACAATTCTATCCTTACAAACAACAATACAACCCACAGGAATTTCATCTTTTTCAAAGGCTTCTTGAGCTTCTTGCAAAGCCAATTTCATGAAATATTCGTCTGTAAACATTAGGAATTGATTTTAAACACAAAGATAATTTTAATTAAATAAAAAATAATAGATTTTAATTACCAAAAAAGGAACTCTTTTAAACCACGGATTTCGCCTTTATTTTACTTAAATTTGCACGGTGCTATTTTCCTTTATATTTTAATTGAATTTTTGCATCAATTGTTAACTAAATGAAAAATTATGCTTCCAAATATAAACCCCGAAAACACCATTGCTTGGCAAAATCTTGAAGCCCATTTTGAGCAAAACGATTTTGAATTGAATACCTTGTTTAAGTATAATGAAAAAAGATTTGAAGAGTTTTCTATAGTAAATTCTGATTACTTATTTGATTACTCTAAAAATTTAGCAAATTCTAAAACAATAGAATTGCTGATTGATTTGGCAAAAGAAACAAAAGTTGAAGAGGCAATAAAAGCGATGTTTTCTGGAGAGATCATCAACGAAACCGAAAACAGAGCCGTTTTGCATACTGCACTTCGAGATTTTTCTGATAAGGAAATTTTGGTAGATGGGGAGAATATAAAACCTGGGATAAAAAAAGTTCTTCAGCAAATGAAAACTTTTTCAGAAAATATAATTTCTGGAAAGCACAAGGGTTTCAGCGGCAAAGAAATAACCGATGTTGTAAATATCGGAATTGGAGGTTCTGATCTTGGTCCTGTGATGGTTTGTAAAGCCTTGATGCACTACAAAACGAGACTAAATGTTCATTTCGTATCCAATGTAGATGGAAATGATTTTGTAGAAAAAGTGAAAAATCTGAATCCAGAGACGACGCTTTTCATCATTGCTTCCAAAACTTTTACTACACAAGAAACCATGACCAACGCTGCAACTGCAAAAGATTGGTTTCTAAAATCTGGAAAAGAAGAAGATGTTGCAAAACATTTTGTAGCACTTTCTACCAACATAGATTCTGTGAAAAAATTTGGAATAGCAGAAGAAAACATTTTCGAATTTTGGGATTGGGTTGGAGGTAGATATTCCTTGTGGAGCGCTATTGGTTTGAGTATTGTTTTAGCTGTAGGCTATGAAAATTTTATTGAATTATTAAAAGGCGCAGAGAAAACCGACATCCATTTTCAGACATCAGAATTGAAAGATAATATTCCAGTTGTGATGGGAGTTTTAGGCGTTTGGTACCGTAATTTTTATGATTCCGCTTCCTATGCCATTCTTCCCTACTCGCAATATTTGGAACGTTTTCCGGCGTATCTTCAGCAAGGAGATATGGAAAGCAACGGAAAAAGCATCGATAGAAATGGAGAGTTTGTAAATTATGAAACAGGACCAATAATTTGGGGTGAAGCCGGAACAAACGGGCAACACGCATTTTATCAACTTATTCATCAAGGAACGGAATTGATACCAGCAGATTTTATCGCTTATGCAAAATCTAATAATCAGGTTTCTGATCATCAAGATAAATTATTGGCAAACTTCTTTGCACAAACAGAAGCTTTGGCTTTCGGAAAAACTGAAAATGAGGTAAAAGATGAATTAAAAAATTCTGGTTTAGAAGATGATAAAATTAATAATTTAGCACCTTTCAAAATATTCACTGGAGATTCACCTACGAATTCTATTTTATTCAAAGAATTGTCTCCAGATACTTTAGGACAATTAATAGCGTTATATGAACACAAGATTTTTGTGCAAGGTATCATATGGAACGTTTTTAGTTTTGATCAATACGGGGTAGAATTAGGCAAAGTACTTGCCAGCAAAATACTTCCCGAATTATCTGATAATCAAGAAACAAACTCACATGATAGTTCTACAAATGGTTTGATTAATTACTACAAAAATTTTAAATAAAATTTCCAAAAAGAAAATATTATGGCTCAAATTTTAGATGGATTAAAAATTTCCAAAGAAATAAAACAAGAAATAAAGATAGAAGTAGCAAAAATAACTGCATCTGGTAATAGAGCACCTCATCTCGCTGCAATTCTTGTTGGCGAAAATGGTGCAAGCAAAGCTTATGTAAATAGCAAAGTGAAAGATTGCGCAGAAATTGGCTTTCAATCTTCTTTGTTTAAATTTGCCAGTGATATTTCGGAAGAAGAACTTTTAGATAAAATAAAAGAACTGAATGAAAACCCTGAAATAGATGGTTTCATCGTGCAGTTGCCATTACCAAAGGAAATGGATCAGGAAAAAATTATTATGGCTATCAACCCTAAAAAAGATGTTGATGGTTTTCACCCAGAAAATTTTGGGAAAATGGCTTTGGAAATGGAAACTTTTTTGCCAGCAACACCTTTTGGAATAATCACATTATTAGAAAGATACAATATAACTACGGAAGGGAAAAACTGTGTAATCATTGGAAGAAGTAGAATTGTAGGAAAACCTATGAGTATATTAATGGGAAGAAAGGGCAATCCTGGAAATTCTACAGTTACATTAACACACAGTTATACAACAGACATTGAAGAATTTACTAAAAACGCGGATATTGTGATTACTGCATTGGGAAATCCACACTTTTTGAAAGCTGAAATGATAAAAGATGGTGCTGTAATTGTAGATGTAGGAATTACAAGAGTAGAAAATGACAGCAAGAAAGGATATTATTTAGCTGGAGATGTAGACTATGAAAGCTGCGAGAAAAAAGCAAGTTGGATCACACCTGTTCCTGGTGGTGTAGGACCAATGACGCGCGCTATGCTTCTGAAGAACACAATATTAGCCTATAACAATTCTGGTATAAAAAATTAAAAATTGGACGAAGAAATATTATTAAAAGAAGGAAAAATGCTCCCTGTAATGGAGCATTTTTACACTATACAAGGAGAAGGAGCACACACCGGAAAAGCAGCTTATTTTATAAGATTGGGTGGTTGTGATGTTGGTTGCCATTGGTGTGATGTAAAAGAAAGTTGGGACCCAAAACTTCATCCACTTTTAGATGCAGAAGAGGTTGCAATAATTGCGGCAAGTTTCTGTAAAACAATTGTATTAACTGGTGGAGAACCATTGATATGGAATCTAGAAATTTTAACAAACAAACTAAAAGAGCTTGGCTGCCAGATACATATAGAAACTTCCGGCGCATATGCCATGAGTGGAATTTTAGATTGGATTACGCTTTCACCCAAAAAAACTGGACTTCCAAAACCAGAAATTTATACAAAAGCGCACGAACTAAAGATGATTATTTTTAATAATAATGATTTTCAATTTGCTGAAGAGCAAGCCGCAAAAACTGGTGAAAATTGCAAGCTTTATTTACAAAGTGAATGGAGCAAAAGGGAAGATATGTACCCAAAAATAACAGATTATATTTTAGCAAATCCGCAATGGAATGCTTCTGTGCAAACGCATAAATATTTAAATATTCCATAATCGAGCGGATTTTCGCTACATTTATTTTTTATTAGACTTTAATGCAAAGACTTCGGTATTCCAGATATTTGAAAATTGGTGTTATCTTATTAGATATCATCGTGATTTCGCTGGTATTTGTCTTTTTTTTTATTGAAAGAAATAGAGATTTACAACTAAATACTGATCTTTGGGAGCAAAATGCACTTTCTATAGTATTGCTTACATTATTTTGGATTTTATTGAGTGGTAGAACAAAATTATACACCATACCAAGGAATTTAACCTATACTTTGTATCTGGAACGATTTGTTTCTCATATGCTTATCTTTCTTTTTGGCATCATACTTTTAGGAAAAGTAAGCAATAATCCATTTTTGAAAAGCGAAAGGTTTTGGCTCGCGATTAGTCTTTTCATTTTATTGCTGCTTTTAAAATCATCCATATTTTTTGCCGTTAAATATTTAAGAAGTAGAGGAATTAACTTTAGAAACATTATGTTTCTGGGCCAAAAAACAGATAGTCGGGAAATTCTTGAAAATATAATGCAGGAAAGAAAAGACTATGGATTTCGTATTAAAGAATTTGGAAATCAAGATTTAGAGGTAGAAAAACTAGTAGCATTTTGGAAAGAAGAGCAGATACACACACTCTATTTCCCCGTAGATAATAGCAATATTAATAAAGAATTAGAAGGAAAAATACATTCCGCTGCAGAAGTAAATAAGGTGAGAATTGTGCTCATTCCACATATCGTAAATAATAATTTTTTCGAATACGAATTAAATTATATAGAAACACAACCCATCTTAACTCCTGCAAAATTTCCGCTAGATTTCTTTACAAATTATTTATTAAAAAGAATATTTGACATCTTATTTTCATTAATAATCTTGGTTTTAATTTGCTCTTGGCTCTTCCCTATCATTGCAATTTTAATAAAAATAGATAGCAAGGGAGCAATATTTTTCCGGCAACTAAGATTTGGTTATCATGATGAAGTTTTTAGCTGCATCAAATTCCGAACAATGTTTGAAAATGAAGAAAATGCTACACAAACCACCCAGATCAATGATGTAAGAATTACCAAAATAGGAAATTTTTTGAGGAGATCTAGCTTAGACGAGATGCCGCAATTCATCAATGTGCTTTTGGGACAAATGTCTGTAGTTGGTCCAAGACCGCATATGCTATTGGTAGATAAATATTATAAAGCAAAAATTGGTAGATATACGGTCAGAAGCCTCGTGAAACCAGGAATTACAGGACTTGCACAAGTAAGCGGATTGAGGGGAGATATGGGAGATATGAGTATAGAGATGAAAAAAAGAATCCTAGCAGACATTTTTTACGTAAAGAATTGGAGTTTAGTATTGGATTTCGTAATCGTTGTGAAAACAACATTCCTATTTATAAAAGGGGATAAAAAAGCAAGGTAGCCACATATTTTTATCAAATTAAAACATTAAATTAGCAAAATGATTAAAACTTTTCTAAACGCTTTTGGAGAATATTTTCTTCTCATGGGAAAATCTATGAGAGCTCCACAAAAAGCCTCCGTTTTTTGGAAACTTTTTATGAGAGAAGTGAGTGATTTGGGCATCAATTCTTTCGGATTGGTAGTCTTTACCTCCATATTTGTAGGAGCAGTCACCTCCATACAGATGTACAATAATTTTAGTGCATCAGATTTCCCTATCCCAACATCTTTTGTTGGATACGCTTCCAAAGCGGTTTTAATTTTGGAATTCTCCCCTACCATTATTAGTTTAATTCTAGCAGGAAAAGTAGGCTCTTATATAGCTTCTAGTATGGGAACAATGCGCGTATCTGAGCAAATAGATGCATTAGATATTATGGGTGTGAACTCTGCAAACTTCCTTATCCTACCAAAAATAATAGCAACGGTAATTTTCAATCCTCTATTAATTGCATTAAGCATCGTTGTAGGAATTGGCGGTGGCTATATGGCAGGAATGGCAACTGGAAACTGGACTACTGCAGATTTTACAACTGGAATCAGAATGTATATGCCACCACTTTTTTATTATTATGCCTTAATAAAAACATTGGTATTTGCCTTTATTATTGCAACAGTACCAGCATATTTTGGCTATACTGTTTCTGGTGGATCTTTAGAAGTAGGTAGAGCAAGTACACAAGCTGTAGTTTGGACGATGGTTTTCATCATTCTTTCAGAATTATTAATCACTCAACTCGTATTAAGCTAATGATAGAAGTACAAGACTTAAAAAAAGAATTCGACGGAACGAAAGTTTTGAAAGGTATTTCTACAACTTTTGATAGTGGAAAAGTGAATCTGGTAATAGGACAATCTGGCTCTGGAAAAACGGTTTTTCTTAAATCTTTGCTCAATGTATATGAGCCAACAAGCGGCCATATTTTGTTTGATGGAAGAGACATTATGCAAATGAGCAGAGACGAAAAGCAAGAACTTCGCTCAGAGATTGGCACTATTTTTCAAGGTGGAGCTTTGTTTGATTCTCTTACCGTTGAAGAAAACATCACTTTTCCATTGGATATGTTTACAAATCTTACCTATCGAGAAAAAAAACGCCGTGCATTTGAAGTAATGGGAAGTGTAAAATTAGATGGAGCCACAAAAAAATTGCCTGCAGAAATTTCTGGTGGTATGCAAAAAAGGGTTGCCATTGGTAGAGCAATAGTCAATAATCCGAAATATCTTTTTTGTGATGAACCCAATTCTGGTCTAGATCCTTATACCTCCAATGTAATTGATGATCTATTGATGGAAATTACAGAGCAGTACAAAACCACAACCATCGTAAATACACATGATATGAATTCTGTGATGACGATTGGACAGAAAATACTATACTTAAAAGATGGACTGAAAGAATGGGAAGGTGATAAAAACACCGTAATGCGGGCTGGAAATAAAAATTTGATAGATTTCGTTTACTCTTCAGAATTATTTAAAGAATTGCGAGAATATTTATTGAAAGCTGATAAAAGTTCGATTTAATTACCAAATAATTATCCTTAAAATTAAAGCAAATTTAATTTAAAAATTTCTTTGATTATTGAAATCTTGGCTTGGAGTTTTAAGGTCTTCTACAGAAATGTTTTGCTGTTGTTTTGCTAATTCTGCAGCTTGTTTTTCCAATTCTGTTTTTTCTAATTGTAGTTGTCTGTAGTCTTTGCGCTGTTGCGCTTCCCTTATAGATGCACCTTTGCTTGCATATCCTACGATGCCACCAATAATTAAACCAATGCCAATTCCAGCAAGAATTCCCATTAAAGTGGTAGGCTCAAATAAATCTATAAACTTAAAATTATTAGAAAGATAGTATAGCAAAAATGCTATTGCCAATAAAATAATGCCTACAAAAGTTAAATTCTTCATCTTCTTTTTAGTGTATTTAATTAAAAAACCTTCCCAAATTTACAGAAATTTTAAGAAGGTTTTATATTTTTATTGAAAAAAACTTTTATTTCCCACGAGCGGCATTGTAATATTGCATAGCTTTTGGCATATTTTTGTTTAATTCTGCAATTCTATTTCCTGGTCCTGGGTGAGTAGAAAGAAACTCTGGCTGTTTTTGCGCTCCGCTACTTGCAGCTTCCATCCTATTCCAAAAAGGGATAGATTGTTGAGGGTCATATCCTGCCATTGCCATCAGATAAAGTCCCATTTGATCGGCCTCTAGTTCTTGTTTTCTACCATAAGACAAAAGAGTAACTTGAGTACCAATAGGATAAACTTGTTGAAATATAGCATTCATTTGTCCATTAGAAATTGATGCACCAGCTACTTGTCCCAATCCTTGTGCAATCATACCTTGCGAAATTCTTTCATTCCCATGTCCAGCAAGCGCGTGAGAAACTTCATGTCCCATTACTACAGCTAATCCAGTTTCATCTTTCGTTACTGGCAATATCCCTGTATAAACCGCTACTTTTCCACCAGGCATACACCATGCATTCAATTGATCTTCTTGAATTAAATTAAATTCCCAATTGTAATTTGCCAAATCTTGTTCTCTTCCAATACTCGCATAGTAAGCATTTGCAGCGTTTTTAATTTTTACGCCAACACTATTCACAAGATTAGCTTGTGATGTGCCTTTCACCACCTTTGCAGCAGCAAGTGTAGTTTTATATTCCTGCGCAGCCATTGTTGCGATCTCCGAAGAGTTTGCAAATTGGATACTTTTTCTTCCCGTGATAGGATTTGTGGTACAAGCAATAAATGCCAAAGAAATTGCACCAACTCCTAAAATTCCAGATATTTTCATTTCTATAGTATATTTTTATAATGCAATTTACACAATTATTATTCCAAACGCTATTTCATGAATTGTTTAGCATTAAATTTGCAATCAACATATAACAAAATTATAAAAAAATGAAAAATATAATCTTTGCACTGTTTGCAGTTTTTTTTATTGCCAATAGTTGCACTTCCCAAACATACATAGAAAATGGTTTGCTAAATAAAATTATAGAGCAAGAAGAATTCACCTTCATGGCAGAAAAAGCAAATATTGACAATGCTGATGTTTTAAATATTATGAACTCTCTACCAGGTAGCGCTACAAACAGAATACAAAATCTAGATTATGGCTCCGGTATCGTATTTCACAATAAAGAAATGAAAGTAAATCTTCCTTTTTTTGGTAGAACCTACAACGCTAGAAACAGAGAAAATGGAGGTTTCGTATTTACGAGCAAAGAGTATACTATTGAAAAAAAAGCGGGCAAAAAAGGTCAACAAATACTTACCATCTCTCCAAAAGATGCAGAATATGTGAATAAAATTTATTTGGAAATTAATACAAATGGGAAAACGTACGTCTCTATCAGCTCAAACGATAGACAGCCAATGTCTTTCATTGGATACATAATGAAAAATGAGGACTTAAAAGAAGAAGCAACTTCTAAATAGTTTTTTTCATTAAATTTTCTACAAAATTCTTTGCTTCAGAACTTGGATTCGCTTTCAATTCTGAAGCATTTTTTTTGTTTAAATCATACAATTCCTGCATGCTAGAATCCGTTTTAGTTTTTTCTAAAATATATTGCTGCACCCAAAAATCAAATCTTTTTTCTGCCTGATTTTTTCTTTTTTTATCAAAGGATCCGCTACTTTTTGTAAGGTTGATGTAATTTTCTATTTCTAAATAAACCTCATCCAATCCAACATTATTCAATGCTGAACCTAGGGAAATTGGCACTTTCCAACCTATTTCTTTTTCTGGTAAAAAATGCAAAGCTCTTTTCAATTCTACTTTGGTTTGTTTAGCTTTTTGCAAATTGGTTTCATCTACTTTATTGATGAAAATAAGATCAACCATTTCCATGATGCCACGTTTTATGCCTTGCAATTCATCTCCGCCGCCAATTATTTTTAAAAATAAGAAAACATCAGAAATATCATGCACCAAGACTTCACTTTGCCCAACTCCTACGGTTTCTATTAAAATTAAATCGTAACCTGCAGCTTCACAAAGCAAAATAGTTTCAAAAGTAGTATTGGCAATTCCACCTAAAAATCCAGAGGTTGGACTTGGTCGAATAAATGCGTTTTCTTCTCTAGCAAGATCTTCCATCCGGGTTTTATCTCCCAAAATGCTGCCTTTATTCAGCGTAGAACTCGGATCTATGGCAAGAACAGCCACTTTTTTACCCAGAGAAATCGCCAACTTTCCGAAGTTTTCTATGAAGGTAGATTTCCCCGCACCTGGAACTCCCGTAATTCCAACCCGAATCGAGTTTCCTGTGAAAGGCATGATCTGTTTCAAAACTTCTTCTGCCAAAATTCTATGTTCTGCTTTTTTGCTTTCAACCAAAGTAATGGCTTTTGCGAGCAAACGTTTGTCGCTTGCTTTTATGCCGTTTATTAATATTTCTTTAGAAAGTTTCATTGATCAATTTTACAAAAGAAATTACTCTTCATATTTTCTGTCAAAATTTAACATCCATTTTTTTGCTTCATAAATACAAACTTTATTAAAGTTCTCAAATGTTACATTATAATTATGGTATGAAGTTCCTAAATCAATCAAATCCTCCCAAGAAAATTTTAGCAAATAAAATGGATATAGGTTATCGTCATAATCATTATCTATGCAAATTTTACAAAGATGGTTCAAGTTTGTAATAAGAACTCCTTCATCATTCAAAATTTTTTCTACTTCCGAGTAGGCATTATTTTGTACTGCTTCATCCCCATAAAATTCTCTTAAATTAAATTCTTTCAGAATCTCTGTAACGTAGGGATTGATCTCCAAAGAGTTGACAGGTTTATGAAAACCAGCAACGATCTGAATATTTTCTGTAACAATATTGTTTACTAATAATTCTATTGCCCAATCTACACAAAAATCATAATTAAATATCTCAATTCCTTTTAGGGATTGAACGACTTTTGTGCTTTTTGCATCTGTAATTAAAAATTGTTTTATCATTTTATCATTTCATCATCCCCTCCAAAATCTCACAAGCAGATTTCGGTAAATTCGTTCCTGGTCCGAAAATAAAATTTGCACCATTTTCATAAAGATAATCGTAATCTTGCTGCGGAATTACACCACCCACAACTACCAAAATATCTTCCGCTCCCAATTTTTGCATTTCTTTTACCACTTTCGGTACCAACGTTTTGTGTCCGGCAGCCAAAGAAGAGATTCCTAAAATATGCACATCGTTTTCTATGGCTTGCTTTGCAACTTCTTCTGGCGTTTGGAAAAGCGGGGAAACATCTACGTCAAAACCCATGTCTGCGAAGGATGTTGCCACCACTTTTGCACCACGATCATGACCATCTTGTCCCATTTTGGCAACCATTATTCTTGGTCTTCTACCTTCTTGATCTTCAAATTTTTGAGAAAGCGCCAAAGCTTTTTCAAAATATTCATTTTTTCCTGCATTCATAGCATAAACTCCAGATATGGTTTTTATATTGGCTTTGTATCGCCCAAAACTGGTTTCCATTGCATCAGAAATTTCACCAAGTGTGGCTCTTTTTCTAGCAGCATCTATGGCAAGCGTTAAAAGATTTTGGTCTGAATTTTTTGCTGCATCTCGCATTTTCTGCAAAATTTCTTCAACCTCATCACTATTTCTGTTTGCTTTTACAGAAGCTAAACGTTCCAATTGTTTGCGGCGAACTTCGGTATTATCGATATCTAAAATTTCCAAATCCAATTGTTTTTGGGAAGATTGAAAAGCATTTACACCGATGATTAATTCTTCGCCACTATCAATTTTTGCTTGTTTTTTTGCGGCAGCTTCTTCAATCCTCATTTTCGGAATTCCTTCTTCTATGGCTTTCGTCATTCCACCTGCTTCCTCAATTTCATTGATGAAAATCATGGCTTCATCGATCATTTTTTGCGTTAATGATTCTACCAAATTACTGCCACCGAAAGGATCTACCACTTGGCAAATTCCGCTTTCTTGTTGCAGAATAATCTGGGTATTTCTCGCAATTTTTGCAGAATAATCTGTGGGAAGTGCGATTGCTTCATCCAGAGCGTTGGTGTGTAAAGATTGTGTGCCACCCAAAACTGCCGAAAGTGCTTCAATGGTAGTTCTGGTTACATTATTAAATGGTTCTTGTTCGGTTAAACTCCAACCAGACGTTTGACAATGCGTTCTCAAAGCCAAAGATTTCTGATTTTCTGGCTTGAATTTCGAAATTAAATTTGCCCAAATATATCTTGCTGCGCGCAATTTTGCAATTTCCATAAAATGATTCATCCCAATTGCCCAAAAGAAGGACAATCTTGGTGCGAAATCATCAATTTTCAGACCTGCTTCTATTCCAGTTTTCACATATTCCAAACCATCTGCCAAAGTATAAGCCATTTCTAAAACTGGCGTTGCTCCAGCTTCTTGCATGTGGTAACCCGAGATAGAAATTGAATTGAATTTCGGAATATTTTGCGAAGTATATTCAAAAATATCTGAAATAATTTTCATAGATGGTTTTGGCGGATAGATGTAGGTATTTCTCACCATAAATTCCTTCAAAATATCGTTTTGTATCGTTCCAGAAAGTAGATTTTCCGCAACACCTTGTTCTTCTGCGGCAACAATATAAAAAGCTAAAATGGGCAAAACTGCACCATTCATCGTCATAGAAACCGAAATTTGATCGAGTGGAATTTGATCAAATAAAATCTTCATATCTTCTACAGAATCTATGGCAACTCCAGCTTTTCCTACATCTCCTTCTACTCTTGGATGGTCGGAATCGTAACCGCGATGCGTTGCTAGATCAAAAGCTACGGAAAGTCCTTTTTGTCCGGCTGCAAGATTCCTACGGTAAAAAGCGTTGGATTCTTCGGCAGTGGAAAAACCTGCATATTGTCGGATTGTCCATGGTTTTTTCACGTACATTGTAGAATATGGACCACGAAGAAAAGGTGCAATTCCGGCAACTGTTTTGTTTTCTATTAATGGTTTTGCATCAGTTGCAGTATATGCAGATTTCATTTCTAAGCCATCTTTTTCAAAAAAGTAAGGTAAACTTTCTGGAAAATTAATTTTGAAATCTGGATTTTCGTTCTGGATTTTCGTTCGCATTTTTAGAATATTCGGTGGAAGTAAATTTACAAATTTTTGGGCAAAGAAAAGAATTCATTTAATACTAAAATTCTAGAGCTTTTTCGGCAATTTTATTTTTTTTAATTTAAGTAGGTAGTTAATTGCATACTAATTCAGATTGATAGATTTTATCATTTTCAACCATTCTCTTTAATAAGTTGTTGAATATTGTAGATTTACTTTGAGATCGATTAATACGAAAACAAAATTCTTTGAGGTACCTTTTCAATTATTGGGACTCATCCAAGAATATGTGGTTCTAATCCATGATTCAAACTGATGAATCATTGTGTGTACGACTTGAAATTTAATCCTTTATCACTCTAAATTTGATCATTCAAAACTAGATTTGGATTAGTTGCTCACTTAATCTAAAGAAAACCTCAAAGTTGATTGACTTTGAGGTTTTTTTGTCTAATTAAATTCTGAAAGTTCAGACTTCAAAATTTGAATATAAAATGATTCGTTTATTTTTTCTCGTAATAATTTTCAACTAAAATAGACTCTCCATTTAAAAAACTTTTTTCTGAAATTTTAAATTGTTTGTCGGACAATTTTTGTAGTGTTTCGGATTTACGGATGTCATTTTCTGTATAATTTAAATTGCCATTAGTAAAATTAAGTCCACCTGTTTTAATTTCATGTAAAGTGCAGTTTTTACCTGTAGCAAAATGTTTTATTAAATTATGTCTACCATCAGTTTCAGCTATTTCCCAATAGGATTTTCCTTGGCATTCCATTTTTAAGTTGGTTTCGGTACCATTTTTTTGCACTTTTAGTAGCGTATTGTACCATTTACCTTTTAATTTTTCAATATTTTCAAAAGTAGTGCTTTGTTTGAAAGATTTTTTAGTCTTTTGAGAATTGCATTGCATAAATAATAGAAATGCAAAGATGAATAAGAAATTACTTTTCATTTTTTTTAAATTATTAGATTAGTTGAAATTTGCTGCTGCCATTTTATTTAAAATAAAATGGGTAATCTAAAAAAATAGATTACCCAAATTAAAGTATAAATTATTAAATGAGCCTATTTAACAATTAATTTTTCTGTTGTTTCTGTTTTACCAGAATTAATTTTTACGATATAATTACCTTTAGTTAATTTAGAATCTACGTTCAAAACGCTATTGTTGGCTGTTCCGGTATTTTGATATACTAATCTTCCGGCCATATCTACTATTGCAACTTGAACATTTTTTATAGATGCATCTCCAAATTTGATACTGAAGACACCATCATTTGATGGATTAGGATATAATGAGATGCCATTATTTTTTGTTCCATTATTTTCCACAGCCAATGTTGCATTGGTAATAGTTACCATATAATCTTCTACTTGACCATAAGCAATATTAGTAGCGCAACTTGCATAACTATCATCTGCACCTACAACTCTCATTCTCAACGGAGTGTCTAGAACAACTCCCGTAGAAGGAATTACAAATGTATTGATACTTTGTGTACCAGCTGGAACAGTGAGCGATGAAATTATTTTTTCTGTACTTTCATTGAAAGCTCCGTCGTTGTTGTAATCTATATAAACATTAAAAACATTGTCATTTGTAGTACAAGATAAGGTGATTGATTGTGGATTTGAATTGGCAGATAATGTAGTAGAATATTTTGTATTGCTACAAGTAAGCAAAGAATAATCATAGTACGTTTTGTTGTTATTACTATTATTACTTCCTGTAGTTGCATTATTAATAGTTCCTAATTTTACTAAAGTAGGGCCAAATTGAAAATTACCAGTATTTGTATTATTTACATTTGGCACACAAGCTGCGGCAACAAGTGTTGGCGAACTTGCAGAAGGAGGAGTTCCGCCTAAAGATGTAGTAAGACCGCTTCTATTTGCTAAAAACAATGCCGTTCCTCTATTTTTTTGTCCTTGTGTGAATAATCTGCTAGAACTTGTGTAGTTCATTACATTAAATTGCACATTATTCCAACCTGCTGCATCACATGGATTTACGGAGCCATTTGCAGGCAAAGGATCTACACCTAAAAGGCTTTTGGTAGAAGGTGTATCACATACTTTATCGTTATCCGTTGTGCAACCTCCAGATGTAACCGTAGGACAAGCAGTTGTAGTTCCTGTATTAAATGGATGATCCAAACCTAAAGAATGTCCGAACTCATGTGGCAATGTTGTAGGATCGTTTGCATCTATCACTACATAAGCCTTCATGAAAGTATCAAAAGATGCATCTGGATTTGTAGGAAAACTAGCGTAACCTTGCAAACCTCCAGTTTGAGAAACTGGTGTAGAATCAAAAGTATTAACTACATAAATATTGTAATAAGATTGTGGATCCCATCTGGATAAAGCTCTTGCTTGGTCTGGAGAAACACCATTGGTATTATCACTATTTAATCCTGTAGTTGTATATTGAGGATAAGTAGCAGTTACATTTATTTGGTTGATACCTGTAGTCGCTCCACAAGTTGGAGATCTTTTTGCCAAAACCAATTTAAATGGAATTACTGTACCACCTTGAGCAACAGTAAGCCAGTCTCCTCCAAAAGTAGTATCATAGAATTTATTACAATTGTTGATCCAGGTAATAATTTCTGCATCTGTTCTTAAAGGTGCAGTACCATCATTCAGCAAGTGAACTACTACTGGAATTTCATAAACAGTTTCCGCTTTACCTGTTAAAGATCCGTGTCCATTATCTCTCAAGAATTTTTGGATATCCATTGCCATCAATTTAGCTTCCGCTTCTTCGCGTGCTTGCTTTATTGCTGGATTTGCTTTTTCTAATCTTGCTTGGTTTTGATCAAATGCACAAGGCTCTTGTGCAGACGCATAAGAAAAAAACAGCGCAGTAAAAATAAGTAGTAAATACTTTTTCATATTTTATTTTTTAAAATTGGAAACAAAGATAATATTTATTGGGTACACAAACAATAATTTATATTATTTTCATATTAATAAAAATTTAATAATGTTTAAGGGATATTTAATAAATAATCAAAAAAAATCTGCGATTTATTAATCGCAGATGTAGAATTTTTTATAGTTTGAAGATAATTTAATAATTTTCTTCCTCCCCTTTCATTTTCTCGGCATTTTCTGCCATGATTACGGCATCTATCATTTCTTGAATATCGCCATTCATGTATGCATCTAGATTATACAAAGATTTATTTACACGATGGTCTGTAACTCTACCTTGGGAATAGTTGTAAGTTTTTATTTTTGCAGAACGATCTCCTGTAGAAACCATAGATTTTCTTTGTGCTGCAATATCGCCGACAGATTTTTGAACTTCTATATCGTATAATTTGGTACGAAGCATCTCCATTGCTAATTCTCTATTTGCGAGTTGAGAACGAGCTTGTTGACAAACAACTACCATCCCAGAAGGTTTGTGCGTTAGTTGTACTTTAGTTTCTACCTTATTCACGTTTTGTCCACCTGCACCACCAGAACGGGACGTTTGCATTTCTATATCGGCAGGATTTAATTCGAAATCTATTTCTTCGGCTTCTGGCAAAACAGCAATAGTAATTGCAGAAGTATGCACTCTTCCCTGAGATTCTGTTTCCGGAACTCTTTGAACGCGGTGAACACCAGATTCAAATTTCATAATTCCATAAACTCCTTGTCCTTCTACTTTGATCACCAATTCTTTGTAACCTTTGCTGGCTTCGCTGGAATCTGTGATTTCATGCTTCCAACCTTTCGTTTTGAAATACATGCTGTACATTCTGTAAATATCTTCTACAAAAATGGCTGCTTCATCTCCTCCAGTTCCGGAGCGAAGTTCTACAATTACGTTTTTATCGTCTGTAGGATCTTTTGGGATTAGCAGTACTTTCAACTCCTCCTCAAAAACTGGTAATTGATCCATGGCTTCGTATTTTTCTACTTTTGCCATTTCTACAAACTCTTTATCAGATCCATCTGCGATTATTTCGTCGGATTCCTCAATTGTAGTCAAAGCTTGAGTATACTTATCAAACACGGCAACGATTTTTCCTAAATCGCTGTATTCTTTGTTTAAGGTTGAATATTTTTTCTGATCAGAAATTATTTCTGGTTGTATGATGAGATCTGCAACTTCATTGTAGCGTTGCTTTATGGCTTGTAATTTTGGTATAAGAGATTGAGACATGCGTGATATTTTGTGAATGCAAAGATAGTGAATGAAAAAAGAAAGTTTTCTATTTTGAATTTTGAAAAATGAAACACTTTATAACCTAACCCTGATAGGAACGGCATCCTGTTTTTGCGAGGTATAAAGCAATCTGATAATGGGATTGCTTCGTACCTCGCAAATACAGATATAGTGGATAGCAGGCTAACTTTTTAAAAAAAGCGACCCTCTTTCTGTTTCTAAAAAGAAAAAAAGATTGCTTTCTAGAAAACAATCTTTATATAATCGCACTTTTTGAAAAGTGAAAAGTTTAATTAATGATGAGCGTGATCGTCGTGAGCATGCAAAAATGGACCATGCCCTTTTGGTTCGTTAAAAATAACAGTAACTCCTTCTTGCTCATAGATTTTCTTTCTGCGGATATCTTCTGGATTAAATGGTTTTGTTTTCCCGAAATATTCTCTCAAACCTACCGTTAACCAAATAGGGATTACATAGCCGAAGAACATAAATATACACCAAAAACCGATAAGGAACATGGTGATGAAAAATACAATCCAAAGGAATTGATAAAAAGGCCAGAAAGAAGATAATATGGTAATCATTTTATTATAATTTTTAGCAAAAATAATTCTTTTAATCTAAAATAAAAAGTTTTCTAGGGTAATTTTTACCATATTTAATAAAAGTATAAATAAAAAAGTGCAATGAAGATTTTTAAATTTATAGCAATTAGTACTATTGTTTAAATTGGGATTGAAGTAAAACTATGTTTATTCGAATAACTAATATTATTAAATATTTAATAGATAACAAACTTACATATTAATTTATAACTATTTTTACTTTAAAAATATAAATATTTGCAATTAACCACTCCTCATCTATAACCATCACTACTCTTCCTGCTTACGACAATAATAAATTAACCGTCATGGTAAGAGATGTAGCTACAAGTACTTGGGAAACAGTACTCGCAAGTGATACCAATATGGCATCTTGGAGAACTCAAGTGATAACGCTTAACCCAAGCTATATAAACAAAACCATAGAAGTACGCTTTATTGTTGATAAAAACGTAGCTGGAAATGGGTATTTTTATGACGATTTGCTATTAGATGAAATAAAGGTAAATTCTTTGGCATTGCTAAGAACTTCCGAAAATAGCAAAGAGCAGAAAGATGTAAAACTTTATCCAAATCCCTTCACAGATATTGTAAATGTTTCTGATGCAAAAGCTTTGGTTTCTGTATCCGTTACAGATCTTTCTGGAAGATTGGTGAAAACAATTAATAAACCAACTTCACAAATAAATTTGGGAGATTTGAAAACTGGTATGTATTTAATTACTTTAAAATAACAAAATGGAACAACGAAAACCGTGAAAGCTCTTAAGAAGTAAGCTTTAACAATTAATCTTAAATTCAAGCGGCTTTTACAGCCGCTTTTTCGTTTAAATTTTTAATTCTCACCTAGTGATCTTACAAATAAAGAGATTCCTAACAACCTTAAAAACCGACAAATAAAATTAATATTACAAATAAATCATCTTTAATTCATTAATTGTAATTATTCATTAAAAAAATCATTGAACATACAATAATAATTCAAAAAATACGATATGTAATTAATATTAAATTTACTTATTTTCGTTGAAATTTAAATAAATTACCTATGGAAAAAAATTACTTACAGAAATTATTAAGCAGATATCTGCATCTAAATTGGCGCACCACTTTGGTACTAGCTTGCTTTACAATCTTCGGGTTAAATTCCGTAAAAGGACAAGTAAGCAGTTATATTTTTACGCAAAACAATAGTTCTTTCACTTCCGTAAGCGGAACGATATTGGCAGCAGCAACTTCTAATAGTGGAGCTACAAGTTTGTACAATGTTTCCTATCCACTTACGCTACCCTTTGCTTTTAATTTTAATGGTCAATCTTATTCAGATTTAACGGTATCCTCCAATGGATATGTGACTTTTGGAGCTGGTGCTGCAACCAACAACACTCCAATTTCCTCTGCCGTAACCTATAATGGTGCGATTTCTGCTTGGGGAAGATCCATCAATTCTATTGGTGACGTCCTAGGTAAATCTGGTAATATAAGTTGGACTGTACAAGGAACTGCACCAAACAGGGTGGCCATAATACAGTGGGAAAATTTTAGACCTATATATTCAACCTCAACCACATCAGTACATGTTTTTTCTTTTCAAATAAAATTATCAGAAACTACAAATGAAATTTCTACAATATACTCCGCAGGTTCTATATTGGTTGGAACTGGAGCATTTTCTTCTACAAATGCACAAATAGGATTGCGTGGTGCAAGCAGTGCAGATTTTAATAATAGAACAAACCCATCTACAGTAGCATTTACTAATTCTAACGCAGGAATTGCTAGTGGTGATGGTCAATCTTTCAACACGCTAGTAGATCCTCCTGGAATGCCTGCAGATGGATTAACATATACTTGGACACCAACTACCTGTATCCATCCAACTGCATTATTAGTTGATAATATTACAACTACATCTGCTATGGTATCTTGGACTGCTCCAATATCTGCCCCCGCAAATGGATATGATATCTACTATAGCACGAGTAGCACCTCGCCAAATACCACAACTTCGCCAACACTTTCTGGTGTTACAGGTATATCTCAAAATTTAACTTCGTTAACTCCTGCTACAGAGTACTATGTTTGGGTAAGGTCTGCATGCAACAGTATGGAATCTAGCAGTTGGCTAGGTTATTATAAATTCACTACAGCTTGTAATCCAGTTACTTACATGTATGAAAATTTTGATAGTTATATTACAGGAAGTATCGTCCCAATTTGTTGGGATAGAATTATCAGCGGTACGGGATCACAAACAATTAATTCTGGTACACCAAATTCTCCTCCAAACAATTTGTACCAATATAGTTTTACCCCAGATAGACAAACAATAGTTGTCTTGCCAAACTTTAGTAATATTAATGCTGGTACACACTGGATAAGATTAAAAGGAAGAGTAACTACAGCTCCAAGAACAATTGAATTTGGATACGTAACAGATCCTACCGATGCAAACTCATTTGTTTTAATTGAAGCAAAGGATATTACAAATACAACCTATGGCGCGGCAGATTCTGAATACACAATAGAAGTACCTGCTACAGTACCTGCTAATGCAAGATTTGCAATTAAAAATCCTGGTACAGTATCTACCACTTTTTATTATGATGATGTTTATTGGGAGCCAAAACCTACTTGTTTAGCTCCTACAACTGTTACCGTAACTAACATTACGACTTCAACTTCCACTATTTCGTGGGTAGCATCTACTTCTACACCTGCAAATGGCTATGATGTTTATTACAGCACTATAAATACGGCACCAGTAGCAGCCAGTGTTCCAAATCATTCTAATGTTATGGGATTATCACAAAATTTATCGGGTTTGGCAGCAGCAACAACTTTTTATGTATGGGTACGTTCCGTATGCAGTACTTCAGATCAAAGCAGTTGGACAGCTCTACCAAGTTTTACAACAGAATGTACTCCAGTAGCTACGATGTTTGAAAATTTTGATAGTTATGCAGCCACTAGCATTGTACCAGATTGTTGGGATAGATTAATTATAGGATCTGGAACACAGACCATAAGTAGTACTGGTGCAAATTCTGGAACTAGAAATTTATACCAATATAGTAGTTCTGTTTTAAATCAATCAATCGTAATATTACCACCTTTTAGCAATATAAATGCGGGTACACATTGGTTGAGATTAAAAGCTAGAGTAACCGCAGCACCAAGAGATATTGAATTTGGATACATTACAGATGTTAATGATGCTAATTCTTTTGTAATAGTAGAAATAAAAAGCATTACCAATACTTCATATGCGGATTTAAGCGCAGAATACACATTCGCACTTCCTACTACCGTTCCTGCAAATGCAAGGGTTGCTATCAAAAATGCTGGTGGAAGTTCTACCATAACATTTTATTATGATGATGTTTACTGGGAAGTTGCACCTACGTGTTTACCATTGGCAAACATAGCACCTTCTAGTGTAAATACTACAACAGCAGAGGTTTCTTGGACAGCACCAATACCTGCTGCTGCAAGTGGATATGATGTATATTATAGTACTACAAACAGTGCACCTACTGCTGCTACAGTTTTAAATAGTACAAATTCTGTGAGTGTTGGCTCCGCTGTTGCGATGGCAAACTTAACGGGACTTACTCCTGCAACTACTTATTATATTTGGGCAAGAGCTAAATGTTCTTCTTCAGATTTTAGTACGTACACTTCTGGTGGAAGTTTTACCACTGCATGTATCGCTTTCTCAGCTCCTTTCACAGAATCTTTCAGCTCTGGTACGATACCAAATTGCTGGAGCAATACCAGTACAGATGGTTCTGCAGGTGCATTGTGGAAATTTACAGGTGCACCAGGATATGGAGCTACCCCAAATGGAAGTACAGTTGGTACTTATGCTTGGGTAGACGCTTCTACACCATACACAGGAGGTGTAAATGATGTTACCCTTCAAACTCCTTTAATAAACTTGATGGGAATTACAGATCCAGGAATTCAATTTAATTGGTTTAAAAATCACTCCTCATCTACAACCGTCACTACTCTTCCAGCTTATGACAACAATAAATTAACTGTTATGGTAAGAGATGTAGCTACAAGTACATGGGAAACAGTATTCGCAAGTGATACCAATATGGCATCTTGGAGAACTCAAGTGATAACTCTTAACCCAAGCTATATAAACAAAACCATAGAAGTACGCTTCATTGTTGATAAAAATGTAGCTGGAAATGGGTATTTCTATGATGATTTATTATTAGATGAAATAAAGGTAAATTCTTTGGCATTGCTAGGAACTTCCGAAAATAGCAAAGAGCAGAAAGATGTAAAACTTTATCCAAATCCCTTCACAGATATTGTAAATATTTCTGATGCAAAAGGTTTGGTTTCTGTATCCGTTACAGATCTTTCTGGAAGATTGGTGAAAACAATTAATAAACCAACTTCGCAAATTAATTTGGGTGATTTGAGAACGGGTATGTATTTAATTACTTTAAAATATCAAAATGGAGAATCTAAATCTATAAAAGCAATTAAAAAATAAATTATTCTTTTATAATTATTGATAACGTCGCAGATTTCTGCGGCGTTTTTTTTATGATAAATTTAATTTACATATAAATCAACAAAATCAATGTTACTTTAAAAATAAAAGAATGTATATTAAGTTTTTTTAGTTATTTTAGCTTCAAATTAAAACTTTACTACATGAAACAAAATTACTTTAAGAATTTGGGGCGCAAATTGCTGCGATTCAATTTTAAAACCTGCTTAGCACTGATAATGCTGACAAGTTTCGGACTTGGTTCGCTGAATGCCCAAGTTAGCGGCTATGTGTTTTCACAAGCCAATGGTTCTTACTCTTCTATTGGTGGAACAGTTCTCGGAAATGCAACATCAAATAGCACTGTTACTTCCTTGTATTTGACATCATTCCCAGTAACGATGCCCTTCGTTTTCAAATTTAATGGGCAAAGTTATACCAACCTCAACATGTCTTCGAATGGTTATGTATCTTTCGGGACTGGCTCCGCAACTGGAACATCTCCCATCTCCGCAACTACCACCTACGATGGTGCGATTGCAGCGTGGGGAAGAAGTATAAATTCTATTTATGATATTTTGGGGAAATCCGGGAACATGAGTTGGACGGTAGAAGGAACGGCGCCAAACAGAGTTGCTGTTTTTCAATGGGAAAACTTCAGACCATCCTACACCACTTCTACAAGTCAAGTTTATGTGTTTTCATTTCAAATTCGATTAGCAGAAAGCACCAATGTAATTTCAACGGTCTACTCTTCGGGAAATTATTTAATTGGAGGAACTACCACATATTCTGGAACGGGAACTCAGATAGGATTGCGTGGTTTCACAAATTCAGATTTTAATAATCGACTCACAGCGAGCACAGCAGTTTTTGGTAACTCTACACCAGGAACTGCTAATAGCAGTGGGCAATCGTTTAATACAGTTACATCTACACCAGGGATGCCTGCAGATGGCCTTACCTACATTTGGACACCTCCAACTTGTTTTGGACCTACAGGAATAGCAGTTTCAAATATTACAACAAATTCTGCAGATTTAGCTTGGACAACATCAAGCTCAACACCTACAAATGGATATGATGTATATTATAGTACTACAAATACAGCTCCTAATGGAACTACAACTCCCAACCACACTTCTGTAATGGGATCATCACAAGCTTTATCTGGTTTATCGCCTTCAACCACTTATTATGTGTGGGTAAGATCAGTTTGCAGTGCGTCTGATACCAGTTCTTGGATTGCATTACCAAATTTTAATACACTTTGTGCTCCACTAAATTATATGTACGAAAATTTTGATAGTACTATTACAGGTAGTGTAGTTCCAAATTGCTGGGTAAGATTAGCAGGAACTGGAACTCAAAGCATTACAACAACAAGTCCTGTTTCCGCTCCAAATAACCTTTACCAAAATAGCACGTCAACTACCAATCAAACCATTGTTGTCTTGCCAGAATTTAGTAATATAAACGCTGGTACGCATTGGTTAAGATTAAAAGCGAGAGTTGGAGTTGCACCAAGAGTTATAGAATTCGGATACGTCACCAATGCTAATGATGCAAGTACATTTGTACTAATAGAATCGAAAAACATCAATAATATAGTATATACAAGTAATGATTCTGAATATACCATCATCGTACCAAGCACAATACCAGCAAACGCTAGATTAGCAATAAAAAATCCAGGAACAACATCCACCGCTTTATACTACGATGATGTGTACTGGGAACCAATACCTAGTTGTATGCCACCTTCCGCACCTACAGTGAGTAACATTACATCAGCAAGTGCAGATATTGCATGGGTAGCATCTACAACAACTCCTGCAAATGGTTATGAAGTTTATTACACTACTACAAGCGTAGCTCCTACAGCTTCTACCACGCCAAACCACACTAATGTGACGGGATTATCACAATCTCTGTCTGGTTTAATTCCAGCAACCGAATATTTCGTGTGGATTAGATCTAAATGTAGCTCCTCAGATTCTAGTACTTGGGTTGCAGTACAATCTTTCAATACAGCTTGTTTATCCGTTACAAGCATGTACGAAAACTTTGATACGACACCAACAGGATCTGTTGTGCCATCTTGTTGGGATAGAATTGTGAGTGGTGCAGGATCTCAAACAATTTCAACAACTTCCCCTAATTCTTCTCCTAATAATGTTTACGCATTCAGTAGCTCTAGCGCAAATCAAGTAATATTAGTTCTTCCCGTTTTTAGTAATATAAATGCAGGAACTCACTGGCTAAGATTAAAAGCAAGAGTGTCTACAGGACCAAGAACCATAGAATTTGGCTATGTCACCAATGTAACAGATGCAAATTCATTTGTATTGCTTACAACCAAAACAATGTCTAATATCACTTATTCGAGTATAGATTCGGAATATACCATCATCGTACCGAATACTGTACCAGCAAATGCAAGATTGGCAATAAAAAATTCCGGATCCGCATCTACAGCATTATATATTGATGATGTTTATTGGGAAGTAGCTCCTACTTGTTTTCCACCAGATGTTGTAACACCTTCTGGAGCAGGATCTACCACAGCTACGATAAGCTGGACAGCTGCTATACCTGTTCCAACAAATGGATACGAAATTTATTATAGCACCAATAATACTCCACCAACCGCTGCTACAATTCCAAATGTAACTGGTATTGTTGGCAATTCAACAACTATCTCTGGTTTAAATCCAGTTTCAACGTATTTTGTATGGGTTCGTTCAGCTTGTAGCACAATCGACAAAAGCACTTGGAGTAATGTAGCATCGTTTACAACTTCTTGTCAACCACCAGCTCTTTTGACAACTACTGGCGCAACGGTTTGTCCAAATGGAACAGCCACTTTATCTGCAACTGCAGATCCTGGAGCTACAATACAATGGTATGATGGTGCAGGCACACTTCTATCAACAGGAAATTCTTTCACTTCACCTGCACTTACTACAACAACTACTTATTTTGCTACAGCTGCAATAGGATCTAACAATCTTCCTGCTGGTAAAGCAAATTATGGTTCTGGACCAACAAGTGGTTCTGGAACTACGAATTTCGGATTGGTGTTTGATGTTATTTCACCATCAACTCTAACTAGCGTTACTATCTATCCTGTAAGTGCAACCAATACCGCTGGAACCGTAATTATTGATATTATAGATGGCAACGGAAATATTTTGCAATCTAAAACAGAAAATGTAACAGGTTCTCCAGCTGGAACTCCAGTAGCTCATGTTGCTACTTTAAATTTCTCCTTACTTCCTGGTACCAATTATAAAATAAGACCAAGAAGTTACACTGGAATTACAGGATTACTTTTTGATCCTTCTGCAACTGCCCCAAGTGGAAATTATGGCTATCCTTTTGTTCTACCTGGTATTTTAACTATTAACTCTAGTACATTAACAGCCACACCAACAAACACTGCAAGAACTGATCTTTATTATTATTTCTATGACTGGAAAGTTTCTTCTCAATGTGAATCTGCACAACAAAGTGTAGTTGCAACAGTAGATGCGGCATGCTTATCAACTTCAGAAGTAACTAAAAATGATGTGAAAATTTATCCAAATCCATTCACAGATGTTATTAATATTTCAGATGTGAGAGGTTTAGCTTCTATTACAGTGAATGATGTTTCTGGAAGATTGATTAAAACAATTCTAAAACCTAATGAAAAAATATTTTTAGGAGAGTTAAAATCTGGAATGTACCTTCTGACATTGAAATATCAAAATGGACAAACTAAAACGATAAAAGCAATTAAAAAGTAAATATTTATTTTAAATATGAAATCAACGCCGCAAAATTTTGCGGCGTTTTTTTTGTGATAAATTTCAATTGTGTAATCTTTCAGAATTAATTAAATTTATACAAAATATTAAAAACTATGAATTTTAGAGTAGAAAAAGATACCATGGGCGATGTACAAGTCCCTGCAGATAAATTTTGGGGTGCACAAACAGAACGCTCTCGCAACAATTTCAAAATAGGACCAGAAGCATCTATGCCTACAGAAATAATTGAGGCGTTTGCAGTCTTAAAAAAAGCTGCAGCCTTCGCAAATTGCGAATTGGGTGTTTTGCCAGAAAATAAAAGAGATTTAATTGCTGCTGTTTGTGATGAAATTTTGGAAGGCAAGTTGGCAGATCAGTTTCCATTAGTTATCTGGCAAACAGGTTCTGGAACGCAATCCAATATGAATTTAAACGAAGTGATATCCAACAAATCTCACGTAAATTCTGGCGGAAAACTAGGCGAAAAAGCAGAAGTTCATCCAAATGATGATGTGAATAAATCTCAATCTTCCAACGATACTTATCCAACGGCAATGCACATTGCAGCCTACAAGAAAGTAGTAGAACACACACTTCCTTCCGTAGAAAAATTGAGAAATACTTTGAATGAAAAAGCCGAAAAATTTCAAAATGTTGTGAAAATCGGTCGTACGCATTTGATGGATGCAACACCTTTAACGCTTGGTCAAGAATTTTCTGGTTATGTAGCACAATTGGATTATGCGATGAAGGCAATTTCTAATACCTTAGACCATTTGCAAGAATTGGCTTTGGGTGGAACCGCCGTAGGAACTGGCTTGAACGCACCAAAAGGTTATGACGTTTTGGTTGCGAAATATATTTCAGATTTTACAAACTTACCTTTCATCACTGCTCCAAATAAATTTGAAGCTTTGGCAGCACATGATGCCATCGTAGAATCTCACGGTGCTTTGAAGCAATTGGCAGTTTCTCTTTACAAAATTGCCCAAGATATTCGTTTTTTAGCTTCCGGACCAAGAAGTGGATTGGGGGAAATAATGATCCCAGAAAATGAACCAGGATCTTCCATCATGCCAGGAAAAGTAAATCCTACACAAAACGAAGCTATGACAATGGTTTGCGCACAAGTTTTAGGTAATGATACTACCATTTCTTTCGCAGGAACACAAGGAAATTTTGAACTCAATGTTTTCAAACCTGTGATGGCGTATAATTTCTTGCAATCTGCACAACTTTTGGGCGATGCTTGTGTTTCTTTTAATGATCATTGCGCTATCGGAATTGAAGCCAACGAAACTAGAATTACTGAATTATTAAATAAATCTTTAATGCTTGTAACCGCATTAAACACACACATCGGCTACGAAAATGCTGCAAAAATTGCAAAAACCGCTCACAAAAACGGTACAACTTTGAAAGAAGAAGCCGTGAATCTTGGTTTGCTCACGGCAGATCAATTTGATGAATGGGTGAAAGCTGAGGATATGATTTAAAAGACTATTAGAAAATAGACTGATAGATAATAGATTTTAAAAGCGTGAGAATTTTCTTGCGCTTTTTTTTATTTAAAAAATTATTCTTCAGTTGAATCTCCTTTTTCATTGATAAAATCTTGTTCTTCTTTGGTGAGATTAGACTGTACTTTTTCCTCGCTTATCTTTAATTCGTTCCAAAAATTTTCATTAATTGAGACAGGTTTTGAAAGTCCAGATTTTGTGGAAGGTTTGAAATTTTTAAAAATTATATCTCTTGCAGATCGATATATATAGTCAGCCATTAAAAACTATTTAAACAACTGATTAATAGTTATTTAGAAGTTATAAAGTTTGTTTATATCTGCAAGAAAACGTATCTTTATGT
>NZ_JABSNO010000008.1 GCF_013294015.1 Frigoriflavimonas asaccharolytica
TCTTTAGGTGTTTTAGAAGTGGAAGTCTTGCTGGGAGTTGTTTTTTTTTCATCCTCAGGATTATATACATTTACATTTTGCGAGGCATGAGTTTTCCCAAAATATTCCGCAGTTACATAATACTCGTGTTTTTTCTTTTCATCTTCTCTTTTATTTGCCAGAGCAATATAAGTATTAAAAAGTGTGAAATCCCAGCGAGCATTGCCTCTTGCATCTACAGTGATAGGTGGAGATTTTGTGATGAATTGATTTTTAGAATTGTGACCATTTTCTACTTCATCATCTTCCCACAATTTGAAAACGATGCTGTGCAATGCTAAATTTTGGCATTTTGCAGTTGCACTCGATCTATCCATATAGTGTAAAGTTTTAGTGATTTTTGAACCATCTTGATAGGAAAGATCAATTCCTAAAATTTCTTTTTCTTGGGACACAGACTGATCCTTTTTCTGAGGTTGCACAAAAATTGCCATAGGTTCTTTACCTTCGGCTTCGTGCAAATAGCCTTCAATTTTATAAGAAAACTTGTGCGCATTTGGTCCAAAAGTGAAATAATTTATTCCTTTCTTTTTTATCCCAGTACTTCTATATCCATCATCTGTTTTTAAATACAATTCCCAAGTAACCAAAGATTGATTTCTTTGTGAGTGTGGTGTTTCTGGATACCATTCTACAACATTATAATAAGTTTTTACTCCAACTTTTGGATTTTCATCTCCTTTAATTCTATAAACTCCTCCTTTAGACATAATTTTAAATTTTTAGAATTTACCAAGCATGGCGGTTCCCACTTTCTTCAATCTCTTCCTGAAAATCCTCGAAATCCATAATAGGATTATAAATATGCTGTTTTCTCGCATCCGCATTTTTCACATTACTTTTCCCGGCTTCGCTTTGCTGCCCGTGTTTCATAATGGTTATTTTTCCGCCAACTCCACATTGCAATTCGGAAATTTCTGTGATGCAATTTTTGCCCATCACCTTAACTTTATCGTATGTTTTTGTCCATTTTCCAACTGGTGCGTATGAACAAGGTAGATAGCCGCCAGAAGTAGGTTGCAATTTGCAATTGCCAAATGGCATTGCCGGTGGATCTAGCATGACATCATCTTCTGTAACGGCAAGATAATCTGCTTCTCCTTCGGCATCATTCCAATAATGCTTTTGGTGAGAAGTAACTGTAAATTTCGGGAACTTGAAACCCTGGTCGCATTTGCACATACCTTTTTGAATGACGAAATATTTGCCGTCGTGCTCGCTGGATGAAGATTCAGATTTTTCTTCCTTTTTTTCTTCTTCTTTAGATTCTTCTTCTTCAGATTGTTGTTCTCCTTTTTGAGTATCTTCTTCATCCATAGAATCTTTACCTTCATCATAACCGCTCATAGGATTTAAATCATCGGCAACATTACCCTGCTTTGAGCTTGATTGTGCAACAAAATCTCCACCAAAATATGGCGAAGAAATTTTGGAATCCCCGTTTTTTGGTGGCGTTTTTAAACCTTCAAATTTTTTATCTTTACCTAAATCTTCCATGATCTTAAATTTTTGATACTGTAATCTTGTGCTTTCTGTATAGTTCTCCTTCATGTATTAATGCAATTCCCGCTTGGATCTTCTCCAATTGCTTGGTCAATTTATGCGTTGTGTATTTTAATTCTACCAAACCCGTCATTACTTCTTCAACCTCATCATTCAATCTTCTGCCTTGCAATAGTTGTTGCAGAGAAACTTCTTCCATAACTTCCCCTTTCAAGACGGTTTGAATTTCTTCTTCATTTATATGATGAAATTCTATATTAAAATTACAATTTAATGGGAAAGAATTTTTGACTAAATAGAAATTTTCTTTCCAAGTATTCTGCTTGTGAAACCAACTTAAATTTGGAAACAATATTTGATACAAAAAAGTTGAGTTGATTTGTTTTTCGAAATATTCCTGATTAGATAGATTGCTAGCAAATCGATCTACATATTTCTGTGCAACTTCTCCGATATGAAAATCTTCTATATCTTTCCTTTTCTCTTGAAAAACTTTCTGAATATTCTCAAATTGGTACATCTTTGCAATATTTCCCTCGGGATATACTTCAAATTGCAATGGCGAGATGCTTTCTGCACAAGCAATAGACAATTCGCTCATTTTATCATCAGGCTTTTCTCCATTGTTCAAAAAATTAGAACTTTTAATAGAGGCAACTAAAATTTTTAATTGATTTTCCTTCTTTTCCTCCAGTCTGATATTTACTGTATAAGAAATTTCTACCGCATTTTCAAAATCACTTTCGTAGGATTCTATAATTTTATAATTTTCCGCATAAAAGTCCTGCGAAATATTTTTTGCTGGTATTGCTTCTGCTATTTCCTTATTTATTTGCGCAACACTTTTAAAATTTTTAGGAATTATAATTTTTTCTACACCAATGAGGGAATTGAAATACAGCAAACCATTTTTTTCGCAATTAATATTGTGAAAATCTCGAACTTCATCTTCACTCATACCCAATTTTTGCCCTATTTTGGCAAGAGTATCGTCAGTTTTGACATCGTAAATAATTATTGAATCTCCCATATTCTGAATTATTAAAAAGAAAATTCCTTTTAAGTAAAATTAAGTAAAAAAAGGAACGCTTTTTCAAAAACAACAGAAATTAATGAAATTGTAGTAGTTCTACTACAAAATACGATTTTATACATTAAACACTTTTTTATTTCAAAAAAAAATGCGATAGAATCTACCGCATTTTTATATTATTTAGTTATTTTTCGAATATCTTCTAATCGATAGACATAGGACTAAGAAAAATTTCTGTGGAAAAATTAAATGCTTCACCAGTTGAATCTAGTTTTGCATTAATTATTATCTTCACTTTCTTTTTCACTTCCGTAAATCCTTTGGTTTCGTAGTTATGCTCTACAAATTTTATAGATGCAGATACGATTGCATTTACAAGGCGAGGTTCATACTCATCTATTTGTCTCTGCAAACTTTTTACGAAAATATTTTCCCACATTGCAGAAGTAACGCCATTATCAAATTCTACATTCCAGACATCGTTACCATAGTTTTCATCACATCTATTTTCTCCTTTTTTGGTAATAATCAGCAACATTATATTTTGCGCAATGCTTTCTCCTACTCCACAAGTATCTATATGGCCGCCGTTGCTCATCATGGACATCGGATTTAGTGGCATTTTATAATTCTCGTTTTCCATTATATTTTATTATTTTTTAAGAGAAGCTGCTAAAATTTTGTATTTATTGATGATGAAAGTATCCATTAATTCTTTTGGTAGAAGTAAAGTAGTTTCGCCTCTTTCGCGTAGATTTTTTTCGATTCCAGGATTTAAAACTAAAATTTCGCTTTTACTGATTTTCAAATATTCTGCAATCACGTCTAAATTGTGCGCTCCATTGATACTTGTTTGAGCTAAATCTGGATTGAATTGAGATGTAGGCACACTTGCAATTGCAGCTTTTTTACTTTTTGGAATCTCTTTTTTTACAGCGTTTTTCTGTATTTTGGGAGTTTTATAATAATCTTGAAGTACAGCTTCTAGTTCACCTGTTGCAAAACTGGCGTTTAGGTATTTTTGAACATGATTTTGTGTTTCTGCTGGTAAAAAATTTTTAAAATCAGTATAATTTTTAGATCCTGCTTTAGTCATTGCTTTGCTCACATTACCTTCACCGCAATTATAAGCCGCAACAACAGTTACCCAATTTTGATATTTATTGTACAGATTGATTAGCGAATTAGTGACCGCTTTTGTACTTTTATACATATCATTCCGATCTTCATCTGTGAGGCCATAATCGTTTGCATGGCCTACCATAAATTGCCAAACACCGGAAGCACCTGCTACAGAAATAGAATTTCGATCTAAATGAGATTCTATAATCGCAAGATTTCGCATGTGTTTCGGAATTCCTCTACTGCTAAAAGAGTACTCTATAAAACGAACCAATTCTTTGTTGTTCTTTATAATATTTTGATACTTCCGAACGCTTTGTTCGGAAGTATCTGTTGCACTCAAACGTTGTGCAAACAATTGTGTAGAACAAAATAAACCAATAAAAAATATAAAATATTTAAAAATAAAATTCTTCAAAATTATGTATAAAAATTGATTACTTAATTTCCCAAACCAGTTCCTTACTTTCTGCATTCCAATCTACAGAAATATTTTCGCCGGCTTTCACTTCCTCACGTACAATTCTTTTTGAGATAGGACGTGCAATTTGCGAACGAATGACACCTGTGATTTGTCTTGCTCCATACTTACTGCTAAAACCATTTAAGGCCAATTCTTTTACTGCAGCATCTGTAATATCGAAAGTCATTCCCAATCTTTGCAAAGCATTGCGCAATGGTTTCAATTGAATTTTGAAAATATTTTCTGCCATCGCTTCTGTGATCGGAGAAAATGGAATAATTTCTGTGATTCTTGCTAAAAACTCAGGGCGAAAACGGCCAGAATCTGTCATAATTTTCATTAATGATTTTGCACCTGGAATTTCATTTCTTTCAAAATGCTCTACAATTTGGTCGCTACCAATATTGGATGTAAATAATATTAATGAATTACTAAAATCACCTTCTTTACCTAATTTATCATGAATTTTCCCTTCGTCCATTATTTGAAGAAAAACATCAAAAACCGAGGTGTGTGCTTTTTCAATTTCATCAAATAAAACTACAGCATAAGGTTGCTGACGAATTTTATTAACTAAAACACCACCTTCTTCATAACCTACATATCCAGGAGGCGCACCATAAAGCAAAGCCGCAGAATGTTCTTCTTTAAATTCTGACATATCAAAACGGATCATCGCACTTTCATCATTAAATAAAAGTTCTGCCATAGATTTTGCCAGTTCGGTTTTACCAGTTCCAGTTGGTCCGAGTAAGAAAAATGAACCGATTGGTTGCCCAGGTTTGTTCAATCCACTTCTATTTTCTATGATGGCATCGGCTAAAGTTTTCAGCGCATGATCTTGTCCGACTACTCTTTTCTTGAGTAAATCTTCCATATTCATCAGTTTTTCTTTCTCACCTGATTGAATTTTTCCGATCGGAATTCCAGTTTTGGACGCCATCACAGCAGCCATTTCTAATGTGCCTACTTTTTCACGTTTTACGGAAGCGTGTTTTATTAATTCTTCAAAAGTTTCATTAATGATTTTTTTTATTTGAGTAACATCCATAGAATTATCTAAAACATGTTGCTCTGATAAAGAACCCCAAAGAATTGGGCTCAATTTATTTTGTAACAATTGAAAATTCCACAGTAATTCATCAATCAAAAGTGGGTCATCTTCTGGCGTTTCTTTAATAATCTCTTCGTAATTTTCTTTCCATTTTTGAAGTTCACCTTCCGAAAGTTCGTCTAACATTTTGATGGAAGCCATCGTTCTATCTAATAAATCTATAGCAGAATCTGGCAATTTTTTACCTTTAGAATATCTTTTAGCCAGCTTCACGCAATCACCCAGACTGTTTTCATCTACATCTACGCCATGATGTTCTTTATAACTCTCCAGAATTTTCTTCATCATTTTCACACAAGCTGCTTCTTCTGGTTCTTCAACCGTCAAAACTTCAAATCTTCTGTCAAATGCGCGTTCTGGTTCGATAATTTTTCTATATTCTTCTTGCGTTGTAGCACCTATTACGGTGATTTCTCCACGCGCTAATTCTGGTTTTAATAAATTAGCCACATTTCCTGCACTACCTTTACTATCTAAAAGCGAATGAATTTCATCAATAAAAAGAACGGCTTTATTTATCTTTTTACATTCATTAATTACTTTTTTCAAACGGTCTTCTATTTCACCTTTGTAAGAAGTTCCGGCTAAAAGAGCACCTGTGTCTAGTTCTAATAATGTCGCTTCTTTTAATAATTCCGGTACGTTTCCAATATTAATTTCTGAGGCAAAACCTTCTAATAATGCAGTTTTACCAACGCCTGGTTCACCTACAATAATTACATTGGGTTTCGTTTTTCGGCAAAGAATTTCTACCAATTGACGCAATTCTTTGTCCCGACCGACGATGGTTTCTATTTTTCCATCAGCTGCCATTTTCGTCATATCTACACAATATGCCGTAATTGCAGGAAAAGATGATTTGGAATCTTGAAAACCAGATAAAAGATTATTCGCTTGATTATTTATTTGCTTACTTTCTCCTTGAAAATGATTTAAAATTTCATGTTCACGTAAGGGTAAAGATTTTAATTCTTGTGCAGTATAAGCTACATTTGCTTTGGTAATGGCTGTAAGAATGCACAAAGGATTCACCTCATCTAAGCCTAATCTCAAACGCATTTCATCTGCTTCTTCTAAGATTTTGTCGATTTTTTCATCTGGCGTTGGTTCGGAAGGAAGATTTCCTGTTTTTGGGTATTCTTCTATTCTAACGTCTGCCCAATCATAAATATAGGCGGGATCTTTATCTATTGAACTTAAAAATTCGCGTAAGCCGATGTCTTTATGCATCAATGCTTGCAGCAAATGGGAACCGCCATAAGTGGCATTATAATTTTCTCTTGCTATAGATTGCGCGATATGAATTAGTTGCTTCGCAGATTCGTCGGTTATTAGTACGCTCATATAATATTTATTATGTTGTAGATGATGTACATCAAATATAGTATTTTTTAGGGAAATATGATTGAATATTATTTCCGAAAATCTGATTTCGTAGCATCACGTTTTACATAAGGACTTTTCTAGTAATAATAAATTCTTAGAACAAAGTTTACAATAAGTAGGTAATTAAATCTAAGTAGGAAGAATTTGGGAATAAAGAAAAGGTGAAACTTAACTACCTTTTCAAAGACTTGATTCATAAATACTCAAAATTTACTTCAGTAAGATAATGATTCACTAAAATTTCTTAGGTACAGTAGTTTTGGTTGATGCGCAACATGTACATAGGTTCTTGAGGATAACGCTTTACGTTTTCCATTACTTTTGCGGCAATGTTGTCTGAGGTAATGTTGTTTGTCATATCTTTATTTGTATTGGTATTTTGTCCGCATCCCTGCAAACCCATCAAAAACAAACTACACAAACCTATTTTTTTTATTGTTAAAATAACCATTATTCTATTTTATCATCTCTAAATGAATCTCTTCTTGTCCTTTATAATCTTGAGGCATGTAGAGATATGTTCTTGGAAATTCTCCTCTAATCTTTCCGTTTTCAGTAGGGTACTCAAAGTAAAGCACAGATTTTCCTCTAAGAAAGCGATCTGTATTAGGACTACTTGGAAACTTGAAATAGATGATTCTTCCGTTGCCATAAAATTGTACTTCATAATTTTCTATAGGTTGAAAGGTTTTATCTTTAAATTTTAAACTTTCCTTATATTCGTCCCAAGTTTCTTGGGTGTATTTTACGTCCCAATAGTTTGATTGGGCTCTTCTGAGTAATTGACCAAATTCTGCTTGTGCTTTAGCATCAGCATCTTCATCTTCAAATATTTTTTGAACATTTTTGTAATAAGCCAATACTTTTTGTTTCAGTTTGTTTTGATCTAGTTTTCTTAAATCAACTCCCTTGCTCCAGCCTTCATTCTCGTAAGGGACTTGGGCATTAAAACTAAAGGTGTATTCATAAAATGGGCTGCCTGCTGCGGGTAGTTTATTATCTTCAAACCCTGGGCTTTGATGAACCATAATGGTTTGCTCATCTTTCATTTGGTAGTTTTTCCAATCGTTCACTTTTATTACTTCTATAGAAACGCTGCTGCCACCTTCTAAATTCTTAAAAAAGGGTTTATCTTCGCCATAAGCTTTTTGCAATAAATCTCCTATTGGATACATACGTACCGTTACAGTCTGCCCGCCACTTTTGAGAATAGCTTCATTAATATAGATAGGTGTAGCAAAAGCACCCAAATCATAGTTATTTTCAACGGGATAGTCGTTTACTAAAATTTCGTAAGTGCAGTAGTTTTGGTTGATGCGCAACATATACATAGGTTCTTGAGGATAACGCTTTACGTTTTCCATTACTTTTGCGGCAATGTTGTCTGAGGTAATGTTGTTTGTCATATCTTTATTTGTATTGGTATTTTGTCCGCAACATATCAATTGCATAAATAAGAGGCTATAGATAAAGGCGTTTTTTATTATTTTCATTCGTTTTATTTTTCTTTGCTAAAATCGCTAAACACGGGTATTTCTTCGCCAGGAATTACAAACCCTGGGATAAACTCAATTAAGTAAGGCTTGCTATTACCCGCATCATCGGTGCCACCAGAGATTTCTATATTTTTTGATTTCTTTTTAACAATAACAAGCACAGTACCCATTAAACCAGAAAAAATGTAGTTGTCTCTATATACAGGCATGGCAAGGTTGCTGCTTTTGATGGCTTTTTCATAAAGATCTTCTGAAATTTTAGTGCTTGACATTTTATCTACAAGATTGCTTACAGCAGCAGCAGTGGCAGTACTGGTACTATAATAATAAGTGCGTTCAAAATACAGCGTACCTTTAATTTCTGCAATGGCTGTGGCATTAACGCCTACATCTGCAAATTCTTTACCAGTAAAATCTTGTAGAAAATCTGGCACGTAATAATTCAGTTTACTAAATTTTACAGTCTTCACTAATTTAGCATCTAACTTTAAAAAAAGATCAATGCCTTGTTTTTTGCCATAAGATACTTGGTTTTTAAAAGGTTCGTCTTTTTTGCGCTGGCTTTCCGGTGTATATGAATTTTTTCCATCAAAAAGACTCAAACTTTGTTGAAAAAGATCTGCTTTTACAGTTATATGTGCATCAATAAATCCATCGAAGGTTAGGGTTAATATAGCAGAGGCACCTAGTAAATCTTTTATTTTTTTTTCAAAATAAGATATAACTCTGTTTTCTGCATAATAGGCAAGTTCTCTAACGTCTCTTACGCTTTTAACACTTACAGTTGGTTTTTCTTTAGGTGCATTTTTATCCTTTGGTATTGCTTTTTTAGCATGTCCGTAGATCGTTTCTATAGTTCCCGCAACACCAGCAACACTCTGAAATTTATCAAATATACCCTGTATTCCTGTTACATTAGCAAAAAAATTACCTAAAGTCCATTCTTCGTTTCGTTGTATTGCGAAAAGTGGCGCAGCACTTAGGGTATATTCCAGTACAAAACCAATAGTTTCATCTTCATATTTTTTGAAGGCAGCACCAGCGTTTATAGCTATTTGCGGAGCAATAAATTTGTACCCTCCTTCTTTGTTTTCATAAGTATTTGCCCCTGCAAGCGAAGAAGCTAAACGTGTATATTTATAAATTTTTTGAATTTTAGTTGCTATAACACCAAGGTTTTTTCCTCGTGTTAAAATTAGTAAAAGAATGTCTATTATTAAACTAACTACAACTCCTGATCCAATAATGGTTTTGGCTACCCATTTGTATTCATCGGAATAGGGAATTATAGTAGGGTTCTTTCCGTCTTTATCAAAATCATAATAAGCATGAAAGCCCACGGCAAAATCTTCTGCGGTAGCTTCCAGATAAGCTTTTACCAAAATCTTTTGTTCCTATTCCCATAAAAATATCTACAGCATACTTTAAATATCTTTCTATAAATTGGTTAAAGGCATCAATTTCATCTTTTAATCCACGTTGCAGATTAACTTCAATATCTTTATAAAAAATCTTGTTACCTTGCAATTTTCCTAAAATGTCAGGGCCATATTGTTGTAAAAAACTTTGCTTTGCAAAATCTGACAGACGCGTTTTAGGATTTCCCCATTGAAAATGAAAAGACCAAGCTAAATCTGGATAAACTACCAGCGGAATAAAATGTCGGTACCGGCATGTTTCAATATTCACTATTGTATCTTTATAAATAGAGTGCAATAACAAAGGGTTGTACAATGCCAAAAAATTTAAATAATCTATGTTTTCGCTATCCAAAAAAATATAAGGGTATTTTAATTGAAAACTTAATTGAGGAGTTTTCGCCTCATTATATTCTGGATCAACATCCAACAATAATTCTTCTTTAATTTTTTTTACATCAATTACAATTCCTCCATGCGGAACCTTTTCATTATCAATAGTTGCATCTTGATCTGGAAGTTTGGATTGGTATTTATCTAAATTACGACAATGTTCTGTGGTTAATTTCGCAAGTAAAACCTCTAATTTCTTTCCTTTTTTCCCAGCAATAACTGTAATATTTGGCTTGTCATCTAATGATTTCTTTTCAGTTTTTTCATCAAATATTACAATTGGCTCTTTACTATTTTCTAATAGATAAGATATTTCTGTGTACTTACAAGGTTCATATTTTTGAGTAAAATAAGATTCTGCACTTATAACAACTGGACTAATATTATTTATATCTACTTCAGAATTTTCGGTTTCTAAAATAGATTTTAATGTTAATGAAGGGCCATTGTAAAGTACTTCATTCATATATAAAATTTGAAAACTTAATTTAACTTCACCTTTTGCATAAACTTCTTGCGCAAAACCGATCAAAGAAACATCAAAATAGTGATCGTCTCCCATGGGTGATTCTTTATACAGTTTTCCATCTAAGAATATTCTTATTATAAGACTAATACCTTTAATACCTTTTCCTTGGATAATATCTATTCTTGCAATATGATTTGAAACTTTTGATTCAGAAATTTCTTTCTCCTGAAAATCTAACCACACTGCATTTTTTATTTCTGGAATAGCAATTATATTTAGCAAAACGGTACTTTGCCTTACTCCCTTGTACTTTGTGAAAATGCTTAATACGACAGGCTCTTGAACACTTCCTGCATTGCCTCCATAAAGTTTCATTTCCACTTTTGTTGACCCAGAATAATCATTTTTATCTAAATACTTATTCTTCGTATTATCATATATAAACCATTGTATTTCATGCTCATTTTCTAAATTCGTTTGCACAAACAAAATTTGTTTGGGGCTTTTATCATCAATAAATGATACAATTGTTTTTGGTGTACCAATATCTACACCTATACTTTTTGTTTCTAAATAAATTATAGCTTCAGACATATTAATTAGATTTAAAAATTATTTCAACTTCTTCCTCTTTATCTTCCAATTCCACAAAAGGCAGTAACTCCGCTAAGACCTCTTTATTTGCATTCTTCAAATTCTGCACAGAAATTTCTGCAATCTGACCGTGATTTATAATGGTGATACAATCTTGTCCGCCAATTGGGCAAGTTGCTTTGCTGTCTTCTAATAGTGCTTTTCCATTATTATCTTGCAATGTAATTTTCTCATAAAAACCACTCCACGTTGATACTACTATTTGGCAAGGCTTAAAACCACCTCCTGGTATGGGTTGCATTTTGCAAGGCCCAAAAGTGTTTTTTTCAAAATTAGAAGCACCCATGTCCTTGTTTGTAGCCATGAGTTTTGTGCTACCTTCTTTATCATTGATGTATCTTTTGCTTTGGGTAAGAACTTTCAATTTATCTGGTGTAGTTCCAAAATTGCACTTGCAAAGTGCGCCTTGGCAAACTAAATGTTTTTCGCTCATTTAATTACTCATCGTACAAACATTCTATAATTAATTTTTAATATTTCAACTAAGATAATTTTTTTATTTTATTTATAAAGTAAAAAATCCTTAATTTAGTCCAATAGTAAGCAAGAAGTATATAAATGAAAGAAAAAGTTCTAGACAAAAATGAAGTAAGAAGAAGATTGAATGGCATGAGAATTAATCCAGATGGATTAGAAGCTCGGAAATACGGTGTTTCCATCAAATATTTTGATAGTGAAGAATTAAAGCCGCAAAAAAGGATGGATTATGAAGCAATCGTTGAACTTAATGTAACGCAAGGAAACGGAGAGATCAGCATTAACAAAACCAATTTATTTTTTAACCAACATGAGCCAGATTTTATAAATGAAATTTTAGCAGAATCTATCTCAAAATCACTTTATCCTGTAAAAGTTTTTTATAATGAAAAAGGCATTGCTGCAAATAACATCAATAACCATGAAGAAATTTTAAATAGATGGCAAGAACAGAAGAATAAAATTCTTGAAAAATATAAAAGCGCCGATTTGGATGATTTTTTTAATGTTTTTGAAAAGAAATTAGAAAATAAGCAGCACGTGGCGAAAAGTATGAATTACGATTGGTTTTGGAATTTATTTTTCCATCCTGTGCTAATAAATTATGGTGACAGAAGAAGCGTGAAAAATGAAATGTACTTGGCTGTAATCTCTTACCAATATCCACTTCGTTTTACTGGAACTCAGATTATAGAAAAAATCCCAACAGATTATCATTCCTTTAAAGTGGAATTTAATAGTGATGAAATTAAAGCGCCCACTTACTTCTACCCCAAAAATGCCGAAGAAGATCTTACCTTATGGATGTCTCTAAAAGTTCATTTTGATTCCGATGTCTACCACCATTTTCCGATGCATATCAGAGCCTATTTTGAAATTTATTCTAAAGATTGGGAAGGCAAAAAAATTATAAGCCGTAGAATAGAATTTACAATGTACCAAACCAATTCCGAAATCTATAAAACTAAAGTGTTAAGCGAAAAGAGTCCTTTTATAACTGGTGGTTTAATTAAATTACCGCCGAATAAATGGGGTTTTGATAATTTTGAACAAATTGAAAATGATTGGTAACGGCTTTTTCAGTAATTTTTATTAACTTTATCTCAAATAAATCACAAAATGGCATTAAAGGAAAAAGTAGTTCAGGGCGCACTTTGTCTCTGCAAATACGGCACAACGCCCGATAAACTAAAAGTGCTTACGCATACAAAATATTACCTGAATGATCATGAAGGCACAAAAAAATTGGCTGCCACTCACAAAGATATTGGCGCCACTACCTTTGAAAAGAATACTTTTGGTCCATGCAAAATGCAACCAACACCAGGAGGTTTTAAACCCTGCCAAATTGTACTTACAGCTTGGACAGGTTTTTACGAAAAAGAAAAATATTCACCACCAGATGGTTATATTTTATTGGAAGATAGCAAAGCAACATGCCCGATTGGAGGACCCGATTGTATTTCTATTCTGAAATCTGGACAAATGGGAGAACCTACCAAAAAGAATTTGCAAAATGCTGATGAGGAATTGCAATCGCATGTGAATCCTTTGGTGGATATGGCAAATATTGATAAGAAAGATCCGTACTCTCATCTGAATATAAATTAATTGTTAAAAAAAAATAGGAAAAATAATTGGTTGTAAGTATAACGATGGTAGTATTATTGTAATTGGCTATAGGAGAGGTAAACCAGCAAAGTTAAATCAGACCAATCCTAAACCAGAACAAGAGTCCCTTATTCAAAAAGATCAAACTGTCATTCTTGAATCAAATCAAAGTGCTGCTACGTTTTATGTAGATAAATCATGTTTTGACGATGGAGTATTGCCTTCTAAAGATGTCAATTGGTCTGTTGTATACCAGGAAGCCTTTGCAAACGCTATAAATGGCAAAACAAAGGATGGCAAAATAAATTCAAAATTATGGGGTTTGCATGGCGGCTCAAAAAGTTTTGATTTTTACGGAATGGATAAAAATTACAAAACAGGAACTGATATAAATATTACAGGCATTGGTTACAATTCTTTGTATTACGATGGTTATTATCAGAAAGTTTTTATATTCACTGATGACCCTTCAAAAAGCTTCACCTTTTATATAATTCCAGTTTCTACACCAGCAATTACCTTTGCATATTTTGAAAATAGTGAAAACAATTATCAATATGGCGATGTCGTAAAATGCAGTGTGCATTTTCATAATATTTATTCGGAAAAATCTCAGGATGTATGCGCTCAATATTTCATAGTTGAGAATAATGGTGAAAATAAAAAATTTGGTCTGGAAGAGACAACGGAGGATATTGATTTATCACAAATAAAAGACGCAAGTGTTTGGGCAAGTGCAGTTCATATTATGCCTGATATGGAATCTTATTATGGCAGAGGTGCAAATCAAAAATTAGAAAATACAGTTTTGATCGATTATGAGAAATGGAGAAAAGGAGAAGTTGAAAAAAAGGAGTTTTCAGTAATCGCAGTTATTTATCGGGATAATATATAGACCTGTAATTTCGAATAAAATAGAAATTATTTTAATTAAAAATTTTTTGAATGAGCCGACAAGTGATGTTGTTCAGTATGAACCATCGATATTAGGAGTTACCGATCTTGATGATAAAAAAAATTCAATCTCAAGTCGCATAAAAGTAAATGCAGATTACATGAGTGAGATTCTTGAAAGAAATGAACAGATAAAAAATAATCAAATTCAATATATTGGAGATATAAAATTTAAACACAGAGAATCTGATCCATGTGGATTTTCAAAAATATTAATAAAAGAGGGTGATGATGAAGATTCTGTGTCAAAGGGGAAAAGAATACCAATAATAATTTTTGACGAAAATGGAAATAAAAACCAAAAATTTACCGATGATACGGAAAATTTCTATGATGTAGTAGCGGGAGAAAGTATAAAGAAAATTATTATTACACTTGATAATTTGCAAAATAAGAATGTGTTTTGTAACGGAGTAATGTTACCTGAAAAATCAAAACACGACATAAGAGAGAATGTATTTCAAATGAACAAAGTTACATATCCTTTTAAAAATAAGAAAGGTCATTATGTTGTCGATAGAGATTATAGTAGTATTGATAAGATTGATTATGATTATAGAAAAAGCACTGTGGAATCTATTGATATATCTAAAAAGCAAGGATTAATTTTGGGCAAAGATTATGAATTTAAGGGAGAAAATAAACTTCAATTAAATTTATCATATATCTACAATAAACATATGTTAGAAGATTCACCAATACGTACTTGGGGTTTAGCAATAGGTGAATTAGCAGAAGGCATTATGGATCAAGTGTGGATGTTTAATTACTTTTTTTTGACGGAATCCAAAGCTCAAACATATTTTGTACCTATTGGAACATGTCGGTATCCAAATCAATTAGCAAAAGTCCGAATATTTCCCGAGATTAAATGGGAAGTTTTTATCTTGATTAAGCCGAAAGATGATTCTGACTTTTACACTTATTCTGGTATGCCTGAAGGTAATACTGAAAATAAGCAAAAAATAAACTTAAAACATTTCAATAAGGCTATCAAAGCAACTAAAACTGGTAAAATAGATTCACCGAAATATGGGGGAGAATTACATATAAAATGTACAGTTGATAACAAGCTTTATGATTTGGGAATAGCACTACAAAGCAATCTAAATAAGATTATAGAGAAAATTACTACAATTAAAGATATTTTAGATTCCATTTGCCATAGAAATGTAGCAACGGATTTACAAAAAGATGCAAAAAAAGTTTTACCCAAAGTTAGTAAAGCAATCTCATCACCAGTTTTTTTAGAATTTTCATTACCAACAATCAGAATAGGTGGGGAGTGGAAATTTGACGTTCCAGATGTAGCAAGCCCTGAAGTAAAATGTATTGGATCACTTAAAATTGGATTTGAACCACTTATTAAAGCAAAAGGCGGGATTGATCTTTTAGCATTAGCATCTAAAATTCCGCCAGTGGGAGCTGTATTAACGGCACTTGATTATCTAGAGACAGCATTAGGTTGGGTCGCAAAGAAAACTGGTGTGCAAGTGAGTTGGGAATTAATATTTAATCTATATGCAAAAGGTGAAGTGAAATATTCTAATACCATTGATTTTCTCAATCCTAAAGGATCAAGTAGTGAACTGAAATTAGGGATATTTATTGGGATAGAATTTGGGTTTACAATAAAAGCTACAATATCAAAAGTAATATTTGTCGCTGGAGATAAGAATGGTGTAGATGGGAAGAAAATAGATAGCACTAAAAAAGTTGGTTTTGAAGGAGTTTTGACAGCAGAGGCAGAAACTGGGTTTGAAGGAAAAGCAATTGATGGTTTTGACAAACAGGGAAGGTATGTTCAATTTAAGTTAGATTATTTGGGTATCACTTTAAAAGTAATTGGTAAGCTTACTATTTATAATAAAACCGGTCAACCTGGCAAGAAAGGATTTAATATTAAGAAAAATATAGTCGATCGTTACGACGAAATTTTAAAAACAGATAAAATGTATGTGCTATAAAAATATTATAATAATGTTATTGTTTCTATTTAACAATATTCAATGTCAAAAACAAAATAAAAAACAAATGGAAGACGAAATTATTTCGATAAAAAAAGAATGGATCGCTAAAGACATTAAAAGCTATTCCACTCATCCTCTGTATTCTGTACAGGTGAATAAAAGCAAATGTCGGGTTGTAATTCGGTGTAATGATCTTCCGCATTGGTTGCCTTTAACTGAAAATGCGGATGAAAGCATGACGCTGTTTTTAAACGACTACATTCCGAAATCCGGCGAGCAGGTTCTGACTGTAGAAATTTATCCTTATGAAGGTGTACAATATTTGCCGGCAGATGCTGTTGCCGATATTCGTCTTCAGTTTGCTGAAGATAAAATGACAACTCCCATTACTGAAATTGAGCATTTACAGGAACAGTCATTACCGGAAAATATTGGTGATAAAAAATTGAATTTTTACGAAATGAAATTTTTATTTAAAGCCAAAGTGCCTTTTGATTTTAGTAATGATTTGAATTCTGCTCAAGATTTAAAAAATGTTTCTGATATAGAAAAAAAAGTCGTTGCTAAATATAACGATCTTAAAACGATGATGGAAACTGGAAAAGGTATTGAGTTTGTTAAGAATTTTAAACATAATTTTAAATCTTCTAGTTACTTATATTCAAGTAAAACCGAACTATTAAGTACCTTAAATAAGGAAGATGACAATGATTTAATATTATTTTGTACCAAAATTGGTGAATTTCGAAAAGTTCCGGATTTTCAAAACTATGAAATTATGTATGGTTTTGGAGGTAAAGTAGTTATGCTTCAAAACAATAAAAATAAAAAAACGATGTTTGATATTTTTGTGGGTGGAGAATTTGAAGATCCTTTCTGGTACACCATTTATCTTTATATGCCGAGCGGAAGTAATGAATTACAAATATGGTAGATACCAATACAATTTTTACATTAGATTGGACAGGAGCTGTTTCACCAAACGATATACAAATATCCGTTGATGCAACTGAAGGTATGCTTTTTTTTAAAAATATTGACTGGGAATCTGAATGTATAGACCAAAATGAAGCCAGAGCAGGAAATACCAGCAAGATATATAATGAAGGTTTCTCACTTATGTTTCAACAAAAAATTCAGCAAAAAAAACTATTAATTTTTCCTATAAATCCTTTTGAAATCAGACGCGGGCAAAGTAATAAGGTCAAGTTTCTGATTTTTTATTATTGGAAAGAAGAGGAGAAAAATTCATGGTTGACGCGATTTATTACAAAAAAACCAACAAGTGAAATTGACTGTGAAAGCCATTTAGCAGATGTCAACTTTGAAAATTTACATTCTATTATTTCAAATTTTTTAAATGAAGATTATTTTGCTGTTGTTAATATCGTGAACCATTGTTATCCTTATTTTAGTGATGATCCATCTGAATTGTAAAATTTCCGAATAATTAAAAAAACCAACTGCGAAGAGTTGGTTTGTATCAATTAATTAAATTTAATCCTTCTATTCCTGTTGATATTCAGATTCCCACTCATTTCCATCATCACCTTTGTGACCATCCAGTTTTATTACAAAACTTTTTGTTGGGAAATAAGGCGTCATTCTGATGTCTAGCCAAACTCTGTCCTTGTTTACTTTATCTTGCTCAAAACGAACAATTTTAAACTTCTCGATCAATTTGTCTGCACCTTTTACACCGTCTAAGAACGTTACGATTTGTTTTCTAAGGTCATCTTCATTTCTTGGTGTCCAGTTTTCAAAAGCTCTTCTGTTTAGGAAATCTAAAAGTACTTTCGTCACGTAATCAAATACACGCACTACAGAATACGTTTGTAAACCTATATTGTCTCCAGTAAATAAAGTTTTGGCAGAGAATGCCATAATTTTACCATATTCGCTAACCATAGGAACTAATCCCATTTTTTCTAGTTGAGAAATTTCACTTTTCTTTAAGTCAAATTTTACAGCATCTACTTCATTAATGTTACCATGCTTTTTACCAGCAGATACTTGAGACATTAATGTTTTGTGGATTTTTCCAGCTAATGAAGTAGAAGGTGGAAGATCTATATTTTCCTCTTCCCCTACTTCTTCTGCTCTACCTCTACCAACTAGCCAGTTAGTAGTCATTATTACATTACTTCTATGTAATTCGCCACCTGTAAGATTGGCAGAATGGAACATATCTACAACGTCATCTGGTTTATCTAGATTTGCAAAATCCGTCACCATCATCACTTTATTCTCATTACAGATTTTCGCCCATTTTTCCACCACTTTGTTTGATCCTAAATAACCTGGCAAAGCAAGAATAGAATAACTATCACGAAGGTCTAGACGGTCATAATTTTGTTTAAATTCGTCTGCAATAGCCTCTACAAATAACGGATTATCTAAATCTGTTAATTGGTCCATAGAAGCATTTACGATACTTACGTTATCTACCTTATCTAGTTCTGTATTTTTGTAAAACTGAGCTACTGTTCTGTAGTTGGTTTCCATTTCACGAGTACTATCTAAAGCATTTTTTAAATTACTTTTAAGATTTTTCTCTGCAGATAGAGCTTTGTCTTTACAAGATTCGCCCATTTCTTCTGCTGTAGCTTCACTATCTAGCAATGAAATCCACAGATTCAATTTCTGAAGAAGATCTTTTCTTTCTGTGTCTTTATTGTGGTCGTTTAGGAAAATTTCTTTCCTCGCTTTACGGGAAGGATTCATGTTGGCAACGCCGTCTACAACGGTTTCTATAAAATTAAAACCGCCAACTTTGTTCAATTCCTCTAAAGCATTCTCTCTGCGTTGCTGGCTACTTTGTTGTTGCTGGCCTTGCTCGTTTTGGCTTTCTTGTTGTTTGCTATTTTCCATCATTTTAGTTATCGTTTTTCAATTCATTAGCCACATCTTTCAAAACATCTACTAGCGCATTTCTTGTAGTTTCATCTTGCAAAATTTTCTTTAAAATCTTATTATTTTTTAATTGTCTTAAGATTTTATTGTATTGTTCTTGCTCAATACTTAGTTTTTTTAAATATTCAGAATTTTGAGTAATACTCTTTGGTGTAAAATCACCTACGTTATTAAATCTAAATTCTTCATCTACAATAGTTCCATCTTCTGTTTCATGCTGCACACTTACAGTAGGCTTAAAATGTTTAAAGACATCTTCTACAGTTTTTAATCCTTTCACCACTTCTGGCGCAAAAGGCTCTTCTTCTGTAAGTTTACTTACGATCATTGATCTGTTTTCCTGAATATGAGATATTGCTTCGTTAGCGTCAACTTTCACTTCGCTACCTCCAACACCATAATCAAACATTGCCATAATTTATATTTTTAATGTTAATACTTAAAGTTTTAAAGATAAATATTTTTTTTAATAGTTTATCGTTTTATTTTAAATAATGTATGACTAAATTGAAAAATTCACATTGCAGATAGATTGAATTCACACGAAACTAAAAGTTTTGTAGTTACTATTCAAGAAAAGCTAAATTATTTTTTTTACGATTTATCAAAGATTTGAAAAATTAGTATTTAAAAAAAAATTAGAATGATAATTCATTCTAATTGAGAAATTTAATAATTTAAGTAAATCTATTTAAATCTACATCTGGTAACAATTCTTGTCCAAATTCTATGTGGTTGTAGAGATGATTTGAAAAATAATTACCATTTAAAATACCGCGCGCTCCTAGACCATTTAAAATATGAAGATTTTTAACCCTAAAATGCGATCCCAAAACTGGACGTCTATCTTCCATGGTTGGTCTGTAGCCAAAATTTATTTCTAAAATTTGAAATTCGTAAGGATAAAACTCTTTCAATCCATCAATGAGCTGCTGTCTTGCTGCATCGTCTATTTGATTTCCCGTACCTTCTGGATCGTAAGTTCCGCCGTAATAATACATATTATCTTCTAAATGATATAGAAAATGCTTCTTTTTAATAATAACGTTTTCAGGTATAGCCTCAGAAAGTTGAACCTTTATAAAATGACCTTTGTTCGGTATAATAGGAATTTTGCTAAAATAGGGATTAGATTTAACAGCAATTCCTTCACAAAAGACGATGTTTTTGTAAGTAAAATCTTTGTAAACATTGTCCATTACTTCAATTTTAGCAAAGTCAAACTTTTCTTCAATCAAATAATTTTGAATCTTTAAATACCTAAGAAAGTCTGTAAAGAAATTTTGAACATCAATTCTACCAGAATTTAAAACTACACCTGTTTCAAAAGGATTTTCCACTATTTGCAGCGCATCAAATTCTTCACTTAAATACGCTTCTAAATTATTAGAGATAATTTTTCTTTGCCAAATATCTCTTTCCTTCTCATCATGAAAAATCCTATGAATTGCATCTTCTACGAAATAATTTTTAGGTAAATATACAGATATTTGATCCATTGTAGTCTTCAAGGAATCTATTTGCTCATCTGCTAGCCAAAATGCACTAAACCTTTTCAAAACAACAGGATTGATAATACCTGCAGAAAAATGCGAAGCACTTTTCTTACTTTCTGAATAAAGTACAAAAGTTTTTTTGTTTAAAATTAATTGATGTGCAAAAAATAATCCTGCATACCCATCTCCAACAATAATATAATCTACGTGTTTTTTCATAAAAAAACCTGAATAAAAATATTCAGGTTGATATTAATTAATTAGAATTTTTTAGTAATTCCACAATTCGTTTTCCATTGCTAAAATTTGTCCTTTTATTCTATTGCTTTCTTCCAATTGCTCATCAGCATTTTTTGGAATATAATCTGCAATTTTACCATCACCAGTTCCATTAGATGATTTGTAAATGATAGAACTAAATCTTCTTGCATTAATTAGATCATCAAAATTTAAATCAGCAGCAGAGTTATTTTTATTATATACTGCGTTATTTGCTAGTAATTCTCTAGCGTCTGGATAGAAAATCCAGAAAAGATCTATTAATTCATTTGCACCTAATAATGGATTACCTTGAGAATCAACTCTTCCCATTACTGCAGGATCTGGTCCCATTGCAGCAATTCCTAATGGTCTATATTTCATTTGACCATCACGAACATCGATAAACCACATACCCATCATCTTTAACATTTTAACCTTATCACTTGTAGTAACAACTAAATCTGTATATTGATCTATTTCTGCTTGCGTTGGAGTTCTTCCTTCTTGGATGATATCAACTAGACCATCATCAACCCTTTTACTAACGAGTCTCTTATTAATTTCTTCAATTGATAATCGTCTCGTGAAATTTTCATCATCATATACTTCAGCAATCTTGCCAGATTTTGCACCATCTAAAAGTACAGTATATAAAGATTTTGTTTGATTAGAAAAACCGCTTTTATTATCATAATAGAATGGCTGATTAATTTTATCATTTAAATCTATTACTTCCCATACATAGATACTTTTTCTAATATCTTTTTCATCTACGTATCCATATTTCAATGGTGTAATTTTATTGGAAACCATACTGTCTCCAACAATTCTCATATTATCATTTTGCAGTTTTCTATATTCTTCCGGAGAAGAAGCGTTAAGAATAGTCTGTGAAAATGCAAAACCTGCAATTAAGACTAATAAACCACTAATATACTTTTTCATGTTTATGAATTTTATAATTAAACTAAATTTACAGTACGCTAATACCAACTGTTGAAATGTTTTTCAAAGGACCACTTAATCCATTTGCTGTAGCTTCTATATCAAGTATTAAAACGTTGTCACCACTTCTTAAACCATCTGTATAAGCTCCCAATGATTGTAATGAATTACCACTTACATAAGTAGCAGCTCTACCAGCAACTTTTAATTTGAAACCTGTAACAGTGAAAGTAACTGGAAAATCAAAATCTGGAATTGTAGCAGTAACAATTTGATTTTTAATAGAAGAAGCAGGTACGCTTATGTACGTTTTACCTCTAATTTGTCCTTGTGGAGGTGGTACATTTTTAATTCTGTAAGTGAACATTTGAGACTGATTTCCTTTTGGACCAGAACCAGATATCGTCATATTTACGACAGTACCAGTACCAGGTCTAACACTCCATTTACCTGAACTACCACTTACACTTGCACCCGGTGCAGATAAAGATAATTTTTTGTTATCTACTCCTAAAATAGAACCAGAAATTGGATTATCTAATCCTCTGTATAGTACATTCATTTTGTCTGCAGAAAGCATTGCTCCTGTTTCATACATCACTTCTCTTGGTCCAGCAATTACATTGTATTTGTGGGTATATGGGAAATTTTGAATAGATCCATCAGACATAGAAACATCTATCGAACCTGCAAAAGATTTTTCACCGACAGAACTTGTGTTTAAAGGTAAAAATCCTTTTCCATTTTCTTGTCTACTTACTCCTTTTATATTAATTTTATTAGAGTTAGAATAAGAACCTAAATATACTTCTGCAGTAGCAGGTGTTCCTACTTGAACATCTACTGGTGCTTTCACCACTGCATCATACATATTAAATTTAATAGTAGCATCTACTTTCTCTTGCAACATTAAAGCTAAAGCATCTGATTGTACGTTTCTAGCATCATTTTGGATAATTTCTAAATTCGATACGGCAGCAATAAGTGGCTGATGATAAAATTTATTTTGCATCCATGTTTTATCATTATCAGCTTTACCACTTCCTGGATACGTTGTGATAAGCGATTGTTTAGCTCTATCTACTAAGTTTTTGTACTGAGTATTACCACCAAATGTTTGATTAATATAATTTCTTACATCATCAATCTTTGCTTTTAGTGCTTTGGTTCCTTTAGAGTCTGTATTCTCGTCCCCATCAACAAAGAAATACTCCATTACTGCTTCATTATTATTAAGAGCAGAAAAATTATCTTCTAAATTAATTTTTTTACCTGTCTTTTTATCCTTCTCAAAAAAGTCAGAATTATCTTTCAATGTAGTTTTAACAATTTGAACATCAGATACGAGCGCATCGATCTTACCTTTCAAAACTTTATATTGAGCTAAAGGCGTTGCGTATGTGTCTGGAACGGCTGCAGCTTTAGCTTGTAAAGTTTTTTCGAAAATGTCTGTATTTCTACTTTCAGTAAGTGTTCTTGTATCTTGTAATGATTGAGTTGATTCATAATAAGAACGGATTATCTCTGCATCAATATTTAACGCCAACATCGCGATGAATACGAGGTACATCAAATTGATCATTTTCTGACGTGGAGTCTGTTTTCCTTGTGCCATTGTTTTTGTTTAGTTTAATTAATAATTTGATTGGTACGCCGCGGAAATTATGATTTCATTGCAGTGAGCATACCACCATAAACTCTATTTAAACTATTCAGATTACCTGTGAGGCCATCTAATTCTGCATTGAATTTTTCTGAGTGTTCTGCAGATTTTTCTAAATCTGTAATATACTTAGCATTTTGCTCCATTTGGCTTCTGCCATTTTCTACTTGTAGAGCGTACAATTTATTCAAACTATCCATATGATTTGCAGCAAGATTTAATTGGTCATTATATTTATGAGTAGAAGCAGAAACATCTACAGTTTGATTAATTTGGTCTACAGAGGTAGAAAATTTATCAATACCTGTTCTTAATCTCTCGAATAAATTTACATCTAGTTTAGCATCTTCCAACATCTTGTCTAGTTTAGTAGATAGAGATGTTTCCATTTCAGACATGAAGTCCATTTGCTTAGCTTGAACGCTTGCCATATTTGCATGAACTGGATTTGGGTTAGCATTTCTATCCAATAATTCTGGATAAACATTTTCCCAAGCATAAGATTCTTCAGATTTTGGTGGGTCAAATGCAAATATCACAAAGATAAATGCCTCTGTAACTAATCCTACAGTAAGTGCTAAATTTCCTGTGATAGGACCAATAGCGAAGTGGGTAATTTTGAATAATGCACCTATAATTACAATTGCAGCACCAAATGAATAAATGAAGTTATATATTCCTTCTTTTGATGTAAAGATTCCTCTAGCCATAATGTTTAGTATTATTAGTTTTTAAAAAATAGTTTGTTAGTTTGTTCTTCTTTTTGGTTTTACCGCAGCTTCTGGAATATCTTGTATTGTTCTAAAACCAATATAACTTCTTGCAGAATCTTTTCTTTCCCAATCTCTATTACCTGTCATCAACATTGCTCCTATATCTTTCCAAGAACCTCCTCTTACAGATTTCTTCGTATCTGCTTGTCCTTTTGTAGAAGGATTCATAGAATTTGTCATTTGGTAAGAAGAATTGTTGAATTCTGATACCGTCCATTCAGAAACGTTTCCTGCCATATCATATAATCCAAAACCATTCTTTCTGAATTTTTTTGAAGGACCTGTAAATGCATAAGTTCCTTTTTTCTCGTCTTCTAAATAATTACCACGAGTTGGCTTAAAGTTTGCAAGGTAGCAACCTCTATCATCCATTAAATAAGGACCTCCCCAAGGAAAAGTTGCATTTTCTAGACCACCTCTTGCTGCATATTCCCATTCAACTTCAGTTGGTAGACGGAAATTCAAAGGACGTTGTTTTTTCTTTTTCAAACTTTCGTTGTAATCAGATTTCAACTTAGATCTAAAAGCACAATATGCTCTAGCTTGATCCCAAGTTACACCAACAACTGGATAGCTTTTGTAAGCATTGTGCCAGAAATATTGTTCGAACATTGGCTCATTGTAAGAATAGCTAAAATCTTTCACCCAAACAGTTGTATCTGGATATACTGCTAAACTTTCTCTTTTTATATAGTTCGCACCTCTTTCTTTATTTTGAATAGCTGATCCAAAATCTTCCCATTGGTAAGAATATTTTAATTTACTTGCGTCGATCATTTTCTGACCGTTAAATCTGTCTGAAGCTGGAAGATACATAGATTCTACTACTTCTGCATACTCTACATCTGGGTAATTTTTCGTACTCCAATGCAAAGGTTGTTTCCAATCTAATTTCTTAGAAGCATCGTAACCATCTCTTGATCCTTGATTTTCTAAATATTCTTCGTAAGGAGTTAAATTACCTTGATTTGCGGTGTTATCAATATAAGCATAATCTGTAATACTTTTACCTTTACCTTTTCCACTACCGAAGCCATCACCTGCAGCTTCTGCAAGAAGCGTACGAGCTATAGAATCTCTCACATAGTTTACAAACACACGATATTCAGCGTTGGTAGTTTCTGCTTCATCCATAAAGAATGAGGAAACAGTAACTGTTGTCAATGGCGCTTTTTCCGATGTGTTCGTTCTATCTTCATCAGCAAGACCTGCTACAAATGAACCAGAAGGAATGTAAACCATACCATAAGGCCTTTCGGCAACAAATGATCTAGATTTCTCTCTTGGAATTAATTCTCCTTTGGTACCTGGCTTGCCAGCAGAAGAGTTGCTTCCACCACAAGATACGATTAGACCTAGAGACGTTGATAGTAATAATAGAAATATCCTTTTCATGTTATTATTTATAATTAAGGCGTAAATATATAATTTTTTTAAGAAACTTTTAAGATTTTTTTCACAAAACGTAAAAAAAATTATAAAATTTTATTTGAGGTTAATTTATTCTACAGTTACCGATTTTGCCAGGTTTCTTGGCTGATCTACATTTGCTCCTCTGTAAACTGCTATGTAGTAAGCAAGTAGTTGTAATGGAACGGATGCTACAATTGGAGAAAAACATTCTGAAGTCTCTGGAATCTCAATTACATAATCTGCCATTTCACTTACTTGAGTATCTCCCGTGTTAACAACTGCTAATACTTTTCCCTTTCTAGCTTTTATTTCTTGAACATTGCTCACAATTTTATCATAGTGTCCTTTTTTGGGCGCAATGATTACAATCGGCATGTTTTCATCTATTAAAGCAATTGGGCCGTGCTTCATTTCTGCTGCAGGATAACCTTCTGCATGGATGTAAGAAATCTCTTTTAATTTTAGAGCTCCTTCCAATGCTGCTGGATAATTATAACCTCTACCCAAATATAGGAAGTTTTGAGCGTTTACAAAATCTTTTGCGATATTTTTTACTAAATCGTGAGTAGATTTTAGTACTTCTTCAATTTTCTTTGGTAAATGATCTAATTCCGTGATCAATTTCATGAATTCACCATTGCTTAAGCTACCATTGTGCTTGCCTAATTTCAATGCAATGAGAGAAAGTATCGTTAGTTGCGCTGTAAATGCTTTTGTGGATGCTACACCTATTTCTGGTCCTGCATGCGTATAAGATCCCGCGTCTGTGATTCTGGCGATAGAAGAATCTACCACATTACAAATACCATAAATGAATGCACCTTTTTCTTTTGCTAATTTTAAAGCTGCCATAGTATCTGCGGTTTCTCCAGATTGAGAAATTGCTATAACTACATCTTTGTTTCCAATGATAGGATTTCTATATCTAAACTCTGAAGCATATTCTACCTCAACGTTAATTCTTGCAAATTCTTCAATTAAATACTCACCAATTAATCCTGCATGCCAAGAAGTACCACACGCTATGATGATGATCCTATTTGCATTGGTAAATTTCTCTAGATGATCCCATATTCCAGCCATTTTGATAATGCCTTCTTCTACGATCAATCTACCTCGCATAGTATCATGAATAGATTTTGGTTGCTCAAAAATTTCTTTTAGCATGAAATGTTCGTAACCGCCCTTTTCAATTTGCTCCAAGCTTAATTTTAATTCTTGTATCGCTGGTATTATTTTAGAATTATCTACAATAGAACGTATGTCTACACCATTTTCTAGGGAAATAGTTGCCATATGACCTTCTTCTAAATAAATTGCTTCTTTGGTAAACTCTACAAAAGGCGATGCATCTGATGCGATGAAATACTCTTTATTTCCTAAGCCAATTGCTAATGGAGATCCTAATCTACCCACAACTAAAACTCCAGGAAAATCTTCGTGCATCACAGTAATTGCGTAGGCTCCATACACTTCATTTAAAGCAAATCTTACGGCTTCTGGAAAGTCCAGATTAGCATCCAACTCCATAAAGTATTGGATAAGATTTACCAAAACTTCTGTGTCTGTTTCGGATTTAAACGTGTAGCCTTTTTCAGTAAGCATTTTTTTAATGGTATCATAATTTTCTATGATTCCGTTATGCACCAATGCAATTTTACCATTATTAGAAATGTGCGGATGAGAATTTCTATCCGATGGAACTCCGTGTGTTGCCCATCTTGTATGTCCCATTCCGACAGATGCTGTTCCTTTTAAATTTTCTGATATTGCTACCAAATCATCAACTTTACCTTTCGTTTTTGCGGTTGAAAAGTTTGCATTTTTATTTTCCAAAACAATTCCTGCACTATCATATCCTCTATATTCTAATCTACGAAGACCATTTATTACTATTGTATAAGCATCTTGAAAACCAGTATATCCTACTATTCCACACATAATTTTATCTAAATTTAATTTTTATTTACTTCCGTAGGTAATATGCAATTGTATTCTCTGCGGATTTGTTGCATCTGTACCAACCAAAACTAATCTATTTGGTGTAAAAGCTCTGCTTGTAGAACTATATCTCACTAAGCTTCCTACTGAATCAACTAAAAAGCTTCCCATATGGACGATAAAATCTTCATTAGCAAGTTCTTTTTCAACAATTTCTTTCAAGGTAGTTGTGATAGTGAAATCATAATACGCTGGATTTTTATCTGTATCGTAAGCTTTTACTAAACTAAATCCTGGAGCAGCATTTAACGATGAAACTTCTGTTAAGAATGATGTTGCACCATTTTTCAGAAAAACAAAATTGCTGGGTTTGGTGTAATTATTATTCCACACACTATTATCTGTGTATATTCTAACTTTTGCAGAGATAATCCCTATTTTTTCATTTTGAACTTTATTTTTCAATAAAGCTATGGTCGCTGGTGGAATTCTAAAACCTACACTTGGTCCACCCATTCCTTGTGGATATAATTTTTTATCTCCAGTGTTGGTGTTGATAGTTGCTAAAGCATCTGCTACAATTGTACCTGTTCTATTGTAAGAGAATTGGCCCACGTGCGAACTTAATGAGGTTCCCATGGTAAGATTAAAAGTTTGCGGGACTCTTGTAGTTACTGTACCCGATACCAGATCATTTTGGTAATAAATAATTATGTTTGCACTAGCAGGATTGATCGCAAATAAGTAACCATCATTTTCTACCACAGATACTTTCACACCTTTAAAATATCTAATAAAGTTATAAGCATCTTTCAAATCTAAGCTTCCTGCTTTGTCAATAATTTTACTTTGAAAATATGCAGCATTAAGTGGAATTCTTATACTTGGATCTACGTTAAAAATATCGCTACTCCCAGTATTATTCGTGATTTTTGTGGATTTTACGGTACCATCAAATAATTTAGTTCCTAATAAAGTACTTGTAGCAATATTTTCGTCTGAATAATACTCATCTGTACTACTTTTTAGAAAATCAGATACTTCATGTACGTTGATATTGAATAAAGTTTTATCACTACCAAGTTTTGTTTTTCCATATTTATATAGTGGATAGCTGTTTACCACTTTTGTAGCAGCAATTGCACCAGGATAAGTAATAGATGTAGTGGTAGTTGTTAGAGAATCTGAAGCATACAAACCAATTGGCATTTGAAAATCTAAAACTACAGAATCTACAATCGCGTTGGTACCGAATGTTGGGGAATACTCTTGCATTCTTAGTTGCGTAGTGTAGGCAGCTTTTTGAGTACCAAATACTCCTTCTGCAAAAGCACCAATCTGCGCAAATCCTAATTGCGAAGCATCACTACGGATAGAATCATTATTATCGATATTATATGCTATCACATCAAAAAGTTCCACATTTGCATTAGAACCTTCGCCGGCAAATAATTGCTCACCTAGATTATCTGCATCCGATTCGCAATTATACAAAAATAAGCTTCCACAAAATATGATAGAAGCTATGTAAATAATTTTTTTAAAATCTTTAATCATCGATAATTTAATTATATATTTTTTCAATTAGTTCTATGTCTATATATTCAGATTTTTCTCCGTCTATTTTGTTAAACATATCATCTAGTTCTTTTTCTAAAAATTCGTCACCTTTAATTACTAAATCTACGTTTTTCATAGCATCTTTCACAAAACTTTGAAAAGTTGGATTTTCCATATCCTCGTAACCTTCGATATTATCGAATTTGAGAATAGATTCCATTTTCTTTTCTAGCGGTGTATTAGTTTCATTGAAAACAGAGAGAATCATCTTTGTATCGTTGAAATAAGAATCGTTTTTGTAGTACGTCTTTAGGTACAATGGGATGAAACTTGCCATCCAACCGCTCAAGTGAATTACATCGGGAACCCAATTCAATTTTTTTATGGTTTCTATTACTCCTCTTGCAAAGAAAACTGCACGTTCTCCATTATCAATAAAAGGCGAACCATCTTCTTCAAAATAATACTGCTTTCTTTTAAAATACTCTTCGTTATCTATAAAATATACTTGCAACCTTTCACCTGGTAAGGAAGCAACCTTTATGATAAGAGGTTGATCTAGATCATTGATAATAATATTCATTCCAGACAGACGGATAACTTCATGAAGTTGAAACTTTCTTTCGCTTATCAAGCCAAATCTGGGCATGAAAACACGAACATCATTACCTTTGGAATACATCTTCAATGCCATATCGTGCACCGTTTGGGCAATACTGCTTCCTTCTTGATATGGATACAATTCTGTGGTAATATATAGAATTTTCTGATTAGGCATTTGGTGTTTTTTACGTATAAAAGAGAATTCTTCTATTTTGCAAAATTACAAAAAAATACGATAATATTATTTTATTAACATAGTTTAATACTATAAGACGGAAATTTGGTGTTATGACAATAAAAAAAATTGCTTTAATTATAATTTTTATATTACTTTTATAAACTTTTTTTAAACAGTTGACATGCAAATATTCTACGATCACAATTCTCTACAAAGTTTCATTAAATCTCAAAGAGAGCGCAATGCTACAATCGGTTTTGCGCCTACAATGGGCGCACTACATGATGGCCATTTATCTCTATATGCTAAAGCTAGGCAGGAAAATGATATTGTAGTAGCTTCCATTTTTATAAATCCTACGCAGTTTGATAATGTAAAGGATTTGCAAAAATACCCCAGAAATTTTGATAAGGATATCCAAATTTTGGAAAATTCTAGTTTAGTTGATGCTGTATACATACCTTCTGATAAGGATATTTACCCAGAAGTAATGGAAAGAAAAAAATATGATTTTGGAGGTATAGAAAAAGAAATGGAGGGCGAATTTCGCGAAGGCCATTTTGATGGTGTAGGAACCGTGGTAGAGAAGTTATTTCTACAAGTACAACCAAATACCGCTTACTTTGGCGAGAAAGATTATCAACAATTGGCAATTGTAGAGCAATTGGTAGAAATTAGAGATCTACCTGTTAAAATAATTGGCGTACCGATTTTTAGAGAAAAAAATGGTTTGGCAATGAGTTCTAGAAATGTAAGATTATCCGAAACACAAAGAGAGTCTGCAAAAATAATTTACGAAACTTTGCTAATGATTGAAGAGTGGTTTAGAGTAATCACAATACCGGAAATTATAGAGCGTGTTTCTAAAATTTTTGAAGATGAAGAAGGAATGGTTTTAGAATATTTTAAAATTGCGGATGAAAAAACCTTGAAAGAAACAGATTTTTTTTATAAAGATAAAAACTATCGTGCCTTTATCGTTGTATTTGTAGATGATGTAAGGTTGATAGATAACATCCATCTCTCTTAAAATAAAAAAAAATGCTCTGTGAAAACAGAGCATTTTTTCTTTTAAAAATAATTAAAAAGTGACCCGGCTGGGATTCGAACCCAGGACCCATACATTAAAAGTGTATTGCTCTACCAGCTGAGCTACCGAGTCGGATAATTTAATGAATGATAAAATTATTTTTAAAAATTTTATCTACTATTCTGCTTGTGCCTGCGACTGGACTCGAACCAGCACATCTATAAGAAACCACCCCCTCAAGATGGCGTGTCTACCAATTTCACCACACAGGCAAAAAAAAAGTCCCGAAATACGAAACGATTTTTGTTAAAGTGACCCGGCTGGGATTCGAACCCAGGACCCATACATTAAAAGTGTATTGCTCTACCAGCTGAGCTACCGAGTCGGTCTACTATAATTAAAGATTGTATCTTGTTTTAGAGTGGTGCAAAGATAAGAGTTTTTTTAAAATCTCAAAATTTTTTTACAACTTTGTGCAAAATAAAAATATGATAATTTCACTGGTTGGTTATATGGGAAGTGGCAAATCACACATTTCCAAATTATTAAGTACAGAATTGCACTATAAATTGCTAGATCTGGATAAAGAAATTTCTTTAAAATTAAAGGAAACAATCCCCGAAATCTTCCAAAATAATGGCGAAATCTATTTTCGGAAGCAAGAAAAAGAGATTTTGCACCAACTTTTGGAAGAAACTGAGAACAGTATTTTAAGTGTAGGTGGTGGAACTCCTACTTTTTATGATAATATGGATGCCATCAACAAATATTCTACAAGTTTTTTTCTGCGTACAGATATCAAAACCTTGACCGATAGAATATCAAAAAATAAAGAGCGAAGACCACTTTTGGCAAGAATTCCCGATGAAGATTTGCCGGAATTTATTGCAAAACATTTATTTGAAAGAAATTCATTCTATAGCCAAGCCAACTTTATCATTGATACGAAAGATAAATCTCCCGAAGAATTGGTGAAAGAAATTATTTTGAAAGTGCATGGGTATTAATCTTCCTCTTCGCTAAAGAAGTGATCCCAATTGGTAAAATCTCCTTCTTCCCCATCATTGTCTTCTTCAGAAGTAAAGCCGTCAATAGACCTACGATCTTTTTTTGTAGGTCTACCTTCACCTTTTATTCTGTAGTAGTTTTGTTGATCTTTTCTAGATTTTAATAATTCATATTGTTCTACTTCCGTCTGATCTACGATGTGCAGCGGTACTAATTTAGCACCCAAACGGCTTTTGGGTATATCTAAAACTTTAATTTTATAATCTATTTGATTTTTTCTAATCTTTAAAACATCGCCCTGTTTTACTTCTTTAGAAGACTTTACCACCTTGTCTCCAATTGAGACACGATTTTTCTTCACTTCTTCTGTTGCTTTGGTTCTGGTCTTATAAAACCGAATACTCCATAAAAATTTATCTATTCTCATTTTTTTTTATACTTTTGCTCATTGAAATTTTTAGCAATTTAATTATAAATTTAGACATGAAGAAAATACTTTTATACATAATGTTTGGTGGTGTGCTATTTACATCTTGTAAAACAGACGAAGATCTTACGGTTGCAGACGAGGTTGTAGATATAGCAACACAAAATACTTATGATGATCAGGCGGCACAAAAATACCTCACAACAAATTATTTTGATTCTCAAGGGAAAATAGTTGCCTACAGCGATACAGATACTTCTGATGATAATTACCCTTCATTAAGCACTTATAACGTAACAACTTTGCCATCTGGTGTTGTAGTCGTAATGATACCTACCGCACAACCATCGCCTGGTAAAACCATCAATAGTGAAGATGTTTTGAGACTGACTTCTATATCTAAAAGTGTAGTGGCTAAGAAAGTAAATGACATCCCAACTTTTACCACATACCAAGATTTTATCAATACCATCAATACTGGTGTTCCAGAGGTTGATCCTTTTTATTTTTACGCGAAAAATAGCATTCTGAACGGCAACGCAAGAAGCTATTTTGAAATAGAAGGATTTCAAGAAGGGATTAAATTGTTTAAAAGCTACGAAATCCCAGACGTAAACAATTATAATATGCAAGGTGTAATCATTGTCCCTTCTAGAGCAGCTTTTGCTAGAGATAGTAATGCGTTGGATGCATTGATTAGCGGACAAGTATTAAGTTTTGTAGATAGAAGTTTTATCTTCAATGTACAAGTTTATAAAACTACAACGAGAACAACTGCTCAGTACTAATACCGTTTAAAAATAAAATAAAAAAGGTCGTTGATTAATTTCAACGACCTTTTTTTTGTACTAATATTACCGATTGTTTAAAAATTTGTTACAGATTCTTTACTTTTCGCTCCCAAAATATCGGGAAAATACAAGTCTGAAAGATGCTCAAATTCATCACCACGCATAAACATGTTGGCATCTATTTCATCATAAGATTCTTTTCCTGCTGCAGCAATTAATTCATTGCAAGTGTGCAGCGTATTTTTGTGGAAATGATAAACTCTTTCACTTTTATCAGTAACGTCTAGACCCTTTACAAGCATTTTATCTTGTGTTGCAACTCCAGTTGGGCATGCATTGGTATTACATCTAAGAGCCTGAATGCAACCTAAAGCAAACATAAACCCTCTTGCATTGTTGCATAAATCAGCTCCCATAGAAAGTGCTCGCAAAATATCTAATGGCGTGAGAACTTTTCCACTTGCAATAATCTTAATTTTTTTGTGTAGATCATTTTTTTCCAAAGTTCTATTCACAAAAATAAGCGCAGGTTCTAAAGGCATTCCTACTCCATCGGAAAATTCTGGTGGCGCAGCTCCTGTTCCACCTTCTGCTCCATCTACGGTAATAAAATCTGGATAAATATTCATTAAATTCATCTCCTCGCAAATTTCTTCAAATTCTCTCACTTCTCCTATGCATAATTTGAATCCAACAGGTTTTCCGCCGCATAAATCTCTTAAATGTGCCACAAAATTTAGCAAACCTTTGGCATCAGAAAATGCGGAGTGAGATGGTGGAGAAAGCACAGTTTCTCCCGCTTTTATATGTCTTATTGCTGCTATTTCTGGAGTATTTTTAATGGCTGGCAAAACTCCTCCATGTCCTGGCTTTGCTCCTTGAGAAAGCTTGATTTCAATTAGCTTTACATTTGGCAAAAGTGCATATTTCTTAAATAATTCTGCATCAAAATTACCTTGCTCATTTCTACAACCAAAATATCCTGTACCTATTTGCCAACACAAATCTCCACCACCTTCTAAATGATAAGGTGAAACACCACCTTCTCCCGTATTGTGGAAAAAACCGCCTTTCTTTGCCCCTTTGTTTAAAGCAACTTGTGCTCTATCACTCAAAGATCCAAAACTCATTGCAGAAATATTAAAAAGAGATGCATGATATGGTTGCGAGCATTGTTCATTACCAATCCAAACTCTTGGCAGCTCTTCAGAAGTTTTTTTTGCATATATGGAATGCTTTATTCCTTCGTATTTTCTGTGATTAATTTCTAATTGAGTACCAAAAGGGACAGTATCTCCCAAATTTTTCGCTTTCCTGTATGCTGCAGATCTTTGGTTTCGTGGAAAAGGTTTTCCGTCGGTTTCCCTTTCTATAAAATATTGCTGTAATTCTGGGGAAATCCCTTCAAAAATGTATCTGAAGTAACCAATAACCGGGAAATTTCTAAGAATAGCATGCTTGGACTGTGTAGCATTAAAAATACCAAGTGCGTAAATTAATGTCAAAACTACCGGTATCCACCAATAATTATTTAATAAAACAGCAATAGCCCAGCAAACAACAACTAAAATTGCGCCCCATGATAAAAATTTATCTCTCATAATTATATATTCTTTAAAATTAAATTGACCCTAAAATTAATGATATTAAAAAGAATAAAAAAATTCAAGTAGATTTATATAAAATATAGTTGAAGAATTGAAATCGAGTATCTAAAGTTATTAGGCGTTTGCAAGGAAGTTTGAGAAGGAAGCTTCAACAGATACATTTCCAGATATCCCTATATTTTTTAATAAAACTTGCTCTATTTCATTACAAAAATTTGCATCAAACTGTTTTTCTACGCGTACATAATTTTCTGTGAAACCGTACATCATGCCATCTCGATTTTCATTTTCCCACAAAACTGGTAGCGTATTTCCGATTTGAGTTTGATAGAATTCCATTTTTTTCTTCTCAGAGAGAATTCTCAACATTTTATTGCGTCTCTTTCTTTCTGGGATTGGAACAACACCTTCAAAATCTACAGCTTCGGTATTTTCTCGTTCGGAATAAGTGAAAACATGCAAATAAGTGATGGGTAAATTTTGAATAAATTGATACGTTTCTAAAAATAATTCTTCCGTTTCGCCTGGAAAACCTACAATTACATCTACACCAATAGCAGCATTGGGCATCAATTCTTTTATTTTAAAAACTCTATTATAAAATAAACCCGACAAATATCTTCGTTTCATTTTCTTTAGCAAATCATCACTTCCACTTTGCAATGGGATATGAAAATGCGGCACAAATCTTTTGCTGTTGGCTACTAATTGTATGCTTTCATCTTTCAATAAATTGGGTTCTATAGAAGAAATTCTTAACCTTTCGATACCTTCTACCTCATCCAAAGCTTCAATTAAATTGAGAAATGTGTGTTCATGTTTTTTATTTCCGAATTCGCCTTTGCCATAATCACCAATATTTACGCCTGTCAAAACGATTTCTTTAATGCCTTTTTTGGCAATTTCTGAAGCATTAAGAACTACACTTGCAATGGTATCGCTGCGGGAAATTCCTCGTGCTAAAGGAATTGTGCAATAGGTACATTTGTAATCGCAACCATCTTGAACTTTCAAAAAAGCGCGGGTTCTATCTCCAAAAGAATAGCTGCCCACAAAAAAATCTGTTTCCTCTATTTCACAAGAATGTACGGTTCCAAAATTATTAGTTTTTTCTAAATCGTTGATATAAGAGAGAATATTAAATTTTTCTTTTGCTCCTAAAACCAAATCTACACCAGAAATTTTAGAAATTTCTTCGGGTTTTAGTTGTGCATAGCAACCAACGATGATTACCAAACCATCTGCATTGCTTTTCATCGCTCTTTTTACGTGCTGCTTGCATTCTTTGTCTGCGTTTTCGGTAACCGAACAAGTATTGATTACATAAATATCTGCCACCTCATCAAATGTAGTCTTCTGGAAACCAGCATCTTGCAATTGCCTAGAAATAGTAGAAGTTTCTGCAAAATTGAGTTTGCAACCGAGGGTGTGAAATGCGACTTTTTTTGAGATAAATTTTTCCATAATCGAAGATGCAAATTTACGAAAGAAAATAGAATGGAAAAAATATCATTCGTTTTTCAGCAACTTGTCATAAATCTTTAAAAATCTCAATAAATTTTCCGAAAAAACTGTCAAATTTTGGAACTGATTTTCCATATATTCGTTTTGCGGAAAAGATAATTCTTCTAATTCGCATGCTATATTTTGCAAACTATTTTCCGATTTTTTAATTGAAAGCGAAACATTCTTCAACTGTTGCTGTTGCTTTTCCAACATGCTATTTTGGATTGCAATATCATTTTTAATATAAAATATTGCAAGCCTGTGTTTTTTCCTATCCAGTTTAAAAATAAAGAAAAATACGACAAGAAAAATTACTAAAAAAAGAAATGAAGAAATAAAGAATAGCAAAATCATAAATAAAATATATCGTAATTTATTTTTTATTTTTAAACCTTCTTCTTAAGATAATGAGCACAAACAGGAGGGCTGCAACAACAATCATATAAGGGAGTGCTATTAAAATAATCATTAAAAAGGTCGGAAGAAATCCAAATATACTTTCAGAAACTTCATAAGGACTTTTCTTTTTTATTTCTACATTAAAATTTTGAACTTGCACATTTCTAGAAAATTCATCTATTAATTTGTACCACTTTTCGGGCGTAGCAATTAAGTTAGAAAAATTAAAATTCTCTTCTCTTTCACCATAAGTAACAATTAAATTATCTTTTGGACTGGGTGAAAAATTCAACTTGAAACCTTTTGCCATCGTTGTGTTTTTATTCCATTTAAATTGGAAACCGTTTGATAAACCATGTATGTCTTTTTCTTTCAGACCTTGCATCATTTGAATGTAAAACTCGCCTTTTTCTATCGGCTGTTTCCAAACGCTACCAGATTCTAGAAGATAAATGAAAGCGTTATAATTATCTGAATTATAACCTTTTGTGATTTTTCCATCATTGGTTTCTACTATAAAATATCCTTCTACAATTTTTGTTTCTTCTGGTAAAAAAAACATTTCCCACACCAACCAATTATCAGAAAAAGACTGTATTCTCTCAAAATTTTCGTCGGAAAATTTAGTCTTTAAAAGAGTACATTCTTTTCTATTGGAAAATATTTTGAATTGGCTGAGAGAATCTAAATAAACCTGATTTAAATTTGAATTTCCACCACTATAAATTCCGTTCACAGGATATCCCATCTTAAATTTCAGCGTTTCTTTCGCGGTATTTTTCATTCTGCACCAAGCTTTCACCACGGCAAAACCAGGATAAAGCTGCATGTAAATCTTTTCGTTTTGCATCTGCACCTTTTTGAAGGTCGCAGCATCTTTGGGATACATCATCGTGAAAACCGTTCCACCTGCATTCCAAATACCTGGTTGCGCAGCGTTTGCAGAGATTTTTTGAATAAAAAATGTTAGCAAACATAGTGTAAAAAATATTTTTTTGTAAAATTCAATCATCTCCTTTAGCTTAAATTATGATATTTACAAAAATGATCTATTTAGCAATGACAATCAATTCGGCAATTGCCTTATTATTAGATAAATTGAAAGTTGCAATAGATTTTTGAATCTAAATAAATACGCAAAATATTTAAGCATTTAAAAAATAGATAAATATTGACGAGATTGCGGAATGGATAATGTAATTTTCGATTTTTAAGAAATTATCGCAAATGAGGGTGAAAAATTTTGATACTATTTTGCTCAAAAAATAAATTATTGAGCATAACTTCAATTTTTTGAAACTATTAAAAAAATTAGTCGTATATATGCGTATGGAATGTAAAGTGACCTCTTTTATGCATGATTTGAATTCTCTAGATATAGAGAATTTGAAAAAATGGTTTGATGAACATAGCAAAATATGGATTCCACCAATGGCAGAAGTGGAAGGTGGACGAAGAATCATCGCTCTTTTCCGTACTATTTTTCGCAAATACAATCATATAGAATGGAAAGCTTCCGAAATTTTCAACCTCGGAAAAGGCCGTTTTTTCTACGAAACTGTTTCTCACGGAGATATGAAGCAAAAAGGAGCATACAAAAATCAAATTTGTACCATCATAGAATTTGCAGAAAATGGCACCATCCGATATTTATCCGATTATTTTAAGGATACTTCTTGTTTTGGGTAAAATTTGTTAAATAATTATTTGGGCGTGCCTTTTTTAAATTTTTTGCAAAATTTTAAAAAATCGGTATCCGGTTCCCACTTTTTTCTTCCGCTAGGCTACAGAAAAAGAGTTCCACCTACTGCCTCACGCAAAGGTTCTATTCCCAAAAATTTATTTCAGTCTCAAAAAATCATACTTCACAACATAAATCTGCCTTCTTTTATTTTTGGGGAAAATCAAGCTCCTCAAAATGAATTAACCGAAATTTAAAATATTCAACTAATTCAGACATTTATAAAAATGTCTTATTTCTTTTTTCCTAAAAACTATATATTTGCATTTGTTACCGAAAAAATAAACAAATGGATTTCATAAATTTTAAGATGCCTTATAGCATCAACGAAAAATACACCAAAAAAGTCGCTTATTTTTCGATGGAATTTGCTATAGATCAGGCATTGAAAATTTATTCTGGCGGTTTAGGCTTTTTAGCTGGCTCTCATATGAGAAGTGCTTTCAACCTGAAACAAGATTTAGTAGGAATTGGAATTTTGTGGAAATACGGATATTACGATCAAACAAGAAATTATGATCAGACTTTGCAACCAAGCTGGACCGTAAAAGATTATACATTTCTACAAGAAACCAATATCAAATTTCAAATTGAAATACACAGTTCCCCAGTTTGGGTAAAAGTGTACTACCTTGCACCAGAAGTTTTTAATTCTGCACCAATGTTTTTCCTTTCTACAGATGTGCCAGAAAATGATCATATCTCCAAAACTATTTGTCATAAATTATACGATGCCAATGAATCTACAAAATTAGCACAGTATATCCTATTGGGAAAAGGCGGCGCAAAATTATTAGATGAAATGAATTTCGAGAGAGAAGTTTATCATTTAAATGAAGCACACGGACTTCCTGCTGCATTCTATTTATTAAAAAAGTACAATGGAGATTTGCAAAAAGTAAAAGAAAAGTTGGTTTTCACCACGCATACTCCAGAAGAAGCTGGGAACGAAAAGCATTCTATAGATTTAGCATACAATATGTCTTATTTTTCTGGAATGCCAAAAAATGAAGTGAAAAATTTAGAAAATGGCAAAGATCCTTCTATGTTCAACCACTCTCTATGCGCTCTCAAAATGGCAAGAATTTCCAATGGTGTTTCTAGACTTCATGGCATAGTTTCTAATGAAATGTGGAATAAATATGATGGGATTTGCGAAATAAAATCTATCACGAATGCACAAGAATTCAAATATTGGGCAGATCATCAATTATATAAAGCGAAAGAGGAAAAGAACAATGAATCTTTTGATAAAAGAAAAAATAAGATAAAGAAAAGATTTTTCAAAACTGTGGCAGATCAATGCGGGAAAATATTTGATCCAGAAGTATTAACAATCGTTTGGGCAAGAAGATTCGCAGGGTATAAAAGAGCAGATTTACTTCTACACGATAAAGAAAGATTTTTAAAACTATTAAATAATCCTGATCGTCCTGTACAGATTATTTGGGCAGGAAAACCATACCCGATGGATTATACAGCAATATCTACTTTTAATAATTTAGTACATGAAAGTAGAAACATTAAAAATATGGCGGTTCTTACAGGGTACGAATTAGCCCTGAGCAAATTGATGAAACAAGGTTCTGACGTATGGTTAAACAATCCACGAGTTCCACGCGAAGCATCTGGAACTTCTGGGATGACGGCCGCGATGAATGGATCTGTAAATCTTTCCACAGATGATGGTTGGATTCCAGAATTTGCAAAGCATGGAGAAAATTCTTTCGTTGTAGAAAAAGCAGACTACCATAATATGAATATTGCAGAAGTAGATCAATATGACATGAATGCTCTATTTGATATTTTGGAAAATGAAATAGTGCCAACTTATTACGATAACAAAAAGAAATGGCGAAAAATTACACAAACGGCAATGGACGATGTAAAAACAAACTTTAATAGTGATAGAATGGCGGATGAATATTATAAAATAATCTACCAAAATCAATTGCTAGAAGCGTAAATTCATCTTTTTTAATACAAAATAGGCAACCAAATTTACTTTTAGTTGCCTTTTTTTTATTTTATTTACTACTACTTCATTTGTTTTACAGCAATTTCGTAGACATTTGCGTGTTTTAGATATTTTGCTCTTTCTCTGGTAGTTATAGATTCAAATTCGCCATTTTTCAATACTAGAACTGGATCTTCCGCTGTTTCCAATTTAAAATCTGCAAAATATTGCTCTTCTGGACTGGAAGTTCTAGCTTCTACATCTTTCTCATGAATTTTTCCGGCAAACTCTTGAAATTCTGCATCTGTGGAGTGTATAAATCTATATTCTGAACCAGCACTTGCATGAAAATATTTTTTATCTGCAATTAAATTAGCTTCAGAAGATATCTGTGGATTGTCATTTCCATCTTTAAAAGCTACTTCTACCAATTCACCATTGTTTTCACTTGCATATATATTGGCATCTTCATAAGAAGAAAAACCGGTTTTCAAAGTATAATCTTCCAATTCATACTCTCTCAATTCTTGATGTTGATCGCTCATATTTTATAATTTTAAAAATTAATATTTATAAATTTAGCATTAATAAATTATATATTGAATGATTGCTAATTAATTATGAAATGTTTTTCAAGAATTTTATATATTTGAGTGATTTACAATTTTAACTATGAAAAAAAATATTTTCCTATTTCTTATCGCTTTTACAGCACAAAATTTCTTTTCTCAAGAAATTACTTTTCAAAAAATCTATACAGGATATTATTACGGAAAAAATATTGCCGGCATAAAATCTTTGAACAATGGTGAAACTTATGCAACCATAGAACCAACGGGAATTGCAAAATATGACTACAAAACTTCTACAAAATCTGGTAATATTGCAGACGGAAATTTTGAGAGTTATGAATTTTCTAAAGATGAAGCTAAAATTTTATTACAAAAAGAAAGCGAACAAATCTACAGACACTCATTTTTAGGAAAATTTGATGTAAAAGATTTAAAATCTGGCAAAACAATTCAAATTAATAATGGAAATTTCATCCAAGAGCCGAGCTTTTCTCCAAACGGAACAAAAGTGGCGTTCATTATGGACAACAATTTATATTATCAAGATTTAAATTCTGAAAAAATAACTCAAATAACCAAAGATGGATCAAAAAATAAAATTTTAAATGGTCTTGCAGATTGGGTTTACGAAGAAGAATTCGGCCATGCAAAACAATATGAATGGGATGCTGCTGGAAATGCAATCGTGTTTGTGAAATCTGACGAAACCGAAGTTCCAGAAATGTATATCCCAATTTATGGTAAGCAGTTGTACCCATCTGAAATGCGCTATAAATATCCGAAAGCGGGCGAAAAAAACTCTAAAGTATCAGCGTATTTGTATCAGCTAGATTCTCAAAAAACAATGATGGTCAATCTTGGGGAATTTAAGAATTATTATATTCCAAGCGTTATTAGAACGGCAAAAGCAGACGAAATAATCCTCATCACTTCTTTAAGAACACAAAACGCATCAGATGTTTTAAAAGTAAATACAAAAACAGGAATTGCAAAAAAATTATTCACAGAAACCGACGAAAAATGGATTGATACCGATAATGTAACCATGGAATTTTTGGACGATAATTCTTTTATTTGGGGAGCAGAAAGAGACGGTAATCGCCATTTGTATTGGTATAACGAAGATGGAAGCTTGAAAAAACAAATCACAAAAGGAGATTGGGAAGTAACAGATTACTACGGTTACAACCCAAAAACAGAAGAAGTTTTCATACAAACTACAGAAAAGGGAAGCATCAACAAAGTGGTTTCTAAAGTAAGTTTGAAAACTGGGAAATCTCAACTTTTATCTAAATCTGAAGGGAATAATTCTGGCGATTTTAGCAAAAATTACAACTATTTTATAGAAACATCTTCCTCAGCGAAAATGCCTTACGTTTATACCTTAAAAGATGAAAACGGAAAAACTTTGAAGGAACTTCGCAATAATGACGAAGCTTTGAAAAAAATAAAAGCCGATGGTTTTGTAGAAAAAGAATTTTTCACGATTCCAAATTCTGTGGGAGATCAAATGAATGCGTGGATCATCAAACCAAAAAACTTTGATAAGAATAAAAAATATCCCGTTTTTATGTATCAATATTCTGGACCAGGATCTCAAACTGTTGCCAATTCTTGGGATTATGGAAACACGGTTTGGTTTAATATGTTGGCGCAAAAAGGCTATGTAATTGTTTGTGTAGATGGACGTGGAACAGGCTACAAAGGCACAAAATACAAGAAATCTACCTATATGAATTTAGGTAAATACGAAATTGAAGATCAAATAACAGCGGCAAAATGGTTGGGAAATCAATCTTATGTTGATAAAAGTAGAATCGGAATTTTCGGTTGGAGTTTTGGCGGATATATGGCGAGTTTGGCTATGACGAAAGGTGCAGATGTTTTCAAAGCGGGAATTGCTGTTGCGCCAGTTACGAATTGGAGATATTACGATAGCGTTTATACAGAACGATTTTTGCGTACACCACAAGAAAATCCAGCTGGTTATGATACCAATTCACCAACAGAGTTTGCAAAAATGATGAAAGGAAATTTCCTTTTAATCCACGGAACTGCGGATGATAATGTACATTTTCAAAATTCTATGGAATTTTCGGAAGCGCTAATTCAAGCCAACAAACAGTTTGAATTTATGGCATATCCAGACAAAAACCACGGAATTTATGGCGGATTTACAAGACCGCAATTGTATCAGAAGATGACGGATTTTATTTTGGAGAAACTTTAGAAAAGAATCAAGAACCGAGAAACAAGATTCAAGATTAAAAATGTAACGCACGCACTTTGTCAAAGTTCTAAAGCGTGAAGAAAAATACTTTGACAAAGTTTATTTTAAAATAATGAATTGATGAAATTTAAATTATTCAGCCTTATTATTCTGTCAATCATCTTCTCTTGTAAAAATGAGAAATTAAAAAAAGTTTCAAATGATGATTATAAAAGATGGGACGAACTTGAAATAGAAACCAGATATCAGACTTTAACCATTTTTAAATTCTCTGATTCCGCAGAATTTATTAATGTAAAGTATGATAAAGGAATTTACGAAATACCACCAAAATACAACAATAAAAAAATTGAGAAAAAGGTAATTCTTTTTACAAAACAAGAAAGGGACAGTTTAAGTAAATATATATTTCAATCAGTAATAAAACCCAGTTTTACAAATACATCTGCAACTGATTATGTAGGCAATGTCAGTCTCAAATTCAAAAGACATAATATGAATTTAATTTGTGAATATTATTCTGTTGGAGATTGGACAGAAATATCTGAAGAAACTAAAAAAATTTTTAATATTATTAATAGTAAAGTTGAGATTTCAAAACAGTGAAAGATTTTTTTAAATTTATCATAAACGATAGAAAATAACTCAATAAACGTAATTCAATTATCAACATAAAAAACTTATGGAAGAAAAAACAATCATACAACCAATTTTCACAGAAAACATCATCGTTTTCGGGATTTTAGCCGTTTGTTTGGCTTTAATTTTCTATACCTCATCGCTCAAAAGCTGGAAGAAATTTTATTCCATATTTCCTGCACTTTTGTTGTGTTACATGGTTCCCGCAGTTTTGAATACCACAAAAATAATAAGCAGCGAAACCGAAGAATACGAGCAATTATATCATGTAGCTTCTCGGTATTTTTTGCCTGCTTCTCTTCTACTTTTATGTTTAGGTATCGATTTGAAAGGACTTTTCAATCTTGGTTGGAAACCAATTGTAATGTTTCTGTCCGGAACTTTGGGCGTTGTAATTGGCGGACCGATTGCTTTGCTATTGTTTAGCCAAATAAGTCCAGAAACGGTTGCAGGAGAAGGTTCGCAATCTATTTGGCGTGGACTTTCTACGCTTGCTGGAAGTTGGATTGGAGGTGGTGCAAACCAAACTGCAATGTTGGAAATTTACGGCTACGATAAAACTCTATACGGCGGAATGATTCTCGTGGATATTGTAGTTGCGAATATTTGGATGGCGATTTTGCTATTTTTAATTGGTAAAAACGAAAAAATAAACAAATGGTTGAAAGCAGATAATTCTGCAATTGCAGATTTGGTGAGCCGAGTAGAAAATTATTCTTTAAGCGTACAAAAACAACCCACTTTGAAAGATTATATGGTGATGATGGGAATTACCTTTGGAGGTTTGGCGCTTTCTTACTTTTTGGCAACTTGGGTTTCAGAAGCTTTAAGCAGCCATCCTACTTTTAGCGATCCGAAATCTTTTTTCAATTCTTTTACATCAAGTTTTTTGTGGTTAATTTTATTTTCTACTATAATCGGAGTACTATTGTCCTTAACAAAACTGAGAAAATTAGAAGGAAGTGGTGCAAGCAAAATCGGGAGTTTGTTCATTTATATTTTGGTAGCAGTAATTGGATTGAGGATGGATATTATGCAAATTTTTGATAATCCACTTTTAATTGTTTTAGGAATGGTTTGGATGCTGGTTCACGTAATTATTCTGTTTGCGACTGCAAAAATCATTAAAGCACCATTCTTTTTCATAGCGGTTGGAAGCAAAGCAAATATTGGCGGAGCAGCTTCTGCGCCAGTTGTAGCAGGTGCTTTCAATCCAAGTTTGGCACCAGTTGGAGCATTATTGGCAATTTTAGGATATGTGGTTGGTACATTTGCAGCATTGGTTTCTGCAATGATGATGGAATGGGTAACTATTAATTTTATTTTGAATTAAAAAAAAATCCAAAAAACTTTTAAAAAAAACTATATTTGCTTAATGTTAACAATTTGTTAATTTGTATCACAATTGTAATTTCTAAAAATTTCACCCTTTTAAAAAAAATTTAAAATGAATTTAAATCAAGACGAAGCACTGATAAAACACCTTGCAAAAGAAGGAATCGACGATAAGATGGTGATGGGACATCCTGCATCATTATTTCTTTTGTTTTTTACAGAAATGTGGGAGAGGTTTAGTTATTATGGCATGCGTGCTTTGTTAACATTATTTTTAATCTCTACAATTACAGATGGAGGTTGGGGTTGGTCTAACGAAGATGCATTACAATTATATGGTTGGTACACTGGGTTAGTTTACCTTACACCACTTTTAGGCGGTATCATCGCAGACAAACTTACTGGCTATAGAAAAGCAATTTTAATAGGTGCTTTAATAATGACTTTGGGACATGCTTCTATGGCTTTAGAAGGTTTTTCTACCAATTTTTTCTTTTTAGGTCTAGCCTTAATGATTCTTGGAAACGGAATGTTCAAACCAAATATTTCTTCCATGGTTGGTCAGTTATATCCTGATAGCAGTGCAAAAAAAGATTCTGGTTACACGATTTTCTATATGGGAATTAATGCAGGTGCTTTTTTAGGAATGATGCTTTGTGGTTACATCGGCGAAAAAGTCGGTTGGCATTATGGTTTCGGACTTGCAGGAGTTTTCATGTTCTTCGGAATGTTGCAGTTTTATTTTGGGCAAAAGATATTTGGAATCATAGGAAGCACGCCTTCTAAAAACGAAGAGATTGCAGAAATTTATGAAGAAGAGGAAGTTGCTCATGATGGAACAAGCAAAGCAGGAATCGTGAGAGATCGATTGATTGTAGTAGGAGTTTTCATGATTGCGAGTTTATTTTTCTTCTTCGCTTTCGAGCAAGCTGGTGGTTCTATGTCTATTTTTGCAAAAGATTATACGCAAAGAACGCTAGACGGAAATGCAGGGCTGATCTTCAAATGGATTGATACTTTGCTTACCATTTTTCCAATTTTAATTGTGACTTATGTCTTATATTTATTAGGAAAACAAGTTGCAAAAAAATATCCTTTAACCATATTATTCACAGCAATCTCATTTGTTATCATTTGGGGATTAGGAATTTGGAAAATCAATAGAGAATTCAACCAAGAAAATGCAGAAGTTGCAGCATCTTGGTTCCAAATATTAAATTCATTTTTCATCATCACATTAGCTACTTCTTTTAGCAAATTCTGGGAAAAAGTATGGAATCCATCCGGACCTATTAAATTTGCATTAGGACTTCTACTTGTTGGTTTTGGTTTCGTATTTTTAGCCTACGGAAGTATGAGTATTCCTATTGGAGCAAAAGTGGCTTCCGTAAGTATGATATGGCTAATATTAGCTTACTTTTTTCATACAGCAGGCGAACTTTGTCTATCCCCAGTTGGATTGTCGTATGTAAGTAAACTTTCTCCAAAAAAACTCGTTGGATTATTGTTTGGTCTGTGGTTTACAGCATCTGCGATAGCTAATTTTATTGGAGGATTTGTAGGTTCCTATATTGATAAGATTACAGAAACTTATGGCATGTCTACTTTCTTTTTATTTATCGGCGCAGTTCCTGCTTTTGCAGCAATCTTGTTAATTTTATTTAATAAAAAATTAGTGAAAATGATGCATGGAATAAATTAAATTGTAGCTTTTCCTTAAAATATATTTAAACCATCGATTTATTCGATGGTTTTTTTTAAATTCGTGTGGTGGAAATTTCCGAAGACTTATTGTTTCAATCTGCAAAGCAAATTATTTCTCTAGCAAGAGAAAAAGTTTTTCGTGTTGCAAATTCTACTTTGTTGCTTACCTATTGGCAAATTGGGCAACTCATTGTAGAAGATGAGCAAAAAGGTAAAGAACGCGCAGAATACGGAAAATACACTTTGAAAAATCTGTCTAAAAAATTAAGTTTAGAATTTGGTAAAGGCTTTGATGAAAGTAATTTAAGAAATATGCGTTCGTTTTACCTAGCATTTCCAATATGTGACGCACTGCGTCACGAATTGAGTTGGACACATTATCGGATGCTACTAAAAATAGATTTACCTAAAAAAGTAAATTATTACATTGAAGAATCTGTTCAAAATAATTGGAGTTCTCGAGATCTCAAAAGACAAATCAATTCTCTCGCTTTCGAAAGGGTTTTAGAACACAAAAAAACGCCCGTAGAAAACATTCAAAGCATTTTAAAAGATCCTTACATTTTTGAATTTTTAGGACTTAATCAAAGTGAAAAATTTTCAGAAAAAGATATAGAAACAGGAATTATAGATCATATTCAAAAATTTTTACTTGAATTTGGGAAAGGTTTTGCTTTTGTAGCAAGACAGCAACACATTTCAACCGATACCTCGGACTTTTATATAGATTTGGTTTTCTATAATTATATTTTAAAATGTTTCGTCATCATTGATCTAAAAACTGGTGAACTTTCTCATCAAGACATCGGACAAATCGATATGTATGTAAGAATGTACGATGATTTGAAACGAAATGAAGGAGATAATCCTACCATCGGAATTTTATTGTGTTCGGAAAAAGACGAAACAATAGTAAAATACTCAGTTTTAAATGATAAAAACAATCTTTTTGCAAGTAAATATTTGCTTTATCTACCGAAAGAAGAGGAATTAAAACAAATAATAGATCAAGATAGAATACGTTTTGAATTAGATCAAATAGATAAAAAATCTCAACAAAATTAATACAACTTAAGAAATGAATCTAACCCTCGAGGAAATTCAAGATTTCAAAGGTAAATATCCAAGACAAATTTGGAGTTTATTTTTTTCGGAAATGTGGGAGCGTTTCTGTTTCTACGGAATGCGTGGAATGCTTATTTTCTTTATGATTTCAGAATTAAAACTCAACGAAAGCGAAGCCAATCTACAATATGCAGCTACACAAGCTTTTGTTTACGCTTTTACTTTCGTAGGTGGGATTTTTGCAGATAAAATCCTTGGTTTCCGGAAATCTCTTTTTTGGGGTGGTTTATTAATGATTGTTGGAAGCATGATTCTTGCCACAAATCCTCACGATTTTTTCTTTTTGGGAATTTCTTTTACCGTTGTAGGAACAGGTTTTTTCAAACCAAACATTTCTACCATGGTTGGGAAATTATACAAATCTGGAGATAACAGAACCGACGCTGGTTTTTCACTTTTCTACGCCGGTATCAATTTAGGAGCATTTTTGGGTGGCTACTTTTGTATTGCAATCGGAAAAGGCGAAATGTTCGCCAATTTAATTCCCGAAGACAAAAGATGGAATGTGGCTTTTGGCTTGGCTGCGGTTGTGATGGTTATTAGTTTGATTAATTTTATTTTCACGCAAAGAAGATTGGGACCAATCGGTTTACAACCTTTAAAAATGTTGAAAAACGGACAACAAATCGCCATAGAAAAATGGAAAGAATATGGAGTGTACGTGCTGTCACTTGTTTTTGTTCCATTAATTATGATCATGGTTTCCAAACCAGAATATACAGATTATTTCATGTATACAATTGGACCATTAACGTTGATTTATTTATTTTACGAAATGTCTTTGGTAGAAAAAATCGAAAGAAACAAGCTATTTGCAGCTTTAATTTTCATTATCTTCTCAATTGTTTTTTGGGGAATTTACGAGCAAAGTGGTGGTTCTTTAAGTATTTTCGCAGCGCATAATTTAAACAATGACTTGCTTGGTTTAGATCCGAATGGCGTAAATAATTCTGGTGGTGCATTCTTTATTTTATTGGTAGCTGTGCCGATTGGTTTAATCTGGATTTGGCTCAATAAGAAAAAATTAGAACCAAATACCATCATCAAATTCGGTTTAGGATTTCTATTTTTAGGCTTAGGATTCTACGCCATTTTTGCCACCAAATTTTTTGCAAATCTTCAGGGTGTTACTTCTTTAAGTATTTTCACGGGAGCATTATTTATCATTACATTGGGAGAAATGTGCCTTTCGCCCATCGGACTTTCAATAATGACGAAACTTTCTACAGAAAAACTGCAAGGAATGATGATGGGAATGTGGTTTCTAGCTTCTGCGTACGGACAATATTTAGCAGGTTTGATAGGTGCGAATATGGCTACTGCAAGAGAAAACTCATCAAATTTAGAAAAATTAAATGCTTATACGGAAGGTTACAAAGATTTGGGACTCTACGCTGTAATTGCAGGTGTTTTACTCATCGCTATTTCGCCGCTTGTGAAAAAATTAATGAGCGATGTAAAATAAAATTACTATTTTTATAAATTATAGATTACAAACCACCATTTTCTTCTAAAAAGAAAGTGAAAATTATTTTTAAATTATTTTAAGATATGAATAAAACAGACCAAGACAATTTTTTTGATAGCAAAGTTCTCGGACATCCTTCCGGACTTTTCGTATTGTTTTTCACAGAAATGTGGGAAAGATTCTCTTACTACGGAATGCGCGCTTTGCTCGTATTATTTCTAGTAAGCTCCTTCGGTTTGGGAGGTTGGAATTGGCCAAGAGAACATGCTTTAGCATTATATGGAACCTACACAGCTTTGGTTTATCTTACCCCAATCTTAGGTGGATTTCTTGCAGATAAATATATAGGCTACAGAAAAGCCGTTGTAATTGGAGCATTAATAATGACACTTGGCCATGCATCTATGGCGATTGAATCTGCTCATATTTTTCTTTATATAGGTATTGCGTTATTAATTATTGGTAATGGATTTTTCAAACCAAACATGACGTCCATTATTTCTCATATGTATAAAGATTTTCCGGAGAAAAAAGATGGTGCTTATACAATTTTCTACATGGGAGTAAATGCCGGAGCATTTTTAGGAATTCTTTTATGTGGCTATCTCGGAGAGAAAGTTGGTTGGAGCTATGGTTTTGGATTAGCTGGAATATTCATGTTTCTTGGGATGCTACAATTTTATTTCGCCCAGAAAATATTTGGAGATATTGGTACAAAACCAGTGGTTACAGAAAATATTGCAGATAATGCAGCAAACAAGTTGGAATTTGAGGGAGATAAAATCAACCATTTTACAACTTTAGACAAAATTTTGGTTGGAATTACTGCTGTAATAGGAGTTTCCTGGATAATCAATGATCCTATTGCAAAAGTTACTGGTCAAGGTTTTCTAACATTTGGCGGAGAAGATTATTCCAATGCTTACATTCTAGTTGGACTTTTCGCTTTCTTATTTTTATTAATAAGTAGAATAATGCGCTACCATAGAATAATACGAGATAGGATGATTGCCATTATTTTGTTTGCAATCTTTACAGTAATGTTTTGGATGTGCTTTGAGCAAGCTGGAGGATCTATGACGATATTTGCCAATGATTATACACAAAGAATAATGTCTGGTACATCTGCTACCATTTTTTTAATTGTAAATATTTTGATAACGGTAGTTCCTGTATTAATTATCACTTGGGTTTTGTTTCAATTATTTCGCAGAACTTACAAGAAATATTTATTAGCTAATATTATTTTAGGTTTCAGTTTTGTAATTATTTGGGGAATAATTTTCTGGATGATTAATAGAGATTTGAACTCAAATTCTTATGTTGTGGAATACAGCACCATAAAAAGTGCACAAATAGATGAAAAAACGAAAGAGCAAGTAAAAGATGAGAAAACTGGAGAATTGGTTTTTGATTATACAGCCATCACAGAATCTACGAAAGTAAATCCTACCGATGAAATCGTGAAAAATACATTAACGATTATTGATCCAGATAAATACACCGTTGGAAATAAAATCAACATTATTGATGTAGATAAAAAAGGTTCTTACATTTATTTAAACAAAGAAAAGGAAGCCAGAATACGCGCAGAAGATGTAAAGAATAAAGAAGAATCTTTAATCGTTCCTGCAACTATTTCAAAAATAAAAGAGAATGAAGTAGAAATTCCAGCAACATGGTTTTTAATTTTAAATTCACTTTTCATCATCGCCTTTGCACCAATGTTCTCGAAATGGTGGGAAAGTAAATACAATCCTGCTGCATCCGTAAAATATGGTCTCGGTTTAGTACTTTTAGGTATAGGTTTTGGTGCACTAGCAATGGGATCTATGGGCATAGAACAAGGCGCCAAAGTTGCTTCTGTGAGTTTAGTTTGGCTCGTAATAGCATACCTTTTCCATACATTAGGCGAACTTTGTTTATCTCCAGTTGCACTTTCTTATATCAGTAAATTGGTTCCTGGTAGAATGATCGCAATTATGTTTGGTATTTGGTATATTGCAATCGCAATTGGTAACAAATTAGCTGGAACTTTAGGTGGACAGATTGATAAAATAACAGAAAGTTATGATCTTACAACCTTCTTTTTAATCTTTACGATAGCACCAATTGTGTTGGGATTGATAGCAATGGCTTTAAGTCCGTTGATCAAAAAATTAATGCACGGCGTAAAATAATTATTATTTAAAAAAACATTATCAACTTTGCCAAAGATTATTCCTTTGGCAAAGTTTTTTTTTAAAGTAAAGTATTTTCATTTGGTATTAATTTTGAATATCAAGAAAACTATTCTCATTTAGAAATTTTATCCATGAAAAAAATCTCAATTCTTTTTATACTTTTATCGTTCACCACCGCTTTTGCACAGGTAAATTGGATGACGTTAGATGAGGCAGTTGCAGCACAAAAAATAACACCCAAAAAAATTGTAATAGATTTCTACGCTGATTGGTGTGGACCTTGCAAAATAATGGACAAAAAAACATACGGAAACGAAACAATTTCTCAAATTTTAAATGAAGATTATTACGCTGTAAAGTTTGATGCAGAAGGCAAAGATGATGTAAATCTGTACGGCAGAAAATTTACAAACCCCAATTACAAAAATAAAAAGAGTAAAAATGCTATGCATGAATTTACGCAATATTTAAATGTAGTTGCTGTACCAAGTTTGATTTTTTTAGACGAAAACGCTAATCCTATCACCATTTTACAAGGCGCGCTTACCGCACAAGAATTAGAGCCTTATCTACCATTTTTTGCGAGTGATGCATACAAAAAAGTAAAATCTCAAGAGCAGTGGGAAAGTTATCGCAAAAAATTTAAATCATCCATTAAAGAGTAAAATATAGATTGGTGAAAATAAAAATCAATTTTTTATGATAATCAATTTTGAACTTCTAAAATAGGGTGAGATTTTCTAAATTTCATTTAAATTTATAATTAGATCATTTTTATTAAATTCATAGAAATCAACCGCAATCTTGAATGTCAATATTTAAATCATTTTCAGCATCAATGTATATTCTTCATGTTGATTAATTCAATAAATTTAAATCATTATTTATATTTAAATGAGGTCTGAGCCAATTTACATTCTTGTTCACGAATTATTTTAAAATTAAATTTTTTAAAGTCAAACAAAATTCCGAAATTGACCAAAAATATCTAATTCAAACTTGACCCACTCTACTTCCATAGAATTCTTGAAAGGCATTGGTCCAGATCGTGCAAAATTGCTGCGAGATGTACTCCATATTGCAACTGTTGGGGATTTTTTAAATTATTTCCCGATAAGATATTTAGATAAAAGCAAAATATACACTGCAGCTGAACTGCACGAAAATCTTCCGGAAGTACAATTAAAAGGCACAATTTCAAATCTTCAAGAAATTTCTTACGGCGCAAAAAAAAGATTATCTGCACAATTTCAAGATGAGACTGGAAGCATTAATCTTGTTTGGTTCAAGTATTCCAAATGGTTGAAAGATCAAATTGTAGAAAATAAATCTGTTTTTATTTACGGATCAATCACAGTTTTTAACCAAGCCTTTTCTATGGCGCATCCAGAAATTGAAGTAGAAGATTTGGAAACACAACAGAAAACTTGGCTACCAATTTATTCTAATTCAGAAAAATTAAGTAAAAGAGGCATAAATCAAAAATTATTTCAAAATATTTTAAAGAATATTACGCTTCAAATTCCAATTTTAATTCAAGAAAATCTCCCCAACTATTTTTTGAAAGCATTAAATTTAATGTCTCGACAAGATGCTTATCTCAATGTTCATTTTCCAAAAGATGAATTGACATTGAAAGCAGCCAATCGCAGGTTAAAATTTGAAGAAGCTTTTTTTTTCCAATTGGGATATGCCTTGAAAAAGCAAAACCACCACACCAATGCTATAGGAAATCCATTCCCGATTGTAGGCGATTATTTTAATAATTTTTTTATAAACCACCTACCTTTTGATTTGACTGGTGCACAAAAACGCGTACTTAAAGAAATACGTGGAGATATGCGAAAATCTATCCAAATGAATAGGCTTTTACAGGGCGATGTAGGATCTGGAAAAACGATGGTTGCACTTCTCACGATGCTGATTGCATTAGACAATGGATTTCAAAGTTGCCTAATGGCACCTACAGAAATTCTCGCACAGCAACATTATAATGGAATTTCCGATCTATTGGAAGGTACTGGAATTACGATTTCGTTATTGACTGGTTCTGTAAAGAAATCTGCTAGAAAACCTATTCATGAAAATCTTTTGAATGGTGATTTAAAAATTTTGGTAGGTACTCACGCACTTTTAGAGCCAATTGTTCAATTTAAAAACCTCGGTTTGGCAATAATTGATGAACAGCATAGATTTGGCGTGGCACAAAGAGCAAAATTGTGGGCTAAAAATAAAATTCCACCACATATTTTGGTAATGACGGCAACTCCAATCCCGAGAACTTTAGCCATGAGTTTTTATAGCGATTTGGATGTATCTGTAATTGATGAAATGCCAATTGGTAGAAAACCGATAATTACAGCACACAGAAGAGAGAAAGATAGGGTTTCGGTTTATAATTTTTGCCGAGACGAATTAAAAAAAGGAAGGCAAGTCTATTTCGTATATCCATTAATTGAAGAATCTGAAACATTAGATTATAAAAATTTAGGAGATGGATATGCACATATTGTAGAACATTTTCCAGAATATAAAATAGGATTTCTCCATGGCAGAATGAAGCCTGATGAAAAAGATGCTGCCATGCAAAAATTTGCTAGAGGCGAGACCCATATTTTGGTTTCTACCACTGTGATAGAGGTTGGAGTAAATGTACCAAATGCATCATTAATTATTATCGAAAGTTCCGAAAGATTTGGTCTTTCCCAATTGCATCAGCTTAGAGGTAGAGTTGGGCGTGATTCTGAACAAAGTTATTGCATTTTGATGACATCTGACAAACTCACCAATGAAAGCCGAAAACGCATCAAAACAATGGTAGATACAAATGATGGCTTCAAAATTTCTGAAGTAGATTTAGAAATTCGCGGACCAGGAGATTTGCTTGGCACGCAACAAAGCGGAGTTTTGGATTTTAAAAAATTAAATTTAGCAGAAGACGCAATTTTGATTGCTGAATCTAAAAAAGCGGTAGAAAAATTAATAGAAAAAGATCCGTTTTTAAATCATGTTGATCACAAAGATTTAAAAATTTATTACAAAAATTACTACAGCGGAAAAATAAAGTGGGGAAAAATTTCTTAAGTGTTACACCTCGCCCATTACCATCATCTGTTCCATAGTTGGAGTTTTACTTCCTCCTTCCTTTTCTAAAGTGATGCCAAAAGCTTGCGCATTTTTTACAGACTTCATACTATGTACTTTCTTTCCATCTGCCACGTACATTCCCAAATCCACAGGTTTACCATCTACAATTGCCCAAACTTGATACTGTTTTCCTTCTGGTGGAGTTGGCAAATTGCCAGATTCAAAATATACATTTTCAGATCCATCCCAATAAATGTGTGCAACCATATCTGGGTGTTTTTCCACACCATTCAATTGTATCTTGTTCGCATTTAGAAGCATCGTGTTCTGATTCGCAAGAAATTCAACTTCTTTTTTATTCAAAGAATTTTGAGTTTCTGCTGCAACTAAAGATTGTTCCATCTTTTGGTTACTGTACATTGTCCAACCAAAGGTCATTAACAAAACTACAGATGCTGCAGCTAACCATGTAGTAACATTGCTTCTTCCTTTTACAATATCAGGTGAAATCTGTTTTACATTCAGTTGGTGAGTGGGGATATTACTATTTAAGATTGGTGTTTCTTCTATAGGAGCACTTGTTGCAAAATTTAACTTTGCGAAAATTTCAGATTTTAAATGCTGAGGAGGCTCAACGGAATTTGAATCTGCTAAAATCTCTAAAGTATTTTCCAGCTCATTAAGGGCTGATTTAACCTCTGCATTATTTTTAGAAATACATTCTAAAATAGAATTTTCCTCTTGAGAATTATTCCCCAAAAGATGATTTTCTAAAATTCCAGATTGTATGTAAGCTTTAATATCCACTATTAAAAATTATTTTTATATTCACTTAAAAGCGTTCTTAACTCTTGAAATGCAGCTCTTGTCCTCGTTTTCACGGTTCCTAAAGGTATTCCTAGGTTTTCAGATATCTCTTCTTGAGTGTAACCCTCAAAGTACGCTTGTTTTATAACAACACTATAATCAGCTCTCATTTGATCTACAACATTCTTTACTTCTCCAAAATTATGAATCTGTTCAGTTGTAAGCTGTTTGCTGTCATTTACGAAGTCTGGAATACTTTGGTTTTTAAGATTGTTTTTATAAGCTTTTGATCGTATTCTATCTATTGCAGAGTTTCTAGCAATATTAAGCATCCAAGTATATATTGTTCCTTTTTCTACATCAAAAGATTGGATGTTGTTCCAAATTTTCACAAATACGTCTTGTAAAACTTCATTAGCTTCATCTTGAAACAATACTACTTTTAATATAGTCCCATACAATGCTCCAGAATAGTTGGTGTATAAATAATTAAATCCACTCTCTTCTTTATTTAAAAGGAGTTTAACTATTTCAGGCTGGGAAAGTACAGTTTTTTGCAATGCTATTATTGTATTGACATCAAATATAATTTAAATTTACACAACAGCAAAAAAAAACATGCTTTTTATAAATAAAAAACCAATTCTTGCAATCCAAAAAAATTAATATTGCGTATTTAGTTATGAAATCAAATTAATTTCTATCTATTTTGTAATAAATATTTAAATTTTGTTTTATATCAAAACCAATTTAGTAGAATTAATCCACGTGGTGTTGTTTAAATTATTTCCGATGAAGCAACATCATGGTTTTTCATAGTTTTTTATTTTTAATGGGAGTGCCATTCAAATCTGTTTTTGAATGGCATTTTTCATTTTTTAGATAAAAATTATTCAAAAATTTGTTTCAAGATTTCTAAGGATTTTGGCTCTCGAAAATCTGTAAGGTGGCATTTAAAATAGATAAGCAAAGAATCTAAAAAAAGTTTTTTTAATTTCGATGGTATTTTGACAGTAAAAATATCCTCAGAAACTGCCAAAATTTTGTACAGTGCTGAAATTTCTCTATTAAAAATAGGATGAGAAATATCATTTTCAAAATTTCCAGATTCAGGATTTAAGAACTCCTCTGAAGATAATAAAGGATCAAAGCCTAGAATTTCTAATAAACTATATAGAAAAATAAGATGAGATTGATAATTGTTTGCGCGCAGCTCTTCTAAGAAATTTTCTAATGCCTTATAAATATAGACATTCTTATTTTCTAATTTTAAAATTTGATTAAGAAAATCTGCGACAAAAAATAGTATTGCGTTTGCTTGTACTTTCGTATTTAAATCTCTGTTGACTATTAATTCTAAGCGAGAAATATGTGATAAAGAACCGCTTTTGAAATTATTATTTATGGTAAGTTGGAGTTCATTTAATGGAAGCAAATATGCTTTTTTCTTGTTTTTAGAACTATAAATTCCTTTAAGAAAAAATGTTTGAAATCCGTTTTCTTTAGTGAAAAAATGCAACACAGCGTCGTTTTCACCAAATTTCACGTAAGAAAGTAAAAAACCTTGCAGGTTGTGCATTAATTTACTACTGCAATTTTCACAGTTGCTTTAGAAGTTGCATCATCATTGGTCATCAACATAAAATACACTCCAGAAGCTACTCTTTTCCCTTTTTGATTATTGAGATTCCACTCATAAAATCCGCCTCTTGCTATTGCAGAATGCACTAAATTTCCTGCAGCATCCGTAATTCTTATATTCGCTTTATTTGCTAAACCTCGAATGGTAACATTCCCACGAAATTGAGATTGAACTACTGGATTGGGGTAAACGGTCACATTATTAAATTCCGACGTAACACCAGCTACATCTCCTTGATAAACTACAATACCATCAAAAGTTACGAAATAAACTTTTCCCGTCTTCTCGTCTATTTGTATATCTGTAACAGTATTTGTAGGTAATGGAGAATTTTCTTTGGTAAATTGTTTCAAGGTTTGCTGACCATCTTCGCTTAGATAATAGACTCCACCTCCATCTACAGATACCCATTTGTGATTTCCAGAATCTACTGCTATTTGCAAAACTACGTTATCTCGGAAAAGCTCTTCTCCAATTCCGTTTTGTGTAATGATTACAGGTTCCGTTTGCGGAGAAAGATCCGTAAGTGCAGATTCAAAATTAGGCAAAATACGCAATCCAAGTCTTGTTCCTATCCAAACATCATCATTAAGATCTATTGCAACGGAAACTATACCATTAGCTGGTAAATTATTTGCAAGTCGAAAAACTTTTGTTGGCACATTTGTACTTGCAGGATTAGTACCATATTTTTTTATTACAAGACCACCATCTGCTGCAAATGGTGCAGGTATAAATATATTTCCATCTTTCGTTACCGGTTTTAGCACACCTGAAACGGTAGCAACGGGCACCAAGCTAAAATCATCAATTCCTTGATTGTAGAGATAATAACCCGTACCTAAAGGAGAGTTTTCTATTGCAAAAACTGTCGCAAACAGATTATTATTTTCATCGTACGTTAATCCAATTGGCCTATTTAAATAATTATTTGATGCATCATTACTTTTATATCTTTTCACAAAAGCATCATTTTCCATTTTGTAAATCCCTTTGTCGCCGGCAAAATTATGATTAGTGAAAAAAACTTGACTAGGATTTGACGGATTTGGCACTACATCCATCACATTGAAAAGAATAGGATTGTTCACAAAATATTGAGGATAAATCCATTTTGTACCATCAAAATGATAATAGCCAAAATCTCTATATATTGGTCCGTTGTAACTTACCAAACCACCCGTAGAAACCCACAACTGATTATTTAATATCGATAATTTGTAAGATGCATTATTGTACGGTCCATCTGGTTTGTAAAATTTGCTGTCTAAATCCTTAACTCCAGAAAGTTTTGTACCACCATACAATTTTCCTAAAACAAAGTTTGCAGTATTGCAATCTTCTGCAAATGTTACGTTAGTTTGCGCTGTACCAGTGTTACTGTATACAAAAATTCTAGTTTTGTCTGTAATGATAATTTTACTGTCTTTTACTTCGACATCGTTTATTTCTGTAAACGATGCAGCTAACGTAGAAAAAGTTGCTCCATTTTCGTAATAAACAGTGTTTGGAGTTGCAAAAGCTAAAGTTCCATTGGATACTGCTTGCGTGAAGTTACCCGTGAATAAAGTAGTCCAAGTGGTAAAAACTGGAAACGTGACATTCAAATCGTGTGAAAGCAGTCCATTTGCTGTTGCAGAATATATCTTATCACCTTTTATAGTAGCTTCTTTACTAGCTATATAGGAACTTCCAGTGTTAAAAAATGCGGTAGCTCCAAATTCTTTTTTTTCTAGATTGAAAATAGAAACTCCATAATTAACAGATACAATCGCAGAATTTCCCACTATAGAAATATGATTTATTTTTTTATCTCCATTAAATCCTTGTGCTACCGGAATATCTACTACATAAGTAATTCCTTCTGGTGAAATAATATCCATTGCACCAGATGTATAGCCTATCAAACCTATTTTTGTTGTTGGGTTATAATCAAATGCTGTTATTTTTACTTCATGCAAACCGTTTGTTTTGGACAATTTGGTAATTTCTCCATTTGCTATATCGTAATAAAACAAACCGTTTTCTGTAGCAGCGATTAATTTTGTATCATCCTGAGATATCTTCAAAACATTATTATAGGAAAAAAGATCTTTCCATTTTTTTGAAGATATATTTTGTCCAAAAACTAATGCACTACAAGCTAGAAGCAAGACAGTGGAGAATATTTTTCTATAAAATAAATTAAAATTCAATTGATGATGCATATACATTTAATAAAAATTACAATACAAAAGTAATGAAAGAATATTTGTAGTTTAAAATTAAAATTTTTGGGCTTTGTACAGAAAAAATTATCCGTAGATTTCGTCTAAAATTTTCGCTAAACGCAAGCCACCTTTTTGCAATTGGTTTTTTACAACTGGCAAATAAACATAGGAATATTTGTACGATAGTTTTTCATCCATCTTCGCAGAAGAATATACTGTTGCAGCCAATATTTGAGATTCGTAAACCCAATCTAAAACGCTGCCTTTTTGCAATTCTACTTTCTGGCTTTTATTAGCATACGGCAAATTATCTGTTAATTCTGTATAGCTCATTCCAAAATCGTCTATCATATCGCCATCCCAAACTCTGTGCAAATTGCTGCTTTTACCAAACCAACTTACTTTTATATCATTGCCACCTTTATCTTCTTCATGCCCAACGTGCAATGGTTGATGCAAATCTCCCACAAAGTGAATAAGCATTTTTAAGTAAAACTTTTGATCTTCTAAACTGGTATTTTTATCTTTTAAAGTTGCAACGCAAAAATTAATAGCTTGATACAAATCTCCTTCAGGATTCTTCGTTGCCTCATTGTATTTTTCATTTTCTTTGAAATTTACAAAATGCCAAGAATAGAATTTTTTGTAGCGATCGTCAGATTTTATTTCATCACCGAATGTAGACATATTTGCTAAAGATTCATAATTGGTGATTTTGTTTATTTTGCGAAGCGTTCTATGCTTTAGATTATTTGCAGCCACCTCTCCTATCACTCTGTGCCCAGTTTGAGACCACGCAAAGACCATTTGAGTACTAAAAAGGACTATGAAAATAGAAGATATTTTCTTGAAAAATTTATTCATATTAAATTATTTATTTATTTTAAAAAGTAAAATTTGAGTAATCTGATCATTAGAAAAATTATTATCAGATATTAATAATAGTGTTTGATCACCATTTGGCAATTTTGGACCGAACGTTATGCCTTCTATATTATCTGTAAAAATACCTAAACTGTCTAAATTGAGCACCAACTTTTTAGTACTTACGATAGAATTTTTATCCAAAGATTTTTGCGCTGTTTTTAAATCAAAAGAATATATTTTAATCGTACAAGCTTTAGTACCTACAGAATAAGATCTTTCTACAGTAAGAAATTTATCTTTTTCATACATCAAAATTGCGGAAACGCCATTGACAGAAAAACCTTCTTTTGGGTTTGGTTCTTTTGCAATAGCATCAATAGGATAAAAATATTGATTGGTATTTTGTTTCGTTTTTGTATCGAATTCAAATATTCTTAAAATTCCACCGGCATTTGTTGTTGCCCTTTCTCCATCTTCGTATAATGGTTCTTCTACGTTTGTATAAATTTTTGAAAAATCATTATTAAAAGTTATCCCTTCCAAAACACCATTTCTTCTCGGCCCTTTTTCATTTGCAGACATCTCCAAAATTTTAGGAATGTCATACTTCTGTTGAAAGTCCCCGTTCAAGTTCATTTCAAAAAGTGACGGATTTTGCAAAATAAATTTTCCATCTTTCTGTATTCTCTCGCCTTCGCTAGACCAAGTGATGGTTTTTGTTTTTGGGTTGTAGCGCAAATCTTCGGGATCTGCGGATTTCAAAGGATCTATATTTCTATTTATAAAATATTCTTGATTCTCATTTTTCAAATAAATCACTTTTTGAAAAGACACATTATCAATTTTATTTTCTTTTAAAATGATTGATGCTTCGTAAACTCTTGCCTTATTTTCTTCTGCTCTATCATCGGAAATAATAAAATATTTATCATTTTTTCCCTCATAGTCAATTCCAGACAAGCCACCTACCTTCGTTTGTTGAAAGCTAGTTTCAAAGGGAATTTCGTACACATCCAGAAAACTGAGTGTTGGCGTGGAAGTTCTTGGAATCGAACTGCAATTTAATAGCGAAAAAAGCAGAAAAACTGGAAAAACGAATTTTGTATATCTTTTGAAAAACTTCATTTTTAATTTAAAAATAATTCTTGCAAATATAAAGATATGTTGTAGAATATTATGAAAAATGAATATTAATTACGCAATAATTTTCATAAATTTGAATCCATAATTAATAATAAAAATGAATACACTAAAAGGAGTAGGAATTGCTTTGGTAACGCCTTTCAACGAAGATTTGTCTGTAGATTTTGAATCTCTTTCAAATTTGATAGAATATAATATAGAAAATGGCACCAATTATTTGGTTGTTTTGGGTACAACTGCAGAAGCTGCAACACTTTCTACAGAGGAGAAAAAACTTGTTGTAGAGCACGTCATCAAAATAAATAACGGCAGACTTCCATTGGTTTTAGGAATTGGTGGCAATGATACTTTGGACGTGAAAAAGCAAATAGAAAATACCGATCTTACTGCATTTACGGCTATACTTTCTGTTTCTCCTTACTACAACAAACCCAGTCAAGAAGGCTTATATCAACACTATAAAATGCTTGCTTCTACAGGCAAAAATATTATTTTATACAATGTACCAAGCAGAACTGGGCAAAATATGGAAAGCCAAACTACATTGAGATTGGCAGCAGATTTTTCTAATTTAATAATGATCAAAGAAGCTGCGCCAAATATTCTACAATATTTTGATATTCTAAGAAAAAAACCTGCAAATTTCCAATTGGTTTCTGGCGATGACGAATTTACTTTACCCGTAACTTTAGCAGGTGGCAACGGCGTAATATCTGTAATTGCACAAGGATATCCTAAAGAATTTTCTACAATGGTACAACTTGCTTTTGAGAAAAAAGTAGACGAAGCCTACAAAATTCACAATCAATTGGTGGATATTACTAGAATGATTTTCGAAGAAGGAAATCCCGGTGGAATAAAAACAGTACTTGCAGAGAAAGGCTTAATAAAAAATTATTTGAGATTGCCACTCATTCCTGCATCAGAAAAATTGCAAGATAGAATTAAGCATGAAATGAAGAGAATTTCTTCTCATTAATTGTAAAAAAAATGAAAATTGCACTAGCTAAAGAAAGCGATATTTTAGAAATTCAAAAAATTGCAACCCAATCTTGGCAAGAAAATTATCAAAACATAATTTCCCAAGAGCAAATAGATTACATGCTTCATTTAATGTATAATGAAAAGGAGTTGCAAAATCATTTTCAAAATGAGAATTACTCCTATTTTTTCATAGAAAATGAATCTGAAATGCGAATTGGAATAATGGGTGTAGAAATAAATACTGAGGAAAAAAGCACAAAACTTCATAGACTTTACCTTCTGAAATCTGAGAAAGGAAAGGGTTTTGGTAAACTCGCAATAGAATTTCTGAAAAATTGGGTAAAAGAAAAAGAAAACTCTAGGATAATATTAAACGTTAATAAATTTAATCCTGCCAAGGAATTTTATTTAAAGAATGGATTCTCAGTTTATTCTGAAGGTATTTTTGACATTGGAAACAGTTTTGTAATGGACGATTACTTGATGGAATTTGTTTTAAGCTAAATTTAAATATTTAATTTTTACACTTTATTATTCGATTTTTATATAAATGGAATGTTTTCTTGCTAAATAATTATATAATATGTAAAAATTGTTTTAGATTTACATTTTTAAAAATTAAACCATTCATCTATGAAAATCTATTTAAAATTTGATTTTAATACGATTTGCAAAAAAGTATTGCAAGAAAAACTGGATACAAAAAACCTAAAGCACAGAGTTTTAAGCTTTGGAGAAGTAGATTTTCTAGAGCACGTCTCAAAAGAAGATTTAGCAGATCTTGCTTCAGATTTTGCAGAATATGGTATAGAAATAATTGAAGATCAGAAAACTGCACTCGTGCAAAAAATTAAAGACACCCTAGTAAACATGGTGTTTTCTGATGAAGATATTCATGTAAAATCATCTGTGTATTTAGCAGAAAAGCTTAACCATAGTTATGGCTACCTTTCAAATTTATTCTCAGAAGTCACGTATACTTCTATAGAGAATTACCTTATCATGCAAAGAATTGAGCGTGCAAAACAATTAATTGTTAATAATAAACTCACGCTTACAGAAATTTCTTACAAATTGCATTATTCTAGCGTAGCACATTTGAGCACACAGTTCAAAAATACGACAGGTATTACGCCTTCGCAGTTTCAAAAAATTATCTCTAAAAGAAGAGATATTGCCAATAAATCTTAATTTCAATTTTACATTATGAATAAAGAATACATCCATATAATATTAGCAGACGACGATGAAGACGATAGATTATTCTTCACAGATGCATTTGAAGAGTTGAAAATTAGTACAAAAGTACAAACCTATAATGATGGGTCTGAATTGATGGATTATTTGAATAGTGAAGATGCCATATTACCAGAAATTTTATTCTTAGATCTAAATATGCCGAAAAAAAACGGCCTAGAATGTTTGGCTGAAATAAAAGCAAACGAAAAATTTTCTGATGTAGCCATTGCTATTTATTCTACATCATCTTCGGAGGAACATATACAAGAAACTTTTGTGAGCGGTGCCAATATTTACATCAAAAAGCCAAACGATTTTGAAAAATTGAAAAAAGTGCTTTCAGATGTAGTCACAATCAACTGGCAATACCAAACTTCTGGTTTAAACAAAGACAATTTCCTTTTAAGAATCTAAAAAATTTCCAAAAATATTGAAGAAAAATTTTTCTTTTGATAAATCTACATTTTTACTCACCGTAATATTTGTAGTATCAGCATCATTAATCTTTTTTTTGATGGCGCTCACTTATAAACACTTGGACAATCAAACCGAAGGTTATTCTAAAATAACAGATTCCTATGAAGTTTCTTTGCAATTGGAAACGCTCTATTCCAACCTGAAAGATATAGAAACGGAACGTAGAAATTATATTCTAAGTGGTACAGAAGAATCTAGAATTGAATCTAAAACCATCATCGAAGATAAAATTTTCAACAATACTAGACTGCTAAAAAATATTAAACAGTTTTCTGAAAATGATGTAGAAAATTCTAAAAATCTTGATGCGTTGCAGATGATGATATTGTATAAATATGACATCGTAAACGAAACCTACAACGGCATTGTAAACAAAGACGATGAGGAATCCGTGAAGGAATCTTTGCTTGCTGGTAAAAATGTGATGGCAAGCATTCATGATAAAATTAGAGAAATACTAGAAACCGAGCATTCTACTTTAGAAAAGCAAAAAGAAAATCTGCTATTTATTCAGAAATCTACACCCATATATTTTTACTTGATAGCAATATTTGCACTATTCCTTTTGGTGTTTGCTTTTTACAAAATAAATAGGGATGTAAAAAAGCAAAAAGAAATTAATAAGCAATTAAATCTTACTTTAAATATTTCTAAACTAGCAGAAACTGTAGGAAATTTTGGAGTTTGGGTAAACGATATTTCTAGAGAAAAAGTGCAGATTTCTGACAATTTATATAGAATGCTAGGCTATGAACCCAATGAATTTTTAGAAAAATTTTCAAATTTCATAGAAAATATCCATCCAGAAGACCAGGAGATAGTTCGAGAAAGTACTCATTTCATGTTTAAGGATAGAATCATTAAACCTTTCAGATACAGAGTTTTCAAAAAAAATAAAGAAATTAGAATTTTTGAAGTCAATGCGAGAGCAATGGTTACAGAAGAGGGAAATGAAATAACTTTAGGCATCACATCTGACATCACGGAGGAGGTGACTACTAAAGCAAATTTAGAAATCTATAATAAAGAGCTTACCCAAAGAAATAAGAATTTAAGCATAGCCAATGAAACTTTTGGGGAAGCAGAAAAAATAGGAGAATTTGGTACTTGGCAATGGATGATTACTGAAAATAAATTTAATTTTTCTGATAATTATCTAAGGATGAATGGTTTTGATCCTGCTAATTTTGATCAAAAACTTAACACAATCCTTAAAATTATACATCCAGACGATGTGGATTTTGTGAAAACAAGGGTTGCAAAAATGTATAATCTAGAACAGTGCGATACTTTCACGCATAGAATCTTTCGCAAAGATACTGGTGAATTGCGCTATATTAGCGTAGCTAGTAGATTGACCAAAGATGTACAAAATGAAGATTATTTTCTGGTGATAAGTTCAGATATTACCGAAGAATTTTTGGATAAAAAGAACATTGAGGAACAGAATAGAATTTTAGAGGCAAATAACAAAGAATTGCACGCATTCAACTATGTTGCAAGTCACGATTTGCAAGAGCCATTACGTAAAATAGAAACATTTATCTCTAGATTGAAGGATAAGGATTATGATAATTTATCCGAAAGTGGACAAAAATACTTTGAAAGAATACAATTTGCCGCTGGTAGAATGCGAAAATTAATTGATGATTTATTGCAATTTTCAAGAAGTACGAGGGTAGAAAAAAATTATGAACTGGCAGATTTAAACGAGCTTTTTCATAATGCAGAAGACTCTAACAATGTTTTAATTTTGGACAAAGATGCCATTATCACAAAAAATGCATTGCCAAACTTGAGAGTAATTCCGTTCCAAATACAGCAATTATTTTCTAATTTAATCAATAATTCTTTAAAATATTCCAATCCAGATATTTCTCCTAAAATATCTCTGAAAGTTGAAAAATTAGAAGCAAAATATATTGCGGAGATATCCCAAAATGCTGATGAAATTTTTTATAAGTTTACTTTTAGTGATAACGGAATAGGTTTTCAACAGGATTATGCCAACAAGATATTTGAACTTTTTGCAAGACTACACGGTAAAACAGAATACGATGGAACGGGAATTGGACTCGCTATTTGCAAAAAGATTGTAGAAAACCATCAAGGATATATATTCGCAAAATCAAATATTGGAGAAGGTTCTCAGTTCATAATCTATCTTCCAGAGAATTTGTAAAAATATTTTGTAAAGATCCATCTATATATTATAACGATTTCAATCTAAAAATCTACAACTTTGCATCTAAATAAGATTACAAACTTATGAGGTAGAATTTTTCTGTAATTATTTCTAAAATTTTTATCAGATTTTCTACAATTCAAAGTAATTTTAAATTCGCATTGTGGACAAGTTTATAGAAATGAAAAGCAAAATTTTTTATTATTTTTCAGCATTCCTTTTATTAATATGGTTGTGTGGCTATCTTATGTTCAATTTGGAAGGACTTTTTCATATAACTTTCTTTGTAGCTGTAATGATATTATTATTAAAAATTTTGCACGATTATAGAAATATTGAGTAAATTCTTACCGCAAAAAATCTAAGGAAATAAATTAAAAATATATTTAAAATATTCTTTTTTCAATTTCCACAAAATATAATTCTGTTGAGCTTCTAAATTATGAAAGAGTAAAATTAGGAGTTGATGAACATGCTCATCTCTCGTAATAGTCCTTTTTTAAGGTAATTGGTAGCTTAATTTCTGTTATAGTTCTCTCGAATAAATATTGGAGTTAATCTTAGTTTTTTCTCCTTAATAGTACTTTCTAAACTATTCGACCTTTTTAAATATTTATACTATAAACATCCGTTCCATTTCTCTGGATATTTGGTACATAAAAACCACCTTCTTCAGGTATAATCTCAGCAAAATCAAAGTGGGTACAATCTTTTGGCAGTCCGCTGAAAATTAAAGTAAACCAATATTCCTTTACAAAGGGAACTTCTATCCAATCGGGATTTAAACAGATATTATCCGCAAAAAGCAACCTGCTTTTATGAGAAGATTGTGTATCCAACAAATAGGTAGTCCGCCAGATTCTGATCAATATACCAACTGCAAAATCACTTTTCAGACAACAATGCACGATAACCTGCTGCTCTGTAGAAATTTCAGATTGTATTTGGCTCAAAATTTCTGGTTCAATGAAAGGTTTTATAATTGTTGGCAAAATATAGAATTAACTTTTAGAAAATTTAAATATAATAAAAAAGCTTTATCAAAATTGATAAAGCTTTAAATATTTGTTAGGAATAAAATTTAAACAAGAAAACGTGTAATTAAATACACAATTCCGGCCATCAATGCAGAAATTGGTATGGTAAGAACCCAAGCCCAAAGCAAACTGATAGTAATTCCCCATCTTACAGCAGAAACTCTCTTGGTAACACCTACACCAATGATAGAACCAGTAATGGTATGTGTTGTAGAAACTGGTATTCCCAAATGATCTGTAAGGAACAAAGTAATTGCACCTGCCGTTTCTGCAGCTACACCTTCTAATGGAGTTACTTTTGTAATTTTCGTGCCCATTGTTTTAATTATTTTCCAACCTCCACTCATTGTTCCCAATGCGATTGCAAGAAAGGAAACCAATGGTACCCAAAGATAATGCTCTGTAAAATAATTAAAACGATCTGCAGTTGCTATATTTAAATAAACAGGATCTTGCAACATTTGCACATGATAGTAAATAATAGCTGCACCGATAATACCCATAACTTTCTGGGCATCATTCAAACCATGACCAAGACTGAAAAGTGCGGAAGAAGCTAATTGAAGCTTTTTGAAAACACTATCAGCATTTCTTGGAGTAGAATTTTTTGCGAAGAAAACAATAATGTGTGTCAAAATTATTGAAATAAACATACCAATAATTGGTGCTAAAAATATAAATAAGAAAATCGGAATTACCTTGCTATATTTTACAACATCTTGAGTAAACAACTGCTTAAAGGCAAGCTGCATTTTTTCAAAAAATTGCATACCTGGGTTTTCTATAGCTATCAAATGATAATCCATCATTAAGGCATTCATCAAAGCTGCGCCTAAAAAACCACCAATTAAGGTATGTGAAGAAGACGAAGGAATACCAAACCACCATGTGAAAAGATTCCAGATGATAGCGGCAACCAAACCTGCGAAAATCACTTCTAAATTGATGAAATTTTCATTAACTGTTTTGGCTATGGTGTTTCCAATTTTGAATTCGCCTATGATGTATAACGCGATGAAAAAAGCGGCAAAATTCCAAAGTGCTGCCCAAAGTACAGCTTGAAAAGGGGTGAGAACCTTCGTAGAAACGATGGTTGCTATTGAGTTTGCAGCATCATGAAAACCATTGATATAATCAAATACCAAGGCTAGTGCTACAATTATTATTAAAAAAATAGGAAAATCCATTATTAGAATTTTAAATTAATAAGTAGATTTTAAGAGTATTTGATGATGATGTTTTCCATTGTATTGGCAACATCTTCTGCTTTATCTGTAACGATTTCTAAATATTCGAAAACAGATTTAACTTTGATGATGTTGATTGCATCTCCTGTTTCAAATAATTTTACCAAAGCCTGAGAAAGCACGTCGTCTGCGATGTTTTCTATACTATTAATTTTGATACAAGCTTCTTTTACAGCTGCAGTATTTTTGAAACCATTCAAATTTTTAATTGCTATTTGAATTTCCAAACAAGCTTTATATATCAATAAAGAAAATTCTGCATAAGCAGCAGTTTCTGGGCTTTTATACAAATAAATATATTTTGTAGAAGCGTAGATATAATCTGCAATATCGTCTAAACCACTTGCTAGAAGACTGATATCTTCTCTATCAAACGGTGTGATGAAATTTTGACCTAATTCCACATATATTTTGTGCGTAGATTCATCATTTTGATGTTCAAAATCGCTCATTTTCTGTAGAAAAGTTTCGTCATTTTGATCAAACTCTTGTATGCCTTCGTGAAAAGTCTTAGACATATTTACTAATGTGTCTGCTACTTGCTCAAACAATACAAAGAAAACCTTGTCTTTTGGCTGAAACATTTTGAAAATATTACCTACTGCCATAATTTTAAAATTATTTTATTTTTAAGAGTGCAAATATCCTATTATTAAATGTTTCAAAGGGAAAATTCATGTTAAATTTACGTAACATTAATGCCAAACCGACGAAAGTTATCAACAATTAAAACTAAAAAAACCAGCATTTTGCAATGCTGGTTTTAGTATAATTAAAGAATAAAAATTAGTTTGCTTCTTCAGCTCGCATATCTTTCCCTTTGAACTTCATTTCTTGAATATTTTTCAAAACTTCATTTTTGAAATCTTTTTCTACCTCGAAAAAGGTAAATTTATCCATAATTTCTATATCCCCGATATCTGGACGGTTTTTATTTTTCTTGGTTGCACTGTTTACTATTTCCAGCATATCCATTTTTTTCAAACCATCTTTTTTTCCAAGGTTGAAGAAAAATCTCACCATGTCGCCATTGCTCTTTCTCTTTCTGTCCGATCTTCCTCCTTCTCTATAACTACCGCCATCTCTATCTCCGCCTCTAAAATCACGATCTCCACCTCGGGAATCTCTATCTCTTCCTCCTCTATCAGAACTGTAATCACGATCTCTTCCTCTACCACCATCTCGGCCTCCTCTATCACGATCTCTATCTCTTCCTCCTCTACCACGATCTCTATCTCCGCCTCTTCCATCATCTTTGCTGAATTTTTCATCTTCCAAATCTCTCTTATCATGATAATAAGTAGCAAGATCTTTCAATTGAAATTGTAGCAATTTGTGCACTAATTCTTCTTTAGAAAATGCAGATAGATCTGGAATTAAATTATCATCAAAACTGAAAATATCTTCATGCTCGGTAAATAATTTTTCAAAAACGCCACCAACTTGTGCTTTGATGATTTCTTCTCCAGTAGGAATTTTCTTTTCGTGAATATCTATTTTTGTAGAAGATTTTATTTGTTTTAATTTTCTACTTTCTTCTGGTTTAATTAAAGAGATAGCTATACCTGCTTTTCCTGCTCTACCAGTTCTACCACTTCTGTGTACGAAAACTTCTGGATCATCTGGCAAAGAAAAATGGATAACATGCGTCAAAGAATCTACATCCAAACCTCTCGCTGCAACATCTGTTGCTACCAAAATATCAATATTTTTAAGACGGAATTTTTTCATTACCGTATCACGTTGCGCTTGAGAAAGATCTCCGTGCAAAGCATCTGCAGCATATCCGTTTTGCATCAAGAAGTCTGCAATTTCTTGCGTTTCCATTCTTGTTCTACAGAAAATAATAGAATATTGATTAGGATTTGCATCAATCAAACGTTTTAGCGCTTCTTTTTTTCTTCTGTAATTAACTACATAAAATTCATAAGCGATGTTTTTCTTTACCGCATCTTTAGATTCTACTGTAATTTTGTGAGCATTGTTCAAGTAATTTTTAGAAATACGCTCTACTTCTCTATTCATTGTTGCAGAGAAAAGCATGGTGCGTTTTTCAGCAGGTGTCTCTCTCAAAATAGTTTCCAAATCGTCTTTGAAACCCATAGAAAGCATTTCATCTGCCTCATCCAATACTAAATACTGAATTTCGGAAAAATCTAAAGATCTTCTGTTAATAAGATCAATAACTCTACCTGGCGTACCTACAATTATTTGCGGTTTGTTTTTGATAGCACGTATTTGATCAGAAATACTACTACCACCATAAACTGCAACCGTTTTCAGGTCGCGCATGTGTTGTGTGTAAGATTGTATGTCTTTGGTTATTTGTAAACAAAGTTCTCTAGTAGGACAAAGAACCAAGAACTGTATCGTTCTGCTAGATTCTTCTATTTGTTCTAAAACTGGCAGCGAAAAAGCTGCAGTTTTCCCCGTTCCTGTTGCTGCAAGAGCAATAAGGTCTCTATCATCTTCTAGGATGAAAGGAATCGCTTGTTTTTGAATTTCTGTTGGCTTTTCGTAGCCTAATTCTCCAATTGCTTTAAGTAAATTCGGACCTAAATTGGATTCTGTAAATAAGTTCATTAAAGATTTTTAATATTTTGCAAAGATACGCTTTTTATTAATGATAATTATTTGATATCTTTATTGTGTTTTTGTGAATCACATTCTGTGAAAAAATTTTATATTTGAGAATAAATTTATTTCAATGTCCAATCAAATTCAAAAACAAACTTTCCAATTCCTGAAAAATCTAAAAACCAATAACAACAGAGAATGGTTTGCAGATAATAAGGTAGATTATGAATTGGCGAAAGAAAACATCACAGGTTTCATAAATCATCTTATAGAAAATTTAGCAGAAACAGACCCAGAAATCCTGAAAATTGAGGGCAAAAAAGCAATGTTTAGAATTTATAGAGATGTGCGCTTTTCTTTGGATAAAACTCCATACAAAACGCATTTTGGCGCTAGTTTGGGAATGGGAAAATACAACCGGACTTCTGGTTACTACTTGCATTTGGAACCTGGAAATTCTTTTGTAGCTGGTGGAGTTTATCTGCCAGAAAAGGAAAATTTAAAAAAAATAAGAAAAAGCATTAGCAATAATCCAAAAGAATTTTTGGAAATTGTGAATGATGAGAATTTTAAACAAACATTTACAGAATTATCTACAGAAGATAAGCTGAAAAGAATTCCACAGGGTTTTGATAAAGAAGATAAAATGGAAGATTTTTTAAAATTAAAAAGTTTTGTGGTAAGATTTCCAATTAAAGATCAAGATTTTATGAAGGCAGAAAGTATTGAAAAAATTGCCGCTATTTTAAACTTAATGAAACCCCTGAATGAATTTATAGAAATGAGCATAAAAGAATAGCGAACGGAAAAATAAAAATTTAGTAGCAATTTTATATATTTGCAATTCTTCAATTTTAAAATGATAAGAAATAATATAAAATTTATTTTTTAGAATAATATAAATTTTTAAAAAATGAGCGTTGTAGCTAGGCAAGGTTTCAAATATTCTTTAATAGGATATTTTGGTTTTTTATTGGGTGCAGTTGCTACTTATTTACTATTTCCACAAAATTTTGATTTTTACGGTAGGTTGGGTTTAGTGCTTTCTTACGCAATGATTCTTACTCCTGTTGTAGTTTTCGGAGTTTCTTTTTCTAATGTTAAATTTCACGAGATTGCTAAAAAAGATAATAAGCATCAAAATTTATTATCACTTTCTTTAGTTTTCGTATTGGGAAACTACCTATTCTGTCTGGCACTTTTCTTTTTGTTTTTCTTCGTATTTCCGCAGTACAGAGATTCTAAGATGTGGAATCTGAAGCAATTTATTTTGCCACTGGTACTTTTATTATCCCTTTCTGCAATTTTCAATAAATATATTAGCAACTTCAAAAGAATTGTAGTTCCCAATATTTTCGAGAATATTTTTCCGAAAATGGCCAACATTATTGCATTTATACTCTTCTTTTATTTTGGATTTTCAGAAAGCGCTTCATTTTTGTTCTTTTTAGGAATATTTGTATTAGCATTGATTGGTTATTATATTTATGCAAATTCATTAGAAAAAATAACCTGGAATTACAACCTAGATTTTTTAAAAAAAGAAAAATTATACAAAGATATTTTTAATTATAGTTTCTATGGCTTTTTAGGAAATATCGGGTATTTTATAGCCATAAAAATTGATACCATAATGATCAGCGAGCATTACGTGAACGATAAAGAAACTGGAATATACCTAACGTTATACGCAATTGTAGCACTTATTTCTATCCCACAATTAGGTTTGTTCAATATTTCTGCGCCCATCATCAACAAAAGTTTTGCAGAAAATAATATGGAAGAGTTGGATCGCTTTCACAAAAAAACTTCACTTTCACTATTTTTTTTAGGTGCAGTTTTATTCTCGTGCATTTTGGTTGGTTTTCCCTTTTTAACGGTCTACATTAAAAATGGCGATCTACTTCTGGAATCCGAACCCGTCATCTGGATCATCGGTTCCGCAGTTTTGATAGATCTTCTCACGGGTTTCAATGGCAACATTATTTCCATGTCCAAATATTATCGATTTAATATAGTGATTATGGTTGCTTTAGCTTTTCTTACAGTACTTTTAAATTTTTATTTTTTAAAAAACACAACGCTAGGAATTATTGGTATTGCTATAGCAACAGCAATATCCCTAACTTTATACAACTCGGTGAAATTACTATTCAACTATATTAAATTTAAAGTTCACCCTTTAACTATAGAATTAATTTACACCTCATTAATTTGCACAATTGCGATTACCATCGTATTATTTCTGCCGATATTTGAGAACAATTTTATCAATTTAATCTACAAACCTGCAGTTCTGCTAATGATTATTTTTGTTGGAAATTATTTTCTAAAAATCTATCCTCTAGATCAATATTTGAATATAAAATTCATCAAAAATATGCTGAAATTTTAGAATAAATTTTCTAGCGTATTTTCCAAATCTTTCAAAACTTTTGCCTTTTCAAATGCTGCGAAATACTTTTTCTGTTTTAAATTATAAAAAGTGCTGATCTGATCTTCAAGTTCACCTTCATTATTTAAAATAAATGGATAATTCCTTGAAAATTCTTTTGGCAGAAATGCTATTTTTTGATATTTGATCGCATCACCAACAATCCCTGACATTTTTGTATCATTATAAAATTCTTTATTGCTAAAAAATTCTGTAGAAATTTGCAATGGACACCAAAGAAAAGTCGCGCTGTGCATGTAAAAATCAAAATCTATTTGAGAAACCTTTTCTTTAAAATAGACGATTTTCAGATTTTCAAAATTATTTTTTTCAAATTTAATCAGCCAATTTAATTCCTCATTTTGAGCTTTACCCAGAAAAACAATTTCAACTTTAGGATATTTTTTAGAATTATTTTTTCCAAAAACTTCTAATTTTTTCAAAACTTCTCTATAATTTCTTCTAGATTGCGAGACGCTGCCAGGAATGACAATCGATATATCTGGATTAATTTCTTCTTCAATTTGAGCGGTATAAAATATCGGTAAATAGGTAAATTGATCTTTCGCGATATTTAAATTTTCATCTAAAATAAAAAGATTGTTCGCATCTTTATGCAACTTATTTTTAGAAAGTAAACCTTCAAAAAAGAGCAATTTTAATCGGAAAATACACTCTTTTTTAAACACATTAAAAAATAATCGACGTCTTTTTAATTGAGAAAAATTAACATTATGAACTACAATAGAAGTCTTATAATGTGATGAAATTTTTAAAAAAATATTGAAATACCTGTGTGCAGTACCAATAATCACTAAATCATAAACATGATTATCTCCAATTTTCTTTAGCAAATTTTTGCTTTCGGCGAGAAAAACATTGGAAGTTTCTTTAAGATTTAGTTGCCTCATTATTTTTGCAGAAAAAAAATAATCTACCTCAAAAATTTTAGAATCATTCATTAAATTTCTGAATTTTTCGGCAATTTCTGCGTGTGTATCAATTTCTATGTAGGCTATTTTTTTAATAATTGAATTTTAGATTATTTAAAATTTAATTTTACCCTTCATTTCTTTCCAACGCAGATTTCGGATGTATTTTATTTCTTCTATCGTTAATTCTCGCTTATGTTTTTGTTTAAAAAATGAATTCATTATTACAAAAAAATTGCTGATAGAATTATCTTTTGAAGCAGATTTTGCCGCAGATATTGCAGCAAGTGGGGAATTGAGACCAATATTGTAAAAATAGATACCTAATTTTTCAGCTTTTTGTTTTTGATATAGAAATGCTGTAGGTTTTAGATGTTTCACCCACAAATCTTTGATGGTAATGGTTTCCCAATGATTCATTTTTGCGAGCATAACATCAATATTATCCCAACCAAGCACTCTACGAAGCCCATTCATATCTTCAAAGCATTTTTTTCTGTAAGATTTAATCGGACCTCGAACATGATTTTTTGAAGATAAATTTTCAAATTTCCAATAGTTTTCTGCGTTTTCGAAATTAAAAATATCATCTAAAATATTTCCCTTTTTGTTGATGAAAACAAGACCAGAAACCATCCCAGCTTTTGGATTTCTTTCATAAATTGTATTTAATTCTGATAGATAATTTTTTGGAAAAATAATATCAGCATCAAATTTACAGATCACATCAAAATCTTTCAAATCACGAGTTTGTAAACCTTTATAGAAGGTTTGAACTACTTTTGCACCAGGTGAATGTATAGATTTTTCTAAATTAATGAGCTGAAATTGCTTGGAAAAATCATCCTGGATAAATGATTCAATTTTTTGTTGAGATTCATCAGTAGAACCATCATTCACAATCACGCATTCAAAATTTTTGAAACTTTGATTCGCAAGAGATTGCAAATTATCAAAAATGAAACTTTCTTCGTTGTGAACAGGAATTATTATAAGAAATTTCAAAGTATCAGCTGATTTTATTTAATTTTAAAAAATTTAATAAAGAAGATCTTACAATTATTTACCTGGATATTTCTGCAACAAAGCTTGCAAAATTGAATACGTACCCAAATCTAAAACGCCATCATAATTTTCTGGACGAAATCTGTATTGAAAAGATTCTACAACCCTCATATTTTCCGTATTCCAACTTCCGGTAGGTACGATATCATAGCCAAAATTCTGCAAGTCTGATTGTACTTTAAATATAAATGTATTTTTATCTTTCATACTATCAAAAGTAGAAAGGGATTTCATCATCACATTTTTCATTGTTGCATCATCATACCACATCCCAATCTTTTCTTCTTCGTACAATTTCTTCCAAGGAAACATTGGTCCTGGATCTTGTTTTCGCGTTGGCGCTACGTCTGAATGTCCAAGTATGTTTGTAGGCGGAATTTGATAGCGGTCTGCAATATCTTTCACTAATTTGAAAACTTTTTTGAGTTGATTTTCATTAAAGGGTGCGAAAACCTTTTTTCCTATCGAATCTACAGTGTATCCCATATTGGTAATTTCTATACCGATTGAATTATCATTTAAGTTTTTATCATTCCTCCAAACGCTTAAACCTGCGTGGTAAGCGCGCTTATTTTCGTCTACCAATTGGTAAATTTGGTTATCCTCTTTATCATTAACCAAATAGTGTGCACTTACGCCGCGTTGTGTTAGGGCTAAAATCGACTTATCATCATCAATGGCCGTGTAGTGAAGAATAATATATTTCTGGCGAAAATTCTGCGCTAAAGAAGGGAAATAAGTTTTGACAACTTTAAAACCTTTTGGTTCTGCCGTTACGATGGAACCATAACTTGTCGTATTGTCGTTTTTGGTTATATCGCCAATATTATTTTTAAAAAATTCTACGCCTTTATAAGAAACAACTTCATGCTTTTTTTCCACTATTTTTTCTGTCGCGGTGGTAATAGGCTTTGGTTTTGTTTCAATATTTCGATTTGTTGAATTTTTTTGAGCAGAACAAGAAAAAACTAAAAAGCTTAATCCCATAATAGTTAGGCATTTATGCATGAATATTTGTTTTGAGTAATAATAATTCCAAAAATACAAAAAATTTAGACTAAAAAATTTTGGTAGATATCAAAAAACTTTCTATATTTGCACTCGCAATTGAGAAAAGAAGTTCATAAAAACATTGCAATGGAGAGTTGCCTGAGTGGCCGAAAGGACTTGTTTGCTAAACAAGCGTATGGGAAACTGTACCAAGGGTTCGAATCCCTTACTCTCCGCAACTTTCTAGGAAAATATTATTCGGGGCGTAGCGTAGTCCGGTCATCGCGCCTGGTTTGGGACCAGGAGGTCGCAGGTTCGAATCCTGCCGCCCCGACTTTTTTTATTAATTTTTTGCAAAAAATTATTATGGGTGCGTAGCTCAGCTGGATAGAGCATCTGCCTTCTAAGCAGACGGTCACAGGTTCGAATCCTGTCGCGCTCACTTAAACCTCACAATTTATTGTGAGGTTTTTTTATTTAAAATCTTTCATGGTTTATTGTTACATCCTCTTTTCGAAAGCATTAAATAAATTTTACATCGGCCATACTTCTGAAAATTTGGACGAAAGATTGCGTAAACATTTATCAAATCATAAAGGATTTACTTCTAAAACTAAAGACTGGGAAATAGTTTTTTTTGAAGAATTTTCTTCAAAATCTGATGCTTACAAAAGAGAATTAGAAATAAAAAAATGGAAAAGCGCAGTGAAAATTAAAAAATTAATAGAAACAGCCACCGAATAGAGCATCCCGATTTTCTAAATCGGGACGGTCACAGAGCCTGTACCGATTCATCGGTATTCGAATCCTGTCGCGCTCACTTAAACCTCACAATTTATTGTGAGGTTTTTTTTATTTAAAATTTAATGCAAAAAAAACGCCTCAATTTAAATTGAGACGCTTTAGATATCTGAAAATTTTATTTTATTTCTATTTTATAAGGCATTTCCATCTTGATGCCCTCTTTTATTTTTGGGTTGGTCATTTGATTAAATAATTCGTAATTTTCTTTCCCCAATTTATTTTCTAAAATTTTTGTAGAAATTTCTTCTTTATCCATCGTTTTAAATATTTGCTCAAATTTGGAAAGCTTTTTCGGGTAAGTTCCAATTTTCGGATTTTTCAATCCTGCTTTTTGAGTTGCATATTCTATTGCGTTGTGTAAAGAACCTAGCTCATCTACCAAACCTATTTGCTTTGCACGTGTGCCAGACCAAACTCTACCTCCACCGATTTCGTCTATTTCTGCGAACGATTTTTTTCTGTTTGCAGATACAAAATTAACAAATCTACTGTAGGTGTTTTCTACGTTTTTCGTCATGATGGTAACAGCACCCGGAGTAAGCCCATTGATAGGAGAATACATCGCAGAATTTGCATTTGTGCTTACAACTTCAGATTTTACACCATTTTTGTTGGCCAATTCTTTGAAATAAGGGATTATTCCAAATACCCCAATAGAACCTGTGATGGTATTTGGTTCTGAATAAATTTTGTCTGCCGCCATAGAAATATAATATCCACCAGATGCTGCATAATCCCCGAAAGAAACTACTAAAAGTTTTTTCTTTTTCAGTGCTGCTAATTCAAATAAAATCTGATCTGACGCATTTGCACTTCCACCAGGAGAATTCACTCTTAAAACTACTGCTTTAACATGGTCATTGTCTGCTAACTTTTTTATTTGTTTAATGAAATCTACGGCGTAAATATCATTATATCCTTCCCCGTCATATATGGTACCAGATGCGTACAACACTGCAACTTGATCAGCACTACTTCCAACTTCATCTTTATAGGATTTTATATATTTTTCAAAAGTGATGCGATTAATTTTTTTATCATCTTTTATATTTAATTTTTTTCTAATAATTTGGTCGTATTCAGATTTTTGAATTAATTTATCCGCCAATTTATATTTGGTTGTCAATTCTGGTAAAATTCCATAGAGACTATCTACTACAGTTTTAAACTGTAAAGAGTCAATTTTTCTTGAATTATAAATTTTTGAAGAAGTATTTTTCCAAATATCACCGAGAAGTGTAGACATTTGCAACCGATTTTCTGGAGACATATCATTCCTCATGAAAGGTTCTACAGCAGCTTTGAAAGTACCATGTCGGATTATTTCTGTACTAATGCCGTATTTATCTGCAAAATCTTTAAAAAACATTATTTCTGTAGACATTCCCTTTAATTCTATACCTCCAGCTGGACTTAAAAAATATTGATCAGCTACGGAACTAAGATAATACGAGGATTGCCCAACTGTATTACCGTAAGCATAGATAAATTTGCCACTTTTTTTAAAATCAATTAAAGCAGCTCGTAAATCGTCTATTTGTGTAAGACCAGCACTTACCACATCCGCTTCCAAACTTATACCCATGATATTTTTATCATCCTTGGCATTTTTTACAGCTTCTATCATATCGTAGATGAGAACAGATTTATTTTCATCCTGGCTAAATAGAGACGATTGATTTTCTGTTGGACTGTCTATAATTTTTGTATTTAAATTTAATGTAAGCACAGAATTAGACGCCACATCTTCCTTAGAATCCTCTCCCATTGCGCTCGCTGAAACAAGAATTACCAGAAAAAGTGCAAAACCAATAAAAACTATAGTAATAGCTACTATATTTGCAAGCACAAGTTTAAAAAAAGTTTTCATAATATAAATTAATTTGAAGTATATGTCGCAACATGTTTCTGTTTTGTTACTCGGGAGTAATTTGGGCAACAAAACGAACAATATAGAAGAAGCCCTGAAATGCTTAGAAAATGAAGGATGCGAAATTTTTCAAAAAACTGAGATTGCTATAAGTTTGCCGGTGGAGTTTGTTAGTTCTAATAATTTTTGTAATATTGCAACTTCAATTAGAATGCATTATTCACCTGTACAGCTGCTTAATATTATAAAAAAAATAGAGCGAAATATGGGAAGAATGTATGATAGTAAAGCAATTGGTGGGTATGAAGATAGAATCATAGATATAGATATTATATCTTTTGATGGCATAAATTTTTCGTCAAGGAAGTTAGAAATTCCTCATTTAAAGAACACATTAGAAAGAGAATTCTCTAAAGTACTATTAATTGAATTAGAAAATTTAAATAAAAAACATAACATATGAAATTAAATTTATTAATGCTTCTTGCTTTTCCAATAGCTATGTATGCTCAGGACAGCACAGAGGTGAAAATGATGGATGAATATCCAAATACATTTTCTTCCGGCTCATCAAATGTTCAAAAATTTGATAATAATGCAAGAAGATTTAATGATTGGTCTATATCCGTAGGTGGTGGTAGTGCATTTATGACACATGCAGATTTAACTTCTTTTTACAATGATAAAATTAATTGGGGTTATAATGCATATGTAAGCTTAGATAAGCAGATCACACATGTTTTTGGTTTAAGTGCTCAATATCAAATGGGTAAAACCAATCAAAAAGCTCAACTTCCTGGTATTAATGGAGTAATATCTGGTGTAGCAAATGCTTACACAAAGTACCAACAAGTTTCTTTAATTGGAGATGTTAACTTTTCAAATATTTTGAGAAGAGTTGATAATTTTTCTCCGTACAGATGGTCCTTACATGGCTACGCTGGGATAGGTTTCCAAGCTTATCAGACAGAATTGATTGACGCAGATGCTTCTAGATACAGTACTGTACCTGCAAGAATTCCAATTATGATAGATCAGAAACTTGGTATAGCTTCTTTTTTCTATCAAGGAGGTCTGGGTGTGAAATATAAAGTTTCTAGGCGTGTGGATATCGAAGCTAGAGGTATGTACATTATTAGTGGTGATGAAGAATTTGATGGTGGAAGTGAAACCAGAGAATTTACAGGACCAAACGGACCTAGAATTAATTATAATTTAATTAATGATACGTACAGTGACAATATGTTAACTGTAAATCTTGGTTTATCATTCAAACTTGGGAAAAACACTTCCCATTTAGCTTGGCATGATCCTTTGCAAGAAAGCTATGCAAGAATTAATATTTTAGAAAATTCTGCAGTAGATTTTACAGTTTGCGAAAGTGGTGATAATGATAACGATGGAGTATGTGATGATTGGGATAGAGAACTTAATACTCCAAGTGGAGCAAGAGTAGATGGAGCAGGTGTTGCTTTGGATATGGATTTAGATGGAACTATAGATTTATATGACAAATGTGTAACTGTACCAGGACCAGCAGATAATATGGGTTGCCCAAACACTCCAGTTGTTATAAAAAATAATAATACACAGATAGAAGAGATTAATAAAGAATTTGAAGGTATCGAATTTGCTTTAAATAAAGATGTTATCAGATCTCAATCTTTTGATAAATTAAATAATGCTGCAAAAATAATCCAATCTTTAGATTCTAATCAACAGTTTATAGTTGTTGGTGCTACAGATACAAGAGGTTCTGATGCTTATAATTTAAAATTATCACAACAAAGAGCAGATGCTGTTGTAAAATATCTTAACGGAAGAGGAGTTCCACAATCTATGTTAATTGCAGAAGGAAGAGGTGAAAAAGATCTTAAATATCCAGAATGCGATCCTGCAACCAATTGTCCTGAAGAAAAAAACGAAGCAAATAGAAGAGTTTATTTCCAAGCAAAATAATAAACTATTTAAAATATTAAACTTAACAAATTATGAAAATAAATTTAGCAATCGTAGCATTAGCATTAGCTATACCTACAGCATCATTTGCACAGATGGATTCTGTAACAATGTACCAAACTGAGTATCCAAACACATTTTCTTCAGGATCTGCAAATGTATCGCCATTTACGAAAGATTCAAAAAGATTTAACGATTGGTCTATCTCAGCAGGAGCAGGTGTACCTTTGGTTCAATCTGCTGATTTAACTTCCATTAAAAATGGAAATGGAACAAATGTATTCGGCTATTCCGCTTATTTGAGTGTTGATAAAGCTATTACACATGCTTTTGGTTTGAAACTTCAATATGATAGAGGAGAAACAAGACAAGGAGCTTACAATACTAAAACTGACAATGCACCTACGACTGGAAATCCTTTTTTCCAAGTAGCTGGCAGAACTCAATATGATGCAATCTCTATTTTAGGAGATATTAATTTCTCAAATTTATTGAGAAGAGTTGATAACAAATCCCCTCTTAAATGGGCACTTCACGGTTACGCAGGTATTGGTACTTTAGCATATAAAGCTTACCAGGAAAATGCGAGTGGCCAAAGTCTTCAAACTGAAGTAAAGCCTTTCAAATTTTATTCATTTTTCGGACAAGCTGGTGTTGGTTTAAAATACAAAGTGAACAACAGAATAGATTTAGAAGTTAGATCTATGTATGTAGTAACAGGAGATGATGAATTTGATGGTGGTGGTGCACAATACAGCGCTATTAACTTAAGAGAAGATCAAATTTCCGACAATTTCTTCAACACTACTTTAGGTGTTTCCCTTAAATTAGGAAAACATACATCTCACTTAATGTGGCATGATCCTTTGCAAGAAATTTATTATAAATTAGATGTACTTGCAGACAAAAACCAAGACGTTGAAGTTTGTAAAAGTGGTGATAATGATAATGACGGAGTTTGCGACGATTGGGACAGACAACTTGATACTCCTGCAGGAGCAAGAGTAGATGGAGCTGGTGTTGCTTTAGATACAGATTTAGATGGTGTGATTGATCTTTATGACAAATGTGTTGTAGTACCTGGTCCAGTTGAAAATGATGGCTGCCCTTATGAAAATACAATTGTGCCTCCAACTAGCGGTGGTATTACTGAAGAAGAAATCAGTTTAGATCCAATTGAATTTGATTTAAATTCTGATAGAATTTTACCTTCTAACACTTCTATTCTAAATAACGCAGTAAAATACATCAATTCTACAAACGGTGGTTCTTATAAAGTTATTGGTGCTACAGATACAAGAGCTTCTGAAGCATATAACCAAAAGCTTTCTGAAAGAAGAGCAAATAGCGTGAAAAGCTATTTAATCCAAAATGGAGTAGAAAGTAATAAATTGCAAGCTGAAGGTAGAGGAGAAAAAGACCTTAAATACCCAGAATGTGAGCCAGCTACTAAATGTCCAGAATGGAAAAATAGAGCAAACAGAAGAGTATTCTTTGAAGCAAAATAATTTTTAAATTATTATTTAATATTAAAAGCCACGCATTGCGTGGCTTTTTTGTATTTTTAATTATTCAATATAAATATAAGATGATCTCAGAACAAAATTTCCAAAAACTAAAATATGAAACTTTAGAACATTTCTGGGGTTACAATATATTTAGAGATTTGCAAGAAGAAATTATCGACGGAGTAATGCACGGCAAAGATACCATGGTTTTGCTTCCAACTGGTGGTGGTAAATCTCTTTGCTACCAATTGCCCGCGCTTTTATTAGAAGGCACTTGTATCGTAATTTCGCCACTTCTAGCTTTAATGAGAGATCAAGTATTGCAATTAAAAAGAAAGGGCATAGAAGCAGAATATCTATCTTCAGAATTAGAAGATTTTGCCGCAGAAACCATCTATTCCCGATGCAAAGAAGGTATCACCAAGATTCTATATGTATCTCCAGAAAGGCTTTCTCAACCGCAATTTCTTCAGCAAATACAAGAGATAAAAATTTCTTTTTTGGCCATTGATGAGGCTCATTGTATATCAGAATGGGGACAGGATTTCCGACCAAGCTACCAAAATATTAAAAATTTTAAAAAAGATATAGCTGGCATCTCTTGCATCGCTCTTACTGCAACTGCCACACCGAAAGTACTAGATGAAATTATAAAAAAATTGGATTTAAAAAATCCTCAATTATTTCAAAAAAGTTTCCGACGAGAAAATTTAAAGTTAATAAAAGAAAATGTAGCAGATAAATATCAAACTGTCTTTAATATTTTAAAATACAACAATTCTTCTGGCATCATATACGCCAGAACCAGAAAAGAAACTGAAAATATTACCGAATATTTGCAAAAAAACAATGTAAAAAATGTAGATTTTTTCCACGCAGGCCTTTCTCCAAAAGACAAGCATGCAAAGCAAAGCAAATGGTTGCAAAGCTCGCAACATACACTTATTGCTACAAATGCTTTTGGAATGGGTATCGATAAAGATAATGTACGTTTCGTAATACATCTTAATGCACCAAATAGCTTAGAAAACTATTATCAAGAAATTGGAAGAGCAGGTAGAGATGGCGGAGAAAGTTTCACATTTTTACTGTGGAATGAGCAAGAATTGCAACAATTTGACGATATATTTAAAAATCAAATTCCTAATAAGTCCGAATTTCTAAAAATAGTAAATACCCTCTACTCTATTTTTCAAATTGCAGAGCACGATATGCCAGAAACTAGATTCCAATTGCATTACCACAAATTAAAAAATATAACGAAATGCAGTACCGCAAAAATTAAAAATGTTCTTAATTTTCTGCACAACCAAGAAATTATATTTCTGAATGATTACAAAAGTTTATCTAGTTTACAACTTCTCGTTTCGGCAGAAGAACTAGATTTTTTGCCTAAAAAAGATGCCTATTTTTTAGAATTATTAATGAGAAATTTACCTGGACTATCTTCTCAAAAAATCTATTTCAGTGAGGTAAAAATCAGCAACGCACTTTCTACAGATCTTTTGTTAATAAAGGAAAGAATACGAGAAATGCAATACAAAAATCATTTAGAATACATAGATGGCGCATTGGCTTCCATAAAATTTTTAAAACCGAGAAACGAGCGATTTACAGAAGGAGCCTATTGGAATTTATTTTCGCAAATTCAACAAAATAAAATTCAAAAATGGGAAGAGATGAAATACTTTGTGAAAAATGAAGAATATTGCAGCATGAAACTCATCCTCTCCTATTTTGGGGAAAAAAATGTAAAAAATTGTGGAGTTTGTTCTATTTGCGAAAAGAAAAATGAAGGTGTTTTTGGTAAAAATATAAGCAGTGAAATTTTAAAAATATTGGCCCAAAAACCAAGTACTGTAGAAGAAATTGCAATCCAGTTGCATTATCATCAAAAAGAAAATATACTAGAAAACCTCATCATTCTACTAGATACGCAGAAAGTGAAAATGCTAAATTTCCGCACTTATATGTTGGCTTAAATATTTAAATATTTGTATTAAGTTATTTTTAAAATATCTTTGCAGTATGAAATCTTTAAAAGTACTATTTTTCGGCACTCCAGAGTTTGCAGCTACATCTTTAGAAGCCATTCATCTTTCTCATCATCAAATTGTAGGCGCTGTAACAGCGCCAGACAAAGCAAGCGGACGTGGGCAAAAGATATCTCAATCTGCAGTAAAAATATATGCAGTAGAAAATAATATTCCCGTATTTCAGCCAGAAAAATTGCGAAATGAAGATTTTTTAGCGGAAGTACAAAAATTAAATGCCGATATTTTCGTCGTTGTTGCTTTTAGAATGATGCCAAAGATATTGTTTGAAATCCCAGAGAAAGGCACTTTCAACCTTCATGCATCTCTTCTTCCGCAATATCGTGGTGCAGCGCCAATCAATTTCGCAATCATTAATGGTGAAAAGGAAACTGGTGCTACAACTTTCTTTATCAACGAAAAAATAGATGAAGGAAATATACTGCTTCAAGATAGACTAAACATCGCTGAAAATGAAAATGCTGGAGAATTACATGATCGTTTGATGGTTTTAGGAGCTAATTTAATTGTGAAAACGCTAGATGGAATTGCAGAAAATTCTATTGTAGAAAAACCGCAGCCGGATGCTGATGAAATAAAAGGAGCTTTCAAGATTTATAAAGAACAGACCAAAATAGATTGGAATTTAAATTCAAAAACGATTCATCAATTTATTTTAGGAATGTCGCCATATCCTGCCGCTTTCACAGAAATGAAATTAAATAACGAAGTTAAAACTCTCAAAATTTTTGGAGGTACTTTTGAAATCAAAGCGCATCAGAAAAATCCTGGAAATTTAAAAATTGAAAAATCAGACTTTTATTTTTATACAAAAGATGGAATTTACAGACCAGAAAGTTTGCAACTTCAAGGTAAAAAAAGAATGTCTGTGAAGGATTTCTTAAATGGATTCCAAAATTTTGAAGGAATTTCTGAAGCATAAAAAATGCTGCTCAACATTGAACAGCATTGTAATAGTTGAAGATTAAAAATATTAACCCTTTTTGGAAAGCGTAGATTTTGTATTGGATTTTGCTCCAGTACTAGCTTTAGCTTTCGTATTTGCTGTTTTGTTTTGTACTTTTTCCTGCTTTGCCATATCTAAATTTGGACTTGCATTTTCATCTGGATTTTCTAGTGCAGCAGCTCTATCTGCAAATGCTTTTTCTGATATATAACCCGCAGATTGAAGCGTATTGTACCATTGTGCCAATTTTTTCATATCAGAAACATACACTCTTTCTGTATCATAATCTGGCAAAGCTTTTTCCATGAAACTTCTTAATTCTGCATCGGTAGACTTGTGAGAAATAGTTGCTTCATAATTACTCATTTTACCTACGTTTTCAAAAACTTCATAGAGATTTACTTCTTTATCAAAAGTAAACATAGCAATATTATCCAACAAGCTCACTTGGCTAGAATTTCCAATACTTACTTTCTTTTTGCTGATAACGTCTTCAATGATGAACCCATTTTTCAATTGAGAAACCAATTTGAAAAGTCCTGGTTTTCCAGATATTGAAATGATTTTTTCTAACGCTTTATTGTTTTCTTTCATTTTTAAAATTTATTTATATTTATTTTGGAAATCTCATCTTGTAATTCACACTTATTTCACCTTTCGAGATTTTATTTAACTTTCCTTTTACCATTTTTTTCTTCAGATTACTAAGGTGATCTGTGAACAAAATACCTTCTATATGATCGTATTCATGCTGTATCACTCTAGCTCTTATGTCTTGGAAAATATCCGTATGCTTCTGGAAGTTTTCATCGTAATACTCTATTTTTATGGTATCCAATCTTTTCACATCTTCTCGCACATCTGGAATAGAAAGACAACCCTCGTTAAATTTCCATTCTTTTCCACTCTCTTCAAGAATTTTCGCATTAATGAAAATCTTGCGAAATATTTTCAATTCCTCAGCTATTTCCGCATAATCTTCATCATCAGCTAAAGGAGAAACATCTACGATGAAAAGTCTAATATCCAAGCCGATTTGCGGTGCAGCAAGGCCAATTCCGTTGGCACTTTCTAAAGTGTCAAACATATTGTCAATCAGACCTTTTAAATCTGGATAATCTTTATCTATGGGAGCGCATTCTTTTCTTAAAACTGCATCTCCGAATGCTCGTATTGGTAATATCATTTTTGTTTCTGTTCCATAAAATTTTGCAAAATAATAGTAGCACTTACTCTATCTATCAACCCTTTTTCTTGTCTTTTCTTTTTGCTTTTTCCACTTTGAGAGATGAAAAAAGATGCCATTTTGGAAGTAAATCTTTCATCAAATCTAAAAACTTCTATCTGCGGATAAGCTTCTTGAAAATTTTTTACAAATATAGAAATTTCAGTTTCTATTTCGTTCATATTTCCTTTCAAATCTTTTGGCAAACCAACAACGATGCTCTCAACTTTGTTTAAAATAAAATAATTTTTGAAAAATTCAAATATTTTCGGAGTTTCTATCGTGTCTACGGCACTTGCGATTATTTGCATATCGTCTGTCGCTGCTATTCCGCATCGCTTTTTGCCATAATCTATTGCCATAATCTGTGCCATCGTTGGCAAATTTACTAAAATAATAAATAAAATTTCTGAAACTGAAATTTGTAGTACAAATATTGCGAGGAAATAGATACATTAGCAGAGAAATTTTTTAATAATGAAAACATTAATTCTTGTAAGGCATGCCAAAAGTGATTGGCAATTTCCTATTCCTGATTTTGAAAGACCACTTAATGAAAGAGGTTTAAAAAACGCCCCAAAAATGGCGGAATTTTTATTTCGCAAAAATATTTCTATCGATCAAATGATTACCAGTTCTGCAAATCGGGCGAAATCTACTTGTGAATTTTTTGCAGAGAAATATCAAATAAATTTTTCAGAAACAAGAGAATTATACCACGCAAACGAGCGTCAATTTTTAAAAGTAATTACCAATGCTGATGAAAATTCTCAGTCTTTAGCAATTTTCTCACACAATAATAGTATTTCAGAATTTGCCAATTCTCTTTGTGGCACAGATTTGATATTTAAAACTTGCGGAGTTGCCATTTTTACTATTAATTCAGAAACATGGGCCGAATTTGAATTTGCCGCAAAAGAATTTATGCAGTATTACTCTCCAAAAACTATTGGATAATTTTTTGGCACGAATTATTCTATCTATTATTTAAATAAAAAATGAAAAATTTCGAAATATCTGTTTTAGATCTTGCACCTGTAAAGCAAAACAGAACCATAAAAAATACATTCAATGATAGCTTAAATCTTGCATTAGCAGCAGAAAAATTAAATTACAAAAGATTTTGGCTCGCAGAACACCATAATATGGCGAGCATTGCCAGTTCTGCAACCTCCGTCTTGATAGGATATATTGCTAATGGAACGACCAAAATTAAAGTTGGTTCGGGAGGAATAATGCTACCCAATCACAGTTCTTTGGTTATCGCAGAACAATTTGGCACCTTAGAAAGTTTGTATCCGGGTAGAATAGATTTAGGTGTTGGTAGAGCACCTGGAACAGACGGATTAACGGCAAAAGCTTTGGGTAGAAATCCAGAAAACATCAATCAGCATTTTCCAAAACAAATACAAGAATTGCAGAAATATTTCTCTACAGAAAATGAAAATTCATTGGTGAGAGCAATTCCTGGCGAAGGTTGTGATATACCTATTTATATTTTGGGCAGTAGTACAGATAGCGCTTGGCTTGCTGCAAAAATGGGACTTCCGTATGCTTTTGCGGGCCATTTTGCACCACAAATGATGGAAAGAGCTTTTGAAATTTATAGAAATAATTTTGAACCAAGTGAACAGCTCTCAAAACCTTATATTATTTCTTGTGTAAATGGTATTGCTGCAGATACTGACAAAGAAGCAGAAAAATTGGCAACAACATTATATCAAGCCTTCACAAATCTCATCCGAAATGATAGAAAGCCTTACGCGAAACCAATTGAAGATATAGATTCTTATTGGAATCCCACGGAAAAAGCACATGTAATGAATATGTTGCATTACAGTTTTATAGGAGGACATGAAACAGTAAAAACAAAAATTTCAGCTTTTCAGAACTTTTTTGAAGTGGACGAGATAATGATAACTTCACATATCTACGAAAATGAATTGCGCATCAAATCTTACGAGATTTTCAGAAAAACTGTAGATGATTTGTTTGCAATCACTGCATAAATATTTTAATTATTTAAAATATTTTCCAATTTTGCTTGGTATTCTAGATTATCAGTAATTAAACTATGAATTTCACCATCAAGGGGAACTAACACATCCCCTTTTTTAAATTCTTGTTCCAACATTTTAGAATTTTCAAAAGGTATTACCTCATCATTTGTGCCGTGGAATACCACAACTGGCATTTTGCATTTTTTCAAATATTCGCTGGTTGCAAATTTGTATTTTAAAATAAAACTCGGAATAAAAGAAAAGTTCTGCTCCATTATTTCCGTCAAACTGTAATATGGTGCTTGCAAAATTAATAATTTAGGGTTGTTTTCCGAAGCCAATTTGGCAGCCAAACCTGTACCAATAGAATAGCCTAAAACTACAATTTTATCTTCCGTATATTTTTTCTTGAAAAAATTATATACCGTTTGATTGTCTTTAAAAATTTGCTTTTCGCTAGCAATTGCACCTCCGCTTTTTCCATAACCGCGGAAATCTAATAAAAATAAATCATATCCTAAATCTGTATATAATTTAGAAATATGTGCCCAAGAATTGACGCTTCCACCATTGCCATGAAGGTAAAATAGAAGACCTTTAGATTTTTCTGCTTTAAATAAAACACCATTTAATTGTGTTCCATCTTCCATTTTTACATTGATCTCTTCAAATTTTTCAGGGAAATTGTACGTAAAATTCTTGCCCAACTTTTCTGGAATAAAGATGATTTTCTCCTGATAAAAGTAGAGAATAGTACAAATTGCAATATAAATTGCAGCTGCAACTACGGTAAAAATTATTATCGTTTTTCTCATTTTTATTTTAAACTAAATAATAATTTTTATTGTATAATCAAAGTTATCGGCTGTTGAAAATTTCCCTTCACAGCATTGCCTTTATAGAGCAAAGGTTTTTCTAGTTTTTGTATAGAATATAAATAAATGGCACTTAGAAGATTAAACTCAGCTTTTTCTCCGTTGTATTTTATTTTTTTAAATTTTCCGTCTACATCTATTAGAAATTTCAATTGGCAAGTATATCTTCCATCACCATCCATATAAAACTGTTGTGGAAAATTTTGACGAATAAAAATATTCAAATCTGCTAATTGTTCGAAATTTTCGGTTTCTGCAATTGATATTGATGGATGTTCTTCTTTAGCTAAATCAGAGGCTTGCTTTATACTTTTTTCAGAAATCGTATTTGCTGTATCAGGTTTTTCTTTTCCGTTAATTACAGTAAAACTTGTAAGAGTACTTATTTGATCTGCATTGTACAATTGCTCATACAGCGTTTTCAATTTTACCATTTTTTTTAAATAAAATTCGCTGTATTTCTTTTTCCAAAGCTCCTCGTTTTTCTTGTAACTATAATGCGAAATACTATCATTACATTCTTCCCGAATTTCTTCTGCTTTTTTAATTAAACTTTTATCAACAGAAAAATTCGTGATTTGAGCCGAAAAATTTAGGCTAAAAAAGAATACAAGTGATAAATAGCAAAATCTAAACATTCCTCAATTTTTCAAATTCGGAAATTACTTCATGATGCGTGACCGTTTTATCTTTAAAATAATTTACAAAATGTGCTTTCTCTTCTTCCGTTGCTCCCATTTGATTTAGAATATTCAGAAGATGCATTTTCATGTGACCTTTTTGTATTCCTGTCGTTATTAATGAACGTAAAGCTCCAAAATTTTGTGCCAAACCAGAAACTGCGAGTATGCTCATCAATTCTTGTGCAGATGGTTTGCCCAGTAATGCCAAAGAAAATTTAACCAAAGGATGAAGATTTGTGAGACCACCAACTACGCCTACAGAAATGGGAAGATCTATCCAAAAGCGAAAAATACCATTATCAATTGTGCAATGTGTGAGCGAACTGTAACTTCCACTTTTGCTTGCATAAGCGTGTGCACAAGAAGCAGTTGCACGAAAATCGTTTCCTGTAGCAATCACCACTGCATCTACTCCATTCATAATTCCTTTGTTGTGCGTAGTTGCACGATACGGTTCTATTTCTGCAATTCTGATGGCTTGCTTGAATTTCTTGGCAAAATCTTCGTTAGAAATTCCGCTATCGTCTTTTAAATCTTCTATTTTGCAAGAAACTTCTGCGCGTACAATACAATCTGGCGTATAATTGGAAAGAATATTCATCACAATTTGCAAAGAATCTTTTTCTACTTGGCTAAATGATTCTTCCTTTTGCACCTCATCTTTCAATGTTTTTCCAAATTGCTCCAAGCAAGAATTGATGAAATTCGCACCCATAGAATCTACGGTATTAAAACTTGCTTTCAATTGGTAATAATTTTCCATTTCGGAAGTTTTATCTATCAATTTGATGTCTAAAATTCCGCCGCCACGTTTTCTCATATTCGAAGTGATGGCATCTGTAGCTTCCATTAGTTTTTTCTTCAAATTGAAATTGAAGAAATGCTTTATTTTATGAGGTTCTGCATCAAAAATAAAATGGGTATGTCCAAGTTTTTGGGTATTGATTATGGTCGTTTTGAAACCGCCTTTTTCCATCCAAAATTTTGCAGCTTTTGAGGCTGCGGCAACTACAGAACTCTCTTCTACTACCATTGGAATCGCCATTATTTTGCCATCTATCAAAAAATTTGGGGCAATTCCGTAAGGCATATAAAAATTAGTCAAGGTATTTTCCGAAAATTCCTCGTGCAATTTTTGCAAGTCTGCATTTTCATTCAAATAGCTTTTAAGAATTTTCTCAAAGTCCTTATTATCGTCTAAATATTCTTTTACAATCCAATCTATTTTTTCTTGTTTGGATAGTTTTGAAAATCCTTGTACTGGTAGATGCGTCATAATATTTTGAATTAATAGGTAAATATAACAAATTTATGCAGTAAATTTTTTATGATAATTAACATTAATTGAGCTTATTGCGCATTTAGAATTTAAAATATAAAACTTATATTATCAGCTAATTAAAAAAAATTAAACGCAAAGTTTGTTTTTATTATGTCAAATTTAAGTTAGCAAAGAGGAATCTGCAAGCAGATTTGATAAAGCGTTCGCTTCAAATGCGAATATTCGCATTCTTTGTTTACTTAAAATAAATATACATGTTTAAAATTCTTTGCGTTAAAAAATTTGTTCCCAAATGCACAAAAGGTTAATTGAAAATATGACTATCTTTAGATATGAAAAAAATAGTCCTTTTGTGTTTCCTAATTTCTATTTTATCTTGCGAAAAAAAGGTGAATTTTGAAGATGGAATAGACAATAGTTTGTTGAATTTAGCAAAAAGTGAAAATCCACAAAAAACCATCATCAACAAAGACAAAAACACCATTCGAGAACGTTTTGATGCACCAGACAATTATCAATGGGTAGCTTCAGAAAAGAATTCTTATTCTAATTTTCTAGAAAATTTCCCTTTGAAAAAATATGGAAGCCCAATCATAAAGTTCAATAATGAGAAAATTGAAAATCAAAATTGGCACGAAGCTATTTTTGATGTAGATGTTGGTGAAAAAGATTTGCAACAATGCGCAGATGCCATCATAAGATTACGCGCCGAATATCTGTACAAAGCGAAAAAATTTGATGAAATTAAATTCCACTTTACAAGCGGAGATCTTTGCACTTGGAACGACTACAAAAGCGGAATTCGACCGAAAATTTCTGGTAATAAAGTTAGTTTTACTAAGATTGTTTCTGCAGATGATTCGTCTGAAAATTTTAGAAAATATTTAGATTTAATTTTCACGTATGCAGGTACAATCTCCTTGTTTAAAGAAACAGAAGCAATTATAGACAATAATAAGCTTCAAACGGGCGATTTTTTTGATCACACCTGGAAGTCCAGGACATGTGGTTTTTGTAGCTGGTGTATCTAAAAATAAAAATGGAAAAAAATTGTACTTATAGGGAGAAGGTTTTACACCAGCACAATCTATTTCAATCATGAAAAACCCTCATAACGAAGAAATTTCGCCTTGGTTTGAATTAGATGTAGATGCAGCAGAAATAAAAACTTCTCGATATATTTTTTCGCCTGTGGTTTTTAAAAGGTATGACTGATGAAATTTTGGGTAAAAAAAATCCTATCAATTAATGATAGGATTGCTGTTTATTTATAAAAAATTAATCACCATATGGGAAATTTCGGGAAACTTTTCTCATCATATGTTCTACTACATCATCAGTAGAAGTAGAAATATTATCATCCAAAGTTTTGAAAAATCTCCAAAGTAGATCTCCACTTTGCCCATCATTGATGGTTAAAGTTAAAGTACCAGTTCCGGTTTTTCCACCAAAGCCACCAAGAAGAACAGCAGTTGCAATTGCACCAGCTTCAGATTTTGTTTGCTCTATCTCATATTTACCACCTATTACAGCATCTACACCTAAAATTTTGGCCAATTCATCTTTTGTAGTTTCGTCTAATTTATCTTCTAAACCAGCTTTTTTAATTAAAATATTGGTTTTATCTACATCTTGAAATTGCACAGAATACTTATCTTTTTTTCTTAGCAGAAAAGTGTACATACTGCTTTGTATGCTTTTAGACATTTTTTCTTCTTGAGCATCATTGGCTTCTTTGTTGAAGTTTTTGGGAATTTTTTTGTAAGTAATAATTACATCGAACGGGATGATGGCAACAGTTTTCTGCTCTTGAATTTTTGTTTTCAAATCTGGAGCTTCAAAAATTTGTTTTTGCGCATTCAAATTGAGTGCAAACGTAGATAACACTACAATAAGTAAATATTTTTTCATTATATTTTAATTTAAACAAAAATATACCTTTAATTTGAAATTCTGATTTTTATTTTTAGGGGTAATAAAATGCTCTCTGTAAATAATTTAGATTAAATTTTAAAATCAACCTAATTTTCGTAAATTTGCTTTTGTACAAAAATTATGATCAAAAATTCAATAAAAAAAATTGGCGTCTTCACATCTGGAGGAGATTCCCCTGGAATGAATGCCGCAATACGGGCAGTTGTAAGAACTGGAATCTATCATAATTTAGAAATAGTAGGAATACGCGAAGGCTTGAACGGTTTGATCGCCGGAAAATTTACCAAAATGGGTGCACGTTCTGTAAGCAACATCATCAATCTTGGTGGAACTATTTTGAAATCTGCTAGATCCGAAGAATTCCGAACCTATGAAGGTCGGAAAAAAGCGTACGATAATTGTGTAGAAAACAACATCGATGCTCTGGTTTGCATTGGAGGAGATGGAACTTTCACGGGTGCAAAAATTTTTAATGAAGAATTTGGAATTCAAGTCATTGGTGTACCAGGAACCATTGATAATGATATTTTTGGTACAGATAATACCATTGGATACGACACAGCTTTAAATACTGCGATGGAAGCGATTGATAAAATTCGTGATACGGCAACATCTCACAATCGTGTATTTTTCATAGAAGTGATGGGAAGAGATGCAGGTTTTATCGCTTTAAATAGTGGAATAGCTACGGGAGCAATAGATATTTTGATACCAGAGCAAAAAGACAGTTTGGAAGATCTTTTTGAAAATTTTGAAAGAGCAAAAAAACGTGGTAAAAATTCTAGCATAGTGGTAGTCGCAGAAGGAGAAAAACTAGCAAGCGTATATACACTTGCAGAAAAAACAAAAGAAAAATTTCCGGATTATGATATTCGCATCACGGTTTTGGGTCACATTCAGCGTGGCGGAAGTCCGAGTTGTGCAGATAGAGTTTTAGCTTCTAGACTAGGATATGGAGCTGTAGTAGGTTTGATGGAAGGCATTTCTAATCAAATGGTGGGCATAAGATCCAATGAAATGGTGTACACTCCGATAGAAGAAGCAATTAAAAAACACAATACTATTAATGAAAATTTGCTGAAGATTTCAGAAATACTCGCTATTTAATAAATAACTAATTTTAAAATAAATAACAAATTATGTCAACAATCAAAGTAGGAATTAACGGATTTGGAAGAATCGGACGTCTCGTTTTTAGAGCAATGGCAGAAAGAGAAAACATAGAAGTTGTAGGAATCAATGATTTGATCGATGCAAAATATATGGCTTACATGCTGAAATATGATTCAGTACATGGTCAATTCGACGGTGAAGTTTCTGTACAAGGAAATGACTTAATCGTAAACGGAAAAACAATAAGAGTAACTGCAGAAAGAGATCCTAACAATTTGAAATGGAACGAAGTAGGTGCAGAATTCATTGTAGAATCTACAGGTTTATTTCTTACCCAAGAATCTGCACAAGCACACATCAACGCTGGAGCAAAAAAAGTAATCCTTTCTGCGCCGCCAAAAGATGATACACAAATGTTCGTAATGGGTGTAAACCACAAAGAACTAACAAAAGACCATACTATTTTCTCTAACGCATCTTGTACAACGAATTGTCTTGCACCAATAGCAAAAGTAATGCATGATAATTTCGGAATTTTAGAAGGATTGATGACGACTGTTCACGCAACTACTGCAACCCAAAAAACCGTAGATGGACCATCTATGAAAGATTGGAGAGGAGGAAGATCAGCTTTAAACAACATCATCCCATCTTCTACAGGTGCTGCAAAAGCAGTAGGTAAAGTAATTCCATCTTTGAACGGAAAATTGACAGGAATGTCTTTCAGAGTTCCTACAGCAGATGTTTCTGTAGTAGATTTAACGGTAAGATTGGAAAAACCAACTTCTTATGAAGAAATTTGCCAAGTAATGAAAGCTGCTTCAGAAGGAGAATTAAAAGGAATTTTAGGTTACACAGAAGACGCTGTAGTTTCTCAAGATTTTGTAGGAGAAAAAAGAACTTCTGTATTTGATAAAGATGCAGGAATTATGCTTTCCCCAACTTTCGTGAAAGTAGTTTCTTGGTATGATAACGAAATGGGATATTCTAATAAATTGACAGATTTATTGGTACATTCTTCAACTTTATAAACAAATTAATTTTTAAATTTTTTTGAAACCTCTGGAATTTTTCTGGAGGTTTTTTGGTTAAAAATTACCAGGATATAAATTATTTTTATGACGAAAAAATCAAAAATTTAGATTATCTATTTTTTGATACATTTGTATAAATCATTTACATTTTTATGAATCGATTTAAAAAAAATATTCTATTTCTTTTCCTAATAATAAATCTTTGTAATAATATTTTTGCACAAAGCAATTTAGAAACAGATAAATATCCTAAAACTTATCAAGGTGCTATTGATGATGTGATTAATATTTTGGATGAGAATCAAAGGATTTTAATTAGAGATAGTCCAAAATTTAGTATTGGAAAATACACGTACATCATTCACAAAAATAAAATATTAGATTACAGAGATATTGATTTTTTAAAATCTTGCGCACAAAATATTGGAGTAGAATACGTTCACTTTGAAGAAGTTACCGCTGTAATTTTAGACGGAGTTTGGGACAAATTAAATAATGATTTAGAACTTATTAATTTTGAAAAAATAGAACCTGAAATTTACTTTAGTTCCATTTTAGCAATTATAAAAAAAGGTAAAAACAATAGGTTGGGTTATTGGGCATCATTACCATCTTGGGTTTATCTTTCAGACTATTATTATGATCAGGATTATAATAATGACAATTATAAAAGTGCAAGAAGAAATAAATTATTAAATATTGCAAAAAAAATAGTTTTAAAAAAAGATAAAAATTCATATTTGGGTTTAAAATATATTTCCTTATTTGAACCAAATTTAGAAGAAAAGTCAAAAATAATTAGTTCATTTTACACTAACACAAATAAGTATTTTACTTTCCCAATTTACGATTATATTTATGATAAAAAGTTAGATACAGAAAAAAATGAAGGAATAATAGGGATTGAATATAATTTAAAAAGAAATTCATCCAAAGAATTTTCTCTACAATGTTTCGAAAATATTTATCATAAAACCTTTAAAACTGCAAATGAATATGAATCATTTTTAAATTATAGCAACAGTAATTATTTACTAAAATGGAAGTTTTTAAAAACATTATCTACAGCAGACTATAAAATTTTACTTAATGATCCAATAAAATTATTAGAAATTTTAATTTTAACCAATAAATATTATTATAAAGATACTGGAAATAATAATTTAATTACTGGTTCAAATTCTATTGATGACCTAATCAATTTAATTGAATTTAAGGATGAAATAAGTGTAAAATGCCCATACCATAAAAGATTAATGGTATGTAATGATAATGACGACTCAACATCTAAATCTTTAAATGCACTTAAATTAATTGCGGACACATTAAGTACTGAAGAATTAATCCAAATAATTAATCCAAATTCTATAGAATTATATAACAAAAACTATAAAACTGACGATCTTTTAGATTACAAATATTTGGTGAGTTTTCTCATTGCTTCACAATATGAAAGATTATTAGATTATCCAGATAAAGATAGAATCTTTAAAATATTTCAATTTTATTGGATAAATGAACATGTATCGTGGCCATATCAATATTTCATGACTGATCTTTTAATTCAAATTAATAATGAAAATGCTTTGAAATTATTTAAAGAAAAATTCAAAGTAATACCAACCGAAGGCTCATTCACAAGGCAAGGTATTTTAAGTTCAATAATTGAATACGATTTTGAAAATAATTCAAATTTTATAGAAGATTGGTATTGGAAAATACAAGACACAGATTTTAATTATAACCCAAAAGAGCAGGATTTAATATTAGATCTTTTAAGGGAAAAAGATTCTACAACTTTAGATCTTTACACAAAAATAATTAATGATAATAGATTTAAAAAGTAAAAATAATTGGATCAAATCCTGTTCTTTTTATCGCGGATTTCTAATTTGTGATCAATGTATTTTTAATTCAATTATCTATTTCCTGACAACCATCACACCAAAACAAAATCAGTTTCCGTAATTTTGGTTGATGAATCCATTCCCAAAACCAATATACAAAGACAGTCCACACTTCCAAAATTTTTGGACAAAGGGAAATGGAAAAAAACTCATCGATTGGACGGGTGCAAAAGTTTCTTTTGATAATTATGAGAAATTTGCAACTAATTTCTACAAAGTTGATGAACTTGGAGATGCCGTTGTAAAAGAAATTTACTTCACAAAATCTTATCCAGAAGCTGCCGCAGAAATTGAAAATTACATCAAAAATACAGTTTCTGCAGAAGATGAAATTCCAGAAAGTGCAAAAAATTTATTTCTACAAACTCAAGAAATTCCAGATTGGGTAGATTATGAATTGATGGAAGCAGGTGCAGAATTATGCCGAAGAGTGGGTATCGATGCACTTATTTCTCTACGAGATTACAGTTTGATGGGTGGTTACGATTATGCACACCTCAACAAACCTTTAATAGCAACCGGACTTCTAAAAAAAGGCGCGATGAAAAGACTTTCAGATACGCTAGAATTTTGGATCAACGTAACCCGAGAAAATGCGCTTCAATTGCACGGAAAAGGTTACGAATCTTGCATCAAAATCAGGATGATCCATTCTTACGCTCGACTTTCTATAAAAAAACACCAACCAGATTGGAATACAGAAAATTGGGGAGAACCCATCAATCAATGGGATATGATGGCAACTTATGGCGGTTTTAGTTTAATTATTTTGCATAGTTTGAAACTTTTGGGTCATGATATTTCTGAAAAAGAAGAAGCCGGCACTTTCCTTTTGTGGAAATATGTAGGTTACCTTTTAGGAATTTCCCCAGAATTGATGGCTGAGAATAAAAAAGAAGCCGTAGAAAATTTTTATCTCTGGACAAGCGTTCAACCTTCTGCCGACAAAGATTCTATTCAATTGGCCAAATCATTATTAAATGAATCTCTGGAAAATCCGATGCTAAAATTTAAACCTCAAAGAGAATTTTTGAAATACTTGCACATTTGCTGCACCCATTTTCTTCTGGATAAAGAAACTTGCGAAAGATTAGAAATTCCCCAAGTGAAAAACAGAATGTGGTTTCCAAAAAGTAGAATTTTTTACAATAAAAATATTCGAAGTTTAATACCTCGCAAAAAGCAAATTGCTAGAGGAAATAAAGAGCAGGAGCAGGTTTTGGTAGATTATTTAAAATTTAAAAATAATGTAAAAAACCATTAACCTAGAAAAAAAAATAAAATAGTATTTCTATACAAAATTGCTTAATTTTGTAAAAAATAAAGCTAAAAAAATGGCAAAAACTGAAGACAAAAAAGACGAAAAGAAAAAAGCATTAGCACTAGTCCTAGAAAAACTAGATAAAACATACGGAAAAGGAACTGTAATGACTTTGGGAGACGATTCTGTGGATGACACCATAGAAGTTATTCCTTCTGGTTCTTTAGGATTAGACATCGCATTAGGAGTTGGCGGATATCCAAGAGGAAGAGTAATAGAAATCTACGGTCCAGAATCTTCTGGTAAAACTACCCTTACATTACACGCAATTGCCGAAGCTCAAAAAGCTGGTGGTATTGCAGCATTTATAGATGCAGAGCACGCTTTTGATCGTGGATACGCAAAAAAATTAGGAATTAGTTTAGATGAATTAATCATTTCTCAACCAGATAATGGAGAACAAGCTTTAGAAATTGCAGATAATTTGATCCGTTCTGGCGCAATTGATATTGTAGTAATAGATTCTGTAGCAGCTCTTACGCCAAAAGCCGAAATAGAAGGCGAAATGGGAGATTCCAAAATGGGATTGCACGCAAGATTAATGTCTCAAGCATTAAGAAAATTAACTGGAACAATCTCTAAAACGAAATGTACCGTGATTTTCATCAATCAATTGAGAGAAAAAATAGGTGTAATGTTCGGAAATCCAGAAACTACAACGGGTGGAAATGCCTTGAAATTCTACGCATCTGTAAGATTAGACATCCGAAAAGCAAGTCAGCCGATAAAAAATGGAGATGATGCTATTGGAAGCAGAGTGAAGGTGAAAATTGTGAAAAACAAAGTAGCACCACCGTTTAAAATGGCCGAATTTGACATCATGTATGGTGAAGGAATTTCTAAAATTGGCGAAATATTAGACGCTGCAGTAGATATGGAAATCGTGAAGAAAAGCGGATCTTGGTTCAGCTATGCAGATACTAAACTAGGACAAGGTAGAGATGCTGTGAAAGAACTATTGAAAGACAATCCAGAACTTTCTGATGAGATAGAAAATAAAATAAGAGAAGCAATGGCTGCAAAATAAAGCAACCCATTTTTTTTAAAAACGCTAAACCTTTCAATTTATTTTGAAAGGTTTTTTTGTGATTAAGAGAGCACAATTTCCAATAATTTTACAGAAATTATTATCTTTGTTAAAATCAAAAAATTATGAGCAAACCGATTACGGAATTTATAGAAAAATACTATCTGCATTTTAATTCTGCCGCTTTGGTAGATGCTTCCAAAGGATATGTAGCACACCTAAAAGATGGTGGAAAAATGATGATTACTTTGGCTGGAGCAATGTCTACCGCAGAAATCGGGAAAATTTTGGCAGAAATGATTCGCCAAGATAAAGTAGATATCATTTCTTGTACCGGAGCCAATTTAGAAGAAGATTTAATGAATCTCGTAGCGCATTCTCACTACGAAAGAGTGCCACATTACCGAGATCTAACAGCGCAAGACGAATGGGCTTTGCTAGAAAGAGGCTTAAATAGAGTTACAGATACGTGCATTCCGGAAGAAGAAGCATTCCGAAGATTGCAAAAACACATTGTAGAAATTTGGAAAGATGCCGAAGCAAAAGGCGAACGTTATTTCCCGCACGAATATATGTACAAAATGCTTTTATCAGGAGTATTAGAGCAGTATTATGAAATCCCAAAAGAAAACTCTTGGATGCTCGCTGCAGCAGAAAAAAACTTGCCAATTGTAGTTCCAGGTTGGGAAGATTCTACGATGGGAAATATTTTCAGCAGTTATTGCATCAAAGGTGAATTACAAGCTTCTACCGTGAAATCTGGAATTGAATACATGATGTATTTGGCAGATTGGTACCCAAAAAATTCCGGTGGAAAAGGCGTTGGTTTCTTCCAAGTTGGCGGTGGAATTGCGGGCGATTTCCCAATTTGCGTAGTTCCGATGTTGTACCAAGATATGGAAATGACGGACATTCCATTTTGGTCTTATTTCTGTCAGATTTCCGATTCCACAACAAGTTATGGTTCTTATTCTGGTGCAGTTCCGAATGAAAAAATCACTTGGGGAAAACTAGATATTACCACCCCAAAATTTATTGTAGAAAGTGATGCAACGATTTGCGCACCATTGATGTTTTCTTATATTTTAGAAAACTCGTAGGAAGAAAAAAATATACAATTTACAGCTCTTTTCAATTTTTTTGAAGAGAGTTTTTTTTATTTGGGCAGCTTAATCTGCCTTCCGTTCCCAATCTTTTTTGCATCTCGTTCCCTCGTCACAAAAAAGGATTTCCACTCAAGTCGGGCTGCGATTATATTGTGGTAAATCAGAGACTTGTAGAAAATACATTATTATTTTTATAACGAAATTATCAAGAATAAAAAATTTGCCGAATGGTAACTTTTAAATTACCTTTGTGTATTGAAGGTTAGGAAAGTTATCGCTTTTAAACATTATTTTGAAGATTTTATTTTGATCCAAAATACTAAGGTTCAAAACAAGATCTATAAAATTATAGAAGCAATAGAAACTTTGGAAAGAGTACCTTCAAATTATTTAAAACATATTGTAGGAACAGATGGACTTTACGAAGCAAGAATACAACTTGGCTCAAATATCTGGAGGGTATTTTGTTTTTTTGATGGCGAAAAATTGGTCGTCTTAATGAATGCGTTTCAAAAGAAAACACAAAAAACGCCGAAAAACGAAATTGCAAAAGCTTTAAAAATTATGGCTGAATATTACAATGAAAAATTAAAAGAAAATGGAAACTAAAAGCTGGAATAAGATAAAAGATGAAATCTATGGTGAAACTGGCACTGAAAGACGTGACGAGTTAGACCGAGATTTTTCATCATTTAAAATAGGTTTACTATTAAAAAAAGCACGAGAAGAAAAACAACTCACTCAAACCGAATTAGGAAATTTAGTGGATAAAAAGAGAGAATACATCTCGAAAATAGAAAATAATGGTGGTAATCTAACGCTCAAAACCTTGTACGACATTGTAGAAAAAGGACTTGGCGGAAAAGTAAAAATCTCGATAGAAATTTAAAAATTTAAATTAAAAAATTCGCTTTTTAATTTTATGTTGAATATATAAAGCAAGTCGGACTGCGAATAAAGGATTGTAATAAGTAAATCTACCCGCGCAAAATTTACCGACTTTGCTAATTAATAAAAAGAAGTTCATTTATGCAGACAAATATATTTACAAAATTTTTATTAGTAATTAAGAAGAATGAGTTTTGAAAAAACATCAATAAAAAATAGAAACTCAAAGTTAAAAAAAATACCTCAACAGGGAATAGATGATTCTTTAAAGAAATCATTGAGAATATTCTTTGTAATTATGGGGCTTCTTTGTTATAATTTTTTTCTATCTTAAAAGAACAAATGATGAAGCGGTAAAAACTGAATTATTATCAGAAGAAAGATATACTAAAGTCATTGAAGTTTATAATAACCGAAACGAACATAATTTTTTATATGTAACGTTTTTAAATGGCGATAATGAATTATGTGAATATTCGTATAAAGTAGGTGATTCTGTATCTAAAAAAGCAGGAGATTCAATAGAATATATTTTTAGAAGAAATGAAATTTTAAAACATAATTTTTTTGAAACGGCAAGAAAAAATAAATCATTAATAAAGTAATTCCACCATACAAAGTCTACGACCTTTGCGCCACATAAATAAAACCCCTAATCCAAAGAATTAATCAACACATAATACCGATACGCCAAAATTGCCTTTTGAAATTTATTCATTTTCAAAGGATCTTTTCCGCTAAGCTTTGGCAAAACCTTCTTATTGATTTCATTTAGTGTAAAAAAGAACTTCTTTTTCATTTGTAGATTTTTATTATTTTTTATGGTCAAATGGTATCGCCTAATCTTCATCGGTGCTTGTCTGAAAATCCTGCTATTGGCGATTTCATATAATTATATTGTAGGTATTTTCAAAATTACGAAATTTAGAGTAAATTTAGTATTATGAACGAACTCTTCAAACTAAAAGTCTGGGGAATCACCAAACGTATCCAAAAAGAAAGTATTTCCGCATAAAGCGCGATTGCAAAAGCCCTTGATTTCTACAAATCATTCTAGAAATATAAGAGAAGCAATGGCAACTTGCACAAAAGATATTCCTACAAATCGTGGGATTATGCTATACCCCAAAATTAGGACAGAGATTTAAGATATAAAATTAGTAATTTTAAATTTTAAATATTATGTCAAGAATTAGAAGGAATTTTAGCAAAGAATTCAAGAAAAAAGTAGTTTTAGAAGCTTTGAAAGAGCGAAGCACTTTAGAGGTTTTAGCCAAGAAGTATGAATTGCAACCAACTCAAATTAGTCTTTGGAAAGCACAAGCGTTGAGTAATTTTGAGAACGTTTTTTCAGGTGAAAACAATGATGCAGAAAAGAAAAAAGAAGCAGATTTGCAAGTGCTCTATGCGCAGATTGGAGAGCAAAAAATGGCAATTGATTTCTTAAAAAAAAAGTTGCTATGAAGCCTTTAAATGAACGAAGGAATTTGGTTGAAAAGTGCAAAGATTTAAGCCAAGAAAAGCAATGTGATTTACTGAGTATCCACCGTAGTGGTCTGTATTACAAACCTTTGGAAGGGGGTGAAGAAAACTTGAAAATAATGAGATTGTTGGATGAACAGTATTTTTTAACCCCATTTTATGGCGCATTAAAATTAATGGCTTTGTTAAAAGAAAATGGGTTTTCAATCAATATAAAACGGGTTCGAAGATTGATGAAAGTGGTTAACTGGAGGACTATTTACCGTGAACCTAAAACGAGCATTTCCAATCAGTTGCACAAAAAATATCCGTATTTATTAAGACATTTAAAAATCTCTGAAAAAAACCAAGTATGGGCGACAGATATTACGTATATCCCTATGCAAAAGGGGTTCATGTATTTAATTGCGATTGTAGATTTACATACAAGATACGTTTTAAATTGGTCTTTATCGAACTCAATGACCGCAGATTGGTGTGCTGAAGTTTTGGAAGAAGCGATAAAAAAACATGGAAAACCAATAATTTTTAATATCGATCAAGGCAGTCAGTTCACGAGTGATGTTTTTATTAATGTATTGAAATACAATGAAATATCAATTTCAATGGATGGCAAAGGAAGAGCTTTGGATAATATTTTTGTAGAAAGATTGTGGCGATCGGTAAAATATGAAGATATTTATTTGAAAGCTTATGAAAATGGTTTAGATTTGTATGAGGGTCTAAAAAAATATTTTGAGTTTTATAATAATGAAAGATTCCATCAATCTTTGCATTATAAAACGCCAGCAGAAATATATCATCAAAGAGCCGTGGCATAAAAAATGGATAACTTTTTTTGGCTTTTAAAGGCCAAAAAAGTTACCCACATTTTAGCCCAACACCGCAAAAATCATATCTTAAATTATGCGGATTTTTGTCCTATCTTTTGGGAGTAGCTTAGATTTCTACTTCGGGAACGCTTCCTTCACCAGAAATTCATGCAAAATTTGAAAGAGAAGTAATTGAAATAATGAATTTAATAATTAAAAATTTCTAAAAATTATTTTCTAATATTTTTATTGATCTTTAATATCTTCTGAATTCTACTGCTATCATTGTTTTTCTTAAAATTAAACTTCTTCCCAAAAAGCATATTCACATAACCAATCAAGATAAAAAATATCGTGATAACGAAGAAAATGCACATTCCCAGCGCAAAAATTGAAATATCATCCTTTATACCAGAGAAATAATCCAGAATAACCTTTGAAAGTATAAGCAGAAGCGACAGCATTCCCAGTGGAAACACCACATATATTACAAAACCAAACGCGAGTACACCAACAAATGAAATATCCTTATCGAATACATACAACACAATTGCAACAATTCCGATGGCAGCTACAAAAAAGAAAAATAAAACAATACTTCCCATTAATTTCATTTCGCCAAAATTCATAACGCGCACATATTCAGAACCTTCTTTATAAGTAACATCTATTTTTTTTCCGATTTCAATAGGATGACTTGTTCCATATCCAGTTGATTTTTTCAGCAATTGATTGTGCTCATTTTTAAATTCTACCACGGCAATTGGAACAGATTCAGAATCAGAATCGCCACCCGTTTAGTCATATTCAACCACCGTCGCATCATATTTTTTCTCAAAAAAATAGTCGTAAGTGTAATTGGAAATCATTTTACCGAGAGAAAAAAACATTCCCGCTATCAGTAAAACACTCAAAGCTGGTAGCATGAAATCTCCTATCGCAAATAATTTTCCTTTCCTTTTATTTTTAAAATAAAGCAAAACCAATATGGCGAGGGTAAAAATTAAAGCATACATCAATCCTAGTTTTTTAAGTATTCACATTTTTGCAGGCAAATAGAAGCGCGGCAAACAAAGATAAAAATTTTAATAGCAGAAGGAATTGCGAAAATATTCTACTAAATTATTCTCTAAACTTCCGATTGGCTTTCTTTTCAGAAATTATCTTTTTAGATTTCAAGCGTTTTTCAACTTTGCCACGAGAAGGTTTTGTTTTTAATCTCAATTTTGGGATAATGAGCGCTTCATCTACCAAATCCAATATTTTTTCGGTAGCCAATTTTCTATTTCTCAATTGCGTACGAAATTCAGAAGCATTTACTTGCAAAATATTTTCAGAATTAATTCTATTTTTAAGTTTCGTCGCAATCTTACGTTTTTGAAAATCCGAAAACAATTCACTTTCCAAATAATTCCACATTACGGTAACCGCGGTTTCAACTTTGTTCACATTCTGACCTCCTGCTCCACTACTGCGAGAAGTTTTAAAAATAAGTTCTGAAGTGAAATCTTTCATATCAATTATGAATTTGGAAAAGTATTTTTTACTTTAAATTTTTAAATACAACATCTTTCCTCAAAATCTTTCCATTTTCGGATCTAGGAAATTGTTTCAAAAATACAATTTCTTTCGGACGATGAAACTTTTGTTCAAATGGAATATTATTTACATTATTTTTCATCTGTGAATCTTCTTCTCCCTCAATGAAAAGCACCAACTTTTGCCCCAAAATTTCATCTTCAATTCCGGCATATATCAATTCCTTTTCGATTCCATTTTTCTTCAAAAAATTCTCCAAAATCTCTGGAAAAATTTTCACGCCACCAGAATTAATCACAAAATCTGCCCTTCCCAAAAACTCAAAACGCTTTTTATCAACAATATGTACAATATCACTGGTCTGCAAAATTTCGGAATTCAATTTTGGAGCATCAATTTTAAGACAAGAATTTTCATTTTGAGAAATTTTGATACCATCCAACACCGTGAAATATTTATCTTCAACGGGATATATTTGTTTTAAAGCAATGTGAGAAAGTGTTTCCGACATTCCATACGTTTCAAAAATTTTAGAATCCGCATTTTCGATTTTTAAAATACTATTAATTTTCTGTTTTAAATTTTCAGAAACTTGAGCTCCACCGATGATTAAATTTTTCATTAAGGAAAGACTATCCAAAGAATGCTCTACTTGTAAGGGCGTCATTGCGCAAAAATCTACATTATGCTCAATATTTTGTAGCGGCCTAGAAGATGGCGTAGAGATTATCAATTTCATTTTGCTTTCTATAGCTCTTACAACCATCATTTTTCCAGATATATATTTAATCGGTAGGCAAAGCAACGCGGTACAATCTTGATCTAGAAGTAAAAAATCGCAGGTCATTTTTGCAGAATTTCTCATTTTCTGTTTTTCAATTTCGAATCGTTTTGGAGCGCCCGTAGAACCAGAAGATTGTATTTCTACAGTATTAGACGCAGAAAACCAATCTTTGAGAAAAAAAATTACATCACTTTCAAAATCGGTTTTGGGGTATAAAGTATTGATATTAAAATTGTTAAAGTCGATAGTCATAGAATGTTAAAATAAATTTGATACAATTTATAAATAATTCTTCAAAAATGTTTGCAAATTGTGAAATTTTTTTTAAATTTGCACCACCAAATGAGAGAGACCCATGGTGTAATTGGTAACACACCGGTTTTTGGTACCGACATTCGGGGTTCGAGTCCCTGTGGGTCTACAAACAACTACTGTAAATCAGTAACTTAACATTATCGGGGACTAAATCGGGGACTAAACGCTCCGATTTTTTTCTTTTAGGAGTAGATTATTCTATAATTCATCACGTTCATAAATTATCTTCTACTTGACATTCTTGATTGTTCCATATTTGTTTCGGGTAAATAAAATTGAGATTGGTCTTTTTCTTTTTTAACTTCGATTATTTTATTTTCAGAATGTGGAAAATTAAAAAGATGGATATTTTCTTCAAATCTTTCTTTCACATAATTTTTATGTTCACTTTGTTTTAGCTGTTGCCGTTTTTCTTCCTTAAATTGAAGAATTAAATTATCTCTAGTAGTTGGAAGTTCTTCTAATTTCTGGTTCAATTCTAAAATTCGTTCTTCAGTTGCTTTGGTTTGCTTTTCAATTTCCGCAACATTCACTCCTTTTTCTGCCAAATTTTCCATCGTTTTTTGAACTTCTACTTTGGCTAAATCTATTGTTTTTTGATAAAATGGAACTTGGTTTTTCCAATAGTCCGAATTTCCATCTTCGGAATCTTTTGCATAACCCAAAATTCGGTTATAAGAAAGTTCTGCTTTCGAAACTTCTTCTTTTACTTTCAGAAAAACTTCATGCTTTCTCAACACAAAAGCACTATCAGCAAGAAATTTATTCTTTTCGCTTTCCAAACGATTTTTGATCAATTCAATTTCAATAGTTGCTCTCGTTTCAGGGTTTGTGATTATTGAAGTTTTTAATTCTTGGGTACTTATGTCTGAAATATCTAAAACATCGACTCCTTTTTTCATGGCTTCCAAATACCTAGATTGTTTTGCCTGTAATTTTTGCAGCATAAATACATCAATGCTGTCATTGGTCAACATAAAATTAATACGGACATTTTCATTCCTGTTTCCTTGTCTCCAAGCTCGTCCTTCTACTTGTCGCAATGACGTGAAATTATACGGCAAAGAAAGCATGTAAATATCTGTCGTGTTTTCTTGCAAGTTCATTCCTTCTTGAATGGCTTCACTACCAATCACGATTTTAATTTTCCCTTCATTGAAAGCATTTTGAATAGATATCCTTTTTTTCTTACTCGTTGCTCCACTGATAATTCCGATTTCTTCCGGAAGATATCCAACTTCAGTAATCAAATATTCTTTCAATTTTGGAAACTGTGCAACTGCTAATTCAGAGTAAATAATTTGACCAGAATCTGGAATATCTTTTTTATTTTGACGAATCAAATTCATCGTTTGATTAAGTTTCGGAGAATTTTCTATAAATTCTTTTAATGTTGGTTCGTTATCATGATAATAGATCGATAAATACGGAGAAATCGCAATCAATCGAGCGTTCAGAATATGGGTTAGAATCGCTCCTTTTTCGGTTTCATCAAAATTGTCATTAAGCAAATCGTATTGTTCTTTCGTCAAATCATTTTGTTCAATTTTGTATTCTTTATTGATTTTATAGGGACGAACTAATTCTAAATTATCCTCTTCACCTTTAATATCAATAAACTCCGAAAGAAGCTGTTGAAACAAAGAATTATTTTTAAACCGTCGAACATTGGCTTTGAATTTCACGTCGCCTTTTGCGTCAATTTCCATGTCATTATCGGCTTCCATAAAGGTTTCAAAGAAATTATTGACATTAAAATATCCCGATTCTTCCAAACGATTATTGGCAATTAAAGATAAAATCGAGTAATATTCTAAAGGTTTATTCGTGAAAGGTGTTGCTGATAGTAACGTTACATTTCTGCCATTTTGCTGGTCTTGAATGTATTGACAAGCCATCCAAGTATTTATTCCAATATTGGAAGTTTGTTGATTTTGACTCCTAAAATCTGAAGAAAATCTTCGGTCTTCAATTTTCACTTTTCCTACAATGTGATTGGCGTTATGAACTTCATCAAAAGTCAAGTGATCAAAACCAAAATCTTCCCAATCATAGATTTTACCACGCTTCATTTTGCCTTCAATTTCTTTTTCTTTCTGCAATTCTATTTGAACATCTCTTTCAGTATTGGTTAAACTTTTTAGTTCATTGGTTGAAATATAGTTGAATTTTGAAGATAAATTTTCGGTAATTTCATTTGAAAATCCAATATTATTGAATCCTTCATAAGTTACGATGGTAATTTCTCCATCTCTATTATCGAATTTTGACAAATCGTAATCTTTACCCAAATTCCCTAAAACATTCACTTTTGCATTCGGAATAGTTTCAAATAGGGTTTCTACCCATTGTTTCAAAATACTTTCGTTGGGAACAACAATTAGTGGCTTTTTTGCATTTCCTCTTTCCATCGCTTCGTGCATTGAGAGGATTCCAGAAAGTGTTTTTCCAAAACCAACTTCATGCGCCAAAAGTCCAACTCCTTTTGTGGTTTGTCTGCCAATTCCCGCTTTCTGCACTTCAGTTAAGCGCAATTCTTGTCCTTTGAAATTTTGATGAATTTTAGAAAATAACGGAAATTTTGAATAATCCGGAACATGAATATTATTGTAATTCCTGTTAAAATCATTCACAAATCGAATTCGCAACTCATCTGACAATTCTTCCCGAATAAATTTTTGAAACAAATCATTTGCAGCCGCTTTTCTCCTTTCTCGAATCAATGCATTTCTTTCCTTATCACTTCCTGTAACGGTTTCGTTATCTACAAAACTTTTGACCTCCCAAGAAGATGAACCTGCAAAAGCTTCACTTGGCAATTTGGCAACAAAATCCTTGAATTTCGCCGCCAAATTATAATCGACGATAATGGTTTCCGTTTGTCGTGTATTGTAATTGTAATCTTCTTTTTCTATTTTTCCTAAACCAAATTGATGAATAAATTCGTGATTGTGACTAACTGAAATTTCGATTAAAGATTTTTGCTTTGGTAAAACATTCTCTAGTAAAGATTTTTGTTTTTGAAATTGCTTTTCAGAACTTTCAATCGATTTTGAATCCTTGAAATCCACTTCTAATTGCTCTAGTTTTTTATAAATATTTCCTTCAGCATAATAAAAATCGTGTACCCAATTTCCATCAATATAGTTTGCAAATTGCTTGTGTTTTTCATGATTAGTTAAAGTTCCATCATAAGCGGTATCACGAAAAGCTTCGATTTCTTCCGAAGAAATATTAGGATTATTTTGAAGTGCAGTTTCTACAATTTTATCATCTTTAATGAAATGATATTTTAGAATTTTACTTTTAATTATGGGTGTTTTCTGAATTTCATATTCCGATTTTACATCCTTTTGAGATTGAATAATCTTATCGGATTTTTGGATAATTTCTTTTAGTTCATCTAAAGAAAGTTTATCGTCCTTTTCAAAAATCTTGTTTTTAAAATTCGCGTATTTTTTTATCTCACTAAAGATTGCAGGCGATTTAAACTTTATTTCATTAAGTGTGGTTAATACTTCATCAATTTTTTCTTTGCCAATTTTAAGGGTAATTTCTGTGTTAACTTCGGTATCTTTTGAATGAATTTCTACTTCCGTTTTATTGGAATTCTTCTCAGCTGCAGAAGTAACTTCGTCCGAGTAATAATCCTCGAAAAGGTTTCCAACTCTACCTATCTCTTTTTTGTTTTGAAGTTGCTCAAGCAAAACAAGAGCTTCATCCAAACTACCATGAACATAATTTTCTAACTTCCCGAAACGATTGGTTTTTTCGCGGATTTCCCCTAAAATATTATGTGGGTTTTCATTAAAATAATTAGATATATCAACACCAATTTTTTGAGAATCCTTCTTTAAAATTACAATATCGGTCCCGATTTGAGTTCCCGAAAACGATCCGCTTGGTAATCGAAAAGCATTAATTACAGCTGCATTTTCCAGATTCTTTTGACGATTCAACCAACCAGAAGGAAGAACCATCGCTAAAATTCCATCTTGTTTTAAAGAATTCATGCTTCTTTTGACAAAATAATCTTCGTATCTTGAGATTTTAGTTTCTTCTCCTAAACCTTTGTACAAACCTCTGTGTTCTCCATAAGGTGGATTTCCGAGAATTAAATCGTATTTTTTAATATCTGAAATTGGTGTTTTAATTCCTTTTTCATCAATAAATTCAGTTTCAAAAGAGCGAAGATTGACCTCTGTTTCCGGATGCAAGATTTTAGCAATTTTTGCAGTAGTTTCGTTGATTTCAAACGCTGTGATTTTGGATTTTATACTCAAATCTTTTGCTGCATAAATGAAATTTCCATTTCCAACACTTGGTTCTAAAACCGCAATCTCTTTTTTATCGTTGAATTGGCTTTTAATTAAATTGCGAACGGAATCCACAATTTTATGATTAGTGTAATATTCATCTAAAATTCCACGCCCTTCTTTTGCAGTTCCGCCACTTTTAAATTGGTTGCAAATGTCTTTTAAATCATCTGTGATTTTTAGATTTTCACGAAGTAAAATTTGTTGATTATCGGAAATAAAACAAGTTGCAGAAACTACTTCCGCAACTTGTTCGTTGGTCAATTTTTGACATTTATATTTTGAAATCAGAGCGTCTAAGTCTGCGTTATTTGTAGAGTTTTCTGCTAATTTTCCGACCAAGGAATGTCCTGCTTCTTCATTTTTTCCAGTTGCAATTTGTTGTGTTCCAATAATGGGTTTGGTTGTATATAATCCAACTCTATTATTGCTCCGGATTGCGCTTTCAAGTCCATTTCCAACATTTTCGCTGCCCAATCTTTGTCCGATTGGTTGATTTGCGTTTTGCTCGGATTCGCCGTTTTTGCTATTGTTTCCAAGGTTTCGTTCAGGTGATTTTTGTCCCACTTGGACAGAATTGGGTGTAATTTCGGATTTAATGGTAGCGTTTTCATCTGCAGAATTTTTTGGTTCAACTAAGATAATATTTTTATTTTGAAGATTGATTTTGTTTTTCAAATAATCATTTAAATCATTATTTTCTAAATCAGAAATTTGATACAAAGAGCGAATATCCTTTATATTTTTACCATTGAGTTCATCAAGTATTTTTTGTGTTGCAATATTTCCAGTTCTATCTCCATCCAAACAAAGAAATATTTTTCCATTAAAATCTCTGTATCTGTTAACAAATTTATCAATGTTAGAAGTAGAATTAAGAGAAATGAGCGTTCTATTATTCTTTTGATTATTGGTTTTCAAAAGTTGCAAGAATGAAAGTAAATCAGTCAATCCTTCGAAAACAACCATCTCATCTTTGTTACCTTTAATTTCCGAAATATCATTGCGACCAATTTTGGTTTTCAGCATTGGATTCCGAATTTCAATACCTTGAGAAAGATTTTCAATTCCTATTCCAAAATAATTTTTTCCTTCGATTTCGTAATGAATTTGCCGCGTATTTTCTATTAAAATTTCTTTTGAAATTCCTCTCTCTTCAAAATACGAAATCAATTTTTCATTGTTGGGTTTAAAAGAATTTGTGATGATTACATCAGCATTTTCTTGGTCATTTGTTCCAGATAAATTTCTTTTTTTTTCTGCAATCCATTTTTTGTCATCAACTTGATTGTTGAAATTTTTTATAAATTCTAAAGCATCTTTCCATTCTAATTTTTCAAGTTCCATTACCGCTTTGATTATTTGCCCTCCTGTTCCGGTTTTGAAATCATAGTATCCATTTTCAGACACAGAAAATTTATTATTTTCGGTTCTAAAATAATAATCATGCCCTGTCTTTCTTTCGAATTTTACTTTGCCTTTTTGCTCAAGATGAAGAAAATAATCTAAGACCAAAACGCTTTCAGAAATTTTTTCCGTTGTAGTTTTATAGTTTGAATTTGTTGCCATCATTTTTTATTTTTCACAAAATGATTGTAATCAAAGATTTCTTTGGCTTCATTATCCCAATTTTTTCTTGGCAAAAGTTGAAGGGTTACAAAAATATCTTTCACTTTATTATAAGAATCAATGCGTTCCAACCTTCCGCCATAGTCTATTTCAGCGTGTTTGTAAATGGAATAAGGTAAAATAGTATCCGTTGGAAAAATATAGAATCGAGAGAAACTTGTCGCAGAATTTACTTCAAATCTTTTGTACTTTTTTTTGAATAAAACGGTATCACTCAAATTTTTACGATGAAGATAATTCGGGATCCATTCATCAGAAAATAATGCACCTTCTTGCTTTTTCCGAATTAAATGTGGCTTTTGCTTCTTAGTAATTTCCGACAAAATGGTACTGTTGCTATTTTCTTTACCAACTGAATAATAAAGAGAATCTTTTATGAAATAAATTTCATTGGTTATTTCTGGAAAAGTGACATCGGGAATTATTTCTAAAATGGTATCTCCAGAATAATTGAGCCGAGAAATATGGAAGTTCTGCATTTTATCCAATCCTTTGGAAGCATCAAAATAAACATTAGAAATAAGGTCGATTCCGCCTTTTTCTGGCTTTATTTGTTTGTGGCAAGAATGTGCTATAAAAAAGAAAGAAAATGCTGCGAGTATTATTATTATTTCAAACTTTTTATCCCATTTTTCTTTGATATATTGCTTAAACATTGATTTCATAATTAGATAGATTTAAAAAAAGCGATAAATTTTAACATAAAACCTACCGCTTTCCATTGTAATTTGTAAGTGATATTATCTTTTTATACTTTGCTCCTTCACGTTGCCTTTTTCGTGTTTATTATCATTCTCAATTCCTTCCAGAGGCTTGTTGGTATTGATTCTGTTCATATCTTGATCGTAAAGACTTAGATTTTTGTACTGCGGATTCAGAATTGCTTTTCCTTCAATTACATTGTCATCCGATTCAAATTTTACCTTTACGATATTTCCTTTTTCTAAAGATTTAATGGTGTTTTCGCGGTATTCTGGTTTATCGAAAATCAGGTTTGATTTTTCTACAATTTGATCGGTATCAACTCCATAATTTTTGTAGAAATTTTGGAAATTGTAATTTCCTTTTTCCGTTTTTGGCTCTTCAAAATTCAGTTTTACAAATGCAGGTTCTAATTGCTCTGTTTTAGGATTTTGAAATTCAATTTTCACGGTACGACCTTCTAATAAATTGATTGCCTCCTTTGCAGTAAAGGTGTTTTCTCGATTTACAGGGAAATTATGTGAGATATTTTCGCCTTTCTCATTCTCTAGATTTGCATGATAAGAATTGAGAAAAACACCACCACTTTCAGTTTTGTTGAATTTTAAGATAAAATCCACTTTGTTTCCTGGTAAAGTTTTGTCTGAATTTGTTTTAATCTCAAACTGTTGATCGGCAGATTTCATGCCTGTTTCTAAATCTTTGTGAAGTTTTTCTCCTTCGCCAAAACCAAGATATTTTAATTGGTTTCTTAAATAATCTACTTGGTTGAATTCTTTTTGCGTTTCCATAATTTTTGGATTTTTATTGTTAATATTATTTGTTTTACTGTCAGTTTCTTGTTGTTCATCACGAAATCGATCTGCCCATTTTCCACTATCGCTGAGAATATTGGTATCATAGTAAGATTGTCTTTCGCTCATAATTCTTACTTTTTGAGATTTCTTATAATTATTTATATTAGATTTTTCGTTTGTTTGATTCTTGAAATGTGATTGGCTTTTCAACTCAGAATTATCCGAAAAAGAATTATAGATTTTTCTTCCGTTTTCACTTTTAAAAAGAAGTGCATCAATTATTTCAACACCTGAATAATAAAGCGTTTCGTTGTATTTGTTGATTTCTGCAGGTGTGATATTGTTTCCATATAAAATGCACTTTGCTCCTCCAAACTTGGCAACTTTTCCAATGATAAAATCAACTTGATTTTCGGGTGGCATGATGAATTTACCCACAATATTCAACTGATTATTGATAATCAACATTTCAGTTTTATCGGATATTCCAAACTTTTGTGAAGTGATGAACTTTGCAATATCTGCCGAACTCGTTATTTTTTCAGGTTGATAATTTTCTACCAATACCTGTTTACTGAAAGAATAGGGCTGTATTTCATGAAAAGCATTTGCATTGGATTTCATCGCTTTTTCGTCTTCAAATATTTCATTAAAAACAACATACTTCCCACTTCTTAAATTGATGATAATTCCATCTTCTACAATAATATCGGATTTATCTAAAGCCGCACGTAATTTTCTGATGCAGTCCATATCTGCTTTAGAAACCTTCAAAGTTCCACTTGGATGATTGTGAACCAAAGTGATTGAAGAAGGTTTTGCTTCCAAAACATTTCCTATCAAAAGTCGATTATCTACAAATGCAGCATCAAAAGTTCCAGTAGAAATATGTTGAACAAAATATCCTTTATCTTTAAAATCGTACACTAAAAATGCGTGTTCTACAGCTTCATTTTCTAATGCTTTAAAAAGCCAAGCAACATCATCAATACTTTCAATTTTTTCATTTCCAAAGAGTTGAAGCGAATTGTTTTCTGCAAAACGCCTTTCTATTAATGCAAAATCTGTGGATTGCAAAGAATCTTGCGGTTCCCGTAATAAATTGGATCCGGTACTAATTTCATTGGGATTAAACAATTTAAAGGGTAGTTTTTCACCCGAGGAAGTTTTTGCGTACCTTGTTGATTCATCTTCCTCGAAGATAAAATTTGAGTTTGGCGAAATTTTCGTTTTTTCATCCGAAGCTTTCTGTTGGTATTCTTTTTCATTTTGTGCTAAATTTGAATTGTACTTTTCTTCGAGTTCTTTTCTCAATTCGATAATTGGAATTACAGCTTCGTAATCGATAAGGTGTGGTTTTGTTCCTTCCTCTAATCTCACAACTAAAGATTCTCCCGTTTTAAAATGGTTGTAGCCCATTTTCATAAATTCGAGGGTCGCAATTGCTTCATCGATTGTAGAAAAATCCATTTTCTGAAAACCTTGAGTTTCTTGGTTTTCATTGTATTTGCTTATTTCTAATGTTATACTCATTTCTAAAAAATTTTACCTTCTAAATCCTCTTGATCTTCCCACTTCACGTTCCTGTTCTTCATCTTGATTTTCTTCCCTTATTCTGTTTGCATCTTGATACATATCTGGATCATTGACATTGAGTTGAATGCTGGATTTTTCCTGCTTTTGAGAATTACTTACATTTTGTGAAATTCCATTTACAGTATTAATTTCTTTTGAAACAATATTCAGATCATTGGTAATTTCTTTTGCCATTTCTGGGAACTGTTCTATCTTATCTTGAAGAAATCTTTTCAATTTTAAAAGTTCTGTTTTGTATCGATTTATTTCTAGCGCATCTTTCTTATCTGCAATGATTGCGGTAAGTTCAGTGGCATTTTTTATTAAATCAAACTCAACTATTTTGTTGGTTTCTTTGTCAAAAACAAATGCTTTTTTTTCAAAATTCAATTGATTTCCTGATTTTGAAAGCTCTTGAATAGTAGAATACTCTACCTTGTCTTTGCTGTTTTCAAGGATTTCAGATAGGTTTTTATCTCTTTCCAGAAAAATTACTTTTAGCTTGCTATTGTTTTCAACCAATTGAAATGTCGCACGATTTTTATCGTTATCGACAACAATTGTATAACCCTGCATGAATTTCAGAATATCATCTGCATTTAGTTTTTTAGAAAAAGTATTATCTTCATTGATAATCCCGTATTTTTTCAAATCGTTTGTTGGTAATTTTTCAGTGTTCATAGTAATTTGCGATTAAGTTGTTTGCTTTTATAAGGTCGTTTAAAAAACGAATTGGGTTGATGTAATTTCCATTTTCGGCAACAGAAAAGTGTAAATGTGGTCCGGTAGAATTGCCTGAATTTCCACTTTTTGCGATGATAAATCCTGCTTTTACAAATTCTCCTGCTTTGTAATAAATTTGCGATAAGTGCAAATAGCTGGTTACAAATGAATTCGAATGCCTGATTTTAATGTAGTTTCCACCACCTTTCGAATCCCAGCCTGCTGCTGTTACGATTCCATCCATTATGGAATACACCTTTTCGTAATTGGCTTTTAAATCTGCTCCATTATGTGATTTTCTTGTTCCAAAAATGGGATGAATACGACTTCCAAAAGGCGATGTAACAGAAAGTCCATTTTTCAACGGCATAAATATTTTTGAAATTTCATTAGTTTGCTTATCATTAACAAAATCAAATTGTTTAATTGATTTTTGGATATTGTTTCCGTTAGAATTTGCAATATTCCCTTTCATCATTTGTATCAATGAATCTTCAATTTTCTGGTAATTTAATTTCTGCTCTTTATTTTTGGTCAAACTGTATTTTAAAATCAATGTTTTTAGTGAGTCTATTTCTGCCTTATAATCTACTTTTTGCTTCGTTTTAAAGAGTTTTATTCTACCAGTATTTTTATCTTTTTTTTCATCTTTTGCATTTTCGTCTTTTTGAATTTCTTCCTGTTTATGAACAGATTCTTCTTTTTTTATAGAAGTTCGAGTAAGCGTGTTAAATTGTGCAAATGCCAAAGAATTGCAGAACAAAACAAGAATCATTGAACTAAATTTTATTTTCAATTTCATATGTTGATTTTTATTTTTTTAAAGGTCATATGGTATCGCCTAAATCTTCATTTGTGTTTGTTTGCAAACTCGTTAATAGCGATTTCATAGTTTTACATTTTTATAGATTCGTTCACAATGAGTTCTACTTCTTTATTTATTTTTCGAAAATTGGTCATCAACACTTCTTCTTTTCGGTCGTTTCCTTTTTTATCGATGAAAGAATAATAATTGGGCATTGCTACATAATTATCTTCTTCATTTTTAATTGCGTTCATATCCAGATTGATTTTTCCACTGATTGCCGATGTTTTGTATTCTTCGGTATCATTTTCTTCCCCTTGTGCAATCATTCCCACCATTTCTCCTGTTTTCAATGCTGCTATTTTTCCTGCAGGAATCATAAAATCCATTTTTTCATTAATGCTTGTGGTAGTTCCTTGTTGTGAAATAGATTGGGAGTAGCTTTTCTGTTTGATTTTTCCAAACATTTTCTCCATCCAATCCAAGGTATTTTTATCTCTGGCAGAACCTGAAAGAATATTTCCGACAATAGCAGAAATAGTATCTGCAACTTCTTTTTTATAAAATTGTCGAAGTTGTGGAATTTCTTGAAGTCCCAGTAAAACAGCAATCTTGTTGCTTCTTGCAGTCGCGACGACGTTATCAATTTTATGAATATAAATGGTCGGAAATTCGTCTGCGATAATTCCTCCTGGTAAATTGTTTTTGGAATTAATCAATCGTAATGTTCTATTTAAAATCGATGAATACAATGCGGAATTAATATCCTGTGTTCCCGGATCGGAAGCTAAAATAATGATGGAAGGATTTTCTTTGTCCGTGATTTTCATTTCTACTTCATCACCAGAAAACACCCAAAAACTTTCTTTTGTTGCCAATCTGGAAAGGAAAATTTTTAAAGTTCCAACTTGTCCTTCCAATTGGTCAAATGCTTTATTATCATACGCAGTTTTGAAGGGTGAAAGCAAAGAATAAATTTCTTCATTCGTAAAAAGTGTATCAAAAATATCTTTGTAACTTCTATTCATAAATGATAGAATGTGTGGTAAATCTGAATATTTTCCATTTTCAAACGTGGCAAAAAAGTAAATGCAAGATGAAAGAAAATTAATCGCAGATTGAGTGAAAAATGCTTCTGAACCACCACCAGAACTTGAACCACCTTTTTGAAGTGATGAAACCATTGATTCCGCCATTTCTTGTGCTTCTGCTAAGGTTTGAATGTATTCTTTTTTGAATGGATTTACCCTTTTAGATTTTTCAACTTCGTTCAAATTGATGACATGAAACTGATGTTGATAATCGGGATCTTTATTTTTCTTTAAAAGATAATGGTAGTAAGCGATTTTAGCCAAATCTGGAAATTTAAAATCATAAATGCAAAGACAAAAACCTTTATCAATCATTTGACGAATTGCAGGATTTATTACACCAAAAGACTTTCCAGATCCTGGTGTTCCAATTACCATCGTTCCGCGAAAAGGATTAATATTAATCCAACCTTTATTGGTTCTCTTATTAAATCTAAACAGATAAGGAATATTAATGGAAGTGTTCGTTTTTACCAATTCTTGATTTTGAGCAAAACTCTCTTCTTCTATATTCCATCGGTCTTTTCCCATTTTCTGTTGCATCAATTTGGAAATATTATCCGCTCCAACTTGAGCGATTAATGCTCCCAAAAATGAGAGAAGCGTATAAATAATTTGGAAAAAATTTAAAGGTGGAATTACTTTCGGTAGCGTACTATTTCCAGCTTCGGAAATAAAAAGTAGCGAAGAAAACATCAAGGATAATCCAATGATTATTGGCAAAATAATCTGCTTACCAATATTCAAATCTATTTTTTTCTTGGCTCTTGTTCCGATTGCAACCAAAGCAATTAATATTATCGTGCAAATTTTGGCATTTAAAGGTGGATAAAATAAACCCATCTTCGAAAATTTGGTCAGAAGTTCGCTTACAAATGGAATATTTGCAGAAAGAAAAAATAATGAAGCACAATCCAATAAGACGATGAAATAAACCATCTTCTGGAAAAAGCTGTAGATTTTAATTTGATTTTGTTGCTCTTGCATTATCTTAATTTTGACAATTATTGGCTATGTTCATTTGCTTAATCTTTTTTAAATCTTGATGGAGATTCCTAATTTCTTTTTCCCATTCCCCTAACAACTCCGCTTTTTCTGTAAGAAATAAATGATAATCTTTTAAGTCTTTGAGTATTTCAGCTATTTTTAATTCTCTTTCAAGTTGCGCTTGTAACTGCGCTTGCATGCGATGTTTATAAGATTGTTTTGTTTTATGGAACATCACAATGCAAATAACAAATACGATTAACAACACCAAATAGCTGATTATAGATAAAATTATTGCTTCCATAAATTAAAAAGTATCTGCGTTTAAAATATCCGAGTACTTCACTTTCATTTCTAATGCTCTTCCAGATAATTGCTCTTCTAAAAGTCGAATTTTGAAAACTTTACTATTCGGAAAAGTGAATTTTTTAAAAACGTAAATATTCCGGTAGTTTTTCTTGAACTGTTTTTGATGGTATAATTGATAAACAGGATCGAGTGTAATGCTTTGATTATTGGTTGCTTTGTAGATTTTCTTGTCCTCTACAGAGAATTTTATCGCATCGATATCGTATCCTAAATTGGTGGAGTTCAGAAAAGTCATATCTAAAAAGATGTAATCATTTACCACATAAACATTGTTAATCTGCATGGTAAGTTTAAAATCTTTCACTTCTCGAATTGGTTTTCCTATTTTCTTTTTTTGTAAAATATCCAACGAAAATCGAAGTAATTCTGTTTTTGAAAAAGCCATTTTCGGATATTCAAGTGGTTGCATATCTTCGGGCTGAATTTGGATATTAGCCACGGAATTGCTCTTGAAATCTAAATAATTCACTTTGTATTGTGCCATAAACGATTGACAAACAACCGTGATAATTCCTAAATTATTTTTATCTATTTTTTTCTGGATTGAAGTTGAATCTGTTTCCGAAGTTTCGGTAATTTTTATTCTTGCAATATTTTCCGCGGGCAAATCTCCAGTTAGATTAGCAGTTGATAAATCCACAAACTGTATTGGTTCTGGAGAAATTATGTGAAGACTTACTCCGTCAGAAATATCTAATTTTTTAAGATTTATCACCCGATTTTCAGGTTTTTCTGTTTGAGCATTAATCATCATTACTGAAAAAAATGTGAAGCTTAACAGGAAAATTTTCAGTGTATTTGTAGTCGTTTTTTTCATTTTTATTATTTTTTAAGTTCTTTGTCGTTGATTAAGAATATGTAAGAGTTGTATTTTAGTTTTGCTTTGTTTTGTCGGATCATATTAGAAATGGTTTTGGAAGTGGAACTAAATAAGCTAGAAAAAAGACTGGTAAAAAAACTTTCTCCACCGTTATCCATTTGAGTTCCTTGTACAGAATTGCTTCCCATCTCGCGAAGCATTTCTCGGAAATCACTTTGTGGAACGTACAAACCTTGCATTCCGTCCATATCAAAAACAGAAAGATTGATAGGCAGAATTTCACCATTATTTAAAATTGAAACCACGTTCAAATTCACTCTTTGCAAAGAAAATCCTGAAATTTGACCATATAAAATGGCTCCTTTTGAGATTTTATGTTTTCCGACATTGATGTCTTCTAAAAGTCGAAAACGAATTCTGCTTCCGAGATAACCTTTGTTATTCTCATCAATTACTGCTTTTATGAAATTGTCCTTTTTCTCTTTTGAAATGGAATTAAAACTTGGATTGAGCGAAGATTTATCCACACGAAGTGTAGAGTTTAGAAAAGCTGCCATTTTTTCTTTGTTCTTTTTCAATTTGTTTTCCGAAGCAAGAGCCGATTGGTATTCTGGATCTTTCGCTTTTTCCAAGGAATCCATCATCAAAACTTGCTGTCGCAACATTTTCACTGGATCGGTTTCTTTTTCTTTTTGCTTTGTATTTGAACTCATCGGAGAATCGGAATAAATATTTGGCTGTCCAGTATTTCCATTGCTCTTATCATTCAACATTCTTATCATTTCTGCAGAGCGTTGAAAATCTTTTTCATCTGAAGTTTTTTGATTACTTTGCTTGTAATAACTGGCTTTTCCCAAATCAGTTGAACTTCCATTTTGTAATGCTCGAACTGTTTTAAGTGAATCGATGTATCTCTTTTGTGAGTAATCCAGATTGTCAGAATAATTTTGCAAACTATCTTCCTCTTTGTCGATTCCATCAAGCATGGATCTTCCATCTCCCTTTTCAAATAGTTGGTCGTATGCAGCATTTTTCGAGAGTATAGAATCTTGAGTTTCACCCAAATTAAGAGATAAATCCTGTGAAACTTCTTTCGGTTGCTCTTCATTTCCCATAAATTTTGTTGTCTGAAAACCAAGAAAAAGTATGATTGGCAGAAGAATTAAAGGGAAGATATATTTTGGCTGTTTAAAGTTGATTTTTTTAATGTCCATTTTTTAATTTTTGGTATTGGTTGAACAAATATTCTATTCTGAGACTGTCGTTTTTAGTTAAAGGACCGTTTTCCCTTTTGCCTTTTAATTGTTGTAATTCTTTCACAACATTTTCCATTTTATTTTCATTGATGTTCATTTCAGATTTTACATCATCACTTTCTGAATAGAGATTAGGGATATTATTAATGGGAATTTTTGGCGTGAAATAATAATATTGAATGAAGATTAAGCCAAAAGAAACAATGAGAATCAGCATTATATATTTATAAAACTGCTTCGGATGTTTGATAATCCAATCCTTTAACTGAAGGACTTGAGCTTTAATTTGAGAGTATGGATTCATGTTTAAAAATGTGATTTAGATTTGTTGGATAATTCGCTATTATCTAAAATTCTCCAATTTCTCAAGAGAACGCCATGTGGATTATTTGGACTTCTGATGATGTCTTCAAAATTCCCTTCAGTAATTAATTTCCGAATGATTAGTGAAGTTTTTCGATTTATCATTTGAGTACCGTAATAGATGAATTTCTTATTGGGAAGATCAGTTTTTATAGAATCTGTACGAATAGTAACCAAAGAGTTTCCAGAAATGACTTGATTGTAAAACCCTTTTTCTCTTAAATTGGTGTACTCTTTTTTTCCACTATCATCAATCAAGTAAAGAGATTTTTCAACATTTTCTTTAATGTAGCTATCATCTGGAGCAAGTGTAAAAAATAATCTGTGAAAAAGTTCAATTTGCGAACGATATTCTACAGGTCTATTTAGTAATTCATCTGTTTGCTTTACCAAAATGGGAACGCCATTATCAATGACATACAAGGATTTTCGGGAATCTTGAATCAGTTTATACGCAAATGCAAATCCTGCAATAACAATCAACACTGCAAAAAGTATTGATGAAATCGACACCACTTTATTGATTTTTATTTTTTGTTCTATGTTTTTAACAAGCATTTTAATAAGAATTTTTATTAATTAAATTTTGGGTTCGGAATTATTTATTATTCATTTTACCGACGGCTTTTGCAATTTCTTTTGCCGCAACTACTGCTCCTGCAACGCCACCTGCAGCTGCTGCTGTTGCAGTTCTTCCCACAGCTTTTCCTGCACTTGCAACCGTTCCTCCGGCTGCTTTTCCTTTGCTCATAATTCCAGCTCCTCCTGCGGAAACAATAGAATCTGCAATAGATGGCACCATTAAAATTCCAATTCCTGTAACGATATAGGCAACACAAGGAAAAAGTGCGGTGTACATCATTCCACTATTTTGCACATAAACCCGAAGGGTATTCATATCTGCAACTCCTCCAGAATCGATCATCAAAGCATAGCGATCCAATTCCATTTGGTAACCCGACATTATGAGCTGTTGACCAATATTGATAATGGTGTAAGTGATAAAAGTGTAAAGATTAATATTGATGAATTTCGTTACCCAATTGCTGAAAGAATTTTCAAAACCTGGTATGAGTGACATTCCGACGGCAATGGGTCCCAAAATAATTAGTACATAACTCCATACTTTTTGAATGAAAAAGATTAAATAGGTGCAGACTCGAAGAATCGTCAAAGAAACACCTTCAATGATTTCTGATAATGTTTTTTGAATTTTGAACTCCATTTTCATATACCATTCTTTGGCAGGTGCCAATAATTTGTCCACATCTACATCGTACCAACTATCATCTGCCTTTTTTTCTAATTTGTCCAAAGTTTCTTGCTTCGCTTCTTCTTCAGCTTGTTGCTTGATTAGAATTTCTAAAATTTGGTTTTGCTTTTTGAATCTTTCTACCCTCAAATCATTTGCGTCCTTTTCTATTTCTTGAAAAAGTTTAATTCCTGGTTCTGCTAATGATTGCAAAGGATATTGAATCATACCTGTAAAAGCTCCCCAATACATTAAAATGAAGGCAATAATAACAGGTCGAATCATAGGTGTAACTTCCCAAGGTCTTGCTCCTTCCTGCATTTGCCAACCTAAATATCCCATGTAGCACAAAGCTCCAAATCCGCCAATAGCTTGACCGAGCATTACTGCACCCGCAGATTGTGCTGCCATTGTGGTATCTAATTTTGTAAAAGCCTCCATAAACCATTTTTCAAATGCGCCATCACCTTTCAAAAATTGCAGTAATTTGTTGTAATCTTCTGTGCTTCCAGTTTGCCCAAAAACGATGGTCGGCATAAAAACTAATACCAGTAAAATGGTAAGTGTTACGTATTTATTCATTTTCTAATATTTATTGTGGTATTCATTCATGAATTTTATTGCGATCTCTTTATCATTTGAGTTCCAAACTGGTTCTATTTTTATTTTTGATTTGGAAAGAAGTTTTTTATAATCAAGGAATAAGGAGTTTTTTCTGTCGAATGCTCTCAATTGGTCTTTGAAATTTCGCCAGCCAATTAATGTTTCATGGTACATTAGAAAGCGTTTTCCTCGTGGCATATCTAATGTTCTGGAATTTTTGTACTTGTCTTTCAAAAGATTGAGTTCTTTTTCCAGTTGTGTTATTCCGCCATTCATCAACATGTTTTGATAGGTTTTATCATCCTTCAACTGCCATTGAATAAAATTTTGGGGATTATCTGGAAAGTCTTTCAAAGGTTTTAGCATTTTTTTGTAATACAAAAGCCAAAGTGGGTCTGCTTCTACTGTTGCAGATGTCCAATGCGCAAAATCTTGAACATTTCTGGTGTATAAAGTATCTACTTGAAGTTTTATTTTTTCTGCTTCACTTTTTTGAAATTCCAGTTCAGCAAATCTTTGAGCTTCTAAACCGGTTGGTTTTAAAGGACGAATATCTGCTCCGTTTTTATAATCTTGATTGATGGAAGGAGAAAGCCATCCCCAAACTGTGGCGTAAGCAAAATTGGTCTGGATTCCGAATGTGTATTTTGGATAAGGACGAAAATCTCCCCAAGATTCAAACACCATTCTCTTATTGTGAGCAACAATTGAAGGATCATTTAGTATTTTTACTTGCCCGTAATTGAAAATGCTTCCCACCAAAACAGCGATAAACAGTAAGATTTTTTTTGTATTATTTTTCATCATTGTATTAATTAAAAATGAACTTATATTTGATCATAATGCCCTTCACAATTGCTCTATCAAGGTTTACATAAGTGTTAATGGTTGGGATTTAATAAATGTATGGGATTTTTTTAGCGTTTTTTAATCTGATTTTTATGCAGATTAAATAGCCATTAATCATTTGTGCTTTCGTAGATAAATTTTGAATGAGTACTTGTCGATCATAAGGATCCATCAGAAAATCATTTTCTTCGTGAAGAATATCATTCACCAATTCGCTTTGCATTTTGATAAGTTCTTGTGCTGCTGCGATATAAAACCGATTTAGTAAAATTGCATATTCTGGATATTGAGCCGTAAGTGTGAGAACATCATTGGCATTCACACCAATTTGTCCAAAAGTTTGTGATAAATAATACAACTGTTTTCCCTGCATAATTGCGGAATTGATATTGGTTAATTTATCATAGATGAATTCTTGTATCGCTACTACTTGTGCAATTTTTTGATTGATATCATCGTATAATTTTTTCTGCTTTTCGTATGAGTTTAAAAATGATTCATTGCTCGCCAAACGAACTCCTTGATTTTTGGTTAATTGTGTTAATAATTTATCGTTCAGCACCACAGTTTGCCCTTCTACAGAAGTTAATCCGCCGAAAATTAGAATGAATGGAAATAATATTTTTTTGAACATTTTAATGATTTTTTTGTGGGATGATTGAATTTATGTTTTCAATTTTAGTATTAAAAATGACTCATTATTGATTCTACAATCTGTTTATCCTTGTTGATATAATTGAGAACTACAAATTTTGTCCATTCTACTTTTCGCTTGATGTCTCTTATTTTCATGAGCATGAAAAGAGAATCTCTGCGAAGATTTACCACTTCTCCTAAAGCATATTCCAACAAAATTTTTCGTTCTGCTTTTTCCATTTGATTGATTGCTCCATAGGAAAGCACAATGCCTGTCAATAATCTCACAATCATTTGCATATCATCTACAAATTTGATTTCTGCAGGCAAAACAACTACGAGTGAATAAGGTGCAGTTTGGATTTCTGTAATAATTTTCGACTGTATATCTTGTATTTTTTGACTTTCTAAAAAAATGGCATATCCTGTTGGAATCGCCTGCATTGCAAAATCTACAATCCTTAATCGGTCTTGAATTTTAGTCGTGGTTTCCTTAAATTTTTCCCATTGTTTTTTATTAACCACTTCTGTTGCAACATTGGTGTTTTGCCAATTTTTCATAGTTTTTTGCCGCTCATTTTCTTGCATGGTATGTCGAATCTCCTGATTCATCATTGGAAATGAAACATTTTCTTTTTCCCAAGGTGGTGTCGGATTTCCGCCAGATGAAGTGATTAAAACATAAACTGTTGGAAGCAGAATTGAAAGGATAATTCTATTTTTCATTGTGCTTTTATTTAGATTAAAATCTATTTTTATACGTCCACATGATGTTTTGAACAATACTCATATCGGTATTGATATAACCTTGAAATGGATTGATAGATTGAAACCATCCTAATCTTATGGCTCTTTCAATATTTAATTTTGTAGCGAGCAACCATATTTTGAGCATGGTTACATTTTGAGAAACTGCAAAAAGTAATTTGTAACGATCTCCCGCAGTTGCAAGATTTAATTCTCCTGGTTTTAATAAATCTGTGACATCAGTTGTTAATTTTATCACTTGTTCGTACGCTTTTTGAGATGCTTTTACGCCAAATACTGCATATTGTGGTTTGTTACTTGTGAGCGTAACAATATCACTGGAATACTGTAAACAGCGATCTAATTCGTTATAAATATCAATCACTTGAACACCATTTTTCAGTGTTCCAGAAACTTCATTTAAACCTTTTAGAACTTTATTTTGAATGTTGTTGGCAACTACCATTTGAGTTCCGACCCATGTTTGCGCTTGCTGCAATTTTGTTTGTTGGGTGATTGTTTTTTCCTGCTGATTCTCAAGATTATCAGAATATAATTTCAACGCAAGTGTTGTGGTTACATCGATGTAAGTGTTTTGTGCAACAACGAAATTTCCAACTATAACCAGGAGAATAATGCTAAACTTTTTCATATTGGTAAGATTTTGAGTTAATGAGTTCTTTTAAGTTTAATCCTCTGTCTTGCATTTCCTGCCCAATGATTTTCAGAATGTTTTGGTCTTGGAATTTGTTTTTTATTTGTTGATAATAAGCAAGTACATTTTCATCTAATGGCTGTTTGTAGAGATTAACCAAGCCAACCATATTTTCCATTTTATCATCGAGTTTTTGAAAATCTTTGATGAATATTTGAAGTGCTCCATCATAATTATCCAATTGATGCACATAATATTCAATGGCAATTTTCTCTGGTTTTTCAGTCGTGTAGGTTAAATATTGCTCCAAGGAAACTTCATTTCCATAGACTTCTCCTTTTGATCCTCGCTTTAAATAAAATTCTTTGAATCGGCTTCTTCCGAATTTATTATTGAGATTATTGATGGTAAAAATCTTGTTTTGCTCTACTTTATTGAGTGAAAGAAGTGAAGAGATTTTATCAAAATTATCTTTGAATTTAGTTTGGTCGAGCAATATAAAAGTGTCGGAATTATTAATAATTGAATCTTTTACCACCGTATTTCCGATAATGTCATCCAACTCTTGTGTTACCACAACTGCTTCTCCCCAAAATTTTCTTACAGTTTTATAGAGATAAAGAATATATCCTCCCATCAATTTTGAAGCGATTGCTTTCCAAGCTTCTTCTATAATCAATGCTTTTCTACGGTCTTTTCGCAATCGCATTTTCTGGATGAACGTATCCATAATAATCAATGTTACGATTGGAAATAGTTTCGGGTTGTCTTTTACATTATCAATTTCAAAAACGATAAATGTTTCATCAAACAAAGTATTGTCGGCGTTTTCATTCAAAGTTGTTCCATATCTTCCACCTTTGTAAAAATCTTTTAAAACGAATAAAAAAGTGCGAAGTTTAAATTCGGTTTCATCAATTTTATGCTTTTTATTGTTCAAATAAATCGGCAGAAATTGATCGCAATAATCATAGAAACTATTAAAGGAAAGTTCTTGAACTTTTAATTTTTCTTCAAGTTGAACTATCTTTTTTATAAGTGCTTTTTTAATGGCATCATTCCATTCTCTGGTATTTTCTGGTCTTTTTATTACAGATTTTGCTTTGGTAAGAATTAGTTGTGTTTCATTGTACACTTTTCTTTTAGTCTCATCAGTTAAAGTTTCATAAGCTTCAAAAACCTGATAAAATTTGGTAGCATCATAATCCGGATTATTAATATTTTTATCGGGATGATAAAAACTAATCATCTTTCTGCCTTTTTCTCGAATGGTTTCTGTAGAAGCATCAAAAGCAATTTCTAAAATATCATAATAGGTTTGGTTTTCTCTGATCTCGCTTTCATATTCAGCGTGAATATCTTCTTCGTGGATATTATATTTGCGTAAATATTGAAACAGTTCTTCAGAACTTTTTTCTTCAAACCAAGTACTTCCACCATTAAAAAACTGGTGGTAATAGGACATCAACACATTATCTAAAATTGATTTTTGCGTAGAACTCATGGCTGCATCTGCTCCTTGCCAAATCAAAAAAATTAGGTTGGTCAAAAACTCAATTTTTTCAATATTGAACTCTTCTTTATCCATTAAAAATGGATTCATTGTGATCGGCTTTTCCTCGGTGTATTGGATGTATCTTCCGCCTTTATACGCACAAAGTCCAGAATAAGAATCTCCTGTATCAACGATTACTACATCATAATTGTACGTCAGATATTGTTCGATAATATTATTCATCAAAAAGGATTTCCCCGATCCTGACGGACCCAATACAAACTTATTTCGGTTATTTATTCTTCCTGTTTTCATGGGTAAATCTGATGGGTCAATTTTCAAGGGAACTCCTTGTCTATCGGTAAATCTTAAATAGAAATTTGATTCTTCATTCACGGGGTAACTTTCTTTAAAAAAAAAACACAAGGCAGCTTCGCTTGTCGTTGTAAATAAATCATAACTCTTTAGTTCCACGGCATTTCCGGGAAGGCAGCAGCGAAATAGTTCTAATTGATTGTAGGAATTTTGTGAAACGATAATCCCTTTCATGAAAAGCTTATTTTCAATCAGAGATTGAATTTCTTCCATTTTTTCTAAAGAATCTGCCGAGTAAGAGATTGAAAAATGAGCATCAACAATGAGCTGTCCGTCCATTGCAATATTGTGCAAAAGTTCTTCTATTTCTTCTGCTACAATGGCATTTGATGGTGAATTATTTGCAACACCTTCATGCTTTTTTTTCTTTTTATCTAATTCTCGTTGCTTTGAAGCTTGATGCGGAATGGAAATAATTTGATTGTAAACGATGGTTTTATATTCCTCCAATTCATTGATAAATGAAAAATTATCTACCGCAGTTTCTGAAGCCGAACCATTTCCACCTAAATAGGAATAAGTCTCAATTTCAGAGGGCAATTCAATTTTCTCAACATCTACAAAACTGATGGTTTTCACAAATCTGTTTCCAATAACAAGGTTTTCGTTTGTGGCTTTTATATTATCAAAGGTGGGTGTTTCTGCAAAATTCATTGATAAAATTCCACTCAAATAATGTTCAAAATCTTTTTCTTTTAAAAATTCTGGTTCGCAGTCGTTTTGAGATAAAAGCAAGAAAATTTTTAGACATTTATCTCTTAATTTTTTATAGTCTTTTTCAGAAAAACTGTATTTGGTTTTTTTGGTATTTTGATCAACAATATCTGTGAATAATAGAAGGGTGTCAATGGTTTTAAATAATCGTCCGTCAAAATGCTCGGAATATTTTTGCTGCAAAAATTCATTAGACTTTTCTGCGGTATATCTTTTTCTACTGAAAATATCTACTTTCTGAACGATATGATTCTCGCCAATAATTGCAACCACTTGATTCAAAACTGTATGAAAATTTAAGTAAGCATCGGGATCTGCTGAATATTGCTCTACAATATTTTTAATTTTAATGCCGATAATTGGATTTCCAAACTGACCAATAAGCACATCGAAATTCCAATCGTGGCTTTTGCCATAATCATAACCGATAAAAGGAATCTCAAATGTTTGTTTCTTTAAATGCATGTGTAGATTTTAGAAATTAGTGCTTAGATTTTATTTTTGAATTTTTACTTTTTCTGAATTTTGATGGAATGATGTGCAACTCTTCTTCGTTTTTTGTCTTATTGTAAAGCCCTTTTGAATCTTGTGTTTTGTAACTTAGAAAAACTCCAGTTCCACCAAGTGCAGCTCCGATAACCATTCCGAAAATTCCAAATATTGATGAAAATATGGCGACAATTACGATTCCTCCAACGGCTGAACCCATTGCGTAATAGATGTATTTATCTTTTAATCCGAAAAATATAAGGGGTTTTTTCAACCCCTTATAAAGGAAATATCCCATTAGAATATCGCTGCGATAAAAGTTGGAACCAACAATAGGAAAATACAAGCACCACCCCAACCAACAATTTCTTTGTTGATGTCTTGGTCGCCATTTGTCCATTTGTTGTAAATCCTAATTCCACCGACTGTTCCTACAATTGCACCGATGGCGTAGATTAGCAATCCCAAATCGGTAATGTAACCAGAAATGGTAGTTGCTGCTGCTCCTAAAGCTGCACTACCACCAGATTGTGCAAAAGCCGGACTCACAGATAAAAGGACTACAAATGCAGTGAGCAATCGTTTCATCATTTTGTGTTTTTTGAATTCTTGATTCATCATGTTTAAAAATATTAAGGGTTAAATTTGTTTACCTATTTAAAGTGCTGTGATACACTTTGTGTCCTTTTAAGTTTTGTACCAATTGCACAGAACTTGAGGCAATATTTAGAACATTCTCCCAGTAATTATTGCTTGCTTTTTCAAGTTTTAATAGGTGTTCTTCTATGTTTTCAAGCTGATCGACTTCTTCATTATAAAGGTCTTCTTCAACTTCATTTTCTACATCTTCTTCGGCTTCTTCTTCAATTGTTTCTTCAGGTTGTTCGAGAGATGATTCTTCTTCGAAAGAATCGATATTTTGTTCAGACTCAAATCGCCTTCTATAATCATCTATGTCTTGTCTTTCTTCGGACCTTACTATTTCTATTGGAAATTGCTTTCTATAAAATGATTTTGGTGTCGTTAAGTTTTCAACATCTTCAATACCCACCATTTTCACATCGCTTCTGTGTTCTTCTTCAAATTCTACTAATGAAAATATTTCGTTGTCGTCTATTTTTGCTGTAGATTTGGTTTTTAGAAAGAGATCATAAATGATGTTTCCTACATAATAGAGGATGTAAAGTGCAATGAGAATGATTATAAATGTGGTCATATTTAAAATTTTTTCTACTGAGAAGTAGTGAATTAATGGGTTATATAGTGGTATCCAAGGTTTCATTGATGTAGCATATTATTTCATTAAATGGATTTCTTATTGCATATTTCTGCTCATAAGTCAGTTTTCTGGTATCAATTGTTTGCAAACAGTTTCTTTTAAAAACTGGCGATTTCAGTAACTTTCCATATCTATCTAATTCTGCATCCATTCCTTCTTGGTTCAAATATTTAAAACTTTTATCGTATTTCGAGCGTATAAAAATGCGATCTGCCTGACTTTCTATCTGTCCTAATACGTTCACAAAAACCAAAGTCGATTTTACAGATACATCAGAATATTCAAAAGGAATGATGATAAAATTGCTGTAAATCAATAAATCGCTGTACTTTACATCCAGTGTTCCCGCCAAATCGAACAAATTAATGTCTTCATTATCTCTCAATTCAATGATGGTTTCTAAATCTGGAAACGCTTGTGTATCATTATCTCCTATGATTTCTACTTCATACAATTTTGGAATGTCTAAGACTTCATCTTCTCTCCATTTATGGTAAAATGACTTTTGAAAATCAAAATCGAAAACATTGAGTTTCCGCTCTGAAATTCCCGAAAGGTAATTGGCAAAAGCAATTGCCAATGTGGTTTTTCCTGTTCCGCCTTTCTGGGTTGCAAAAATGATTATCATCTATTTTCTTCTTTTTCGTTTCTTTTTTAGTTCGTTTTCTGCCGGATCCTTTGCTGTTGAAGTACTTTTCATCAATTCAAATAGCATTTCATCTATGGCTTCTGTAATTTCATTTTTGTCTGTTCTGTGTTCGTTTTTTAAAAATCTTTCATAATCATTTTCTCCAATCAACGACCTCAATTCTCCAATATAATGAAGCTGGGTATGAACTGCATATAATTTTCCATCTTCGCTTTTTATGATAGAAATATTATCATTGCTGTTTTTTCCTTTTTGAGTTCTAATAAAATCCTTGACTTCATTTTGAATTTTTCTATACGTTTCCAGTTCTTTCTTTCCCCGGTTTTCAAAAAACATGAAGTCTTTTAGTTCTGCTTTCGGATATTTTATTTTTAAAAATTCCAACAGAATCTTTTTGGATTCTTGATTGGGAACATTGTAATCTTTCAGAATTTCAAAAAGCTTTTTATCTAATTTTTCAGATGTGAATTCAAACAATTCATTCATTTTTAAAACCTCACTTCCTTTATAAACTTTACCTGTTTTATGGTCGATTAAAGTGTAACCAAATGGTTCAAATCCTTCTTTTTGATGAAATACAATATCAATCCCAAAAATATCTTTCAGCTTTTTTTGGAGCTCGCTTTCAAACTCAATTTTTATTTTTGAATGATTTTCATTATTATTTTTTTTCTCCTCTGGAAGCATAGAATTTTGCCTACTTCGGTCTTCTACTTTGAATACTTTATTGGAATAGATTTCTTTATATTTTATCAGAATCGCTTTGATTTGATTTTTCCTATTGTCATTTTTCTGGCTATCGAAAATAATTTGGTTTCCGTTAATGCTTTTCAGTTTCACACCATTTTTTAGAATGTCAAATGCATTTTCCTCTTGCTTATTTTTAACCAATTTAAATCCGCTTCTTTCAAGCAAAGTTTCTAATTGATTGAGTGTGGTGATTTTATAATTCAATAATTTATTAAGTTCCTCTTCTGGTATTGTAGCGTATAATTTTTTTAAAATTTTTATTAATGCTTTTTGAGATTTCAATTTCTCATAGCTATCATTTATCTTTTTGCCGCTTGTTTTATCTACTCTGGTCGAAACAATATGAACATGATTATGATCGGTATCATTATGAAAAACTACAGTAAATGGTTGCTTTCCGTAACCCATTTCTTTCATAAAATTTTCCGCTATTTCGGTGAGCTCTTCTTTGCTATGCTCCTGAAATTTTGTAGAGATCATCGCATGAAACTGTGGCTTTATCACTTTTTTATTTCCAATTGAAATAGCTCTCAAATAATCTCTGACTTGTTGTTTATCGCTTGCTTCATTAATGAATGAAGGAAAGTTTTTCATCAACATTATTTCTCCATTTCCGCTGTTGATTTTCTTATCATTGTAATTCACCCCTGGAAAACTTGAACCTGCTGCATTCATAATTTTAACAATCATTTTGCGAGCATGGAATATATTTTCTCAAACATTTCATTCTGCTTTTTTTTAAGAATTGCTATTTCTAAAAGTTGACTTGAAAAATTCTTCATTTCTATCTCACTTATAAATTTCTGCCCATTCACGATTTTTGCAACTTGGTTGATGTTGGTTTCTATTTTCACAAATAGATTGTCTTGTTTTTCAATGAACGCTATGATCTGTCGTCTGTCATTTTCTAAAATTTTTCCTTCGACAGAATTGATAATTAAACTGGTGAGAGAAATATTTTTATCTGAACAGAATTTTTTCCATTTCTTCTTTCTTTCGATTTCAATGCGGAACTTTATTTCATTTTTTTTCTGCTCCATTCTTAATAAAAAAAGATTGTAATAAATTTATTCGAGTACCCATTGTATAGTACCGTTAATGGATTTTAAAATATAATTTCCTGTAGTTGGTGGTTGCGGAACTGATATAATTTCTGATAAATTTTTTGCAGCAATTTCCCCATCATTAGGATTATAAACCAACATCTTGGTGTAAGAAACATTGGAATTGCTTATGTGTGAGGGATTAATCTGGAATCTGCCATTAAATTTAATCCAGCGTTCTGCAAAATCGCCGATTATTAAACCATTTGTCCAAGATGCACTTAGGTCAACAGTATTTTCTGCAGAAATGTTAGTTTGTGGGATTAGGTTTGAATTTCCATGAATTACCAGTCTATTGTTGACAGTTTCTTCTACGTCAACAGTATTGCTATGACCTGCACCAGTTCCAATAAATACGTTATTATTTCCATTAACGTAAGCTCCAGTTTGAGCACCTAACATTACATTTTTATTTTCTGTAGTAATGAAAGCACCAGCGTTTTGACCAATTGCAGTATTGTAAGAACCAGTACTCAATTTTTTATAAACACTTTGCCCCAAAGCTGAATTTTTATAACCGGATGTAATGGAGAGCAATGTCGAATTGCCGATTCCTACATTTACACTACCCGTTACAATTTTATTTGGATTCAAAAAATCATAACCAGATGCATAACCTAAAAAAGTATTGTAGTCTCCAATTGTTAATCCTTTCAAACTAAAAGCTCCAATTGCAGTATTTGAATTTCCTGTGGTTAAATTTTGCAAAGCTCCGTAACCATAAGAAATATTGTATGTTCCGGTATGGTTTGGATTCATGTTTCCAAAAAACATAGAATAAGTATTCTTATTCATTCCTAAAGCTCCATCTCTGGAAGGTGTCACAGTACTTCCGATAAATGAAATAAATTTTGGGGAATAATTACCTCGGTTCACAACAGCTTCTAGCGTATCATCTTCAAATGGTTGCCACAAAGTTCCATCAAAATAGTACAGCCCTGTTTCAGTAATATTAATTACTTGACCAGACAAATTTGAAGGTGGTGAGTTTACAAATACAATTGCACCCTTTTTTGAGGTAGTATAAATTTTTGCTGCAAGTTGATCGCCTGTAATTCGTGGAGGAATAATTCCATCGAAATGGTTGACATCATCTGGTTTTCCTACAACTTCAAGCGTGGCTTCTGGGGTTTGCGTATTGATACCTACTTGCGCTTGAATAGAAACCGTTAGAAAACATAAGAGAACATAAATCCAATTTTTCATCTATTTGTATTAATTATTTCGGAGCAAAATTGAGAAATCAACCTTTGCAAAACAACAGTGTATCAGCGCTTTGAAGTAAATACTATTAATTTGGAGTAATTTGGAGAGTCAGAAAGTGTAAATAATAGTAATTTGGAGTAATCTGGAGTCTTCAACCAAAATTTCCATAAAAAAGAAAAACGAGTTCCGAAGTTTTTCCCCTTTTTGCAAAAAAGGCAAGATCGTCTTAGTAACCAAAACTTGAAAAGTTTGTGGGTACAAAGACACATCTTGCTAAATCTATTTGATGTTTTTTTAGAACTCTGAAAAAGTTGAATTGAGGATGCCTAAAGCACTGGTATCTAAATAGAAATACTTTGATTTACTTTTAAAAGAAGAAGAAATGAAGGTGGGTTTATTTTACGCAGGTTGATACTTTACTTGCAGTTAATTTACGCAGGTGCTGTACTTATTTTACGCAGGTTATGGAAATATGGTGGGTCTAATTTACTCAGGTTTGAATGTTTACCTTGTGCTATTTTACGCAGGTTTGTAATATATCCTGTATCTTTTTTACGCAGGTGTTGTGTTTATTTTACGCAGGTGCATCTGTTTACTTTGTGCTAATTAACGCAGGTTTAAAAATATCCTACATCTATTTTACGCAGGTTGCTACAATTGTTTTACGCAGATATTAATTCTTGGCTGGTATTAATTTACGCAGGTGGTTTCCAAATTTTTCGATTGAAGTAATAAATAAACTAAGTTAAAACAGATTCTCATGTGAAAATCACGATTTATCCATCTGAAAAATTGGAGTTGCTTTGGTGCAAATTAGGTGAGTAAAGTAGGATTTAACTTCAGTCTTTGGATCGGTAAATATTTCGCTTTTCCATTTGATTGATAGTTCCCAAATGTCCCACTTTCTAATTTTGGTATAATAAGGGTCAAAATCTGGACAGAAAACTTCAAAGTCTTGCTTCTCTTTATCATCTACAAATTGGATGATGATGGATGGTATTTTATTACCTGTTTTAGGTAATGCAGATTCGATTATTTTAGCATGAAGTCTCATGCTGTAAAGATAGATAGGATTTGTAGCAAATATTATATTTTAGTTGCTATGATTTGGGGCAAAATTTTTTCTGCTTCTAATTATATGAATTTAGAAATCACTTATTTAGAATGGAATTTTTTATAAGATTCGTCCTCTAATGGTTCAAAGTCAAACCTAACACTCTCTTTTTTAATTTTGGGTGGTTTAAGAACATCTAATAAATTATCTAGTGCATATGCGGGAATATTAATTATTGCATTGCCTAAACTATAGATTTCTCCACAATTGTTATGATGCTGAATAATTTTTTTGTGATAATCCTCTAAATTTTTTAATTCAATAATATTTTGTGTGTAAATTTCTTTTGAAGTTACGTTTCTTAAAGAATCTACCTCCATATTTTTAATATTTTCCAATAAATATTGTTTTGTAGATTTCTCTTCAATAATTGACACAATAGAATAAAATTGTTGATACCACTTGTTTGCAATTAATCGATTCCTCCTAAAATGTGCTGCACTATCTATTTTTTTTAGATTGTAAAGATTTAAATTTATATCGTTTATATACTGCTGCGTAATATGTGAACTCGTAATAATCTTATCGGTTTTACCATCAAGTGTTCCTATGGCAGATAAAATATTCAAATTTTTATTTGCAGTAGTATCGGACAAAATTTCATCTGCTTTGTAAATGTAAAGAACTGGATATTTTTCTTTTGAATATAAATTGTCAATAATTGACTTGTAATCTTGGTATATTGGATCATTATTTTCAAATGATTTATCCATAGAATAAGGATCAATTTTTACATAAAAAAACAAAAATTGAAAAATATTAATTAATACCAAGCCCAAAGCAGTCATAAAGAACGCTTTTTTAAACTTCATCTCAATACTAAAAGCCCAAAATAAGCAGATGAAAAGCACTAATATTGTGTGTAAAAAACTCGATAAGTATAAGAAGGTATAATTTTCAAATCTTATGAAATTAGAGTACACAATTACTTGCAACGGTATATACGCACAAGTAACAATATTTAAGAAAATATACGATATACTAGCAAACAAAAGCAATATTGGAAGAATGCTAATTAATCCATCAATAAACATTGGAAAAATATCTCTGAAATTTGAATCTTTTTGCGTAATTAAAAAATATGATCAATTACTTAAAACTATGTAAAAAAACATTTGAGAAAAAATTTCGCTTTGTTTTTTATTTGAGATATTAAGAACAACATCTGTAGGATGCCAGAAAAACAAAAATAATTCTTTCATCCATAGTCCAAAGTTCTCTACTGTAAAATCACCAAATAATTTATCAAATATTTTATCCATTTGTTAATTGTTATTTTTTTTCAAAATCCAATTTATTTAAATAGCACATCTTCACTTTTATAAATCAACAATTTACTTGGTGGCGCATCTTTAAATATTTTGTCTTGACTCTGAATCAATTCCACAAAAATAAATTTATCATTAAAATATAGAATTTTGCTTTTTTGTTCAGATCCGAATTTAGTCTTAACGTTTTCAAAAATATAATTGATATTTTCAAATCTTTCAGGAAACAGAAGTTTATTCCTAAATGAGATTAATCCTGTAATGAGTATAGTAGACAATCCAAAAAATATTGTTACCGATGTTAGATTAATTGCGGTACGTACAGTCTTGTGAAGAATGCCAATTCCTTGAGCGTATTCTTGCAGATGTTTCGTAACTTTAGGACTATTTTTTCTAAAATATAAAATAAATATTTCTGATATTATAATTACTACACCTCTCAAAAGTTTAGGTGCGAAAAATATTGTCATAAATAATCAATCCTGTCCTAAACAAAATTGTTTGTTGTAAAAATGCGTTATTTTATTGAGTTGATTGATATAAAATTACGTTTTTTAAAAAAGAACCCCTTGTATAAATTTTGGTGGCGGTTCTATGTGCTCTTCAAAAGGTTTATCCAGCCAATATTGTAGGTCAATTTTTACAAAA
>NZ_JABSNO010000009.1 GCF_013294015.1 Frigoriflavimonas asaccharolytica
TTAGCAATTTGCTCCGGACTAAATCTGCTTCTTTTCATAATATTTTTTACAATTTAAAGTTAGTATTTTTATACTTCTAAATTGTACTGTTTTTGGGGGAGCCTACAATATGAGTTATCTAGTACATTTTTAATTTTTCTATCAACGGTTTCTGCTAAATTATTTTGAAAACCAATAAAATAGTTATGCCCTCCATCACAATGAAATCTTGATTGTAATCCTCCTACTGTGTAATTTGTGAAATTTAATAATTGTTGAGATCCAAAATAGAAATAGCCCAAGCCTATAAGTTTATCATTGCTATAAAATTTTTTCATTTTTGGTGCAATTTCTTTTATTACTTTTAATGTTTTATTTAAATCTATATTAGGATTAAAATGGCAATAAGTAGAATTTATTAGCCATTTCTCTACATCAAAAGTTTTTGAAATATCAGGGTGAATTAAAATATTGTTTAAATAAATATTACAATCAAGACCTATAGAAATTGCTGAAATATAATTACTTAATGGAATATTATAACCTATTTTTTTTATTTCATTTGATTTAACATTTATAACATTATCACTATTAAGAATATTATCTTTTAATTTAATTATAATTTCAGTTGAGATTGTACTTGATAATTCGGTTTTGTTAATTTTTACTAAAGGTCGAAGAATATTCTTTTCAGAAAAAGTTAATTCTGTAGTGTCTTTAACTCCTTTATTCCATTGTCTTGTAATTAATTTTATTTCATCTGCAATCATAAACACAGAATAGAATCCAATTCCAAACTTTCCAATTGATTCAAAGTTATTATTTAATAAACCAGGAAATTCACTTTTAATCAAATCATTAGACCAGAAACTATTTCCAAAATCTAATAATACATCAAACAAAACTCTTTCAGACATACCAACACCGTTATCTTTAATAATAAGTAAGTCGTTTTCTGCTTCTTTTTTTATTTCAATTTGAATTTTACCATCGATGAAATCTTTATCTAAAAACTCTCTTGCTTTTATTGCATCTCTTGCATTTTGTATTAACTCTCTTAAAACAATTCCGATTTTTTCATCATTGGTTACACTTCCATATAATTTTTCACCACCAAAATTTTTTATCATTTTTTCAACATTACTTATATGTATAGATACGTTTTTAGGTGTCCATCCGTTAGGTTTTATGAATTTAGAAATTTTCTCTGGATCCTCAATATCTTTTACGCCTGTTGCAAATAATGCAGTAAAATTATTATTATTTAAAACTTTATTTGAATTTATAATTTCCTTGTTTAATACTGTTAATGTATCATACATTAACCACCATGCATCTTGATCACTTTCATAGAAATCCGTTGTAGAATTGTATACAATTTTGTTATTTTCTATAATATGATAATCAGGATGTGAAATTCTATTTTGAAATTTCCAGTGTTCTCCTGAAATTCCAGTAGGCTTTAATAACGTGTAATCGAAATTTGGGGCTCTATCATTTGTAATATGTGCCGCATCAGCACATCTTACAAGTATTGCAATTTGCAGCGTATTAATTGACCACCCTTGTGGTAAAAATGCTGGTGCATTTCTTTTTTCTGCGAATTTATACTCTACATCTTCAATATTTAAGTGATGACTTGCTGCGATTTCTCCACATAATTTTCCAATAGAGTTTCTTAAATCATAATCGTCTATTAAATAGATTTGTTGCTTATCTAACGTTTCCCAATATTTTGTTGCCAAAACTTCTGCTTGTGAAGCATGCAGTTTTCTGATTGTCAAAAAGTCAGCAATTTTATCAATTTCTTTTTTACCTTTATTAGGATAGTCTGCTTGCATTTTTGCAATTGTATCCTGCCAAAAAACATTTGTTCTAATAAAATCAAGTCCATTTTCGTAAGCAAATAATGTCAATCCAGCATCATGCAATAATATTGATATACCTAAAATATAAACTTCTAAAGGATTTAAATGAAATTTACCATTTAGTAATAAATCAGCCATTTCCCATAGTTTATCTAAATGTGTTATATCGTGTAGAGTTAAACCTGGAAAATCTGCAGATACTTTGCTTACAAGTTTTTTAATTTTTTCTCGGCTTTCTATAAAAGACAATTTTAATTTATCTTTGTCTAAATCATTTGTTTGATCTAAATTAAAAGCGGATTGCCAAATTTTTGTGTCTTCTATTGTAGGATTAAGCATATTTATTTACATTTTTTTTGGATATCAATCATTTTTATTAACAACTAAATATAAGAAAAAAACGCAACCCTTTCAAGTTGCGTTTTGTAATTTATTTAATGTTGTGAAGTTTTTATTTAGAAAACTGCATGCTAAATGCATCTGGATAAACGCCCAAACCTATTATTAAGATCAAAATAAATACAGCAACGATTTTGTAGGTAATCGATGCTTTTTCAGAAGTTTTGAAGGTGCTTTCTTTAAAGAAAAACATTGCAATGATCAATCTTAAATAATATGCAATAGATATTGCTGAACCTAAAACTGCTACTAATACCAAAAATGCAGCACCATTCATAGCCTGAGAAAATAATGCAAACTTTGCCATAAAACCTGCCGTTAATGGAATTCCTGCCATAGATAGCATAGATATTGCTGCGGTAACTGCAAGCAAAGGTTCTGCTTTTGCCAAACCTTTAAATGCTCCATAACTGGTTTCTTTTTTCAACTTTTCTACCCAAATTAAACTGATGAATACACCAACTGTTGCGATAGAATAAGCAAATAAATAGAATGCTAAATTGTAGGTAGAAAGATTATTCAAACCAAAAAACGCTAGAGAAATATATCCTGCATGGGAAACGGAAGAGTAGGCAAGCATTCGTTTTGCGTTGCTTTGAGCCAGTCCCATTGTATTTGCGAGGAATAAGGTAATGATAACCAATACACCTAAAATATTAATCCATTCTGCGGAAACTCCTATAAATACTAGGGTCATTATTTTGTAGAAAGCGTAAAATCCAGAGATTTTTACTACCGTCATCATGAAAACTGAAATCAATGAAGGCGAACCTTGGTAAACATCTGGACTCCACATATGAAATGGTGCCAATGCAACTTTAAAGGCCATTGCAGCAATCATTAATACCATTCCTAAAATAAACATACCGTCTTTGGCATTATCTATACCAAATTTTTGTATCGTTGAAATATCAAAACTACTGCTGCTTCCGTAGATTAATGCGATACCAAAAAGTAAAAATCCTGTTGCAAATGCTCCCATCAAAAAATATTTGATAGATGCCTCGTTAGATCTTAAATCTGTTTTGTTTGCACCTGCCAAAACATATAGTGGAATGGATAAAATTTCAATTCCAAGAAATAAGGTTACTAAATTTTGATAACTAAATAAAACTATTCCGCCACAAAGAGAGAACATCATTAACGCATACAATTCTGATTGATGACTTCTGTGATTGTTGAAGGCAAAACCTCCCAAGAAGAAAATCAAAATTGTGATGAAAATAGTAATTTTTGTAAACATTTTAGCAGTGTCGTCAAACATAAACATCGCATCATATTTTGTAAAAAATGCTAGTTCTGGTTGGTAACTTACAAAAAGAGCAGCCAACAAACCTGCAATACCAATATATCTTGAAAATTTTCCTTTTTCAAAAACTCCAGCAAACAGTGCGATAACTGCAGTAAGGAAGATAATTATTAAAACACCCATATTCTTATTTGAGATTTATTTGCAAATTAATAGTGATAAGATTGCAAATGTTTCACTTTATTTTTTAGAGAAAATTTAGCTATAAATTTTCTATTTAATTTATTTATTTCAACATCGATTGATAGATAAACGTCAATGGACTGTGTACCATATCTAAAATCGGTTGTGGGAAAATACCCAGCATTAATACAAAAACAGCCAAACTCGCCAATACAGAAAATTCTACATTAGACAAATCCCCAATGTTTGCAAGCAATTCTTTGTCTCCCGTATTGAACATTGTTTTTCCATACATTCTTAGTAGATAAGCTGCACAAAGTATAATCGTAATTCCAGAAAAAACTGCTGCCCAAACATTAAAATCAAAAATTGCTTTTAGCAAAATAAATTCACCAATGAAACCATTCGTTAATGGAACAGCCATAGAACCGAATAGTAATATCATAAACAATATTGCAAATTTTGGTGCTACACTTGCTAAACCACCCATTTGACGAATGTCCCGGCTTTTAAATTTTTTGTACAATATATCTGCACAATAAAATAAACCAACAACATTGATCCCGTGTGCAAAAGTCTGTACCAAAGCTCCTTCTGCTCCTTCTATGGTAAATGTACCTTTCATTACCAACATTGCAGAAGCGAAAATACCTGCTACCATTAAACCAACGTGGGAAAATGAAGAATAGGTTAATATTCTTTTAATATCTGTTTGTATAAGAGCTATTAATGCTCCGTGTAAAATTCCAATTACGCATAATGCAATAACGATGTAACCAGAAATTCCAGCAATTGCATCTGGTGCAATTGGCAATAGCCATCTTAGAATTCCATAAATAGCCATTTTCAGCATGATACCAGATAAAAGCATCGTTCCTTGTGTTGGCGAATACGTATAAGTATCTGGTTGCCAAGTATGAAATGGAAAAACGGGTAATTTAACTGCGAAAGCAAAAAATATTGCCCAGAAAACTATCGTTTGTTGTGTTATATCTAAATCTGCATTGTATAAATCTATTAAAGCAAATGAAGCAGAGTGATTGTAAACGTAAATTAATCCAATCAACATAAACAGAGAACCTACAAAAGTATAGACGAAAAATTTTGTGGTAAATTCTAGTCTCTTATTTTCTTGGCCCCAAATTCCCGCAATCAACCAGATTGGGATTAACGTAATCTCCCAGAATCCGTAGAATAATAAACCATCTAAAGAAGTGAAAACGCCAATTAATCCAAATTGCATTAATATAATTAAGCCATAAAATGATTTAGAATAATTTATCTTTTCATTGAAAGAGGAAAGTATGATTAAAGGCATCAAAATATTCGTCAATAGCAACAAAAGCATACCCATACCATCTATACCAAAATGGATGGAGCTTTTAAAAAATTGCGACCAAGGTTGATTGATTTCGTATTGCAAAACACTATCTACAGTTGGTTGAAAATCAAAATCTACCAACATATAAAATGTGAGCAACATTTGCAGCAAAGCAATGCCAAAAGCAGCCTGCTTACTATTATTGCCTTTCCATGCAAAGATGATTCCTGAACCTACAAGAGGCAATAGCAACAATGCTAGTAAATAATAAGACATTTATTATTGTAATATAAAGTTAACAATTAAAATAATTCCGATAGCCAAAGACATTATCAAAACATAATTTTCTACATTTCCGTTTTGTATTTTTTTCATAGATTTTCCGCTATCTTCTGCGCCTTCTCCAATAAAATCTACTGCTTTGTCCAATACATTATCGTCAAACATTTTTCCACCATGGCCAAATCCTTCGGTTGTTTTTACGATTAAAGCGTGATACAACTCATCGATATATAATTTTTTTGCAGAAAGTTTTTCCCAGCCAATCAATTTTTTTTCGGATGTAGCCAATTTACCTTTTGAAACATATAGATTTCTTACATAAAACCAAATGCCGAAAAACATCAATATTGTAATTCCTAAAAGTATCATTTCTGTATTGAAAGGCACTTCTGGTAATGTTGTATCAAAAACGTAAAGTGGTTCTAGCCAATGATGAAGATTTGATAATTCTCCATGAGCTACGAAATGAGGAAGATTTATAAAACCACCAACTACCGCAAGTATTGCAAGTATCATCAATGGCAAAGTCATGCTTAACGGACTTTCATGTAAATGTTTCTTCTGATCTTCTGTTCCTCGGAAACTTCCATGAAACGTTAGATAATATAAACGGAACATGTAAGTTGCCGTCATTGCTGCAATGATAAATAATATCACCCAAAATATTGGATTTTTTGCCCAAGCGGAAATAAGAATTTCATCTTTAGAAATCATCCCAGAAAATAAGGGCATTCCAGAAATTGCAAATGTTCCTATTAAAAATGTGATGTGTGTTATTTTAATTTTAGATTTCAACCCACCCATTTTCATCATATTCTGTTCGCCACTCATTGAGTGTATTACGGAACCTGAACCTAAAAATAATAAGGCTTTGAAAAATGCATGCGTCATCAAATGAAACATTGCTGCGGTATAAGCTCCTAAACCTACAGCCACAAACATAAATCCTAATTGTGAGATTGTAGAATAGGCAAGAACCTTCTTAATATCGTTTTGCCTTAATGCGTAAAATGCAGCTAATGCAGCAGTTAATAAACCGATGTACATAATGCCATTCATTACTGTTGGCGCATTTGAGAATAAGAAATTTGATCTTACGATTAAATAAATTCCAGCGGTAACCATTGTTGCAGCATGGATTAATGCTGAAACTGGAGTAGGACCAGCCATTGCATCTGGAAGCCAAGTATACAATGGAACTTGTGCAGATTTCCCTGCGGCACCAATGAATAATGATGAAGTGATGAAAATGATAATGGTGCTATCTAGCTCAAAAACAGAAGAATTTTGTTTAACCGTTACATATTCCAAAGAATTGGTATAATATGCAATCATGAAAATACCAACCAACAATCCTAGATCGCCAATTCTATTCATAATGAAAGCTTTTCTTGCAGCTTTTCCGTATTCTTTGTTGCTGTACCAAAACCCAATAAGTAAATAAGAACAAACTCCAACTCCTTCCCAACCAATGAAAAGTATTAAATAATTACTTCCCATTACTAAAAGCAACATGGAAAATATAAATAGATTTAAATACGTAAAAAATTTGTAGAAACCTTTGTCGTGGCTCATGTAGCCAATAGAATAGAGGTGAATAAGCGATCCAATTCCGGTTATGATCATCATCATCATCAATGATAACTGATCAATCTGAAAACTGAAGTTTATTTGCATTCCATCAATCGTAAACCATTCAAAAGCTTTTGCGATTACGGGTCCAGAATTACTATCAAAATTTACGAATAAATATGCTGTGATACAAAATGATGCAAATACCATCAAGGTAGCCAAACTTCCAACAAATATTTTCGGCAAATTCTTACCAAATAATCCATTGAAAAGGAAACCTACGAGTGGTAGAAGTATAATTGTATATATTAGATTCTCCATTATTTATCCTCTTAATTTATTAAATATACTCACATCTACGGATTTTGTATTTCTGTACATCATTGCAATTATAGCCAATCCAACAGCAACTTCTGCAGCGGCAACCACCATGATGAAAAAAACTAAAATTTGTCCGTTACCATCTCCTTTATAGCTAGAAAATGCAGCTAATAAAAGGTTGACAGAATTCAACATCAATTCTACACATCCTAAAATGATAATAGCATTTTTTCTCAACAAAACACCCATTACTCCTAAACAGAATAGAAATGCTGATAATATGACAAAATAATTAAGCGGTACGCTTTGTATAAATGTATTTACTTCCATGATTTACAAATCTTTTTTACCAATAAGTACTGCTCCTACGATTCCTGCTAATATTAATATAGATGCCAATTCGAAAGGCAAAACATATTCATTAAATAAAAGGTAGCCTAAATTTTTTGTTAAACCTACATTTGGATTCGCATCGGCAACGGTGATTAAATTTTCATTAAAACCTCTGAATGCACCCAAGATCCCAACAAGTAAAATTCCTGCAACGAAAATTCCTGCGAATTTTAAATAATTTTTTTTAATGCTTTCATCTCCTTTATTCAAATTCAGCATCATTAAGATGTATAAGAACAAAACCATGATTGCTCCTGCATAAACGATGATTTGTACAACTCCTAAAAATTGCGCATTCAACAAAATGTATAAGCCAGCGATAGAGAACATGGTAACTATCAATGATAATATCGAATATAAAGGATTTTTTGCAAAAACAAAATAAATTGCGCTGGAAACAGCTAAAAATGCAACAAAGAAAAATATAATTAACTCCATTTATTTCACAGATTTTTTTTGTCTTTCAGATTGTCTTACAGAAATATCAATCCTTTCATTTATTTTTTCTACCAATCTATCTTTTCCATAAATGAAAGATCCTCTGTTGGTTTCTACATCTACCAAACGATCCGTCATATATATTGCAGATTTTGGACAAGCTTCTTCACACATTCCACAGAAGATGCAACGCAACATATTTATTTCGTAAACTTCTGCGTATTTTTCTTCTCGGTAGAGATGTTTTTGCTCTTTTGTTCTTTCCCCAGAAATCATGGTGATGGCTTCTGCTGGACAAGCTACAGCGCACAATCCACAAGATGTACATCTTTCTCTGCCTTCTTCATCACGTTTTAATACGTGAAGACCTCTCCAAACTTGCGCTCGAGGTTTTTCTACTTCTGGATAAGAATAAACCTTACCTTTTGCACCCTTAATTGCGTGCTTCAAAGTAATTGCCATTCCTTTGAAAATCTCTGGAAGGTAGATTTTTTCCGAAAAAGTCATCTCTTTATTTGAGACTATTTTAGATCGATCTGTTAATTTCATTTCTTTATATAATTAGATGCTGCAATTCTAAAATGCTTTATCTTTTAATTAAATTTAATTTGCAAATGCCAAAATAACGGCACCTGTTATCAATACATTTATTAATGCTAATGGGATTAATTTTTTCCATCCCAAATGCATCAATTGGTCATATCTAAATCTTGGTATTGTCCATCTTATCCACATGAATATCAAAATTCCGATGATTGTTTTTATCATGAAAGAGGCAACACTCAAAATACCTACAGTATTTTCTGACCAATGTTCCGATGCCCATTCCATACCTGGGAAACTGTAGCCACCTAAAAATAAAGTTACAATCAATGCATTAGAGATAAACATATTCACATATTCGCCAAAAAGATACAATCCTAATTTCATGGAAGAATATTCTGTGGAATATCCTGTTACCAATTCAGATTCACATTCTGGCAAATCAAAAGGATGTCTATTGGTTTCTGCCAAAGCTGCTACATAAAATATGATGAATGCGAGTGGTTGATAGAAAATATTCCAGTTCATACCATCAACGTGGAAGAGACCCCATAATTTTCCAGTACTCTGAGATTCTGTAATCACTTTTAAATCTAAACTTCCTGCCATCATAATGATTGCAATTAGAGATAAACCCATCGCCAATTCGTAAGAAATCATCTGTGAAGAAGCACGAATCGCACCGATTAAAGAATATTTATTATTAGAAGCCCAACCTCCAATCATCATTCCATAAACTCCGATGGATACCATACCTACTAAAAATAAAACTCCTACATCTATATTTGCAACTTGCAAATCAAAAGAAGTTCCACCAATATTAACGGTTTTTCCCCAAGGAATAACAGCGCCTGTTAATAATGAAACAAACATGGTAATAGATGGTCCCAAAATAAATAGAAAACGATCTGCACCTGTTGGTGTAAAATCTTCTTTAAAGAAAAATTTTCCTCCATCCGCCAATGGCTGGAAAAGTCCGAAAGGTCCGGCTCTGTTTGGTCCAATTCTATCTTGTAAAATTGCGGCAACTTTTCTTTCTCCCCAAGTAGAATATGCTGCTATCGTTAATGATAGTAGGAAAAGTGCGAGTACCAGTATTATTTTAAAAACTATTAAACTCATAATCCAATTTCGTCTTTTTCGCTGATTTCTTTTGCATCAGGATTATTTAATAATCTTTGTTCGTCTTGCGGCTTTTGATAATGATTCAAAGAAATTACAGAATGTCTATCAATATGTCTTGGTCCTTCAAAGTTCCACAATTTTGTATCTTTTCTGTCAAATCTACAAGTGTTGCAGATCCAATCTTGTACTTCATCGTACTGGTCTTTTCTGGCGGTTACTCGTATTATTTCTTCTCCTTTCATCCAAACAACTGCTTTTCCAGAGCATTTGGTACATTCGCAAGTGGCGTTCATTGGTTTTGTGAACCAAACTCTGCTTGCAAATCTTGCAGTTTTATCGGTAAGAGCTCCAACTGGACAAACATCAATTACGTTTCCGATGAAATCATTATCTAGTGCTTTATTCAAACCTGTAGATATTTCTGCATGTTCGCCACGAAATAAAATTCCGTGTTCTCTTTTTTCTGTAAGTTGATTGGCTGCTAAAACACATCTTGCACACAAAATGCAACGATTCATGTTTAGTTTTATATAAGGACCAATATCTTCTGGTTCGAAGGTTCTTCTTTCAAACTCCGTTCTGGTTTGCTCGTAACCATGCTCATATCCAAGATCTTGCAAATGGCATTCTCCTGCTTGGTCGCAAATTGGGCAATCCAAAGGATGGTTGATCAATAGAAATTCTGTAACTGCTTTTCTACCTTCTTGTGCTTTTTCTGAAGAAAGATTTTTCACTTCCATTCCGTCCATTACTCCAGTTCTGCAACTCGCAACTAGTTTCGGCATTGGTCTAGGATCTTTCTCCGATCCTTTGGAAACTTCTACCAGGCAAGTTCTGCATCTACCTCCACTTGTTTCAAGTGGTTTATAATAGCACATTGCAGGCGGAACAGATTTACCACCAATCAATCTGGAAGCTTCTAATATCGTAATTCCAGGCTCAACTTCTGCAGTTTGCCCATCTATTGTAAATGTAAATGTTTTTTTCTCTTCGCTCATATTCTTGCGATTATCATTGAGTTGGCTTTTGCCATTTTATTAAAAGATTTTAGCATTATTTGTTATAATAAATCATGCTTAAAAATTTGCTTCAAAAGTATTAAAAAAAAGCCCATTTTAAGAACTTTTTAACAAATAAATTAGGTTAACAATTTATCTTATTATTTTTGATTAATTATTTCTTCGTGTATCAAAAGTATATCCTAGTCCAAAATTAATTTGTGCAAATACAAAATCTTGACTTGCTTTATCTGGTTTATCGTTTAATGTTGTTTTTATATCTGGCATGTTGATGTAACCTAATTTCCCTTCTAGTCTTACCATCACATGATTCCACAGGACGAGATTTAAATTTGTTCTGGCATCCAATCCGAAACCTGCAACGTGATATCTGTCGCTTCTTTCATTATTGAATAATTTCACATTACTTTTAGGGAAAAGTACACCTGCACCACCTCCATAAGCCCACATCAAATCAACATTCTTGCTATTGTAAAAACTTTTATATTTTTCTAATCCAAGATTTACATAATTCAGTCCATCCGTATGTTCGAAGGTTAAAAATTCTCCGTCTGATAAATTTACTTCGCCATTTTGAACATATGCTGCATATTTCGGATCGGAAATACTTCCTTCAAAGTTTGCATTTTGGTTTTGATCGATAACATACTTCATATGATCTTGTGCAATAACCAATGCTAAATTATCTTTGATAAAATAGCCAACTTTTGCATTAAATTGGGGTATCGTCAAACTCAAAGGATCAAAATAATCAATGCCAAAAGTAGTAGGACGATCATTTGCGACAACTTTGTTTAAAGTAAAATCATAACCATTACCTTGGAAATGAATATTAGAATTGCTGAAAGCCGCTCTGTTATATCCCCAAAAAATGAACATATGCCCTTTGCTCACAAATTTTTTTGCAAAATCTCCGTCATGAACATTTCTTAAAGAATCTATTTTTTGCGCAGTTGCAAAACTAAATCCTAAAAATAAACCTATTAAAACTATTGCTTTCTTCATTTTCATAATAGGATTTCATCCTATTCTTTATTATATCGTCACTTCGTGACTTAATTTGTTGCTGCTACAGGAATTGGATCTGCATAATTTGCCAATCCATAGTTCTGCGTTAAACACAATTCTGGGTTTTTTACATACCATTCAAATTCATCTCGGAAATGGCGAATGGCTGCTGCAACTGGCCAAGCTGCCGCATCTCCAAGTGGACAGATAGTATTTCCTTCTATTTTTCTTTGGATGTCCCAAAGCAAATCTATATCTGCCATTGTGCCTTTCCCATTAGCAATATTTTTCAAAATTCTCCACATCCAACCTGTACCTTCTCGGCAAGGTGTGCATTGTCCACAACTTTCGTGCATGTAGAAATGTGCTAGACTTAAAGTATGTTTTACCACAGATTGATCTTCGTCTAAGACGATGAAACCTCCAGATCCCATCATAGTTCCCGTCGCAAAACCACCATCTGCTAGAGACTCGTAGTTCATCATTCTGGGTTGTCCGTCTATAGTTTTTAGTAATAAATTTGCCGGCAAAATTGGAACTGAACTTCCACCTGGAATACAAGCTTTAAGTTTCTTACCATTTGGAATACCGCCACAATATTCATCAGAATAAATAAATTCTTCTACAGAAATAGTCATGTCTATTTCATAAACTCCTGGTTTATTGATGTTACCACAAGCTGATATTAATTTTGTTCCAGTAGATTTACCAACTCCAATTTTTGCATATTCTGCTCCAGAATTCATTATGATTGGTACAATTGCAGCAATTGTTTCTACATTATTTACAACGGTTGGTCTTTCCCAAGCTCCCTTTACTGCGGGAAATGGTGGTTTCAATCTTGGATTCCCACGTTTTCCTTCCAAAGATTCTAATAGTGCGGTTTCTTCGCCGCAAATATATGCTCCTGCACCTCGCTGTACGTAAATTTCGTGATCGAATCCAGTTCCGAGAATATTTTTCCCAAGAAATCCTGCTTTTTTTGCTTCTTCTATCGCTTCTTCCAAAATTTCTGTAATCCAAGCATATTCTCCACGAATATAAATGTAGGAAACATTTGCTCCCAAACAGAAGGAAGAAATTATCATTCCTTCAATCAATAAATGTGGAATAAATTCCATCAGGTATCGATCTTTAAAAGTTCCGGGTTCAGATTCGTCTGCATTTACGACCAAATGTCTTGGTACTCCTTCTGGTTTTGCGATGAAACTCCATTTCAATCCGGTAGGAAATCCTGCACCACCTCTTCCACGAAGTCCAGAAGTTTTCACTTCTTCCAAAATTTCTTCAATTGGCATTTTAAAAGCTTTTTCTGCTGCTTCATAACCACCTTGTTTTCGGTAAGTTTCGAAATAGCGAATACCTTCTATATGTGCGTCTTTAAGTAAAAGTTTTTTACTCATTTATAATTTTATTAATTTAAAGCAACTTTACCTTCTCTACAAAGTTGAAGGATTTCGTCTACTTTTTCTATCGTTAAATGTTCTTTGTAAAATTTCCCCAATTGCATCATTGGTGCATAACCGCAAGCTCCAAGACATTCGGCAGTTTTTAATGTAAACATACCATCTGCGGTAGTTTCTCCATTTTTTATGTTCAATGTATTCTTGATATGAGTGATTATTTGATCACTACCATTGAGCATACATGGTCCAGTTTGGCAAACTTCTAATACGTATTTTCCAACTGGCTTCATATTAAACATTGTGTAGAAAGTTGCAACTTCATACACTTCAATTGGTTTTATTTCTAAAAGTTCTGCTACATAATCCATCACTGGAATATCTAGCCAATTTCCAAATTCTTCTTGTGCCAAATGTAAAACAGGAAGTAAAGCAGATTTTTGTTTGCCTTCTGGATATCTGGTCTTCATTAGCTGCACTTTCTGCAAAACTTCTGGTCTAAAAGCTATTTCGTTCATTCTATTTTGTTGTAAAACGTACAATGTACAATGTACAGCGTACTTCATTTTTTATCTTTAATACATTTTACTTTGTACTTAATACAAAAAGCTATGCATCCAGTTCGCCGGCAATTATATTCATACTACACATTGTAACAATGGCATCTGAAATAAAAGATCCTTTGATCATTTCTGGATATGCTTGATAATATACAAAGCAAGGTCTACGGAAATGCAATCTATATGGTGATCTAGCACCATCACTTTCAAGGTAAAATCCTAATTCGCCGTTTCCACCTTCTACAGAGTGATAAACTTCGCCTTTTGGAATTTCAGTTTCTCCCATTACAATTTTAAAATGATAGATCAATGCTTCCATTTTATTATAAACATCTGCTTTTTCTGGCAAATAAAATTCTGGAACGTCTGCATGAAAAGCTCCTTCCGGAAGATTTTCATACGCCTGCTTGATTATTTTCATACTTTCCCAAACTTCCTGCTGTCTTACCATAAAGCGATCATAAGTATCACCTGATGTTCCAACTGGTATATCAAAATCGAAATCTTCATATGAGGAATATGGAGAGGCAACTCGCACATCATAATCTACTCCGGCTGCACGTAAATTTGGACCTGTGAAACCATAGCTTAATGCTCTTTCTGCAGAAATACCGCCAACATTTATGGTTCTATCCATGAAGATTCTATTTCTTTCATTCAGATCACAAAATTCTTGAAACCTACCTGGAAAATCTTTTATAAAGGCTTGTATCAGTTCATGAAATTTTTCGTCGATGTCTCTTTCAAAACCACCAATTCTACCCATGTTTGTTGTTAATCTACCACCGCAAACTCTTTCGTACATTTCATAGATACGTTCTCTATCTTGGAAGATGTAAGTAAGACCAGTAATAGCACCTGCATCCATTGCTGTAACACCATTACAAATAATATGATCTGCGATACGAGCTAATTCCATAAAAATAACGCGAAGGTAATCTACTCTTTTTGGTACTTTTATATTAAGTAGTTTTTCCATTGTCATGTGCCAACCAAAATTATTAATTGGTGCAGAGCAATAGTTTAATCGATCTGTGAGTGTAGTAATTTGAGTGTAATTTCTACGTTCGGAAATTTTTTCGAAAGCACGATGAATGTAACCTACGGTTTGTTCGGCATGTAAAATTCTTTCCCCATCCATCGTCAAAACATTCTGGAAAATACCATGTGTTGCAGGATGTGTTGGTCCGAGATTTAGTGTATAGATCTGGCTATCATCATGATCTGAAACATCATACTCATTAATGATATCTGATAATGCGTTGTCTTTCATATTTTTAAAATTGATAATTGATAATTGATAATTGAAGAAATTGACCATCAATTATCTTAAATCATTCATGTTTTACCTTCCAAACATTGCGTCGTCTTTGTCTTCTCTTGTTCCATCTTCTAAGGCATATTCTTTCAACATTGGGTGATAGCCGATGTCTTCCATATTAAGAATTACTCTTAAATCTGGATGCCCTTTAAATAAAATACCGTAAAAATCGTAGGTTTCTCTTTCCATCCAATTTGCACCAGCATAAATATCTGTAAGGCTATCAAATTCTGCATTTAATTTAGGAGAATATGCTTTTAATCTTAATCTGTAGTTGGTTCGCATATCATGTAAATGATAAACGACTGCTAATTCTTTTTCGGGAAATTCTGGATAGTGAACACCGCAGATGTCTGTAAGGAAATCTATCTGTAAGGTAGAATCTTTCAAATGGTGGATCACTTTCTTTATCTCTTCCTTCTTTATTTCTAAAGTCAACATTCCAAAAGAGTCTTTGCTGGAAATTATTGCTCCAGGAAATTCTCTATTGATGGCTTCAAGTAAAAATTCGTTGGTCATAATTGATAATATACCTTTAGAAATTTCTAAAATTTATTTATTTAAATTAATTAATTCCGTAAGATAATAGCATTTCTGCATATTCTGGGGAATCTCTTCTTCTCAAACTTTCACTTTCGCACAGAGCTTGAACTTGCATCACACCTTCTATAATCTGCTCTGGTCTTGGTGGACAACCTGGTACGTAAACATCTACAGGTATGATTCTGTCTATACCCTGAAGTACAGAATAACTATCAAAAATTCCACCACTGCTTGCACAAGCTCCAACAGCAACTACCCATTTTGGTTCTGCCATTTGTGTGTATACTTGTTGTAAAACAGGACCTAATTTTTTAGAAATCGTGCCGCAAACCATCAACATATCTGCTTGGCGAGGTGAAAATGAATTTCTTTCCATTCCAAATCTAGAAGCGTCATACGTTGGATTTAGTGTAGCCATAAATTCTATTCCACAACAAGATGTTGCAAACGGAAGTGGCCAAAGCGAAAATTTTCTCGCCATACCAACTACATCACTTAGTTTTGTTGCAAAAAATCCTTCTCCTTCAAATCCCTCTGGTGCGGGAGCATCGGTTATTATTGTTGGTTTTATGTCAGACATTTTTTTTAATTTAAAGTTAGAAGTGTATTTTCAAAATATTTAAAATTGAAAAATCACTTTTTAAAAACTCATTACAAGTAGAATTTACTATTTATCCCAATCTAAAGCTCCTCTTTTCCAGACATAAATAAATGCCATGAAAAATACAGCAACAAACATTACAACTGCTAAGAAACCTTCCATTCCAAATTCTCTAAAATTAATAGCATAAGGATAGAAAAAGACAATTTCTATATCAAAAAGCACAAATAAAACTGCGGTAAGAAAATACTTGATAGAAAATGGTGTTCTTGCATTTCCTTCAACTTCTACACCACACTCAAAACTAGAATTTTTTTGTAATGTTGTGTCTTTTTGTTGTGGTCCAAGATATTTTGCTCCTATTAAAGAAATAGCAACAAAACCTATTCCTACAGAGGCTTGAAGCAATATTGGAATGTAACTTTCTGGTAAACTCATTAAATATGTTATTTAAGTTCTACAAAGTTAATGAATAAAGTGTGAATTGCGAAATTTAGAAGTGAAAAAAATAGTATTATTTCTTTATAAATATATTTTAATAGAAAAAAATCTTATTATTTACCAGAAGGTTTTTTTATTTTTTGTAAAACTAACCAAGCAATGTATCCGATGTATAAAAATAAAAAGCTTGCAAATACAATATTGATGATGGTATTCAACTTCTCATCATCTACCTGAAAAAACTGATTGTAAACGATAAATGCTACAATCATTGATAAATAAAAGGCGAGTTGTTTCTTCAAAATAATTATAATTTAATGTGAAAATTTATCTTCAAATTTATTGAATATAAATTTCTGCAAAGTTACCAAATTTTTAAAAGTCTAAGTAATCTCAATATATATTTAATAATTATCTACTATTAAAGACAAAAAATACCTCACAGTAATTGCAAGGTATTTCTTTTTGTGAACATTTCCCTAGATTAGGAAGCAAATCCCTCCATAACTTTTAATGAAGTCAATGCTTTTTCTGCAGAATCTTTTTGGTTGCGCAAAACATCTTTTACGTCTTGAGGTAATATATTGTCAGTCATCATTTCTCCGTATTCCTGAACGAAGGCCTCTTCTCCACGTATGCATTCATCGTAGATTGCTTTGTCTCCACTTGTGAATGCATCTCTAATTGCAATCCAAGTTCTATGCAAATCTCCCGTAATGCTTGTACCTTTAATTACTTCTCCGCCATATTTTGCAATGAGAGTTTTGATTTCATGTCCAAAATCGTATCGGTTTTTTGCTTGAGCCTCGAAATAAGCTTTCAAAGAAGTATGTTCAATTTTTTCGCCTGCTTCTTGGTAACCTTTTTCTGCGTCGTAATTTTTCGTTATTAAATCATTTAATAGATCTACTACTTTTTCGTTTTCCATTTTGTTTTATTTAATTGTTTAGCCAAAACTATTGCATTAAAACATTCAAAAAAAGTAAAACTTATAATTTGATAAATTTTTCCAAAAATCTTACTAAATATTAATTTATAGTATTAAATTTATATAAAATGAAGTTGTAATTTATTGAAAATTACTATTATAATTAAAAATAAATTAGCTAATATGTTTCTTTTTTATTTACGATAAGATAAATAATTGGTGTGATCGAGAAAAATAGAAACATAAACAAAATCCAAAAAATTCCATTCTGCTGTTTGGTTCTAAAAATATCTACGAATACTAAAATCCAAACAAAAGTGGAGATTACTAAACCAATGTAAAGAACAGAATTACCTTTGGCAAAACCAAAAGCAAAATGTGTAATTTTTAAAAATGCACCAGCGATCAAAAATAATATTCCAGCAATGGAAATTATAAGCAAATATCTATTTTGAAGTTCGAGTAGTTTTTTCATTGAATGGTTATTTTTTAAACCTCCAAAACAAAAGTCTGTCTCTTCTTATGTTGCACCGGATTATAATCTTGCCACAAAAGTTGTACGCTTTTATTGTCTTCTAATTCCGGATTGGTTTCCGCGAACTTGATGCCCATTTTGTGAAACCTATGAAAAATTTCTTTCATGATGATTGCCGTTACTCCACGCCTTTGAAATTCTGGTTTTATACCTATTAAATAAAAATTGGCTCTATCATTCTTTTTTTCCGCTTGTAGAAAATGCCACCAACCAAAAGGAAAAAGTTTTCCTTTAGATTTTTGCAAAGCTTTGGAATACGAAGGCATCGTAATGGCAAAAGCTACCAACTCATCATGTTCATCGGCAATACAAATTACATAATCTTTCGAAATAAAAGGGAAATATTTTTCTTTATATATTTTTATTTGCTCTGGCGAAATTGGTGTGTAAGTAGAAAGCGTGCGGTAGGTTTCGTCTAAAAGCTTAAACATGGCATCTACATGAGGTACAATTTCTTTTTTAGATTTAAAGTCTAGCACTTTTAGCTTGTATTTTTCCGAAATTAATTTGCTAAATTTTATTATTTTTTCAGGCAAAACTTCGGGAAAACGCATGGAAAATTCTACCCAAATTTTACCATCCTTCATTCCTAATTTTTTCAAATGCTCGGGATAATAGGAAAAGTTGTACAAACCAATCATGGTCGCCAATTCTTCAAAACCTTCTGTGAGCATTCCAGATTTATCTAAATTTGTGAAACCCATTGGTCCTTCAATTAAATTCACTTTATTTTCTTTGGCAAATTGAATGGCTTGATCTATTAATAATCTAGAGACTTCTTCATCATCAATGAAATCCAACCAACCAAAACGTACCTTTTTTTCGGCAAGTACTTCTGTTTCTTTATGATTGATCATGACAGCAATTCTGCCCACGATTTTATTATCTTTAAATGCTAAATACAATTTCGCTTCTGCATGTTTGTAGATAGGGTTTTTCTCTCGATCCCATATTTCCTTTTCATCTTTAAATAATGATGGTACATAGTTTGGATTTTCTTTATATAAATCCATCGGGAATTTTATGAATTTTAATATATCTGTGGGAGATTTAATTTCGGTAATAGAAATGGCGGACATTGCAAAATATTTGCTTCAAATGTAATCATTATTAAAGAAATTTTGAAAAGAAATCTATCAATTCTTTGGCACACTTTTTCCATGATAGCCATTAATTAAAATTAAAAATTATGTTTGGTTATTATATTATTATAGGAGTTTCCATGCTTATAAGCTGGTTGGTCTCTTCTAAATTAAAGTCAAAATTTGCATTTTATTCTAAAGTTCATCTGCAAAATGGAATGTCTGGGAAAGAAATTGCAGAAAAAATGTTGCGAGATAACAACATTAATGATGTACAAGTAATTTCTGTGCCAGGACAATTGACAGATCATTATAATCCAGCAAACAAAACGGTAAACCTTTCTGAGGGCGTTTATATGCAAAGAAATGCAGCAGCTGCAGCAGTTGCAGCGCACGAATGTGGACATGCTGTGCAACATGCAGTTGGATATTCTATGTTGCAATTGCGTTCAAAATTGGTTCCGGTGGTGAATATAAGTTCACGTTTAATGCAATTTGTTTTGATAGGTGGAATAATGTTGATGGCAGCTACAAGAACTATTGATAATCCAAATGGAAACACGATGGTTTTGGCAATTGGTGTCGCCATGTTTGCATTTACAACCTTATTTGCGTTTGTAACTTTGCCAGTAGAATATGATGCGAGCAATAGAGCTCTGGCTTGGCTAGAAAAATCTGGAACATTAGGTAGAACGGAATATGCAGGTGCAAAAGATGCTTTGAAATGGGCAGCTAGAACCTATGTAGTTGCGGCGCTTGGTTCGCTTGCACAACTTATTTATTTCGCTTCCATGTTGAGCGGAAATCGAAATTAAGAAATCTCAAATACAATATATTGCATCTCTGATAGTTTTTCAGAGATGCTTTTTAATTTTTCGGTAGCTATGCTTGCAGAAATTGTGCAGCTTTTTTCGGTATTAAATTCTAAAATCTTCGCATCAAATTTATTTAACAATGTAAAAATCAAATGCTGTTCGGAATATGGAAATTCTATCATCAACCTACTTTCTAAAATTTTGATCGATATTTTTGCTTCCTCTAAAACCAATTTTGACGTTTCTTTATAGGCTTTTATCAAACCTGCGACGCCCAGTTTTGTACCACCATAATATCTAACGACCACCACCAAAATATCTGAAACTTCATGAGCCAACAATTGATTGTAAATTGGCAAACCAGCACTACCAGAAGGTTCTCCATCATCATTTGCTCTATATTCTTCTCCAGAAATTCCAAAACGATAAGCGTAGCAGTGATGTGTAGCTTTTGGGTGCGATGTTTTTATTTTTTCTAATGCTATTTTAAATTCTTCTTCGTTGCAAACCGGAACTCCAAAACCCACAAATTTGCTGCCTTTGTCTTTATAAACAACTTCTGTAACGGGTTTTTTGATGGTTTGATAGGAAAAAGACATTGGATTTTAAAAATTAAGTTTTTTAGAGTCTGTTTAAATTATATAAAATTAAAATTTAAACCACAAGAGGAACAAAAGAATGAGCGTAATTTATTCTTGTTAAAGTGAAAATAAGGGATATTACACATATATTAACTTTAAAACATGTTTAATTTTCTTACACTTTTATTTCACTTCACTTGTTTGTAAATATTTTGATGGATTCAGTGAAACCTAACGAAGTGGTTCGACGAAGTCAATCTTCGATTTTTGGTTTTATTATTTAAATGGGTATTAATAATTTTTGTAAAATTCAATATCACAATCTAGAAATTTTTTGGAATATTGAAGCTTGCCCTCAAAAGTTGGTGCTTTCGTTCCGTTTTCTACTAAAAGTTCATTGTTTTTTATGATAATGGTTTCGTCCCAAAGATTTTCATTGATAAATTTTTGCAAAGTATAACTTCCTCCCTCAATTATTACAGACTGTATTTGCTCTTCATATAATTTTTGCAATAAATTTTGCAATAAATTTTCTTTCTCAATTTTAATGAATTTTAGATTTCCAATTTCTTCATTCTTAATTTGATTAAAAACTAGAGTAGGAGCTTCATTGTTAAATATCTCAGAATCTTTTGAAACTTTTAGATCAAAATCTAATAGAATTCTGGTGGGATTTCTACCTTCAATTTCCCTCGTGGTCAAACTTGGATTGTCTACAATTGCAGTGTTTGTTCCTACTAAAATTGCATGTTCTTCGCTTCTTAATTGATGCACAAATTGCTTTGTGAGTGAATTTCCGATGGCGGTTGGTAGAAAATCTTTATCTAAAAATCCGTCTGCAGATTGCGCCCATTTTAAGATGATATAAGGTCTTTTCTTCTCGTGAAAACAGAAAAATCTTTTATTGAGATCTCGACATTCTTTTTCTAAAATTCCAGATTGAACTTCTATTCCAGCATTTTTCAATATTTCTATGCCTTTTCCGTCCACTTTTCCGTGCGAATCTCTACAACCAATCACCACTTTTTTGAAACCAATTTCTTTCAATTTCAAAGCGCACGGCGGCGTTTTCCCGAAGTGTGCACAGGGTTCTAAAGAAACGTAGATGGTACTTTCTGGTAAAAGCGATAAAACTTCTACAGAATTGATGGCATTTATTTCTGCATGAGGTTCACCAGCTTTTTTGTGATATCCCTCGCCAATTATTTTGCCATCATGTATGATTACTGCACCCACCAAAGGATTTGGATAGGTGTTTCCTAAAGCTTTTTTGGCCAATTGAATGCAACGACCAATATATATATCTTCTTCTTTCATTTATAAAAAACACTTAACGAAAGTTAAGTGTTGAGATTTTTAAATTATTTAAAAATAGATTTCGAGAAGCTCAACTTGACAAATAGTGATAAAATAAATACAACTAAACTGTCAGATAAAGCTTATCGAAATTTTCAGTTTCTATTTCATTTTCATTTTCAAATTTTTGTTATCCTGCAATTATCTCATGCAAACTCTTTTTCAAAGCTTCCAAATTGGCTTTTTTATCGTCAATGTTTTTATAAGTTGCTGATAATAAAGGATTTTCTCTAGATGGATTGCTGAAGAAACCAAGGTTGTTTTCTAGTTTTGCAATTTCGGCTTCCATATCAGATATTTGGCTTTTTATTCTGCGGGCTTTATCTGTGATCTGATGTTCTGAAAGTCCTTCTTCTTTTAATGCATACTCCTGAATATTGTTCAGTTTTAGTTTGTCACGCAGTGTTTTATTAAAATCTGTGTGAAGCTGCAGTTTGTCTTTTGGTATTTTTCCAACAGCATTCCAAGCTGTTTTTATTTCTTCAATTTTCCCTACACTTCCTTCCTCATTGGTAACTTGTTTCAGTTGTTCCAAAAGGTCTTTTTTGGTGGCGAAATTTGCCTTCCAATCTTCGCCTTCCGCTTTGCTTTTATCTCTGAAATTCTCGAAAAAAACGTTGCAAGCATCACGAAATTCATTCCAGATTTTGTCTGCCATACTTCTTGGTACATGTCCAATTTTTTTCCAATCTTCTTGCAAGTTTTTGTACATAGAAACCATGGTATCCCAATCTTCTGAGGTATTATTGTCTTTTGCAGTTTGAATTAATTTAAGCTTATCATCCAGATTTTTTTGTTGAGAATTTTTTTGATCTTTATAATAATGGTTTTTATTATTATTAAAAATCTTTAACGCATCTTTGAAATCCTGCCAATTTTGATTGGATAATTTTCTACTAACGCTACCTGTTTTCAAAAAATCTGCACGCAATGTTTCAATTTTTTTCAGGCTATTTTGCCAATAACTATGGTTAGGCTCTTTTTCTGGGGCAGTCAGTTTTTTTATTTCTTCAATGATGGCATTTTTCTTTGCAAGATTTTCAGCATGTTCTGTATCCATCATTTCTGATAGTTCTGCACGTCTATCATGTATTTTATCAGAAATATCTTTAAATTCTTGCCAAGTTTTTTCGCGGAATTCTTCTGCAACTGGAACTGCTTCTTCTTTCCAAAGTTTGTGTAAATACTGCAGTTCGTTTAGTGCTTTTTGTACAGATTCTTCTGTTAGCAATTCTTTTGCACGCAATATAATATGTTCTCTTTTTTCGAGATTGTGTGCGTACTCTTGCTCTAGGTATTCTTTTTTAAGATCTAATATTTCGTAAAATTGAGTAAGATGATGAAAATAATTATTATTAATTATTTTGAAATCTGCTTTTGGCACTTGTCCTGCAGATGTCCACTGCTCTTTTATAATTCTTATTTCTTTAAATAAATTTGTGCCAGCATCTGCATTGCTATTTAAATTTTTCAATTTTTCAATAATCTGCTGTCTGATTTCCAGGTTTTTAGTTTGCTGTTGATCTTGATTTTGGTGAAATTCTTCCTGCACTTTTTTAAAGCCTTGCATCAACTCTCCAAATCTATCATTGTTTTCATTTTCAAATTTGAAATCTTCTGCAGAATTTTCGCCTTCTGCCCATTTTTCCTTCTCCGTTTTTTCTATTGCGTGCAAATGTGCGTAGCCAAGAGCTTTATATTTATTAAATTCTTTAGAATCTCTACTCCAGCTTTCTGCGGTTGCTGTTTTTTGCAAAGCAGCTAATCCTTCAATAATATCAGGGAGTGTCAAGAATTTTTCTATTTCTTGTTTTCCAGTGGCTTCATTAGAAGATTTCTCTGCAGTAGAATTTTCTCCAATGGTTTCTTTTTCTATTGCTTTCTCTTCAGAATTTTCTTCGTTAGTAGATAAATCATTCGTGTTTACTTCTTCTGATTGTCCTAATTCAGTTTTTGTATGTTCTTTTGCTTTATCTTCTTCAGAATTCTCATTTGATGCATCTTGCACTTCCTCTGCATTTTCTATATGTTCTTCTACCAATGCATCGGCAAGTTCGTTTACAGGTTCCGCTTCAGTATTTTCAATTGTACTGGGTTGGTTTGTATCGGAAAGATTTTTTTGTAGATTTTCGTTTTGATCTTGAGATAGATCTTTTTCAGAATTTTCTGTAGTCATAATGCAGCTTTTATTTACGGTAAAATATTTTCAAATGATATCTGTTTTTTCTTTTCTGAAAATATCAATAAATATATATAAAATTTTTCAACTATTCCATATTTGCCATGCTTTTTCTGCTTGTTGCTCTAGCATGTATTGTCCATTCAGTGTTTTTGCTCCAAAATTGGCAGATTTTCGTAAAAATTCTGTTATTTCTGGGTTGTAAATGAGATCTATTACTAAATGATTTTCTGTCAAAAATTGAAACGGAAACGGAATGTGCTCTTTTATATCTGGAAAAGTACCAACGGGTGTACTATTAATTATTATTTGATGGTTTGAAATCAAATTTTCATCTAAATCTTCAAAAGTAATATCGCCTTTTCTAGAAATTATTTGAAAGGGAATGTTGTGTTTATTTAGCACAAATTGAATGGCTTTTGCGGCTCCACCATTTCCTAGTATCAGTGCTTGCTCGTGCTTAGCGTTCTTTTTTAATAGTAATGTTTTTTCAAAACCAAAAGCATCTGTGTTGTAGCCGATTTTTTTTTCGTTCTGAATTAAAATAGTATTCACCGCACCAATTTGTAATGCTTCTTCACTCAATTCATCTAAAAACGGGATGATTGCTTCTTTATAAGGTTGCGTAACGTTTAAACCTACAATATTTTCAATTTTAAATAATTCTTCTACATCATTTATTGATGGAATATCAAACAAATCATAGTTGAAATCTGCATTCAAATTTTTGAATTTTGTTTCAAAATAAATTTTTGAGAAAGAATAGGAAATGTTTTTGCCTATTAAACCCAATTTTTTTGTTTTCATCTTTTGCTTTTAATATTTATTGCTAATACACGACTTTTAAATAAAGTAAAAACCGTGAAAATGATATATTCTTTGCAAATTTAATTCAATAAAAAAGACCGACAAAAAATCGGTCTTTATATATAAGGAATCAATAAATTATTTCACTATGAATTTTGTACTAAATTCTGAAGTTTTTAAAATATATAAACCAGTAGGAATTTTATTTAAAATTATGCTAGTGCTTTTTTCAAATGGTGCGGAAATTTTTTGAATTAATTTCCCGTTGGTATCGTAGATTTCTGCGAATTTTATTTTATTTAAATTTTCTCCTTTCACATTCAATTTTCCATCAATTACAGGATTTGGATAGATTTGGAATTGATTTCCTGCTTCTATTTCAGAAGTTGATAAAGAATAGCATTCCCAAGTAATATCATCAAAAGCAACACGATTACCAGTTACAGAATTATCTGTAAGTGAAAGCGTAAAACTTCCAGTAACATTTATATTATCAATTGAAAATGTACCTGTTGAAGTGCTGTATGGTACAGTTCCTACGGATGTTCCATTTATTCTAACCGTAAAAGTTCCTGCAACGCTTCCATATATTAACTTTGTAGAGATTGTGATTTTTTTAATTCCACCTCCGATAGAACTTGAAGAAAGTGTTCCATTTCTTATGGTTATTGCTCTTCCATTTAATGGTTGGTCTGTTCTTGCATCTGTAGCTGTCCAATTTATGAAATTGTTTGTCCAAGTTCTCGTATCATAATTACTTGCACTTGTAGGGATATTTTCAAAATCTTCTGCACCACAGCTTGTTCCTGCTGGAGCTCCAGCCAATGTAGTTTCAGTCGCCGTATTACTTTGAGCAGATGTATTGCCTGCCAAATCTCGCGCTTTTAAATAAAAATTATATGTTGTACTTGGTGATAGATTACTAATGGTTGCAGTAGTTCCTGATACTGTTGTAGTGCCAATACCATTTACATATACATCATACCCTGAAACACCTACATTATCTGTAGAAGGAGTCCAAGCGAGATCTATAGTATTAGAAGTTGGGTTTGAAGCTGCCAAATTTGTAGGTACTGTTGGCGGAGTAGTATCTACAACTACTGATCCCCAAATGTCTGTAACATATTGATTGTTGTCTATGAAGGGATTTCTATTCCCTTGATATGTGTAAGATGCGTTATTTCTGGCAATCTCTTCTGCAGAAACGGGATCCTGCGCATTCCAAATTAGCATTTGTTGCAATTCCCAAGCTTGAAGTCCAGGAAAAGAACTTCCTCCCAACAAATTTCCTGTAGAAAAACCAGAAAGTTGAGTTTCGTATCTAGTAACAAAATATAAAACCATTCTGGCAATATCTCCTTTAAAAGCACTATTAGGTTCAAAAACAGTTCCTCCATATCCTAAAGATGTAGAATTTCCTACCTTAGATCCATTCAAAGAGGTGAAAGTTGCTGTACCTACATTTCCGAAAGGGTAATTGCTTCTTGCACCATTTACTTTCCCATCGGTTGGTCTAATAAAGTGGATGTCTGATACCATCGGCGCTACAGAATTAAACAAACTTTGCGGTACAACGTGCTCTCTATTGTAGCAAGTACCTTCCGCACCTACATTTCCACATTGCCCTGTTCCAAAATTGTAATTATAAGGATCTGGACCATTTGGATTTTCGGAGTAAATATCTAATACTGTGTTATCATTTTCATAGAAATTGTCTTTGTCTGTAGTTTGGTATGCTGTCCAAAGACCGCCATATCCATTATCCACAGTTCCCGTAGAGATTATTTGGAAGAGTTTTGTTTTCAATGCTGCACCAGAAAGTCCGGTTGTACCATTGTAGTATCCTGCAGGAATTTGCGCAAAAGAAAATTGGCATAAAAATGCAAGAATAAAAGAGCTAAATATTTTTTTCATTAGATTTAAATTTAAGAGCGCGAATTTACAAAAATTCTCATATAATCTTAATTATTAATAAGATATTGTTTGTTGATTTTCGAAAAAAACCAAGAAATTAAAACTCCGAAAAAAGCTACCGTTGATGCTACAATTAGATAGTTTTTCAATAGCAATCTCACAGGGAAAGGTAGCGTTTCATTAGCTTTGAAAATTCCAGTTTGCAATTGTACAATGCACACCAAAGTTCCTATGATCAAACCAGCACTTACTCCTATGAAAACAATTAATAATCCCGTATAAAAATATGTTTTTCGCAAATGTTTTAATTGGAAACCAAGTGAAATTAAAGATTTTGATTGTTCTTTTTTGTCTAATTGCAAAATGATAATTGCACCAGCCAAATTGAAGGTAGTGATAAAAATAACGAGCACAAATATTAAATAAATAAATAATTTTTCGATATTAATCATTTTCCAAAAAGCAGCATTCTCTTCGCTTTTGGTTTTAATTTCATAAGCCGAGCCCAATTTTTGAGATAAATTATTTTTAATGTCATCTGCAAGTTCCGGGTCTTTTAGTTTGATTACTATTTGATATGCGGAACCTTTTGGAAGGTTTAAAAGTTCTTGTGTAAGCTCGATAGGTGATATTATGTAGCTGTTTAATTGATCGTTTCCTGGAAAAACACCACTTACATAAAATTCCTTTTTATTAAAAATATCTTCTTCCTTATTAATGAGTCCTTTCCCAGGTTTGGGCATGTATAAAGTTGCAAAACCCGCATCAGAACCTGGTGGAAGTGAAAGCCTAATATCTAGTTGATTTTCCATCAAAACCTCGTTGCTATACACAAAAGAGGGATATTTGCCATAGAGGATGGTTTTATCAATTGGGTTTACGGTCGTATAAGCAGAATCTACACCACGCAAAAAGGCTACATCACCCTTTCCTTGGTAATCTATGTACACCTTCTCCTCAATTAATTTAGAAAAATGGGAAATAGCTTTTTCTTCTTGTAGAATTTTTTCCAATTTTGGGATATCTACTAGAGATTTTTGCTTGGTACTTTTTATTGTAATATCTGCATGAAGGTTAGAAATAAGGTCTTTATTTAAATCCTCTAAACCAGAAAAAACAGAAATAATAATGAACATTGCAGCTACAGCAACCGTCATTGCAAGCACGGCCAACCACGTAATAAACGTGACAGCAGTACTGCCTTTTTTTGCAAGAAGGTATCTTTTCGCTATATAAAATGCTACGCTTGCCACAAAAATCTACAATAAAGGATTTTCTCCATCTCCACGCAATTCCTTTTCTATTCTTTCTACATCATCCAAAGTGGTATCTAGAAAAAAGCTCAGTTGCGGTACAATTCTCAATTGTGCGCCCACTTTTTTGCCTAAGAAAAATCTGTACTGCTGCTTGTTTGCTTCAATTTCTTTCATTATCGCATTGCGGTGTTCACTTGGGAATATGCTTAAATATATTTTTGCAACACCAAGATCTGCAGAAATTTTCACGTCAGATACGGTAATCAAAAAGCTTTGTGCACTCTCGGAAGCTTGCTTTCTAAAAAACTCTGCAAAATCTTCTTGTATTATTTGCGCTACTTTTCTCTGTCTATTGCTTTCATTCATGCTGCAAATTTACTAAATTTGTAGATAAGATTTTGGACGTGCCCACAATATTTTTGCAGCACATCTCACAATGCTCGTTGTGCGACAAAAATAAAGTAGTCAGTCTACGGTTTCCACTTTTTTTTGAAAATTTCTAAAGAAAAATCTTAGTAAAAAAAGTTTCACCTACAACCAAACGCAAAGGATTTTAAAAGTAGAAATCACGAAATAAATAATAATCAATAGAGAAAATATTCATCCAAGATTTGTTTTTTAAAGATAATTTAAACATTTTTCAATAAAATATAAATTTAAAATAAATTTGAATTAGATCAAACCATCTTAAACAAAATTAAAAATATGAAAATAGAACATATCGGAATTGCAGTAAAATCTTTGGGTTTATCAGACGAATTGTTTTCAAAACTTTTAGGAACGGAAAATTATAAACAAGAATCTGTAGAACGAGAAGGCGTTACAACAAGTTTCTATCAACTTGGCGAAAGTAAAATAGAATTAGTAGAAGCGAGTAGGGAAGAAAGCCCGATTGCGAAATTTATTGATAAGAAAGGAGAGGGGATTCATCATATCGCTTTTGGTGTAGAAAATATTTTGGAAGAAATTGCAAGATTAAAGAATGCTGGATTTCAATTTATATCCGAAGAACCAAAGGATGGTGCGGACAATAAAATTGTAGTTTTTTTGCATCCAAAATCAACAAATGGAGTATTGATTGAACTTTGCCAAGAAAAAAAGTAAAAAAAATTTTGAGGATTATAAAATTTCCTTACATTTGCACCTCAATAAAACGGAAAGCTAGTCTTTCTTAGTTTTAGGTCCTATAGCTCATTCGGTTAGAGCAACTGACTCATAATCAGTAGGTGCTTGGTTCGATTCCAAGTGGGACCACGGAAACACTCTTTTTTAAGAGTGTTTTTTTTTGTTTAAATCATCAAAATATTTTATTTAAAAATTTCAACAATTAATTTTTTTGTGATCATTTCTAAATAAATCTTATTTTTAATTCCGAAAAATTTTTTAAATTATGGACGCAAATACATTAGGAATAATCGCTGGAATTCTGACTTCCGTTGCTATGTTGCCACAACTCATAAAAGTTTTGAAAGAAAAAAATGTGGAAGATATTTCTTGGTTGATGTCCGCAATTCTCATCACAGGACTTTCTCTTTGGGTTTGGTTTGGAATTTTGAAAGAAGAATGGTCTATTATTTTATCAAATGGTTTTGCGGTTTTGGTGAATTTGGTTTTGCTGGTTTGTCTATTTAAATTTAAAAAATAATAGAATTTTTTCCATTATAAATTCAAAAGTTCATTTTTATCAAAAAATATGAAAAAAATTTTAAAGCAATAACCTCAATTCTGTAAAACTTACTATTTCTAAAATTTTAAGGTTGTAAAAATTTTCAGTTTATAGTTCAAGGTTTAAATAGGAATCTTTCCATATCCATTTTCTAAATCTTCTACCAATAATGGTGTTGCAATGCCACTTAATAATGTTCTTAATTTTTGTGCGATCTCTTTTTCTTTTTCCTTTTGCACTATAAAATGTTCTAATCCTTTCACGTTATCGCAATGGTATAAATAATATGGCATCACACCAAGATAATAGAGTTTTTTAAACATTTTTTCTAATACAACTTCATCATCATTGATGTCTTTTAAAAATACTGTTTGAGAAAGTAAGGTTACATTTAATTCTTTTAATATTTTTATCGCAGCAATTGACTCTGGAACTATTTCCGCGGGATGTTCTATGTGAACTAGAATATAAAATGGCTTTGTGAGTTGTATGGTTTTTATCAGATTAAATAATTCAAGAAAAACTGGACTTTCAAAAGATTTTGGGGATTGAAACGGCATTCTTGTTCCAATGCGAATTACTTTTATACTTTCAATTTCTTTTATTTTTAGTAATATTTCGTAGGTGAGTTTTGGTGTGTACAAAGGATCGCCACCAGATAATATAACGTCGTCAATTTCCGGATGATTTATTAAATATTCTACAATATTATCAATCTCATCTGATTTTAGCGTACCTTCTGGATTTCCAATTTGCCGGATTCGGGTGCAAAATCTACAATGTGCAGCGCATTGATAACTCACTTTTACAAGCGCCCTGTTTTTGTATTTATGGATGAGGCCTTTCACAACTTCATGTTTATCTTCCATCAAAGGATCATTGTAATTATTTTCAATGTCTTCGGGTTGTTCTGCTATTAAATATTGTTTCGAAATGCTTGTATTTTCTAATAAATTTCTTAAAAAAGGGGTCGTTTTTTCTCTCATTCTTAAGAATTTAAAAATTTAAAAAATATAGATTTCTGCACTTTTTCTTCAAAATCCACTTTATCAATTTTATAAATATCAGATATTATATTTCCTATTTGCTCATAATATTCATTTATATTCCCAATTTTGCTTCCACCCGATTTTAAAATATAAGGAACAGCGGCCAAATTTAAAATTGGTGAATGTACTGTGGTTGTGAAAAGCGCATCATGGGTTTCAAAGGCTTTTTGTGCAAGAGCATAGCACAAACGCATTGCTAAACGGCTGTAACCATTCAAAAATGCCAATTGTTCAAAATAGCAGGTAGGAATAAAATCATATTTTTCTATATTGATCGTCCAATTTGCCATTTCTTTCCGTTGCCAAAGATCAGTATTTTTCACGGTATCATTTTTCAGCATAATACCAAAACCTACAATTTTTCCATCATCAATTCCTACCAAAACATTTTCTTCCCTGATGTATTTTTGATAGGTTTCAATATCTGTTCCCAATAAAAAACCACCTGAAGTAGTTTCCCCTTGTACATTTTTAAAATGAAGTTGGTCTTTAATTTCGATAAAATATTGAGCATCTGATTCTACGGCTTGCCTAATTTTCATAATAAATATGGGGTCCTTTTAGTTGATTAATAATTGCACGGAAAAAACTCCAGGTTGTTTGGTTTTTTTCTAAATAATATTGCGGCAATATTTTTCTTTTTTTCGGCAATTCGTGCCACGGAATATTTGGATATTGATGATGGGTTGCATGATCATTAAAATTCATCAAGATCCAGGATAAAAATGGTACAGATTTCACAGATCTCACATTGTATCTTACCTCATTTCCTATCGTGGTATCATAGTGAAATATGTAGACCAACAAAGACAATATCCACGCAAATGAAAGCAATGGATAGCCAAATGAGAGCAAATAAACTTCCTTACCTAATAGCAAATATGCTGAAAAATGGAAGGCAACACTTAAAGAAAAAAGCGCAATAGACTTGAGCTGATCTTTAAATGTCCAGCCTTTAAAAGCAGGGGAAATTTTCAAGGCTAATTTTGGCGGCATAAATAAAAATAGAAATACGGAAACTAATGAGTGTAAAAAGAATCCACCAAAAAACACATTCAAATACCAAATGATGTAATAATAGATCGTTTTCAATTTTTTAAATTTTCCTTTTACGATGAATGTATCAAGCGCGGAAGTATGCTCATCTTTTCTATTGAAACCATGATGAAAATAATGTATTTTCCTGTAAATAGTGATCGGAACAAAAAGAGGAATTAGCATCAAGGTTCCTACAATATCATTCAACTTTAGATTATTGCTAAATAATTTTTTGTGCGCACTTTCATGCCCTACAATATAAATTCTGTAATACCAAAACCCTTGAAATATAAGCAATGGCAAGTACAAAGCATACATTAAAAATGGATTTTGAATATACTGAATGATGCTGCAAGCAAGAAAACTATTTGCAATAAATATAAAAACAGTTTCGAGAATAAGTTTGCTATTTTTATGGATGTTCATTATAAATATAGAATATCAAAGCTTGAAAGTACTAAATTATTTTCGGTTATATTTTTATTTAATAAATGATTATTGAAAAATTTCACCTACAAAACCATACTCAACTGCACTCGTTTTCGATCTTCATCTACTTCCAAAACTTTCACTTGCACATGTTGATTTAGTTTTACTACTTCATTCACGTCCGAAACGAAACCTTCTTTTAGTTGGGAAATGTGCACCAGTCCGCTTTCTTTTATTCCCACATCTACAAAACAACCGAAAGCCGTAATGTTGTTCACAATTCCGGGAAGAATCATGCCGATTTTTAAATTTTTGATGGATTTTACAGTCGGATCAAATTCAAAAACTTTAGCTGCTTTTCTGGGATCTAAACCAGGTTTTTCCAATTCTTTCAAAATGTCTTTTATTCCTAAAATTCCAATAGTTGAGGTGATGTATTTTTCTGGATTTATTTTTTGAATGTGCTCCCGATTACCGATGAGGTTTTCAGTCTTTAAACCTAAATCTTTCGCCATTTTTTCTACTATTTTATACGCTTCTGGATGTACAGCAGAATTATCCAACGGATTTTTTGCATTGGTTATTCTAATAAATGCTGCAGCTTGCTGAAATGCTTTTTCGCCCAATCTTGGTACTTTTTTTAGTTGTTTTCTATCTTCAAAAGCTCCGTTTTCTGTTCTATAATTTACTATGTTTTCAGCCATTTTTTCGCCAATGCCAGAAACGTAACTTAAGAGAGATTTACTTGCTGTATTTAGATTAATGCCTACAGAATTTACGCATTTCATAACCGTAGAATCCAGTTCATTTTTTAATAATGTTTGATCTACATCATGCTGATATTGACCAACTCCGATAGATTTTGCTTCAATTTTCACCAATTCTGCCAGTGGATCTTGCAATCTTCTGCCAATGGAAATTGCACCACGAACCGTAACATCATACGTCGGAAACTCGTCTCTCGCTATTTTGCTGGCAGAATATATAGAAGCTCCAGCTTCCGAAACTACAAAAACCAAAGGCGGTTTATCAAAAGCTATTTTTTTTATAAAGAATTCCGTTTCTCTACTCGCAGTTCCGTTTCCTATAGAAATTGCTTCAATCTGATTTGCGTTGACCATAGAACGAATTTTTTTCATCGCCATTCCGCTTTCATTTTGTGGTGCATGCGGAAAGATGGTTTCGTTGTAGATTAAGTCGCCTTTTTCATCCAAACAAACTACCTTGCATCCACTTCTAAAACCAGGATCTATTGCTAAAATTCTCTTTTCGCCTAAAGGTGAATCCAACAGAAGTTGGCGTAGATTTTCAGAAAATATATCAATGGCTTTGATGTCGGCTTTTGCTTTTGCTTCTTGCAAGATTTCGTTGGAAATTGCAGGTTCTAGAAGTCTTTTGTAACTATCTTTTATGGCTAATTCTATCTGATCTGTGCATTCATTATTAGAATTGATGATGGCATCTGCAATTATATCTAACGCTTCTATTTTATCAACTTCAATTTTAGTTTTCACAAATCCTTCGGTTTCTGCGCGCAAGATTGCCAGTAAACGATGGGATGGAATTTTATTTAAATTTTCTTCCCATTCAAAATATTGTTGATACTTTTTGGCGGCTTCGTCTTCTAATTTAGATTTAATAATTTTAGAAGAAATAAGTGCTTTTCTTTGAAACAATCGGCGCAGATTTTTCCGAACGTACATATTTTCATTGATCCATTCGGCGATGATATCTCTCGCACCTTGCAAAGCATCTTCAATAGATGTTACATTTTCATTCAAATATCTGGAAGCAATATCTTCTAAATTTCTAGAATTTTGCTCTTTTATGATTTTTGCCAATGGTTCTAAACCCTTTTCTTTAGCGGTATCTGCTTTTGTTTTTCGCTTTTTTTTGTAAGGTAAATACAAATCTTCTAATTCTAGCAGATCAAAGCTTTGTTCTATTTTATTTTTCAAATCTGGTGTCAAAGCATCTTGCTCTTCGATAGATTTTAAAATACTTTCTTTTCTTTTGATGATTTCTTCAAATTGCTTATTTAATTTAAAAATATTTTCAATTTGTACTTCATCAAGATTTCCGGTTGCATCTTTTCTATATCTTGAAATAAAAGGAATGGTGCAATCTTCTGCCAAAAGTTTTAAAGTGGCATTGATGTTTTGTTCAGATAGTTGAAGCGTATTTTTTATATATAAAGTAGAAGTCATGATGCGTTTTTAGTTTGGCTAAAATAAGAACTTTAAAGGATGATAGAAAATTTAGTTATTAATTATAGAAATAAATAGATTTTTAAAATGCAAAAAAATAATTCATTACCATTAAATTTTGTAAATATTTGCTTTATACAATTTTACCTATATGAAAATCAGTAAATTATAATTTACGAGTTCTTTACATTTCTTTTTCAAATATAAATTTTTTGTTCTAGGTAGATTTACAATATCAAATAATCACCAATAAAAATATTCTATTATGAAAAAAATTGTTTTAACATTAATAACTGTATTTAGTTTAATTGCTTGCCAAAAAAGTGAGGTAGATGCTGCGAAAAACGCCGTAGAAAATTCTGAAATAGCTGAAAATTTATCTACGATGAGCGCAGATTCTGTTTCTAGCTCTCTAGATAATCTTCCAAAACTGACGAAAGAGCAAACAGATGCTGCTTTGGCAACCATAAAAGGAACTGCTGAAGGAAAAATTGCAGAATTGAAAGAAGAAAAAGAACTGCTAACAGAAAAAGTAGCTAAAGAATTAGATTCTGCGACAAGAAAAACCATTGTTTCTGAAATTAAAATAGCACAACAGAAAATAGATTCTGTGAAAAATTCTATTGCAACAAAAGTGAATACAAAAAGCACTGCTCCAAAAATTATTCGGGAAACGAAGGTTGTTTACAGAGAAACACCAAGAGCAGAAAAGCAAGAAGCAGCTCCAAGAATTGTGAAAAATGGACAATTGGAAATTCTGGTAGAAGATGTTTCTTTGGCGAAAGATGCAACGAAAGAACAGATTGAAAAATATGATGGAATCATTAAAAATGAAAAAAATTCTAGCTATAATGATGAAGAATATACCTATTTGAAAGTAGCTGTTCCATTAGAAAAATCTGAATATTTGATCCAAGATTTAGAAAATTATGTAGGAAAAATTGTCTCCAGAAATGTAGAAATTACCGGACAAGATTATGCCAAAAATTCTATTTGCAATCTAGAAATTACTTTGGCGAACAATACAGAAAATGCTAGTGTTGCTACAACACCAACAAGTTTTGGTGGAAGAACTTTGGGTGCTGTAGGAAGTGGTTGGAATGTGATACAAGAGATTTTCTTATTTATTTTACCTTTTTGGCCAGTATTTTTAATTGGTGGAATTGTTTATTATTTCGTGAAAAAAAAGAAAGCGGAAAAAGTTTAATTTAAATGAATTCCATTTCGATAAATACAAGAAAGGGATTTAAATAAATTTTGAAAAATTAAATATAAAAAGGGAATCTTTTTTGAGGTTTCCTTTTTTTTTGCTAAAAATAAAAGCAGTATTCGATTTTTGTAGTAGCTATTTACGTTAAATTTTTCTTAAATAAGAGTTAAATTACTAATATTTAACTGCTTGATAATTAAATAATTGTATTTTTGCAATCTGATTTATTAAACAATTTTTTTATGCAAAAAGTATTTTTATTATTAATTTCCGTTCTATTTTTATCTACATCTTTCTACAAGCGAGATACGCGAAAATTTATTACAGAAAAAAATAATTTAATGATACTACCAATTGCAAAAAAAGAAGCGCCTGCAAAAAAAGCGTCTAGTTTGGCAGAAGAAGTTTATCTTTCTATTAATTTTGAAAATATAAATCGGCTAAATGCGGATGTTTTTTATAAAGCATTTCTTGGTTTTGAAAACTTGAAAAAAGCGGGTGAATTAGATGGAAATTCTCATCTGCTAACGATTTGTGATTTTTCTTTATCGTCAAATGTAAAAAGATTGTGGGTAATAGATGTGCACGAAGGGAAAGTGGTTTTTAATTCTTTGGTGGCTCACGGAAAAAATACAGGCGAAGAATTTGCAGAAAAATTTTCTAATACTGAAAGTTCTTTGCAAAGCAGTCTTGGTTTTTACATTACAGAAAGCACTTACGACGGATCCAACGGATATTCTCTAAAACTTCTTGGGATGGATGATGGTTATAATGATAAAGCGCTAGAACGCGCAATTGTAATGCATGGCGCAGATTATGTGAGTGAAAATTTCATAAAAAATGAAAAAAGATTGGGCAGAAGTTGGGGTTGTCCGGCAGTTCCAAAAGAATTGGCAGAGCCAATAATAAATACCATTAAAGGAAAAAATTGCCTTTTTATTTATGCTCCAGATCAAAATTATTTGGCAAATTCAAAATGGTTGAAGACTACAATTTAATTGTAATTCCTTTCCAACGGACTGAATTTTTTACAATTAATTTTAGTACATGACAAAAATTTTCAACCATAAAAGGAACAAAAGCAAACTGCTAAAAAAGTAGTGGAAAAGTTAAAATAAGTTTGAAAATATTTGACTTTTAAATTTTTTAATCTTTTTCAGTCTAAAAAACATCTGCTTTTGCGGTAAATTTTTCACATTTTATTTTATGTCGTGTACTGAATAATTTACTCTAAATTTTTCAAAGTATAATACAAACCGTCTATTACTTTGCACATCCTCGGAATATCCAAAGTTTCTACGGTATCACTTGCTTTGTGGTAGTTTTTATTTCTAAAAAATGAAGTATCTGTGAGCATCAAAGCGCTGTAATCAAATTTCCAATAGTTGAGGTGATCAGAATAATCTATGCCTTGCAGAAATTGAGGTGCCGTGAAAGTTTGCGTTTTTATTTGACCAGATTTTTTGTAGGTTTTATTAAATGCGTTGGCAAATTTTCCAGCATTAAATTTTTTCACAACCGTGATGAAATTACCTTTGTCGCCATAAAAAATTGAAAGCAAACCGAGTGGATAATCTTGAGAATTGGGTTCATCAGAAAAATAACCAATCATTTCGACAGAAACCATCCCAAAAACATCAATATTTTTATCTTTCAAAGATTTTGCATGAATGTAACTTCCCATGTTTTCTGTCCGAAAATAGGGTGGTTCTTCCAAAGTATAAGCCACCAAATCTATTCTAAAATTCAGTTTTTCGCCTTTTAACATTCTTGCTAATTCCAAAAGCGCAGTAGTTCCAGAAGCATTATCATCTGCTCCAGCTTGCTCTCCGCAAACATCGTAATGCGCACCAACTATAATTCTGCTTTTATGTTCGGTACCAAAAGAGGCAATTACATTTTTATAATTTTTGCCATCAACTTCAAAATTTTGAAAGGAAACGTCATCAGCATATTTTTCAAAATCTTTTTTGAGGTAATTTGCTGTAGAATCTAGTTGTGATAAATGATCAGCGTTTCTAAAATTTGGTATTTCGGTAAGTGCATTCAAATGTTTTTTCACCAAAGTTGAATCCGTTTTTTTATCTAAGATTTTTGCAGGATACTTAGGTTCATAAAATTGGAAAGAGAGAAATGCAAACAGGATCAGTGCAGAAAAAAAGAAAAATTTTTTCCAAGAAAATGATTTATTGTTATTTGTAGAATTCTTTTTCATTGTTTTTAAAAATAGATATAAAGGTACATTCTTTAAATCAAAAAAAGGAAACCTCAATCGGTTTCCTTCGTCTTCTTTTTAGATTTTTTCTTTATAATTTTAGATTTAACAAATTTTTTTCGCTCTTTGATGTGTTCCAAACTACAAGAATTGAAGCAATATTTTTTCGCTTTTTCTAAAAAATGTATCGCGTTGATGAAATTCCCTCTCTTTTCTGAAAGATAAGAGCGCAAAATCCAAATTACAGATTGGTCTATTCCTTTTATTTTTGAGGAATAATTAATTAATTTTTCTGCCTCTTCAAAATCTTCATTATTGATCAAACAATTGATGTAAAACTCTGGCGTGTTGATATTTGCGACATCATGCATCATTGCTTCGGCGAAATATTTTTTCGCGGTTTCATAATCTTTCAATATTTCAGAATGGATTCTCGCCATCAAACACAAAGCATCTGCATCTTCCGGATCGTAGGAAAGTGCGTAGTTTAAGGCTTCCAAGCATTCTGGTAAATTGTACGGAAAGCAATCTAAAGCTTCAAAGTAATATTTATTTTTAGTTAAGTTCATTTTGTTCTTTTTTTAGTTCATTTTTCAGTCTGCCTCTTTTTGTTTTAAAGGTTTTATCGGCAGTACTTTTTTTGAAATCATTGCCAGAGAAAGTTCTCACAGGATTTCCACGCTCTATTTCTATTTGATTTTTCCACGTTTCTTGCATTTGATTTTCTATTTTTTTTAAATCTAATTCCAAAACTTTTTCTTTTAATCTTGCGATAGAAATTTTCTTATTTTCCAATTGCGAACGCGTGTCTTGCACAAAAACCGAAATTTTGGTAGGCAAATGTGTAGCACGAACTGCGGTGCTTACTTTATTCACGTTTTGTCCGCCACTTCCTTGGCTTCTGGTGGTTTGAAATTGAATATCCTTTTCGTTAAATTCTATTTTCATTACATTTTCCAGTTCAAAAACCCCGATAAACCAATTGCTTCTTTTGTGCAATTTTCGGAAGGTGCTTTTGCCAATCCAGCAGATGCTTCCAATCCATGTTTTCAGAAATTGTTCTGCATTTTTGCCTTTCAAAAGTAAGCTTGCGGATTTTAAAGTTAAATTTTCATCGCCCGTTTCTCTGTGGATGATTTCGTATTCTATTTTGTTTTCTGTAGCTTCTTCTAGGAAAACCTTCAGCACTTTTGCCACTACAAATTGGCATTCCAAAGGTCCTCTTCCAGAAGAAATCTGTATTATTTTGTCCATTTTTTATTATTAATTATTTTTTGGGCAGACATTTGACTTTGTCGAATATCTATCATTTTATTTTTTTGGCAGACATGAACTTCGTTCGTAAACTTCAATTAAAGCCTTCGCTTCAATTTCGTTTATGCCTTCCGTTCTCTCCCGATGAAAAATCGGGATCCACTCATCTCGTCAGAAATGACGAGAGCAAATAGTCGCTTTTTTTCAATATTATTTTTCATTTACTAAAATTTAAATTTTAAGAAGATTTCCTTCGATAAATTGTCGATTTTCATTATTTATCATCTATCATCTATCATCTATCATCCATCATTTCCCTTTCATCCTCACAATTCTCGGTTGAAAAGTTCCCAGAATATCTACCGATTCGCTTTGGGCATTCATCACTTCGTTGATGTTTTTATAAGCCATTGGTGCTTCTTCCGTACTTCCACCAAGCAAGGTGATTTTTTTTAATTTCAACTCCTTTTTGATGTCGTTTTGCGTAAATAAATTTTTGCAAGCTCCTCTAGAATGTTGTCTTCCAGCACCATGAGAAGCAGAATGTAGAGAATCTGGATTTCCTTTTCCACGTACGATAAAACCTTTTGCCGTCATTGAGCCAGGAATAATGCCCAGTTCGTTTTCGTTTGCTGGTGTTGCTCCTTTTCGATGAACGATCACTTCTTTTCCGTTGTGAATTTCTTTCCACGCAAAATTGTGGTGATTTTCTATTCTAGCTTTCACTCTTCCGCCAACTGCTTTCAGCAATCTGCGGTGAATATCGTCATGACAAGCCGATGCATAATCTCCGGCAAGCGTCATTGCGGTCCAATATTCCAAACCAAGATGCGAGTCTAGAGAAAGCCAGGCAAAATTTTGCGCTTCCTTTGGTAATGGACATTGCTCTGCTGCAACTCTTGAATAATATTGCGCAATTTCTGCTCCAAAACCACGAGATCCGCTGTGCGAAAGTATACCCAAATATTTGCCTTTTGGTAAATCAATTTGTGCTTCTTCTTCCGTGATTTCTACTTCTCCAAATTCCACAAAATGATTTCCGCCACCAGAAGTTCCCATTTGTTTGTGGGCTTTTCCTTTCATTCTTTTTAGAATGGGGATTAAATCAAAGGTGTCTCTCTCGAAAATTTCATTGTCGATGTGAGTTTTATGCACTTCGTTCATTCCAAATTTGGTGTGTTCTGCCAAGGCTTTTTCGTATTTGTCTTTTGCGCCATCTAGGTAAGAAATTGGCGTATCCAAAATGCTTAAACTCATTCTGCAACCGATGTCCATTCCAACTGCATACGGAATTACCACATTTTCTACCGCCAAAACGCCGCCAATCGGCAATCCGTAACCGAGATGTGCATCTGGCATTAATGCGCCTTGCACAGAAATTGGTAATTTCAAACCGGTGTACAGTTGGTTTTTGGTTTCGTCTGAAATATTGTTTCCGAATATTTGAAACGGAACTCTATTTTGTAACAGCATTCTTTTTTCTGTTTTATTTGAGGTTAAAAGTGCTTCTGCAATCTGACCAAAAGTGAGGTCGTCTGCAAAATTTTGAGGTTCGTGTAGTATGTTTTTTAATAGTGTTTTCACGTGATGTATATTTTTTGTCGCGAAGTTTCTCTTCATAACTTCTAATGCGATATTGATGCTTTGATTGTTTGGAAATCCCAGTTTTAAAAGGTCTTTTCCTTTGAGTTTTAAAGTTCCCATTTAGAGATATTTGAAATAAGATATAAGATATTTGATATAAGATGATTGATAAATGATTTTCAATTCGTGTGTTGAATTTATTGTTCAAAAAAATCTATTCTTTTTAGTTGTTGAATTGGTTGATAGTTTTGTAGGCGGAAATACTTTTCTAGCCCCGATAGAAGTGGAAATCCTTTTTTTGCATTTGAAAAAAAGATTGCAACGGATAGCGGGAATTAGCTCCAAATCAAATATTTTTTGTAAAATTTTGAAATGGAAACGGTTTTCCTTTAAAAAGAAATCGGGAAATTTTGTGGTGTGAAATTTATCCAAAGAAAAACCCGAAATCTTGCGACTTCGGGTTTGTATATTTCAAAATTGTTGTATTAAGAATGTACCATACCACGAAGCTGCACCACCAAAAGTGGCAATCCTACTGCTGAATGCTGTGTAAATTTGAACATGGCTTCGTTGTTTTTTAATTGTTAGACTTAATTTTCAGGTGCAAATATAGGATTATTTTTGAAACTGCAAACTTTTGTAGAATTTTTTATCAATTTGTTGTAATTTACGTCATGAATTTGCTGATAATTCAAACAAAAAAAGCCGCAATTAGATTGCAGCTTTTCTGTTTTTAAAAATTAAATTTTATTGTTGTTGCGAGCTGTTTCCTATTGGTGCAGTGCTCAATTCTTCTTCTGTAGCTGGTCTTGTGAAGTCTAATTCTATATCAAAATTTAAGGTTTGACCTGCCATTGGATGATTTAAATCTACATTCACGGTTTCTGCGGTTACTTCCATTACCATTGCATTTATTTGGTTTCCTTCTGGATCTTGCAAAGGTAAAATTGCGCCAATTGGTGGAAGACCGGATTGCTCAAACATTGCGATTGGAAGTTGTGTTTTGGCTTCTTCATTGCGAATACCATAACCTTCTTCTGGCTTTATGGTAAAAGATTTTTTGTCACCGGCTATCATACCTTCTAATTCTTTTTCAAATTTTGGCAACATCATTCCTACACCATACAAAAATGTAAATGGTAGATCTGCTTCTGTTTTTTCTATGAATGTTTGTTGGCCATTTTCTTCAATCGCATTTAGGGTGTAATGTACGGATACGATGTGATTTTTCTCTACTGTCATCTCTTAAAATTGTTTGGGATTTTGTTTTTCCCGGATGTTATTATTTACTAAATACAAAGGTAAGAATTTTCTTTCAGATTGATTTTTGATGCGAAATTTACTTAAAATAATTTGAGTTTTTGATTGCTAAAAAATATACTTTTAAAAATTTAAATTGCCTGTAATTCAACCAGATTTTGATTATTTAAGATTAAAACTCCTTCCGAAATGTTTTCTGGATGATTGTTGAAACCCTTTAATTTGCTGGTTTTTTTCTTCATTACTAAATCCTGAATTTGCTTTTCCGTCAGTTTTTTACCAAAGATTTCAAAGGGAATTTTGAAACCGCAATCTTTAAAATTGGAACAACCGATGGCGGTTTTGCCTTTCATTAATTTTTGAGTCTTGCATTTTGGGCAATCCAAATCTTCCCAAGTGGTTTTTGTCGGTTTTTTCGCAACTGCTTTTGTTGTGCTTTTTACCGCTGTATCTTCTTGAATTACAATTGCTTTGGCTTTCTCATGAATTACTTTTTTGGTAAGATTGGTGACCATTTCTATCAGCTCATTTTTAAATTGGGTGGCATCATATTCTCCACTTTCAATTTTGCGCAGTTTATATTCCCATTCTCCCGTGAGTTCTGGGCTTTTCAGCAAATCATCATCTATGGTATCTATCAATTGAATTCCGGTGGATGTGGCCAGTATATTTTTCTTTTTTCGCTCTATATATTTTCTGCGAAATAGTGTTTCTATAATATTGGCTCGGGTAGAAGGTCGGCCAATTCCGCTATTTTTCATTGCCTCTCGAAGTTCCTCATCATCTATTTGCCTTCCCGCAGTTTCCATCGCTCGCAGCAATGTAGCTTCGGTATATGGTTTTGGCGGACTGGTTTTTCCTTGATGAATGAGTGGTTTGTGAGCGCCTTTTTCGCCTATTTTAAATTCTGGAATGCTTTGCTCTTCATCTTTCTCTTTTTTGTCTGTATCTTCTTTTTTATCTTTTATGTAAACTTCTCTCCATCCTAATTCTAAAATTTGCCGACCAGAAGTTTTGAATGGAATGCTACCAACTTGTCCTTCTACCAAAGTGTTTGAGATTTTGCATTCTGGATAGAAAACAGCGATAAAACGTTTTGCAACCAAATCATATATAAGCTTTTCTTCTTTGCTTAATTGGGTAGTTGGCGGAATTTCTGTGGGAATAATTGCATGGTGATCCGTAACTTTAGAATCATCAAAAACTGTTTTAGAATTGGGTATCGGTTGCAACAAAAGTGGTGCTATTAATTCTTTGTAAAAATGCATGCTTTGCAAAATTCCTGGAATTTGTGGGTGCAAACTTTCTGATAAATAGGTAGTATCTACACGAGGATAAGTGGTGTGTTTTTTCTCGTACAAACTTTGGATATACTTTAAAGTATTTTCTGCAGAATAGCCATATTTTCTATTGGCTTCTACTTGCAAAGCGGTAAGATCAAACAATCTGGGGTTTTTTTCTTTGCCTTCTTTTATTTCAAAAGAAACAATTTCGAACTCATTTTGTTTTAAATATTCTAATCCTTTTTCAGCTTTTTCTTTTGTTTTTAATCGATCTATTGCCGCATTGAAAACGACATCTCGATAGCGAGTTTTCAGTTCCCAATATTCTTCTGTGTTGAAAGCATCTATCTCTTTTTGTCGCAAGACAATCATTGCTAAAGTGGGCGTTTGAACTCGTCCTACAGAAAGTACAATTTTGTTTCCGCCAAATTTTTTGGTGAATAATCTTGTTGCATTGATGCCCAAAAGCCAATCTCCAATTGCTCTTGCATTGCCGGCTAAATATAGGTTTTGATAATTTTCTGAAGGTTTCAAATTAGAAAATCCAGCTTTGATGGCAGCTTCTGTGAGCGAAGAAATCCACAATCTTTTTATGGGTTTTTTGCACTTTGCTTTTTGCAAAACCCAACGTTGGATGAGTTCACCTTCTTGTCCTGCATCACCACAATTGATGACTTCATCGCATTCTAAAACTAATTTTTCTATGGTTTCAAATTGTCTTTTTACGCCAGGATTGTCTATTAATTTTATTCCAAAAGGATTGGGAATAATGGGAAGCGAAAATAAATTCCAAGATTTGAGGTGCGCAGAATAATCATGAGGCTCTTTGAGCGTGCAAAAATGCCCAAAAGTATAGGTTACACAATATCCATTGCCTTCATAATAGCCTTGTTTGGCAACATTTGCGCCCAAGACTTTTGCAATATCTCTGGCTACACTGGGTTTTTCTGCGATACATAATTTCATTCAACATTAATTGTGGTGCAAATTTCAACTAAAAAATTTAGGACAGAAACATTTTTAACACATAAATTTTATTAAAATACTTCTTATTTAGATTTATATAAGAAAATAATAGTTTGAAAAATCTTTGATTTTTTTGGTAAACGTTTTTTTAAAAATTCTTTAGAAAAGGATAAAGAGATTGTTTTCCGCTTTGATAAATTTAGCGTAAAATAAATTTCATCCATTATTCTTCACTAGACATTATAATAATGCTTTTGTGCTTTTTGTGTTAAAGTATTCTAAAAATTCAAAAACAATTTAGGATTTACGGGTACATTGTTTTTTATGAACTTCGTAATGCAAATGTGGACCAGTAGATCTTCCGGTATTTCCAGATTTTGCAATAAGTTGATTGCTAAACACTTGGTCATTGGCTTTCACCAACAATTCGGATAAATGACCATATAAAGTTGCCAAACCATTTCCGTGTGAAATGATGACGCAATTTCCATAACCACCTTTCACACCAGAGAAAATAACGGTTCCTGCAGCTGCAGCATTCACAGGAGATCCATACGCTACGGCAATATCCAAACCTTTGTGAAATTGAATTTGATCTGCTTCACTCGGTGCATTGTTTTCTTCTCGTACCGCCGGTTTTTGTGGAGGTGTTTTTACTGCATTTGCTACAGACGCCTTTATTTTTGGATAGATGGTAATTTCATCAATCACATTTCCAAGACTGTCTCTTATTTTTAAAATTTGCGGCGCAGTATTGATGTTTGTTTCATTATCCACGGATGGAATTGGAGAAGGAACTGTTTCCGTTTTTTTAGCAATAATTTTTGATGGAATAGGATTTTTCCTTTTGCCAAATTGAGAAGAAATATAGCCTTTTGCAGGAATTCCTATGGGAACACCCATCAATTTATTTTGAAGATCTACAAGATATTGGCTGTATCTATTGCTTGATTGTGCGAGATAGATGGTATTATTTAAACTATCTTTTGCAAGTGTTTCCACGTTTTCATTACCAATGTTTTTGGATTTCAAATAGCCATTGAGTGAGTTCACTAGACGATCTACATTTTCCAGATCATTTTTCAATTGAGGGTAATCTATACTATCTTTTTCTTTATTGATGGCGACAAGATTTACCACGTATTTTTTATCTTGTTTTTCTTTATAAAACTTTGCAATTATTAATGCTTGCGCAAATATGATTGAAGATAATACTATTAAAATTATGAAGCTATTTCTCTTCTTATTTTTTAATTTTTTTAGTCTTTTCATGAACTATGAGGATGAATTTATAATTTAACAAGACGCCAAAAATATAAAAATATTGTGCTATAAATAATTATTTTTAAAATTAAAAAATCATATGAACCACATTACAAATTAGGTTGCATTCATAATTGCTTTTATCTATATTTGTATTTATTCAAAAGAAATTATGTCTGAAAATAATTTGAAAAAAAAACACATTTCTGAACTTACAAATCCTCAAGTTGGGGTTGTAGGTAGCGGAAGTTTTGCTACAGCAATTGTAAAAATGCTGGTAGAAAATTCTAAATTGGTGCATTGGTGCGTGAGAAATGAATTTGTGAAAGGTGCTATTGAACTGCGCGGACACAATCCTACTTATCTTACTTCTGTAAGTTTTAAAAAAGACAATCTTGCAATAACAACCGATATCAATGAGTTGGTTTCTCAATGCGATGTCATTATTTTAGCCACACCATCTATCTATTTATCAGATACGATAGAAAAGATGACTTGCGATTATTCTAATAAGATTTTCGTTTCTGCCATCAAAGGTATCGTGCCGAAGCACAATGATGTAGTCGCACATTATTTACGAGATGTGTTTAAAATTGGCTTCAAATGTCAAGCTGTAATTGCAGGTCCTTGTCACGCAGAAGAAGTCGCAATGGAGCGATTGTCGTATCTTACCATCGCCAGTGCGGAGGAAGTTGTGGGCGAAGTTTTGAAGAAATTATTCGTTTCAGATTTTATAAAAGTACATACCAGTAAAGATATTTTGGGAAATGAATATAGCGCGATTTTAAAAAATATCTATGCCATTGGTGCCGGAATGGCAAGCGGTTTGGGATATGGAGACAATTTTGCCGCAGTTTTGGTTTCAAATGCTATTCGCGAGATGGAGATATTTTTGGAAGCAATTTATGAAGAACCAAGAGATGTGAATGAAAGTGCATATTTGGGAGATTTATTGGTTACAGCTTATTCTTTATTTTCTAGAAATAGAAGTTTAGGAAATTTAATTGGGAAGGGATATACCGTAAAATCTGCAATACAATCTATGAATATGGTTGCAGAAGGATATTATGCAGCAGATTCTGTATACAAAACGAGCAAAGAAAAAGGATTAGATCTACCAATTATCAAAACGGTTTATCAAATTTTGTATGAAGAAAAAAATGCGGAAAAATCTTTTAAAAAATTGACACAAAAGTTAAATTAAAAATGAACGAACTAACCAACAGAATTCCTCTCGATCATTACGATGTTGTTTTAATCGGAGGTGGAATTATGAGTACCACATTAGGTACTTTACTTCACGAATTTGAACCTCATCTTAAAATTGCCATTTTTGAAAGATTGGGAAGGTTTGCCAAAGAAAGTTCTGCGCCATGGAATAATGCTGGAACAGGACATTCAGCTTTTTGTGAACTCAACTATACGCCAGAAAAGGAAGATGGAACAATTGATATCTCTAAAGCAGAGAAGATTGCAGAACAATTTGAGGTTTCCAAACAGTTTTGGTCTTATTTGATTTCCAAAAATCACATAGCAGAACCCAAAACTTTTATTAATTCTTGCCCACACATGAGTTTGGTTTTTGGGGAAAATGATGTTGAATTTTTGAGGAAAAGACATCAAAAAATGACAGATTCTCCGCTCTTCAAAGACATGAAATTTTCTACTGATTTTGAGCAATTGAAGGATTGGATTCCTCTAATAATGTCTAAAAGAAAAGAAAACGAAATTCTAGCGGCCACGAAAATTGACTTAGGAACCGATGTGAATTTCGGAAGTTTAACGAGAAAAATGGGGCGCTTTTTAGCAGAAGATTCTTTGGTAGATGTTTTTCTTTATCATGAAGTGAAAGATTTGGACCTAGAAAAAGACGGCACTTGGAAGATGAAAGTTAAAAATAGAATGTCTGCAGAAAGCCAGCACGTTTCTGCAAACTTTGTATTTGTAGGAGCAGGAGGTTATGCTTTGCCATTATTGGATAGTTCAGACATAGAAGAAAGTGAAGGATATGGCGGTTTCCCGGTTTCTGGGCAATGGTTGGTTTCGCATAATGAAGATTTAATTGCTCAACACCAAGCCAAAGTTTATACACAAGCAGCTTTGGATGCTCCACCAATGAGCGTTCCGCATCTGGATTTAAGAATAATTGATGGCAAAAAATCCCTACTTTTCGGTCCTTTTGCAGGTTTTTCTACAAAATTTTTGAAAAAAGGCAGTTATTTAGATTTACCAGATAGCGTTAATTTCTCAAATATACGTTCACTTTTTGGAGCTTGGTGGCACAATTTACCATTAACGAAATACCTGATACAGCAAGTTACGATGTCTAAAGCTCAAAGAATTTCCGCTTTGCAGCAATTTGTAAAAGATGCAGACGAAAAAGATTGGGAACTTTTGGAAGCCGGACAAAGAGTGCAAATTATCAAAAAAGATGAAAAAGACGGTGGAAAATTGGAATTTGGGACAGAAGTAGTCATCAATAAAAATAAAACTATTGCCGCTATTTTGGGCGCTTCACCTGGAGCATCAACGGCAGCTTCTGCCATGATACATGTTTTAGAAGAATGTTTTCCGGATAAAATTCAAAATGAATGGCGAGAAAAATTATTAGAAATAATCCCAAGTTATGGCCAAAAACTTTCTGAAAATGCCGAATTAACAGAGCAAATCCGGAATTATTCTAAAGAAAAATTAGAATTAAATTATTAAGCTTATTTATAAAGGTTCAATTCAATAAAATTGTTGGTAGATATTATGCTCTCTCTACCTTCCTTTTCTATTTGTCGCGCCATTTCATCACCGTTGTACGTTTTACCATCGAACGTAACAGATACAGATAACTTTGTATTAGAATTTAAAGTTTGTCTAAAATCTTTCGCAGGATCTTTTTTATAATCTGCCCATAGATTTCTAAATTTTTCTTCGCTTACCAATATTTCTGTGGGAGATTTGCCAAAATTAATTTTTTGATTTAATATTTCGTCGCTTTTTTTAATAGCAATTATATTGAATTGATGATCGCCTTTCGCATCTTCTAATTTTAAAATTAAACCTGGCAAACCAAAAAATCTATACGGCCCATCTTGTATTGGAAGCGCAGTTGCAAACCAAGCAATCCAATTTCTACCTTCCCATTTTGTGGTCGCTTTTTGCACTTTGTAGCCCAAAATTTCATCTTTTTCTGGGGTTATTTTCCAAACCAGTTTATCTTTACTTTCTAGTAGTAAATCTGTAGAACCTATTTCTGTGCGCAAAATCGTCGAAAAATTTGGGTATTTCTTAGTTACAGAAAATTTAACTTTAGCGTTTTTCAGTCCTGTGAAATCAAAATTGGTTTGAGATTTCATATTTGCCTGTTTGAAAGTAGCCGTCATCGTAGAATCGTAAACATACTTTACATAGCTATAAAATTTAGAACCTTCTTTAGAAGTTTCAAGCATCATTACTTCATTTTCCACTTGATCTCGGTTCAGAGAATCCATTTTAAATTTGTAATCATATATAAATTGATTGTTTTGTGCGCTAGCAAAATTTAAAATAAATAAAAATGCGATTGTAAATAATGGTTTCAAATTCATAATTGGAAAATATTCTAGTAAAAATACTTTTTTTTAAAAGAATAGAATTACTTTTTTTTACTAAATTTTTAAACAACTTTCTATTTATAACCCAAAAATTATTTCAAAATTGTATTTTTGTGAAAATTAAGATTTTTTATGGAATTTTTAGATCGTTATCAAGAAATTATTACCGCAGCAATAGAAAAATACAAGTTTAAGGAAAAACCTGTAGAACTTTATGAACCAATGAATTACATTATCGGTCATCGTGGAAAAAGGTTGCGTCCGATAATGGTTCTCATGGCATGTGATCTTTTTGGCGGAGATTTGCAAAAAGCTATAAAACCATCTTTAGCCATAGAATTTTTTCACAATTTCACGCTAATTCATGATGATATTATGGATGAAGCTCCGCTTCGTAGAAATGTACCAACAATTCATACCGTTTATGGTTTGAATACAGGAATTCTTTCTGGAGATGCATTATTACTAAAAGCCTACAAATATTTTGAAGATTTAGAACCAGAATTATTTAAAGCTTGCATTAGAATCTTTACGCATACAGGATTATTACTTTGTGAAGGCCAACAATACGACATCAATTTTGAAGTAAAAGAAGACGTGACGTACAATGATTATATTCGTATGATTACCTACAAAACAGGGATGTTGAGCGCTTGCTCTTTTGAAATAGGAGCATTAATCGCTGGTGCAAATTATGCAAATGCAAAAGCAATCTTTAATTTTGGAAAACATATCGGGATTGCATTCCAAATAATGGACGATTATCTAGATGTTTTTGGTGAACAAGAAAGCTTTGGTAAAAAACATGCCGGAGATATCTACGAAAACAAAAAAACCGTACTTTATCTTCTCGCAAAAGAACATGCAACAGAAGAAGAAGAGAAAGAATTGGACTTTTGGTATTCCAAAAAAACAGACAACATTGATAAAGTTTATGGCGTAGAAAAAATATTCCGCAGAACAAAAGTAGACGAAAAAACATTGCGTTTGGTACAAAAGCACAACGAAATCGCTCAGGAATATTTGCAAAAAATGGATGCTCCAGAAGAAAAAAAGAAACCTTTCATAGAATTGGCGAATTATCTTTTAAGAAGAGATAGTTAAAATAATGAGTTAATTTGAGAATTAGCCAATTTGAAAATTAAATTATCAAAGCATTCTCAAATTTTTACCTTCTCAAATTTTCAAATTTTCACAATTCAAATTAAAAATGAAATTCCGCACAGAAGTAGATATCCCCGTTTCGGATTTTAAAATAGAGACAAACCACGCCATATTTTCCATAGGATCTTGCTTTTCTACAGAAATTTCTAATCTTTTGGCAGATGGGCAATTGCAGGTTTTCAACAATCCTTTTGGAACCTTGTTTAATCCTTTCAGCATCAATAATGCCATAAAAAAAATGCATTCTGGGGAAAAATATACCGAAGAAGATTTGGTACTGTACAAAGATGAGGTGCATTCTTTGGATCATCATTCTTCTTTCACGGCGCAGTTTCCGCATTTGGCATTAGAAAAAATAAATTCAGAAATTGAAAAAGGAAAGCAGTTTCTGCAACAAGCAAATTGGGTAATTATCACTTTGGGAACTTCATTTATTTATGAATTTTTGCCCAAAAATGTTCTGGTAGCGAACTGTCACAAAATTCCTGCAAAATTTTTTAAGAAAAGATTGCTCACTCATGTAGAAATTTGCGAATCAATTTCAGAATCAATTTCATTATTAAAAGACATTTGCAAAGATAATGTTCAGATTTTGTACAGCATTTCGCCAGTTCGACATACGAAAGATGGGATAATAGAAAATACCTGGAGCAAATCTAACTTGATTACAGCATTGCATCAAACCATTTATGCCGAAAAAAATGTGCATTATCTACCAATTTACGAAATAATGATGGACGATTTGCGAGATTATCGTTTTTACAAAGAAGACATGATACACCCGAATTCTCAAGCGATACATTATATTTGGGAAAAGTTTGGGGATGCCTATTTTTCTTCTCAAACAAAAGAATTTATTGCAGAGAGCTTGAAAATAAAACAAAGTTTGCAACATAAACCTTCGGATAGCAAAAGCATCAAATATCTAGAATTTCAGCGAAATTTAGAAATAAAAATGAAAGAACATCAAGCGAAAGTGAAGCACAAGATTTTTAATCTTTAAGATTCTGCCTCACTTTGACAAAGCTTTCAGCGTAAAAATTGTGCTTTGACAAAGTTTAGCACTAATTGTGAAGTGAGTCATTGCGAGGAACAGCCTGTCCCGTTTTATGGTCGGCAAAGCAATCCTTTTTTGGGCAGCTTAATCCGCCTTCCGTTCCCAATCTTTTTGTTCCGCTTCGCTACACAAAAAGGATTTCCACTCAAGTCGGGCTGCTAAATATTGCGTTAGACTTCCGAAAATATAATAACTTTTTCATCAAGTATTTTACATCAATCATCTTTTATCAATAATCAATTATAATGATAGACACGCACACCCATTTATATTCTACAGAATTTAACGAAGACAGAAATTCTATCATTCAGAAAGCAATTGAAGATGGTGTTTTCCATTTTTATTTGCCAGCTATAGATTCGGAAACGCATGAATCTATGTTGAGTTTAGAATCTGAATTTCCTAAAAATATTACAGCAATGATGGGACTTCATCCTTGTTCTGTGAAGCCAGAATCTTGGGAAAAGGAATTGGAAATTGTTAAAAATTATCTAGATAAAAGAGAATTTTGTGCAATTGGCGAAATCGGTATCGATTTATATTGGGATCAATCTACACTAGATATTCAAGTAAAAGCTTTTGAAATTCAGATAGATTGGGCAATTGAAAGAGATATTCCTATCGTAATCCATACCAGAAGCAGTTTTGATGAAGTTTTTGAAGTTTTAGAAAGAAAAAAACATCCAAAATTAAGAGGAATTTTCCACTGTTTTTCTGGTAATTTAGAACAAGCGAAACACGCGATAGATTTGCAATTTTTATTAGGAATAGGAGGAGTTGTCACCTTCAAAAATGGAAAAATAGATCAGTTTTTAAAGGAGATTCCATTAGATAATGTCGTATTAGAAACAGATTCGCCTTATTTGGCACCCGTTCCGCATCGTGGAAAAAGAAATGAAAGTTCTTACGTGAATTTGGTCGCAGAAAAACTGGTAGATATTTACGGTGTTGAATTTTCCGAGATTGATAGAATTACAACGGAAAATGCGGAGAGGATATTTGGAAGAAATTAATTTGTAAAAATTTTCTTTTTTATTAAAAGCGATATCATAGTTGAGAAAGAAATAAAATATAACAACAGTGGAATTTTGAAACCATTGTAATTGAAAAGATGATTAGGAACCTGGTATAACCTACTTAAAATTGGTGATAGCATTAATATGAATGATATTAAAGCAATTGGTACATAATTTTTTAATTTAGTAAAATTTAGGATAATACCAACCAGAGCAAATATCGCAAATAACTGATCGATATTCCCGAAATCAAAAATTGTAAAAAGCAGCCAAAAGAAAAATGGCAGAGCAATCATTGATCCATTTAATATAATTAATGAATAAGAAATTAGCCCAAAATATCGAAGAAAATTAATCATTTTTTATCAATGGCATTTCCAAATCTTCTGCTTTTATATGCACGATTTTTCCCTCTCGCATAACCACCAACGGTGAGTTTTTTTCTTTTTTAAATTTAATTAAATTAACATAAACAAGATTCATTGCTTTTACTAGTTTTTTTTCTAACATTGCAAAGTTTTCGCTTTCATTTTCTGATTTTTTCAATTTCGCTATATTTTCCATTATTAAATAATTTATTTTTATAATATTTTTTTTTATTTTTTATCATTAAATTCTAATTCAAACTCAAATAAATATAACACCTTTCTATTGGAAATTTTTCCAGATTGCCAGTATTTATTTTTTATTTCATCTAAATTCATAACCCGAAAAATTTCCTTACGTAAATCTTTATCATCACTATTTACTGAAATATCTGCAATTTTGTCATTTTTCTCTACACTGAATTTTATTCTCGCTTTTGAAGATTTTTTAATTTTAGTTTGATCAATATTTTTATAAACTAATTCTCTGAATTTATTTATTCCGCCAGCAAATGTTGGAGCTTTTTCAAAAGGATCAAAAAAGCAATTCAGTTTATTTTTCTCACAACTATCAGCAAGTTTTTTGCTTTCTGTCTTTAATTTTGTCAAATATATCTCATCATCTTTTGTGTAAATAGATTCAATTTTTTTTATTGTCGAAATTGATAATCCAAAATTTTGCGATTTACATTGTATTAATATGAAAGTAAAGAGGATCAAGAAAAGTAATTGCTTATTTTTCATTTTTTTAATCAATTTATAGCAAATATACAAATTAGTGGGCATCACATTATTTTTACCAAATAATAATTTTCATTGCTAAATAATTAGTGTTAAATTTAAGACTTATTAAAATTAAAATAAAATTATGAGTTTATACACACAACCAATGCTTCGTGAAGATGCATTAAAAAATAAAGTAGCCATCGTAACTGGCGGAGGTAGCGGTCTTGGAAAAGCAATGACAAAATATTTTTTAGAATTAGGCGCAAAAGTAGTCATCACTTCTAGAAATTTAGAAAAGTTGCAAAATACGGCAAAGGAACTGGAGGAGCAAACTGGCGGAAAAATACTTAGTGTAGCTTGCGATGTAAGAAATTGGGACGAAGTAGAAGCCATGAAAGATGCGGCCATCAAAGAGTTTGGGCAAATAGATATTTTACTAAATAATGCCGCCGGAAATTTTATTTCACCAACAGAAAGGTTGACGCATTCTGCGTTTGATTCTATTTTAGACATCGTTTTGAAAGGCACAAAAAACTGCACACTTTCTATCGGGAAATATTGGATTGATAATAAAATTCCTGGAACGGTACTTAATATTGTAACTACTTATGCTTGGACAGGTTCTGCTTATGTAGTTCCTTCTGCTTGCGCAAAAGCTGGGGTTTTGGCGATGACACGCAGTTTGGCGGTAGAATGGGCGAAATATAATATCAGATTCAATGCAATTGCACCTGGTCCATTTCCTACAAAAGGAGCTTGGGAAAGACTTTTACCAGGAGATTTAGCAGAAAAATTTGACATGAGAAAAAAAGTTCCGTTGAGAAGAGTAGGAGAACATCAAGAATTGGCAAATCTTGCAGCCTATTTGGTTTCAGATTTTTCTGCTTACGTGAATGGAGAAGTAGTAACTATTGATGGTGGAGAATGGCTTCAAGGAGCAGGAGAATTTAATATGCTGGAAGCAATTCCGCAAGAAATGTGGGATCAAATGGAAGCGATGATACGTGCGAAAAAGAATTCGTAGAATTTTATGCCGACTAATTATACTTACCCTTTCAGCCTTCCAAAGCATGAAAGGGTTTTTTATTGGTTAAAATAATGTTAATATTTAATATAAAAATTTTTTTCACAAATAATATATTCAATTTTGCGTTTCAATGCAAAATATTTAAAATTTATCAAAAATGAAAACACTATTTTCAATCTTTGCTTTCCTATTTTTTTTAGGATTTACAAATGCACAAACTCGTTTTGAATTAGCAAAAAAAACAGCATTGGAAAAGAATGAATTAATTTTGCTCAATTTTTCTGGTTCAGATTGGTGTATTCCCTGTATAAAATTGCATAAAAATATTATTGAATCTGATGATTTCAAAAAATTGACAAACGATGGTGTAATTGTATATCTCAATGCAGATTTTCCAAGAAATAAAAAAAATCAAATTGCTGCAAATCTTAAAAAGGAAAATACTGCTCTTGCAGATCAATACAATGCTAAAGGTTTGTTTCCTCTGACACTTTTATTGAATGCTGATGGAAAAATCTTGAAAACTTGGGAAGGTTTACCAACCGAAGATGCGAAATCTTTTACACAAGAAATTTTAGCTTTTTACCATAAAAAGTAAATAAAAGTGCAGAAAGTATTCCGAAAATCTCAAAAATTAATGGGAAATATTTTTGAAATCACTGTCGTAAATGATGATGAAAATATGGCTTTTGAACATATAGAAACCGCTATTTCGGAAATTCAAAGAATAGAAATTTTGCTTACTACTTTTAATGAAATTAGCCAAACAAATCTCATCAACAAAAATGCTGGAATTGATTATGTAGAAGTAGATGCAGCAGTTTTTCAATTGATAGAACGAAGTTTAAAAATCAGCCAAATTACAGATGGTTTTTTCGATATTTCTTATGGCGGAATAGATAAAACGTTTTGGAATTTTGATAGAGAAATGCAGCAACTTCCAAATCCAGAATTGATAAAAAATCAACTAAAATTAGTGAATTATAAAAATATACTTTTAAACCATGAAAACAATTCAGTTTTATTGAAAGAAAAAGGAATGAGAATTGGTTTCGGAGGTATTGGTAAAGGATATGCAGCAGAAATGGCAAAAAATATTTTACAAAGAAGAGGTGTTGTTTCTGGTATTGTAAATGCTTCCGGAGATCTTACAACTTGGGGAACTCAAGCAGATGGAAAACCTTGGACTATAGGAATTGCAGATCCAGAAAATGCAACTTTGCCATTTTCATACCTTAATATTACCGATACTTCTATCGCAACTTCTGGTAATTACGAGAAATTTGTAATCATCGATGGCAAAAAATATTCTCATACCATCAATCCAAAAACTGGAATTCCAATTTCCGGAATCAAAAGTGTTACGATTATTTGTCCAAACGCAGAAATTGCAGATGCAATGGCAACACCTGTCGGGATTATGGAAACAAAAGACGCACTAAATCTCATAAATCAAATTCATCAAGTAGAATGCATCATCATTGATGACAAAAATAAAATTCATTCATCTAAAAATATTAATTTCAAATGAAAAAAATTGGGCTGAAATTAGCAATCGGATTTTTCTTTTTTTCTTTAATTCACTCTTGCACGGTTGTGAAAGAATATGAAAAAAATAAACTAAATGATGCCGAAATGGCACTTGGAAATAGGACAATAGAAAAAACAGAACTCAACTTTCAATCGTATAGGGAAGGATCTTCTGGTGCAAATGCAGGAAAAGTTGGTGGTGGTTGCGGTTGTAACTAATAGAGTTCTAAATTTTATATTTTTAAATAATGAAAAAAATATTCATCAGTATCATTGCGCTTTTCGGCATCTTTAACGCAAAAGCACAAGAGAATACCAATTCTGAACCTTCAAAAAAATTAACTTTAGAAGAGGTAAACCTTGTATCAAGTTATTATAAACAAGATGGCAATAATTCTGCAGTTACAGGTGGAATTGGTTCAGAAAAACTAACAGATATTTCCAATTCTATTGATGTAGTTTTAGTGAAAAACGACAGTAAATTAAGGAAAAATAAATTCACTTTTGATCTTGGTATCGATCATTATACTTCCGCATCTTCAGATCAAATAGATTTAAAAGCAAATTCTTCCGCTTCAAGTGCAGACACAAGATTTTATCCTTCTCTTGGATGGAGCAGAGAAAATGAAACCAAAGGAAGTACAATAATGGCAGGAGTTTCTTATTCCGGAGAGTTTGATTATCAATCTATTGGAGCAAATATTGGTTTTTCTCAAAAAACGCCAAACAAAATGGGAGAGTTTACTGCAAAATTTCAAACTTTTCAAGATCAAGTTACTTTAATTGCACCAATCGAATTAAGGACAGGAAACTCAAATGGTGGGGAACATGATAATTACGGAACGAGTGGTAGAAGTACATACGCAGTTTCTTTATCGTATTCGCAAATTATCAATCATAATTTTCAGGTTGAATTGATGACGGATGCAGTGCAACAAACTGGGTATTTAAGTTTGCCATTTCATCGTGTTTATTTTAATGATAATACGGTTCATCAAGAAAATTTACCCAATAAAAGATTTAAACTACCGATAGGCATTCGAGCCAATTATTTTTTGGGCGATCAATTTATTTTTAAAACATATTACAGATATTACACCGATAATTGGGGTTTGAAATCTCAAACATTTAATATAGAAGCACCTGTGAAAATTTCGCCATTTGTTTCTGTAAGCCCTTTTTACAGGTATTATACGCAAACAGGAACCAAATATTTTTCGCCATATCAAGAGCATACCGCATTTGATGATTTTTATACCAGCAACTACGATTTATCTACATTTAATAGTAATTTTTATGGAGCAGGAATCCGTTTTAATCCAAAAAACGGCTTGTTTGGAGTATCAAGATTGAATATGCTTGAAATAAGATATGGACATTACACCAAATCTATCGGCATGAAATCGAATATTATTTCTTTAAATTTAAGGTTTAAGTAAAATTTGTTTTTAAGTAGGGAAACATATAAAAAATAATTTTAACTTGTAACAAATATAGTAGTACTTCATACTTATCCCTAAATAAATCTATCCAATGAAATTAAATTTTTCAAAACCATTTTTGGCTATTGCAATCGCTTTTTCTAGCGTTGCTTTTGCACAAGAAACTGCTTCTAAATATGATTATACAGAAGCGTTTAGTAATAATTTTTACCAAAATAATGCTACAGAAACAAGATCTGCAAGCGGACAACCTGGTCATAATTATTGGCAAAATAGGGCAGACTACAAATTGGTAGCTAGTCTAAACGATGCTAAAAAGGAAATTACCGCATCAGCAGAAATTACTTATAAAAATAACAGTTTTGATGATTTAGGATTTCTTTGGTTGCAAATGGATCAGAACTTATTTAAAAAAGATTCTCGCGGAAACGCCGTAATCCCAACTGGTGGAAGTAGAAATGGAGCTAAAGGTCAAGAATTTGATGGTGGTTACACAATTTCCAGCATAGAAATTTTATCCCAAAATGGGAAAGCTACAAAAGTAAGTCCAAAATATACTGTTGTAGATACCAGAATGCAAGTAGATTTGCCGCAAGATTTAAAATCTAAAGGTGGCGAAATTGTATTAAAAATAAATTATTCTTTCGTTTCGCCAGATTACGGATCTGATAGAATGGGAGTTGAACCTACTAAAAATGGTAAAATTTTCACCATAGCACAATGGTTTCCAAGAATGTGTGTGTATGATGATGTGATGGGTTGGAATACACTTCCTTACCTTGGTGCAGGAGAATTTTATCTAGAATATGGAAATGTAACTGCGGAAATCACCGTTCCTTCCAATCAATATGTAGTTGCTTCGGGAGAATTATTAAATCCAAAAGACGTCTACAGTTCTTCAGAAATCAGCAAGTGGGATGCAGCAAAAAATAGCGATAAAACAGTGATAATCCGTTCTGCAGAAGATGCAAATGCTACAAAATCTGCAAGTGGTACAAAAACTTGGAAATTTAAAATAGAAAATACACGTGATTTTGCATGGGCTTCTTCCGCAGCTTTTATGTTGGATGCAGCAAGAATTAATTTACCTGATGGTAAGAAATCTTTAGCTATTTCTGCGTATCCAGTTGAAAGTATGGGAGATGCAGCATGGGGAAGATCTACAGAATATACGAAGTATTCCATAGAAAATATGTCTAAAAGATGGTATCCGTACACCTATCCTAATGCTACAAACGTTGCAGGAAATGAAGGTGGAATGGAATATCCAGGTATCGTTTTTTGTAATTTAAATTCTAAAGGTGCAGAGCTTTGGGGAGTTACAGATCATGAATTTGGTCACAATTGGTTTCCAATGATTGTGGGCTCCAACGAAAGAAAATATGCTTGGATGGATGAAGGTTTCAATACTTTTATCAATAGTGTTTCTGGCGAAGATTTTAATAAAGGAGAATATGCAGACCGTCAAACTTTAGGTCCATCTGCACCAATGTTGATGAGCGATAGATTAGAACCTGTGAGTACAGCTCCAGATAATTTAAAAGAAGCGAATTTAGGTATTCTAGCATACTACAAACCAGCAGCTGGTCTGCAAATGTTGAGAGAAACAGTGCTTGGAAAAGATAGATTTGATAAAGCCTTCAAAACATACATCAGCAGATGGGCATTCAAACATCCACAACCAGAAGATTTTTATCGCACGATGGAAAATGTAGCTGGTGAAGAATTATCTTGGTTTTGGAATGGATGGTTTATTAAAAACTGGAAGGTAGATCAAGCGGTAGATGCTGTGAAATACGTGAACGGAGATTACAAAAAAGGTGCAGTCATTTCCATTTCGAATATGGAGCAAATGCCAATGCCAGTAGATGTTCAAATAAAATATGCAGATGGAACTATGGACAATAAAACACTGCCTGTAGAAATTTGGAAGAGAAATAAATCTTGGAATTTTGAGATCAATTCTACCAAAGAAATTGCATCTGTAATATTAGATCCAAACGGAAACTTACCAGACGTAAATAGAAAAAATAACAAATGGACGTCTGATAAATTAGTAAAAATTGATCCGATAAAGATTTCAGATTATACTGGGAAATTTAGCAGCGCAGCATTGCCAATTAAAATTGAAATGAAGGAAGATGGTGGAAAATTGATGGCGCAAGCTACTGGACAATCCGCTTTTCCACTAGAATATCTAGGTGCAAACAAATTTAGTTTTGAGCAGGCAGGAATAGAAATTCAATTCAATGCAGACAAAAAAGGTTTCAGCATTTTGCAAAGTGGTACAGATTTTAAATTTACAAAAGACTAAATTTTAATTTTTAAATATTACAAAACTTCTTCAGAAATGGAGAAGTTTTTTTATGGCAGCTTAATCCGCCTTTCGGTCCCAAAACGAAGAACGAGTTACAATAATTCAAATAAAAAAATGAAAATAGAATCAATCTTTTTATTTAGTGCAAAAAATAAAAAGGATTTCCACTCAAGACGGGCTGCGAAAGAGACCAAGATAGAAATTGAAACGATTATAAAGAAGTTTATCTCAATCATTCAAACCTTTGCCAGCTAATATTTTAGGAATATACTTTTCAATTCTATCAACTCTGGTTTTAGATTGTTTCGCAGTAGAAAAATACAATAGATAAGCGCGCTGTCTTCCAGGTGTTAGTTTTTCAAAAGCCATTTTTAAAGTTTCATCTAGATGGAAATAATCCGTCAATTCTTCTGGAATTTCAAACTCTTTAGTCTTTTTTAAAACTACCTTCTCGCCAGATTTTTCTACGTTAATGGCTTCTTGGAAGTATTCGCCAAAAGTTTTTTCAAAATTTTTTATTTCTTCTAAATTTTTAAATCTCATTTGCTTTGCCGATTGCACATTTTCACTTTGCTGAATTAATATCTTTTCAGAATCCTTCATCAAAGCACCTTTAAAAAATAAAATAGCACAATATTCTTTAAAATGATGAATTAAAAAAACGTTTTTCCCTTTTAAAGTATAGCAAGGGCAACCCCATTTCAACTCTTCTTCTAAACCAGATTTTAAGGCGATTTTTCGCAATTCTATTATTTCTGCTTGAAATTTAGAATCCTTTTCGAAGTAGAAATTAGCTTTTGCATTCATTGGTTTGAAATTTTAAACTAAATTAATGAAATATTATAAATTAAATCTGTACAGATCTGCGAGCAAAAAATCAAAAAAAATCCGCCTCGAAAATTCTCGAGACGGATCACAACAAAAAACTTAGTATGAAAAAAAACTATGTTAAATTTTACGCAATTGGTCGAAAAACCAAACCACTTTCTACAAAATAATCCAGCGTAATTCTATCGCCATCATTCACATTTCCTGCCAGAATTTCTTTGGAAAGTTTATTTAAAACTTCCTGTTGAAGCACTCTTTTTAATGGTCTAGCTCCAAAACTTGGTTCGTAACCTTTCTCTGTGATGTAAGCAATTGCATCTTCTGTAGCCGTTAAAATGATGCCTCTACTTGCCAACATTTTGTTAAATCCTTTCAATTGAAATTGAACAATTTTACCAATTTCTTTTTTAGTTAACGGTTGGAATAAAACCGTTTCATCAATTCTATTCAAAAATTCTGGACGAAGCGTTTGTTTAAGTAATGCAAATACTTCGGTTTTCGTTTTTTCGACAATTTGAAACTGATTTTCTTCCGTCAAATTTTCAAAATTCTCTTGGATAATATGCGAACCTAAATTGGACGTCATAATGATGATGGAGTTTTTAAAATTCACCACTCTTCCTTTATTATCCGTCAATCTTCCATCATCCAAAACCTGCAAAAGTGTATTGAAAACATCGGGATGCGCTTTTTCAATTTCGTCTAAAAGCACCACAGAATAAGGTCTTCTTCGCACGGCTTCCGTCAATTGTCCACCTTCATCATAGCCCACATATCCTGGAGGAGCACCAACCAACCTGCTTACAGAATGTCGTTCTTGATATTCACTCATATCAATTCTCGTCATATTGTTTTCATCGTCAAATAGATATTCTGCCAATGCTTTTGCTAATTCTGTTTTTCCAACTCCGGTTGTTCCTAAAAATAAAAAAGAACCAATTGGTTTTTTTTCATCGTTCAAACCTGCTCTGTTTCTACGGATAGCATCTGCAATAGATTCTATCGCTTCTTCTTGTCCTACCACTCTTTTGTGAAGTTCGTCTTCCAAATGCAAGAGTTTTTCTCTTTCAGATTGAATGAGTTTGGTTACCGGAATTCCTGTCCATTTAGAAATAACTTCAGAGATGTCTTCTGCAGTAACCTCTTCTTTTATAAGTTCATTTTGATGATTTTGCATTTCGAGTTCTAATTTATGCAAATCATCTTCTTTCTCTTTTATTTTGCCATATTGAATTTCGGCCACTCTAGCATAATTTCCTGCTCTAGATTCACGTTCAGCTTCTAATTTCAAAGCTTCAATTTCATTTTTTATAGCGGTTAAATCTTCAGATTTTTGTTTTTCTTTCAACCATTTTGCGTTGATTTCGTTTCGCTGTTCAGAAATTTTAGAAATATCTTCTTTTAAATGATTAATTCTAATGGTATTTCCCTCGCTAGAAATTGCTGCCAATTCTATTTCCATTTGAATGAGTTTCCGATCCAAAACATCCAATTCTTCTGGTTTAGAATTAATTTCCATTCTCAATTTTGCAGATGCTTCATCAATTAAATCGATGGCTTTGTCTGGTAAAAATCGATCAGATATATAGCGTTGAGATTGCTCTACTGCCGCAATGATTGCTTCATCTTTAATACGAACTTTGTGGTGAGCTTCATATTTATCTTTAATTCCACGTAAAATAGAAATCGCAGATTCTGTATCTGGTTCTTCTACCATCACTTTTTGGAAACGTCTTTCTAAGGCTTTATCTTTTTCAAAATATTTTTGATATTCATTTAAAGTGGTCGCTCCAATTGCTCTTAATTCTCCACGAGCCAAAGCTGGTTTCAAAATATTTGCGGCATCCATTGCACCTTCTCCACCTCCTGCTCCAACCAAAGTATGGATTTCATCGATGAAGAGAATTATTTGTCCATCGGAATTGGTAACTTCATTGATCACGGCTTTTAAGCGTTCTTCAAACTCACCTTTGTATTTTGCACCAGCAATTAAAGCACCCATATCCAAAGAATACAAGGTTTTATTTTGCAAATTTTCGGGAATATCGCCGGAAATAATTCGGTGCGCAATACCTTCTGCAATCGCAGTTTTACCAACTCCTGGTTCGCCAATTAAAATTGGATTATTTTTCGTTCTTCTGGATAAAATTTGCAAAACTCTGCGAATTTCTTCATCTCTTCCAATTACAGGATCTAGTTTTCCAGCAGCGGCGAGTTCATTGAAGTTTTTGGCGTATTTATTTAGTGCTTGAAAAGTTTCTTCCGAGCTTGCGGAAGTAGCTTTAGAACCTTTTCGAAGTTCATTAATGGCCATTTCCAAGCCTTTTTTCGTAATTCCAAAATCTTTCAACATTCTAGAAACTTCTGATTTTGTTTCCAAAAGAGCCAACCACAAATGTTCGATCGTCACAAATTCGTCGCCCATTTTTTTGGCTATGTTTGGAGCATCAAGTAAGACTTTATTCATGGATTGAGAGAGATAAATGTTTCCACCTTCTACTTTCGGTAGTTTCTCTAAATTTTCTCGGTTTCTTTCTCTCACTAAATTTAATTCTGCTTCAGATTTTTTCATTAGAAAGTCAGAAATATTCTCATCTATTTGAAAAATTCCTTCCAAAAGATGTTGAGGTTCTATTTGTTGGTTGCCAAATTCCATAGCGATTTGTTGCGCTTTTTGTATGGCTTCTTGTGATTTTGTGGTGTATTGATTTAAGTTCATTGTATTTATTTTTATATTATTATTGCATCAAAAGTCATACAATTTAAAAATTAATAAAAAAATATGACAATATTTCCGAATATCATAATTTTGGAATCATTTCTCTGTCATAATTTCTCATTAATGATTGAAATGGAAATAAAATATCACTTTCAACCTTGCTAAAAAATAATTATATTTGTGAAAATCGTTTTCAACGAAACCAGATTATATTATGCAGCATTTTCATACCTTAAAAACATCCAAAGTTTCCCCAGAAACCAATGATTGTATCCATATCGCTTTTGAAATTCCAGAAAATCTTCGTCATGAGTTTGCCTACAAACAAGGACAATATCTTACGCTCAAGTTCAATTTTGGGGAAGAAGAATACAGAAGATCTTATTCTATTGTAAATGCACCTTCGGATAAAAATGCAGCTATAGAAATTCTAGTGAAACGTCTGGAAAACGGCGTTGTATCTACTTATTTAAACCAAAAACTGAAAGTAGGAGATGAGGTAGAAATAATGCCACCAATGGGACATTTTTTTACCAATTATCATCCTTCAAATACCAAAACTTATGTTGGTTTGGCTGCAGGAAGCGGAATTTCACCCGTTTTATCAAATTTAAAAGAAGCGCTTTTTCAAGAACCAAAAAGTACAGCATATCTTTTATTCAGCAATAGAAGTTTTCAAGATATTATTTTTAAAAAAGAAATAGATGAATTGGCCCATCAATTTGAAGGAAGATTGAAGATTATTTACCTTGTAAGCAGAGAGAAACACCATGAAGGCGAATTGTTTGAAGGTAGAATTTCCCCAGAAAAATTAGATGCTATTTTGGATCAAATGCCAGAAATACCTGCTACAGAAAGTACCTATTTTATTTGCGGACCGTCAGAAATGATAAAAGATATTTCTAATTATTTGAAAAAAGACAAAAAAGTGCCGTCTTTGCAAGTAATGTACGAATATTTTGCTGCGCCAGATGATGAAGATAATGCGGAAATGAGCGATGAATTTAAAGCCATTCCAAACTTAGAAAGTATGGTAACTTTGATCATCGACGACGACGAATATTCTTTCCACTTAAACTCTAAAAAAAATAATATACTAGATCAAGCCTTGGTAGACAATTTGCCCGTACCTTTTGCTTGCAAAGGTGGCGTTTGCTGCACCTGCAAAGCACAAGTTTTGGAAGGTGAAGTTTTTATGGAAAAAAATTATGCATTAACGGATGATGAAGTAGAGCGTGGTTTTGTCTTGACTTGCCAATGTCACCCAACTACAAATATTGTGATGTTGACTTATGATGTTTAATTCAATTTGAGAATTTGAAAATTTGAGAATTTGAGAATTTAATTCAAAGTGACTGTTTTGAGATGAAAAAAAATATAAAATTTATTTTGCCCGTTTTATCTTTAATTTTAATAGTTGTAGATTTATGGTGGTCATTTCAAATTGTTGGAAGCTTAAATTATATAAGAAATCTTGATGAAATTGATTTAATTCAAAAAGAAGTTTGGATTAATTTTAATATAATAATCTGGCTGCTAATAATAAATTCAATTTTTCTATTGATTTTATTTTTAAGATATTTTAGAAAGGTTTTTGTGTTAAAAAAAAATAAAAATTATGGAAATAGATTATAAATTTTCGGCAATCATAGAAATTAATGATTCTTACGAGGTTGATGGATTAAATATCTGGAATTTCTATTGGCATTGTACCGATAGAAATGTAGAAGTAAGAGATCCTTTTGAAGGTCATTTGTATCATTTCAAAGAATATGAAATAGAAAGTAACGGCAAAAAAGTGAATTTTGTAGCTGGTGAATTTTCTAACAGAAAGGTAGGAATCTTTACTAAAGAAAAATTAATGGTAAGAAACTTGCTCTAAATTATTAAAGTAAGTATCTTTGATAAATAATTAATTGATAAGAATTTATCTAAAAATTGAGCGGCGTTTTTTAGGTTAATTTTTTCATTTTTTCATTGCTAAATTATTAAATTGTTAAATTAAATTATTATGGATCACGATAAATTTTTAGAATACGTACAAGCAGAAAATAAAGTAGAACCGAAAGATGTAATGCCAGAAGATTACAGAAAACTATTGGTTCGTCAGATTTCTCAACATGCACATTCCGAGATAGTTGGGATGCTTCCAGAAGCCAATTGGATTTCTAGAGCACCTTCTTTAAGACGAAAAATGGCACTTCTTGCAAAAATTCAAGATGAAGCCGGACACGGTTTATACCTTTATTCCGCTTCCGAAACGTTGAACAACGGTGAAAATGGTGCAGATAGAGACTCTACTTATCAAGCAATGTTGGAAGGTAAGGCAAAATATTCCAGTATTTTTAATTATGCTGCACTTTCTTGGGCAGATATTGGAGCAATTGGTTGGTTGGTAGATGGAGCAGCAATTATGAATCAGGTAATGTTGATGGGAAATTCCTACGGTCCATATTCCCGCGCGATGGTGAAAATTTGCAAAGAAGAATCTTTCCACCAAAGACAAGGTTACGAAATTTTGATGACGCTTTGTCGCGGCACAAAAGAGCAAAAAGATATGGCACAAGATGCATTAAATAGATTTTGGTGGCCAGCTTTGATGATGTTCGGACCAAATGATGCAGACTCGCCAAACTCTAAAAAATCTATGGATTATAGAGTGAAAAGAGAAAGCAATGATGATCTTCGCCAACGTTTTATAGATGTTACGGTTTCTCAAGCAGAATTTTTGGGTTTAAAAATGCCAGACGAAAATTTAGTTTGGAATGAAGAAAGACAACATTACGATTTTGGAGATTTACCTTGGGACGAATTTATGGAAGTGCTAAAAGGAAACGGACCATGCAATAAAAAGCGATTAAAAACTAAAATTGATGCCCAAAAAGAACATTCTTGGGTGAAAGAAGCAGCGATTGCTTTTGCGGAGAAGCAGGAGGAATTGGTAAATGCTTAATTTTAATTAAATGAAATTATTTTTAGGAATGTTACTAATATTTTTTTTATTTAGTTGTAAAAGATCCAATGATGATAATAGTTCTAAAATAAGAGGAAAATGGATTTCTGCTAAACAAACATACATAACTAGTTATGACAAAGATGGAGAAGAATTTCCACCACCACCACCAAGAGAGAATTTAGGGTTAAGTTTTTATTCTGAAGATAGTTGTGAAGCGAATTTTCCATTTTTTAAAGTTGATTTTTCTGATAATTCAGATGTAGCAAAGGAATTTATTTTTGCAAGAAACGTTAAAGAAAAACTAAATATAAGGTCTACAAAGATTCTTTAAAAATTTTTAATAGAACTTTTAATAAATGGCAAGGTTATAAAATAATATTATTAGATGAAAATAATTTAATTTTAAATCAGGATAATATTTTGATTACAAATTATGTTAGAAAATTAAAAAGATAAATATAAATATGAGCAACTTAGATGTGTGGGAAGTTTTTATACAAACTAAACCAGGTTTATCCCATAAACATGCGGGAATTGTACAAGCTGCAACTGCAGAAATGGCATTGCAAAATGCAAGAGACGTATATACCAGAAGAATGGAAGGAACTTCTATTTGGGTAGTACCAAGTAAATATATTGTAACTTCTGAAGGAGTAGACAAAGACGCGTTTTTCGATCCAGCAGATGATAAATTATACCGTCATCCAACGTTTTACGAAATCCCAAACGACGTGAAAAATATGTAATAATTGCTGTAGGCAATAGGCGATAAGCATTTGGCTTATAGCTTAAAGCCAAAAGCTTAAAGCCATTTTATGAATCCACTTTACAAGTATACCCTCAAAATAGCCGACGATTCCTTAATTTTCGGACAAAGACTTTCCGAACTTTGCGGAAAAGGTCCGTATTTAGAAGAAGATATCGCGCTCACAAATATTGCCCTAGATTATCTCGGACAAGCCACCAATTTCTACAAATACGCAGCAAAATTGGAAGGCGAAAACAAAACCGAAGACGATCTTGCCTATCTTCGTAAAGAAAAAGAATATCTCAATGCGCAATTGGCAGAATATCCAAATGGCGATTATGCTCAAATTATTTTGAAAGTATATTTCTATTCCGTTTATCTAAAATTTTTGTACGAAAATTTAATGCAAAGTTCAGACGAACAACTGGCGGCTTTGGCAGAAAAATCCATCAAAGAAGTGCGCTATCATTACACGCATTCTTCCACTTGGCTCAAAGTTTTTGCACAAGGAAACGAAGAAAGCAAAAATAGAGTAGCCGAAGCATTAGAAAACGTTTGGGAATATACTGGCGGGTTATTTGATGAAGTAGAAGGCGAAGCAGATTTAGAAAAATTAGATTTAATTCCCTCTTCCAAAAAATTGCACCAAGATTGGAAATCTCAAATTGAAAAAGATTTTGCAACATTCGGTATAGAAATTCCGACATCAGATTTTATGCAAAAAGGCAGTAGAAAAGGCATCCATACAGAATATTTCGGCTACATTCTCTGCGAATTGCAATACATGCAAAGAGCATATCCTGGTTGTACGTGGTAGGTTTTTTAATGTAACAATTTATCAATGTAACAGTTTAACAATCGTTGTTTTTTGCTTAATTAAATTTTTATATCCATTCACTTTATGTGAACTTATGTTTACTAAATTATGATTACTAATGTAACTTATGTGTTAAAATATTTGTCCAACTCTATGAACTATTTTTACTTTGAATTAATTTTTAAATTTAAAACTTTGTGTCTTTGTGCTTAATTTTTCCATCCCCCTAATGTGAACTTATATAAACTAAATCAGAATGATATAAATTTACTTATGTGGTAAAAAAAAGCAAGTAAATGTGGTAAAAATTCCTAAAATGGTAAACAGCAAACTCAACTTAATAGAATTCCTTTCCGAAATTCCCGATCCAGAAATTCCAGTCATCAATATTGTTGAATTAGGCATCGTTCGTGGAGCAAAATTTATAGTAGAAGATGAGGTAGAAATAATCATCACACCCACGTATTCCGCTTGTCCAGCAATGTATAATATCGAAGAAGATATCATCATGAAATTTATGGAATTGGGAATAAAAGCCAACGTGATCACAAAAATTTCCCCAGTTTGGACTACAGATTGGATCACAGATGTAGCTCGAGAAAAACTTCGCGCTTTCGGAATTGTACCACCAGATAAAGGAGATCATGAAGCATCATTAAACAAGCCCAAAAAATGCCCACGTTGCAACTCGGAAAACACAAAACAAATCAGCCGATTTGGCTCTACGCTTTGCAAGGCTAGTTACCAATGCAATGATTGTTTAGAACCGTTTGATTATTTCAAATGTCACTAAAAGTTTTTAGTTTGAGAGTGAGCTAATTTGAGAATTTAAAAATAAGTGCGTATTGAAATTTTTTTAATTAAGTAAACTCATTAAAGAAATCTACAATTAAAAACTTTATATTTGTTAGATTAGATTTTCAAATTTACTCATTTTCAAATTCTTAAATTAATTATGTACACACAATTCGACGTAGAATCTCACAATGAAGGCAAAATTCAAATTGCTTTTCTCAATCAACCAAAGACTTTAAATGCGCTCAATAAAGCCTCAATAAAAGAATTGACAGCTTTTGTGAACCAAAATAGCACAGATGAAAACGTGCGCTGCATCGTCATTTCTGGTCGCGGAAAAGCCTTTTGTTCTGGTCAAAATCTTGAAGAAGCATTAAGCGGACCGAGTGCAGAAGAAAAAGATGTCATCAAAAATATTGTAGAACATTACTACAATCCACTAGTTATGGCAATCTCTAATTGCAGAAAACCGGTAATTTCATTAATAAACGGACCTGCAGTTGGAGCAGGAGCAATGCTCGCTTTAATCTGCGACTTTTCTCTTGCCAAAGAATCTGCCTACATTTCGCAAGCATTTGTAAATATCGGTTTAATTCCAGATACTGGCGGAACTTACTATTTACCAAGATTATTAGGTCGTCAATTGGCCAATTACCTCACTTTTACAGGTAAAAAATTATCTGCAACAGACGCAAAATCCCACGGATTAATTGCCGAAGTTTTCCCAGATGAAGAATTCGAGGTGAAATCTATGGAAATCGTTCAAAATATTTCTGAACTTCCAACCGCTGCAATTTCCATTACCAAAAAAGCATTCTTGCATTCTTATGACAATAGCTTGGAAGATCAATTAAAATTAGAAGCAAAACTTCAGCAAACCGCTGCAAATTCAGAAGATTTCAAAGAAGGAGTTACGGCGTTTTTGCAGAAAAGAAAACCTGTTTATAAAGGAAAATAGATTTTAATGTAACAATTTATCAATGTAACAGTTTACCAATAAAATGAAAGAATTTAAAATTTTAATTACAATTTTGTTGTTTCTATTTCTTAATAAATTAAGCTCGCAAACTAAACAATTTCTGTATGAATACCGCTTTATTTCAGATTCTACAAAGATGGATAGTGTTTCTTCAGAAATCATGGCTTTAAATATTTTTGAAAATAAATCTGAATATTTTAATTTGGATCAATTTATCTCTGATTCTACATTATTAGTAAATAGTAAAAAAGGATTAATGCCGATGCCGACAAACAAAAATATAACTAATGAAAGAATTGAAAAAACTATAAATTCTGAAAAGATTAAATATGTAAAGAGACTTGGTTTTACTGAATATTTTGTTGATGAATCAATTAATTTAAAATGGAAGCTTTATCCCGAATATGCTACAATTTTAAATTATAAAGCACAAAAAGCAACTACAGAATATGGTGGCAGAAAATGGATCGCATGGTTTGCAAAAGATATTCCTTTTCAAGATGGTCCTTATAAATTCAAAAATTTACCAGGATTAATCGTTAAAATTGAAGATGAGACCAAAAGCCATCAATTTATATTGAAAGGTATTAAAAATTTCACTGATGATTTCATTTATCCTGAATTAAATAATTACGCTCGTGTGGAATTAACTTATCAAAAATTTATTAAAGCTTACAAAAATTACAGAATTAACCCAGTAGGAGATATGGTTGGTTCTTTTCCTGACCAAACTGATGGCAGTGGGAAATTTAGACGAGGTATAGATATTTTCAGAGAATTTGAAAAATATAGGTTAGATGAAATTGCAAAAGATAACAACATCATAGAAATAGATTTACTAAAATAATGAAAAACATCGGTATAATAGGAAGCGGAACCATGGGAATCGGCATTGCACAAGTTGCAGCCACAAATAATTGTAAAGTCTTTTTGTATGACCAAAACGCTTTGCAAACTGAAAAATCTTTAGAAGGTTTGCAGAAAGTTTTAGCAAGATTGGTAGAAAAAGAAAAAATTTCTCAAGAAGAAAGTGAAGGTATTTTATATAGAATTAAATTTTGCACAGATTTAAAAGAATTGAAAGACTGCGATTTAGTTATCGAAGCCATCATTGAAAATAAAGAAATCAAACAAAAAGTTTTCAAAGATTTAGAAGAAATTGTTTCTGATGAATGTATTCTAGCTTCCAATACTTCTTCAATTTCTATCACTTCAATTTCTTCAGAATTAAAAAATCCAGCTCGATTTTTAGGAATTCATTTTTTCAATCCAGCACCATTGATGCCTTTGGTAGAAATAATTCCTGGACTATTGACGGAGGAAAATTTACCTCAAAAAATCTATGATTTAATGAAATTATGGGGAAAAGTTCCTGTGATTGCTCAAGATATTCCTGGTTTCATCGTCAATAGATTGGCTCGTCCGTTTTATGGCGAAGCTTTGAGAATCGTAGAAGAAAAAATTGCAACCGTAGAACAAGTAGATGATGCGATGCGAACCGTCGGAAATTTCAAAATGGGTCCATTTGAATTAATGGATTTAATAGGAATCGACATCAATTTTTCAGTTACCAAAACGGTTTATGCAGATTATTTTTACGATCCAAAATACAAACCATCACTGCTTCAACAAAGAATGAGCGAGGCGAAATTGCACGGCAGAAAAACTGGTAAAGGTTTCTTTAGTTATGCTAAAGATGCTGTAAAACCAGTTCCAGAAAAAGATGAAAACTTGTATCAGGATATTTTCTTGCGTATTATTTCTATGTTGATCAATGAAGCTGTGGAAGCCAAAAGATTAAAAATTGCCACAGACGAAGATTTGGAATTGGCCATGCAAAAAGGCGTGAATTATCCAAAAGGATTGTTGGCTTGGGGAAAAGAAATCGGTTTCGATAAAATTTCTGAAACTTTGCAAAATCTTTACGAAACGTATCAGGAAGAGAGATATAGACAATCACCTCTTTTGAAAAAGTTATCATGAAACCAGAAAAAATTAATAGAATAAAATTGGCAAGTGCGAAAGCCTTGTTTTTTACAATTTTTATGTTGCTGATGAATGCTCTTTTCGCATACAATGACAATGAAATAGAGAAGGTTTATAAACTAAAATTTTATTTATTTGGTGTAGTAGTCTTCTTTGTAATGTTCTTAATTAACTATTTTACTGATTCTAAAAATCCAACCTGGAGCGATGTTTTAAATAAATTTAAAGGAAAAAATAATGGAAAATAAATACCTAAACTTATTTATAAAAGGAATAGTTGCCTACGTTTTATTAACGATTCTAAGCTTTGTAATGGATATGTTCATCAATAAATCTGAACTCAGTTTTATGGAATTTTTCAAAAGTCGTTGGTATGTAACTTTGGCTTTAGTTGTTATATTTTTGGGCTATCAAGAATTTAAAAATAATAAAACAAAATGACACCTCAAGAAACTGTAAAATACATGCTCAATCAAGATTTTTTCTCGCAATGGATGGGCATAAAAATTATTGAAATAAAAGATAAATATTGCCTTATCGAAATGCCGATAAAGCAAGAAATGATCAATGGTTTGAAAACCGTTCACGGCGGAATTACCTTTGCATTTGCAGATTCTGCGTTGGCTTTTTCTTCTAATAATTCTGGAGAAGCTGCGGTTGCACTCAATTGTGTGATCAATTTCACCACCGCAGTTCGTTTGGGCGATACGCTTTTTGCCGAAAGTAAATTACTCACAGAAACCCGTAAAACTGGGATTTATGATATTCTAGTTACCAATCAAAACAAAGATTTGGTTGCCAGTTTCCGCGGAACGGTTTATAAAATCAACAAAAAAGCAGTGGATTTATAAAATTTTAAAAACTTAAAAAAATATACAAAATGAATTTAGAAAAATTTGACACTTACGATAGAGGTGATTACAAGAAATTTTCAAATCCTTCGGCAATTGAAAAAGATTTACAAACTTTGATTGGTATAATTAATGGAATCCAAAGTGATAATGAAATAAATGAAAAAGAAAGGGCCGAAGTCCAAAATTGGATAAATTATAATCGCGAATATGAAAATAAGAGTCCATATAGAGAAATTATAAGTTTACTTCGTGAAAGCCTTTCAGACGAAATTTTAACTCAAGATGAATGCCAAAATATTATTTTATATTGTGAACAATATATTAATAAATCTGGTTATTATACAGTTATAACTTCTGGAATCCAAAAGTTATTAGGTATAATTAAAGGAATTTCAATTGATAAAGAAATTAATATTCAAGAACTTACATTTTTAAAAGATTGGTTGGATGATAATGACTATTTAAAAAATACATATCCATTTGATGAAATTTATAATTTAACATTGAATGTTATTTTAGATAAAGTAATTACAGACGATGAACATAAATCTTTCATGGAATTTTGTACAGCAATTAGTGGAGAATCTGATAATAATACTGAGAGTTTATTAGAGAGTTTAAAAATTGGATTTTATCAAATAGACCCTGAAATAATAATTCAAGAAAAAACATTTTGTGTAACTGGTGTATCTCAAACTTACAAAAGAAAAGAAATCGCTGAAAAAATTGAAATGTATGGCGGCTTTGTAACAAATTCAGTTTCTTCAAAATTAGATTATTTAATTGTTTGTGACGAAAAAAATGCTTGTTGGGCATTTACATGTTATGGAAAAAAAATAGAGCAGGCTATAAAATATAGAAAAAATGGTAAAAATTTAATTATAGTGCACGAATTTGATTTATTTGATACTATCGATAGTTTATAATGGCCAAAGATTTCATCCTCATCAACAATCACAAACACATCCGCTACGAAGACGATTCAAATCTCGATGGAGAAATTTCCCTGCAAAAAAGCGAAGAATTTTTAAGGCAAATCAACAGAAGAAGATCTATCCGAACTTTTAGCGATAAGCCAGTTTCCAAAAATACTATTGAAAATATTATCAAATCTGCTTCCACTGCACCTTCTGGCGCGCACAAACAACCTTGGACTTTCTGCGCCATTTCTAATGCGGAAATCAAAAAACAAATTAGAATTGCCGCCGAAGAGGAAGAAAAAATCAGCTATGAAGGAAGAATGAGCGAACGTTGGAAAGACGATTTGGCACATTTAGGTACAGATATGCACAAACCCTTTTTAGAAAACGCACCTTGGCTGATTATCGCATTCAAAAAAGTCTACGATTTAGATGAAAACGGCGAAAAGCAAAACAACTATTACGTCAACGAATCTGTAGGAATTGCCTGTGGATTTCTCATCGCCGCCATTCACAATGCAGGTTTAGCAACACTGACGCACACACCAAGTCCGATGAATTTTCTAGAAAAAATATTGAACCGACCAAAAAACGAACGTGCATATATTTTATTTCCAGTAGGTTACGCTCATGACGAAACTTATGTTCCAGATATTACAAGAAAACCACTGGATAAAGTGAGTGAGTTTTACGAATGATAATATTAAATTTCGCAAATCATTTGCATAACTACATAAACTAAGGTCATTTGTTCCTTCTGTATCTTTTACTTCTTCTTTTTACTAAATTTATAGGAATCAGTGAATCTTTGATTTGCGGTAAAAAAAGTTTCAACTACAGAAAAAAAACTCAAAGTACAAGTATATCGTAAATTCAACTATGAAATCAACCATCCTCACAATTTTCGCAATGCTACTATTTACCAGTTGTGCTTCCACAAAAAATGCAGATATTGTCTACGGAACTTCTGCCCAAAATGAAGATCTAAAACTCAATATTTTTGTTCCGAAAAACTCTAAAAATAAGAAATTACAGGTTTTAATCTACGTTTACGGTGGCAATTGGAATAGCGGAAAACGAAGTATTTACAATTTTTTTGGTAGAAATTTCGCCAGAAAAGATGTAGTTACGGTAATTCCAGAATATACATTAAGTCCAAAAGCAGACGTAAACCAAATGACCGCAGAAATTGCGACGGCTATAAAATGGGTTCAAAATAATATTAAAGATTACCATGGAAATGCAGAAAATTTATTCATCACGGGACATTCTGCTGGTGGACAATTGGGTGCAAATGCTGTCTTAAATCCAAAATTTGGCATCAATCCCAAAGATATTTCGGGTATTATATTAAATGATGCTGCCGGAATTGATATGAAGGATTACCTAGAAAAATATCCGCCAACAGAGCAAGATAATTATTTGGCAACTTGGAGCAACGATCCAGAAAAGTGGTGTCAAGCATCGCCCATCAATTTTTTAGATGAAAATTCGCCACCGTTTATGATTTACGTGGGCAAGAAAACCTATCCATCTATCATTACTGCAAACGAGCATTTTGTAACAAAATTAAACGAGTTTCAGCCCGAAATTCAACCAATTTTCATTAATAAAAAACACGTTCCCATGATATTGCAATACGCTTTACCATGGAACAAAAGGTCTACCGAAATTTTAGAATTTATGAATAAAAATCTAAAATAATTTCGTCTAAATGATTTGCTTGATTTTAATCAGGCATTTTTTATGGCGCACATTTCCGCCTTCCGTTCCCATTCTTTTTTTTGCTGGCTTCGGCAAGCTCAGCCACCAAAAAAAAGGAATTCCACTCAAGTCGGGGCGCAGATTTCGTACGATTTCAAGAGTAATTATAACTTAGGAACATTTAGACTATATATAATTTTAAACTTAAATGCATTAGATTAATTATGTTTGTCATTCCGTAGGAATCTCACAGCAGAGATTCCTACGGAATGACAAACTTTGTGTAAATTGTGCTTTGAAAAGAAAATTGGTAAAATTAGCGCAACATTCATCCCTTCAAAAAAGCGAAACTCGTTATTCTAGCCCGGATAGAAACGGCATCCTTTTTTGCCTTTAAAGTTCTTCTTACCTCGCGATGATTTTCGATGGCAAAAAAGATATAGTGAATAGCCGGAAACCAGCTTCAAAAAAAGCGAAAACCTTTCTGCTTCTAAAATTTATAATTCTTATAATTTTTGTATCTTGAGCCTATTGATTTTTAACCAAATAATTTCGCCGAAATCATTATTAAAGTACTCTTAATGATTGATTTCTGACAAAAATTCTTACAAATATTTTATGGATAAATTAAAAAATTACATTTACGGAGAGTGGATTGAAGGCAATTCCGACGGTACAAAATTGTATAATTCTGTAACTGGCGAACATGTGGCAACTGCAGATACATCTGGTTTAGATTTTGCACAAGCATTGGATTTCGGTAGAACTTTGGGCTACAAAAATTTGGCTTCTAAAACTTTCTATGATCGTGGTCAAATGTTGAAAGATATTGCCCTATATTTATTAGAAAGAAAGAAAAAATACTACGAAATTTCTTATAAAACGGGTGCAACTCATGCAGATTCTTGGGTAGATATAGAAGGTGGATTTGGTACATTTTTCACCTATTCTGGTTTGGCAAAAAGAATGCTTCCCAATACACCATTTTGGGTAGATGGAGATACGCAAAAATTGTCTGCAAACGGAACACTTTTGGGCACGCATATTTTAACACCAAGTGAAGGAATTTCTGTGCAAATAAATGCCTACAATTTCCCTGTTTGGGGAATGTTAGAGAAATTATCTACTTCACTTTTATCGGGAGTTCCATCTTTGGTAAAACCGGCAACACCTACAAGTTACCTTACGCATGCAGTTTTTCAAGACATCATAGAAAGTGGAATTTTACCAGAAGGAGCTTTGCAATTAATTTGTGGAAGCGCCGGAAATCTGCTAGAAAATATGCAATCTGGAGATTCTGTATTATTCACAGGATCCGCATCTACGGGAAAAAAATTGAAATCTATGCCGTCTATTTCCGAAAATGCAGTGCGTTTTAATATGGAAGCAGATTCTTTGAATTGTTCTATTTTGGGCTTGGATGCAAAACCTGGAACACCAGAATTTGATTTGTTCATAAAAGAAGTTCGCAACGAAATGACTACCAAATCTGGGCAGAAATGTACGGCTATTCGTAGAATTATTGTTCCAGAAAATTTAATGGGCGACGTTCAATCTGCTCTAATAAAATCTTTAGACCAAGTTAAAATTGGAAATCCATTGAGCAGAGAAACCAGAATGGGAGCTTTGGCAGGAAAAGATCAGTACAGCGAAGTTTTAGAAAAAATAAATATTCTGAAATCGGAAACGGAACTTATATATGATGGAAAACAAGAATTAGTAGACGCAGATTATGAAAATGGTGCATTTATGACGCCAAAATTATTTTTGAATGATGCGCCTTTTAGCAAAAATATTTCTCATGATGTAGAAGCTTTCGGACCCGTTTCTACTTTGATGCCGTATAAAGATATAGAAGAAGCTGCTGCTTTGGCGAAACGCGGAAAAGGAAGTTTGGTAGGTTCTATTATTTCTCACGATGAAAAATTTGTAGCAGAAACTGCCTGGAAAATGGCAACTTCTCATGGTAGAATTTTTGTTTTGAATAGAAATAACGCCAAAGAAAGTACAGGTCATGGTTCGCCATTGCCAACAATGATGCATGGTGGACCAGGAAGAGCAGGAGGTGGAGAAGAAATGGGTGGTCTAAATGGATTGCATTTTTTCTTACAAAAAACTGCGATTCAAGGTTCACCAGATGTTTTGACGGCGATTACAAAAATTTATCAAGTGGGTGCAGAAAAGAAATTTGCAGACCTTCATCCTTTTCAAAAATATTTTGAAGATGTAGAAGTTGGAGATTCGCTGGAAACCGCTGGAAGAACAGTAACAGACGCAGATATTGTGAATTTTGGGAACGTTTCTTGGGATCATTTTTATGCACATACCGATGAAACAAGTTTGACAGGAACAATTTTCGACCAGAAAGTTGCACACGGATATTTTATACTTTCTGCAGCTGCAGGATTATTTGTTTCGGGTAAAAAAGGACCCGTTATCGCCAATTATGGTTTAGAGAATTGTAATTTTTTCAAACCAGTTTATGCGGGAGATACCATCACCGTTTATTTAACAGCCAAAGAAAAAGTAAACAAAGGCGTAAAAGGCAGAAATGTGCCAAGTGGTGTGGTGAAATGGTTGGTAGAAGTGGTAAACCAAAGGGAAGAAGTAGTTTGTGTGGCTACAATTTTAACCTTGGTTGCTAAAAAATCACCATTTATTAAAATTAATTTTAAAGATTTTGAAAAAAAATTGAGGAATCTGACTAAAGATTCGGTAGCAAAATGGGGAACTATGCAAGCGCAAGATATGCTCGAACATTTGGAAACTACTTTTAAGTATAGCATCGGAGAATTAAAAGCTGACCAATGTGTGACAGCAGAAGAACATTTAGAATTGTACCAAGATTCTTTGTATAATTTCCGAAAAATGCCCAAAGATTTTCCAGCACCGTTTTTGGAAAATGGAAAATTGCCAGAATTAAAATATAAAAATTTGGAAGAGGCAAAAATGCATTTCATTGAAGCCGTGAAAAAATTTCAAATCTATTACCGAGAAAATCCGAAAACAGAACATTTGCATTTAATTTTCGGATTATTGAATAAAGAAATGATGGAACTTTTTCAGCAAAAACATGTAACGCATCATTTTGAGCAGTTCGGTTTGGTTTAAAATTAGCCCAAGGATCTCACGGATTTTATTTTAAGGTGTTTCGATATGCTGATATTTTCTGCGTAAATTATTTGAATTGTATAAATTAAATTATTTATTATGACTGAACATGAGATTTCATTTTTAATTCGGAAGGCGATTTTTGAAGTTTATAATACTTTGGGTGCTGGACTTTTCGAGAGTGTTTATGAAAAAGCAATGGTTTTAGAATTAGAAAATTTAGGATTGAAAGTGAAAAATCAAGTTCAAATTCCCGCGATTTATAAAGGGACAGATTTAGGATTGGGATTTATTTTGGATATTTTAGTGGAAGATAAAATTATAATCGAGGTGAAGTCTGTTGTTGAATTGGCACCTATTCATCATAAGCAAATTTTAAATTATTTGAAATTGACCGATTTGCATTTGGGAATATTGGTTAATTTTAATACAGATTGTATTCTGGATAATATTGTGAGGAAGTTGAATGGTTATAAATGATGGAAACGTGTAAAGCTATATATTATGAGAGCGTTTTCAGCGCACAGATTACAAAGAGTTTTAAAACATTTAGAATTTAAATCGTGCAAATCCGTGAAATCCGTGAGCCGATTTTGCCCACAGATTACACGGATTTACACAGATTTTTTAATGTTTAGAATTTTATCTGTGTATATTTATGAAATCCGTGAGCCGAATTTGCCCCCAGATTACGCAGATTTATACAGGTTTTTAAAGCATTTAGACTTTTATCCGTGTAAATTTGTGAAATCCGTGAGCCAATTTGCCCACAAATTACACAGATTTACACAGATTTTTTAAAGTTTAGATTTTATCCGTGTAAATTTGTGAAATCCGTGAGCCAAATTTGCCCACCGATTACACAGATTAACACAGGTTTTTAAAACAATTAGAGTTTTATCCGTGCAAATCCGTGCAATCCGTGAGCCAAATTACCCACAGATTACACAGTTTAACACAGATTTTTTAAAGTTTAGATTTTATCCGTGTAAATTTGTGAAATCCGTGAGCCAAATTTACCCACAGATTACACAGATTAACACAGGTTTTTAAAACAATTAGAGTTTTATCCGTGCAAATCTGTGAAATCCGTGAGCCAAATTTGCACAACTGCTTACAGATTTTTATAGTACTTTTAAAATTATAATTAAATTGTGAAAAAAACCATCACCGAAAAAGTTATCACATTCAATAAAGATCTGAAATTTTCTGGTGAACTGCCGGTAGGTTTTGCGGTTTTGAATCCTTTTTTGATAATCAAGAAACTTTGATGGTCATGAAAGCATTTTATCAAAAATTTTACAATGATTCTAATGCTAGAAAATTCATAATCGGGATTAATCCAAGTCGGAATGGAGCGGGAGTAACGGGAGTTCCGTTTACAGATACCAAAAGATTGAAAAGTATTTGTGGCATTGAAATGAAATCTGCACATACGCACGAAATCTCATCGGTTTATTTATATTCTGTGATTGAAGCTTATGGTGGAGTTGAAAAATTTTACAAAGACTTTTACATCAATTCGCCATTTCCGCTTGCCATAATTCAAAGTAAAAAAGGTAAATGGATTAATGCTAATTATTATGATGATAAAAACTTGTTTGAAGCTGTAAAACCTTTCATGATACAAAGTTTGAAAGAGCACATTTCTCTGGGTTTAGATACTTCAGAAGTATTTATCTTAGGCAAAAAGAATGCGCAATTTCTACAAAAAATCAATGCAGAAGAAAATTTATTTGAAAAAATGACAGTTTTAGAACATCCAAGATATATTCAGCAGTATAAAAGCAAAGAGAAGGAAATGTATATCGATAAATATTTGATTGCATTAAATAAAATCAAGTAATAGCACAAAAAAGCGACTAAAAAAAACAAAAAAAATGACAAACGAATACGTACAATCAGAATTACAAAACGGAATTTCCACCATTGAATTTGGAACGCCAAAAAGCAATGCTTTACCTGGAAAAATATTGGAACTACTTGCCCAAACTATTTTGGAAGAAGGTGCAAAAACCGATGTAAAAGCAATATTGCTAAAATCTGGTGGCGAAAAATCCTTTTGTGGAGGTGCAAGTTTTGATGAATTATTAGAAATTGAAGATCTCGAAACTTCTAAAAAATTCTTTGGTGGGTTTGCAAAAGTACTAAACGCGATGAAAAATTGCGGGAAAATAGTTGTGGTAAGAGTCCAAGGAAAAACCACTGGAGGTGGTGTTGGAATTGCTTGTGCAGCAGATTATTGTTTTGCTACAGAAAGTTCTGCATTGGCTCTTACGGAATTAAATCTAGGAATCGGACCATTCGTAATTGGACCATTTGTGGAACGAAAAATAGGGAAAGCCGCATTTTCTGCAATGGCAATCGACGCAGATTTTCGGAGTGCAGAATGGTGTTTGAACCATAATATTTACAATTCTATTTCGCCAACAATAGAAGAAATGGATGTGAAATTGAATGAATTTTTAAATAAATTAAGCGGAAGAACCACAGAAGCTTTGGCTTTGGTAAAACAAGTATCTTGGGAAGGCAGCGAACATTTTGCGGAATTGATGCCAGAAAGAATTTTAATGAGTGCCAGTTTGATTTTAGAAGATTCTGCGAAGGCGAATATTGAGAAGATAAAAGAGAGATTGAGAAAAAAGTAGCAAAGCTCTCAATCCTTCAAGGTTTTTAAAACCTTGAAGGATTAATTTAAAAAAAGTGCAGAAAATATTTTGCACTTTAAAAATAAAATCTAACTTTGCAATTCAAAGTACTTTACAATTATGGATAAGAATTACCAAGAAGACTTAAATCACATCCGAAATATGATGGAAAAATCTTCGCGCTTTATTTCATTGAGTGGTTTGTCTGGCGTTTTTGCCGGAATTATTGCTTTGCTCGGAGCAATTTCTGTCTATTTCGTTTTCGAAAGAGAAGGCATTAATTATTTCGATGGCAATAGAAATGTGTTTACCTCGGATTTGGTTTTAGAATTGGCAATCATCGGAACGGTAATTTTAATTGCAGCAATTTCCGTTGGGTATATTTTTACAGCTCGAGAAAGCAAAAAGAAAAACCAAAAAATTTGGGATTCGTTGACGAAGCGTTTGCTCTTTAGTTTTGCAGTTCCATTGGTAACTGGCGGCTTGTTTTGTTTGATTTTATTGTACCATCATTTGTTCGTTTTGGTTGCGCCTTCTACACTAATTTTCTATGGTTTAGGATTGGTAAATGCAGAAAAATATACCTTGAGTGATGTAAAATATCTCGGTTTTATGCAGATTTTTTTAGGTTTGCTTTCCTTTCTATTTCTTGGTTGGGGTTTGGTTTTTTGGGCAATTGGCTTTGGCGTTTTGCATATTGTGTATGGTTTGGTGATGCATAATAAATATAAATAATTTCAAATCAGATGACTGCAGGTATTGTCGTTTTACTAGTTTTCGTTCTATTTTTATTCCTGATTTTTAAATTAGTGAAACTATTGCGTCCACAAGTATCAGGTACAAATTTGTATGTAGAGTTTATACTATTTACGCTATTTCTGCTCTGTAATATTGGCTACGTTTATTATGTTTCATCGGGTTTTCCTTACAATGTACCAATAGATCCTATAGATAATAGTTATGAAATTTTGGCCTCAAAATATAGTATTCCTCTAGTAATTTTTAGTTCATTTTTTTATTTATCAGTATATTTAGCATGGCTTAAAGATTGGGAATTACCACCGATTATTATTCTTGTTTGCAATTGTTTTCTTTTGATAGGAATATTTATTTCTGGTAAAATAATCGTTCATAATTTTACAAGTACAAGTGATAAGCAGTTTAATTTTGCCGTTTTAATTCCTTTAATGAATATTGTAATTGCGCTTTTATTCATTATTAAATTATTTTTGAAAGAAAAAGTAAATGCATTTAAAAGAATTTATAAAAATGAATTTCTAAATGCAATCAATCAATTTTTATTAAAATCCAATCATTTATATTTGGCAATAATAGTACTCGTTTTCCCTGTTTATTATTTAGTTTTAATGATATTAATTTTGTTCGGGCAAGATGCAGATGCGATGACGAAAGTTTTTACAGAAACCACAGATTGGGTATATTCGCAAAAAGAACACCCACCATATTTAGATCATAATGGTCATTATCTTTGCACCGTTGCAGCATGTGGAAATCCTAAGAAGGTGAAACCATTATTTATTGGCAAAAGGCATCAAAATCCTATCATCGTCAATAGGCAATTGCAGATTGCCAATGCATTTGAAGCCTTGATAGAAGATTATTTACCGAAAATTCACCAAATAATTAGGAAAAATTATGATGAATATGGCTACAATTTATCAAAGAAAATTAATGATACTTATTATGCAGATTTAACGTATTATTTGATGAAACCTTTAGAATATTTTTTCTTAATTTTCATATATACTTTTTCAACAAAACCAGAACAATTAATCCAAAAGCAATATCAAAATGCTTAATATTAACAACTTAAATAAACAATTTGAAAGCAGAATGCGATTGGGCATTATGTCGGTTTTGTTGGTGAATGAATTTCTATTTTCAACAAATAATATTATCTGATGTTTGCTGGAGTTTTTTTTTTATTCTTCATACTACTTTCTATTTTGGTGATTATAGTTGGTAGTGCGTTAAAAATAATGGAAATAGGTAAAATTGTTGCTGGATGTTGGATACTTTTGATTTTATTTTTTATTTCTGCTGGGATTTTTAATGCTATAAATTCTAAAATGAATGTTGATAAAAAAGATATTTACGGTAATTATGTAATTGATAGGGAAATGTTTGCTGGAAAAAATGCAAATTGGCAGTACAATCATTTTAAATTTAAAATTGATGAAGAAGAGTTTATTTTTTATAATATGAATAACGACGGAATTGTAATAGATTCAATTAAAAGAAAAATTATATTTGTTAATGGCTATAGTAGTCCGCAATTGCGAATTTTTAGTTCTGATGATAAAAGTTTGCTCATAGAAAATGAACCCACATTATATCGTAAATCCTGGAGTTTTTATTATGTTTTTAGAAGTAAAAAATATGGTAATATGTTTTTCAAAAAAGATAACTGGAAAAAATTAGAAAATTAGAATGCTTAATATTAACAACTTAAATAAACAATTTGAAAGCAGAATGCGATTGGGCATTATGTCGGTTTTGTTGGTGAATGATTGGGTAGATTTTTCTGAAATGAAAGATTTATTGAGTATTACAGATGGCAATTTAGCCAGTCATAGTGCAGCTTTAGAAAAAGCAGAATACATAGAAGTTAAAAAAGAATTTGTAGGCAAAAAACCGAAAACTTCTTATCGCGTAACCAACCTTGGCAGAAAAGCCTTTGAAGAGCATTTGGCTCTTTTAGAAAAATTGATCAACCCAAAATAGAGGTATATTTTTTTGAAATTAAACTTTGAAATGCAAAGTGCTTTGTATTAATTTTAAAATGTAAATAAACTCACTAATAAAATTTAGAATTATGGAATTCATGAACCTACAATTTAGAAATAATCAACTGCAAATTCAAAAATGGTGGAGCGAAAAAAGATTCATTTACAATGGTGGATTATTCATTTCAGGTATTTTCGAATTTATTTTATATGCAATTCTTGGTATTCTTTTAATTGCACCAATTGATTACGATTTTGAAATTACTCTTTTCACTATGGTTTTTCAGGGATTTGGATATTTATTGATGATGTTGTTTGCCAATTTGTTTTTCAATTTGGGATATTCCGTTGATAAATATTTCAATCTTGAAAATTCTGAAAATTTCAGAAAAAATGTTTTCAATTTGGGTTTCTGGTTCTCTGTTTTACTTCCTTTTCTCGTTCCTCTGAATATAGTAATTATCTATTTACTAAACTATTATAAATAATTTTATTAAAAAATAATGAAAAATACACAAATTTTAAACATCGGAAAGTACACCTTTTGGGGATTATTTATTGCAGGAAACATCTGCCTTTTTGGGGAGATGCTTTTTAAACATTTAGGTTTTGACGTTGCGGGATTTTTTCTACTTTACATTGGTACTTTCATAAGTCTCATCGTATTAATCGGACTAATTATTTACGGAATTTTTAACAAAAAACAAATGTCGATCTGTCTAAGATCTGTCGCCATTCTACTCATCAATATTCCAATCTCAATACTATATGTTTGGATTGGTTTGTCAATAATTTAACGTCACAACCTTGTCAAGGTTTTAAACCTTGACAAGGTTAATGCACTACATTATCGAACATTATTAAACAACTTCAAACAATTTCAAACAAAATAAACCCCATTCTCATGAAAAAACATCGCGTACAATTCCTTCTTTTTATCTACAATTTGACCCAAAATTTCTACAGAACCTATTTTAAAAAGAAAAAAAGGCAATGGCAATTCAATGAAAAACAATTGCTAGAATTTCAAGAAGATACACTCGGTAGAAAATTGGGTGAATTTTACAAAAAACACGGATTTACTATGATAGCAAAAATGGAAAATCATGATGTGCATCATTTGCTCACAGATTACGGAACCAACTTTGAAGACGAAATCGCCATGCAGTTTTTACTTCTCGGTAATGGCAAACTCAATGCTCATTTGCTTGCTGCCATTGTTTTAGGATTTGTAATTCTTCCAGAATATGCTAAAATGTACTTGAATTCCTACAAAAAAGGACAGAGAATGAGACGCTTTTATCATGTAGATTTCGAAGATTTACTACAAACCAACTTTCATATTGTAAAAAAATTTTATTCGAAAAATACGCAAGCAATTTCTTTGTTTTAAACTAAATAATACTACCTCAAACAAAACTATTTATTATGAAATCGCCATTTACAAATCTTGCAAACAATTGAAAATCATCGAATCCTATGAAAATTCTATCTTTTGAGATAAACACCAATGAAGATTAGGCGATACCATATGACCATAAAAAAAATAAATATCTACATATGAAACTACACCACAAAATTTTCCTCACAACTTCAATCTTTACGCTACTTTTCTACAATGAATTTGTAGGTCTCAATCTCGGAATTCTAGGATTGTTTTTATCCTTTTTTGTTTTAAAAGAAACCAAGGAAAAAAATAGAGACAAAACTTTTCTTATGCTTTTGCTTGTAAGTATTTTTTCATCTTTAGCATCTGCGTGGTACGGAGATTTTATTTCGTTTGTTGCAGTTTTTTCTTCACTATTATTTTTAAGATTTAAATCTAAAAATAGAAATTTGAAAATGCTTTTTGCAATTCCGGTTTGGTTTGTGGCAATTGCGACTTTTTTCCATGATTTCTTTCAATTTAAAAAATAGTTTCCAAAAAGTGAAAAGACCAATATTTCCAAAAAAATATTCGCTTTCGTTGTCATTCCATTCTTTTTTGTAGCCGTTTTTTTTGGAATTTATAGTTTAGGAAGCAGTCATTTTTCAGAATTTTTTAGTGATTATGAGCTAGATTTTAATTTTTTCAGTTTGCTTGGAGTTGCTATTTTGGGTTTTGTGATCAGTTTTATTTACTGGTTTTTATTTATTCCAAGAGGTATTTATAATGTAAATAGAAATTTGAATAATGATTTTTCCGAAGATCAAAAAGAACTGAAACCAACTTACGAATTTTTAGAAATAGACTATGAAAGAACAAGCGGCGTAATTTCTTTATTTTGTTTAAATATTCTTCTAGTTATTTTCATCTCAACCTATACTTACGAGCAATTTTTTGAAACAATAAAAACAGCAAATCAATTGAGTGCAGACACGCACGATGGTGTGAATGCGGTGATCATGTCTATCATTATGGCGATTATGGTAATTCTATTTTATTTTAAAAGTGGATTTAATTTTGATAAAAAAGCAAGGCAATTGAAACTTTTAGCTAAAATCTGGATATTTTTGAATGCTGTTTTAATTAGCTCTACTATGATGAAAAACACAGCACAAGTACTTAGTTTAGGCTATACCTACAAAACTTTAGGCGTTTATGCATTTTTGATTTTGAGTGTGTTAGGCTTATTGTTTACCTTTTTAAAAATTCAAAAACAGAAAACCAACGCTTATTTATTCAATCAAATGTTTTATTGCTTTTTTGCAACTATTTTGGTCTGCAGTTATGTAAATTGGGGCGCTTTCATCACTTCGCAAAATATTAAAAGGGCAGATTTTGCAGAAAATTTTCATTTAAAAGGGATAGATTTTAACGAAAAACAAATGCTAGAATATGCAGAGAAAACCAATAATGCAGCGATGAAAAATGAGATTGTAAGTAGAGTTCTTTCTCGGCAAGCAGATAGTTTTTTATCAAAAAGTCTTTATTTTGAAACCGTGAAAATTAAATAATAATATTCTTTGAGATAGAGGAATGTTTTATTTTCTGAAACAATATTATTCATCCAAAATATTTTTGTTAAAACTGTGAAATATAATTGTTAGTTAAGTCTAACAATTGTATGTTTGCACAACAATATTTTATAAAAAATGATGAAACTAAAAAACTACTATTTTATTTTTGCATTATTTGCTCTGCAATTAGAGTTTTCTGCTCAAGAAAAACCTTCTCAAATTCCGGATACTTTGAAGAAAGATTCTATAAAAGTAGAGCAGATCATTAAATCTGAAAAATTGCGCGGGAAAGATATAGACGCAGTTGTAATTTCTGGAACGATGAAGGAAGTGAAAAAATCTGATAGTCCGGTTCCAATTGAGATTTATAGCAAAGAATTTTTTCGTGCAAATCCTACACCTTCTATTTTTGAATCTTTGCAAAATGTAAATGGAGTTCGTCCGCAACTTAATTGCAACGTTTGCAATACAGGAGATATTCACATCAATGGTTTAGAAGGACCTTACACCATGGTAGCGATAGATGGAATGCCAATTGTGAGTGGTCTTTCCACCGTGTATGGTCTTACTGGAATACCACAAAGTTTAATAGAAAGAGTGGAAATTGTGAAAGGACCAGCTTCTACTTTATATGGTTCTGAAGCTGTGGGAGGTTTGATTAATATTATTACAAAAAGTGCACAAAATGCACCCATTTTTTCGGCAGATGTGTTTTCTTCAGATTGGCTGGATGTGAATTTAGATTTAGGTAGCAAATTTAATATTGGAGATAAAATACAAACTTTAATTGGTGTTAATTATTTTAATTATCAAAATAAATTAGATAAAAATAAGGATGGTTTCACAGATATAACCTTGCAAGACAGAATTTCTATTTTTAATAAATGGAATATAAAACGTAAAGAAAACCGTGCTTTCAATTTTGCGACGCGCTATGTTTATGAAGATAGATGGGGAGGAGATATGAATTTTGAACGCCAATTTCGTGGTGGCGACCAAATATATGGAGAAAGCATTTACACAAACCGATGGGAAGCTTTAGGTTTGTATCAATTACCTATTAATGAACCTATTATGTTTCAGTTTTCTCTAAATGGTCATTATCAAAATTCATTTTATGGCACAACCAGCTATAATGCAAAACAATATATAAGCTTTGGCCAGTTAACATGGAACAAAATTTTAAGTAAGCACGATTTTTTACTAGGTGCATCTTACAGACATACATTTTATGATGATAATACTTTTGCAACAGCTACAATTAATAATGAAAGTACTACCAACAATCCTTCTGTAATCAGCTTGCCTGGCGTTTTTTTACAAGATGAAATTACGTTCAATTCTTCTCATAAATTATTGTTGGGAATGAGGTACGATTACAACAGCATCCACGGAAATGTTTTTACGCCAAGAGTAAATTACAAATGGAATTCTGAAAGTAAAAAAGATATTTTGAGAATTAGTTTTGGTACAGGTTATCGCGTGGCAAATGTTTTCACAGAAGATCATGCCGCTTTAACAGGTGCAAGAACTGTAGAATTTGTGGGAGATTTAAAACCAGAAAAATCTATCAATGGAAATATCAACTATGAAAAGAAAATATATTTGGGGTCTTCTATTATTAATTTAGATGGAACTGCTTTCTACACCTATTTCAAAAACAGAATTGTAGCAGATTATCTAACAGATCCCAATAAGATTATTTATGCAAATTTAGAAGGTTATGCCGTTTCAAAAGGACTGAGTTTAAATACAGATATCAAGTTTTCTAATGGTTTAAAAGCCTTGATAGGAGCAACGTTGATGGATGTTTCTATTACAAACGAGGGAGAAACCATGAGGCAATTGCTCACCGAAAGTTTCAGCGGTGTTTGGAGCATTGCCTACCAAATTAAGCCGTGGAATTTAACCTTAGATTATACCGGAAATATCTACGGACCTATGGATTTACCACTTTTAGGACCATTGGACAATAGAGCTTCAACTTCACCCATATATTCGCTTCAAAATATACAGATGACCAAACAATTCAAAAATAGATTGGAAATTTATGCTGGTGTAAAAAATCTTTTAAACTTCACACCGGCAGCAAATTCTATCGCCAGATCTTTTGATCCTTTTGATAAAGAAGTAACTTTTGATGCTGCAGGACAAGTAGTTGCAACACCAAATAATCCAAATGCTCTAACCTTTGATCCGTCTTATGTTTATGCAGCCAACCAAGGAATAAGATTTTTTCTAGGAATTCGATATGAAATTCCCAATAAATAATTTACAAACCAAAAACGTATGAAAAATTTTTCACTTTTAATAATACTATTTATCACCTCGCAAATAAATGCTCAATTAATAAAGCACACATTTGCGGAAGTAGAAGAACTGCAAAAAACAGAACAGCGTCCTGTAATGGTATTTGTAACTGCAGATTGGTGCAACTACTGTCAATTGACGAAAGTGAAAACATTTTCAGATAAGAAAGTTGAAAAAATAATCAATGAAAAATTTTATTTTGTAGAATTAAATCAAAATGAAAAATCAACGATTCAATTTATGGGTAAAGAATATGGACCTGTAATTAATGGTTATAAATCTGGAAATCATCAATTAGCAGATGCATTAACGAGAAATGGGGGAGAAAATCTGTATCCAACCACAATCGTCTACACGGCAGAAAACGAATTATTGTATAAAAAACAAGAGCTGTTGAAAGTTGATGATATTTTAAATTTACGTGAAAAATTGTAAAATTATTTTCTAAATTTCAGTTTAATAATTACTTTTAATTTATTAAATTTAACCATGAAAAAATTACTAATACTTTCAATTCCAATCCTTTTATTCTCTTGTAAAAAAGATGCAGAAATAAGAGAAGATCCAAACGTTTTTGATTCTATGATGGTGAAAGCACCAGAAAACAAGATAGATTCTTCTGCCATTAAAGATTCTATGAAAATAGACAGTAAAATTCCAAAAGAGGAAGTAGAAGTGAAAAAATGATGTAAAAATAACATTTATAAATGCCAAGATTTTCAAAAATTTTGGCATTTATAGTTTAAAATCGGTTTGCTTACTTATTTTTGCAGCATATTTTTAATTTAAATAAAAAAAATGGGAGCCTACGAAGTTTTAATTATCCTTATTTGTTTATCTGCAGCTTTTGCATTTATCAACCAAAAATATTTGAAATTACCCTTCGTTATTGGTTTGTTTTTTCTTTCCACATTGCTTTCTATCATTGTAATCTTATCTCAATTCTTTTTTGATTTACATATAGAAAAAATTGCAGAATATCTAGAAAAAGCCCAAATTGATAAGCTCATTATCGATATTTTTCTTGGGTTTTTACTTTTTGCGGGCGCTTTGCACACGAATTGGGGAAATCTAAAATCTCAAATTCGTTCTATAGCAAGTTTTGCGTTGGTAGGTGTTATTATTTCTGCGCTTATCATCGCTGTTTTCTTCTACTATATTTCCCATTTTATGGGTCTGGAAATAAATTTTATCTACTGTCTACTGTTTGGTGCGCTTATTTCGCCAACAGATCCTATTGCAGTATTAGGTATTTTAAAACAAGCTGGAGTTCCAAAAAATGTAGAATCTGTGATAGTTGGGGAGAGTTTATTTAATGATGGAGTTGGAGTAGTACTTTTTATTGCATTAATGCATACTTTAAATGTAGGTGAATTTGATGCTGGCTATTTTGGAATTTTATTCGTACAAGAGGCAATTGGTGGTGTAGCATTAGGTTTAATTTATGGTTACGCACTTCATATTTTACTAAAAAGAATCAACCATTATGAAACTGAAATATTACTCACTTTAGCATTTGTAATGGGAGGTTATTATTGTGCAAATTATTTCCATATTTCCGGTGCACTTTCTATGGTAGTGATGGGATTGATGGTCGGTAATTTCCGCACCAATGTTGCTATGAGCGATGTAACCATGGAGTATGTTCATAAATTTTGGGAATTGGTAGATGTAATTTTAAATGCCTTATTATTCTTAGTAATTGCATTTGTATTAATCGTGGTTGAATTGCAATGGAATTATGTAATCTTAGGTTTATTATCTCTTATTTTCATTCTACTATTAAGGTCAGTTTTGGTTTATGTACCCTTAAAAGCGTTCCCAAAATTCTTTAATCTCACAAGAGCAGACGCTCGGATAATTTCTTGGGGAGGTCTGCGCGGAGGTTTGTCTTTGGCTTTGGCATTGTCTTTACCAGATTCACCTGCGAAAGACATCATTTTGGTAGCAACATACATCATCGTACTTTTTAGTATTTTGGTGCAAGGCTTAACAATTGGTAAAGTAGCAAAAATGAAATAATATTAGTTAATATTTCATCAATACAAACCTTATAGCCGTTGATGGTATAATTTGTGCACAAAAAATTTAAATAAAAAATTTTCTATGAAAAAAATGATCATTTCAAGTATTTTTGCAACTGTTGTTCTAGTTAGCTGTTCTACGGTTTCCTCAATTATACAAAATACTTTTCCTTTTAATACCAATTTTGTGATTGCAGAAAAATCTTCTCCAAATACGCAGTTAACTACCGTCGGATTGGGAAATAGCATCAATCAAATAACGGGAACTACCAATAAGGTGCAAAATATAAAATTGAGTAATGCAACGGCAACTGTGACATCCAATGAGCAAAGTATTGGGATTTTTAAAAGCATAGAAGTATATTTATCAGACGGTTCTGGTAACGAAATTTTGGTAGCATCTAGAGAAGATATTTCCAATAATATCGGAACTTCTTTGGCTTTGGATATAGATAATACCGTAAATTTAGACGCAATTATGAAATCAGGAAATGTACAAGAAAAAATTGTATACGAATTAAAATCTTCGCCGGTTGCAGATATAAAATTAAAAACATCACTGCAATTTTCTAGTGAAGCGATACCAAATAATTAATATTTTCAGTTTATACAAAAATCCTGCATTTTGTAAAATGCAGGATTTTTTTTGGTTAAATTACTTTCACAAAGAAATAATTCTATACAATTTGAATCTTTCCCTTTAATGAATTCTAAAATTCTATGAATTTTTAATAGACAGAATTTAAATTTTTGTTTTCGAATCTAGCACGATTGTCACAGGACCATCATTGATCAAAGAAACCTTCATGTCTGCACCAAAAATACCACTTTCAATCTTCAAGCTGCTCTGTTCAAGTTTCTTTTTAAAATAATCGAATAATGGAATTGCGCTTTCTGGTTTCGCCGCTTTTGTGAAGGATGGTCTATTTCCTTTTTTGTAATCTGCCAAAAGCGTAAATTGGCTGATGCACAAAATTTCTCCTTGAATATCGAGAATTGAAAGATTCATTTTTCCGTTCTCATCACCAAAAATCCTTAGATTGATAATTTTATTGATGAGCCAATCTGCATCTGCCTCTATATCATCTTCATGAATGCCAATTAGAAGTAAAAAACCAGAATCAATTTTTCCTATTAATTTTTTTTCAACTACCACAGAAGCCTCAGAAACTCTTTGTACAACAACTTTCATCCTTAAATTTTAATTTTGAATAAACAGAGTGTTAGAAACGTTATCCAGTGTAGAAGTGTAGGTTTTTGGAGGCAATTGCGAAATGTTTATTGGTTCTCCAGTAAGTAAAATCCATTCTGCACCATCTTTCGGACAAATTATTTTGATGCTATTTTCTACAACAAGCGTTGTATTTCCATCTGGACAAATATGTGGGGCGTTTCTATTGTAAATTTTAAAACCAGTAGTTGTTCTCACTACTATTAAGCCGCGCGTACCAGAACTTTGCTCATTTAAATACAGCCAGCCACCTACAGTTTGAAGGTTTTGATAAGCAGGCAAATTTAAATTTAAGACAACATTAATATTAGAATTTGGAAAACAGTTTACGGTATCGTTCCTATCACTGATGCAAGAATTTGAAAATATTAAACTACTGATTGCCAATGATAATACTAAAAGTTGGGCGCAAATATTTCTTTTCATTATAATAATTTCGTATGTTTGTAAATCGTATTAGAACTACACGTTGTCCGGCAAATGTCGGATTATTTTTTTATACTAACGTTAAATTTAGGAAATTATGTCAAGTTATGTAACCAAAGATGGTTTAGATAAAATGAAAGTAGAGCTGGAACAGTTGGAAAAAGTACAACGTCCACAAATTACTATGCAAATTGCTGAAGCCAGAGATAAAGGAGATCTTTCTGAAAATGCAGAATATGATGCTGCAAAAGAAGCTCAAGGAATGCTGGAAATGCGCATTTCTAAATTGAAAAATAGCATCGCAGATTCTAAAGTTTTAGATGAATCTCAAATAGATATTTCTAAAGTTGGAATCCTCACAACCGTAAGATTGATGAATAATGCCACAAAAAAAGAACAAATTTTTTCTCTTGTTCCAGATAATGAAAGCGATATAAAAAATGGAAAAATCTCCATCAATACGCCGATTGCGAAAGGATTGCAAAACAAAAAAGTTGGCGAGTCCGCAGAAATAGAATTGCCGAATGGAAATAAATTATCCTTTGAAGTTTTAGAAATTACTTTGTAGAATCTAATCTTATTTTAAAATCATTTTCTTTTTTAAATAAAATTCATGAGCAGTATTTTCACAAAAATCATTAATAATGAAATTCCAGCATATAAAATTGCAGAGGATGAAAATTTCTTAGCATTTTTGGATGTTTCGCCAATTGCCGAAGGTCACACTTTGGTGATTCCTAAGAAAGAAATAGACCTTATTTTTGATTTGGAAACCGAAGATTTCAAAAATTTGTGGAGTTTTGCGCAAATGGTAGCAAAAAAAATACAAAAAGCAATTCCCTGTAAAAGAGTAGGCGTTGCGGTAATAGGTTTGGAAGTTCCTCATGCGCATATTCATTTAGTACCCATGCATAACATTGGAGATTTAGATTTCGGGAAAGAAAGACTGCAGTTGTCTAAAGAAGAATACAAAAAAATACAGGAAACGATATCTAACGCTTTGTAAAGCCAAATTTAATTATAAAACTATAAAAGAAACGCGAGTTGAAGAGGATTTTATTTTTTATATAGAAAAAGAGTTTCGCACTTTATTTTTTCTTTGTAACTAATTTAAACCCATTCTTTTGTTACTTTTGTAGTTTAAATTTTATCACTAGATATTTAGAAAAGTTCCTTTAAATTAATTATTAAATAAAATCATTTGTCAAAAAAGATGAACCCAAATCAATGTTCTTTTTGCGGAAGAAAAAAAAGTGAAGTACAGATGCTAATTTCTGGTCAAGAAGGTTTCATTTGCGAAAATTGCATAGAGCAAGCGCACGGAATTGTATTGGAAGGAAGCAAAAAAGAAAATCCTTCTATGGCTGAAAGCTTAAGCGACTTAAAAAAACCGAAAGAAATTAAAGCGTTTCTAGATGAATACGTAATCGGTCAAGATCAAGCGAAAAAGCAATTATGCATCGCGGTTTATAATCATTATAAAAGATTATTGCACGCAAATGAAGAAAATAAAGAGGTAGAGATAGAAAAATCCAACATTATAATGGTTGGAGAAACAGGTACTGGAAAGACATTATTAGCAAAAACCATTGCCAAAGAGTTGAATGTACCATTTTGTATTGTAGATGCAACAATCCTTACGGAAGCGGGTTACGTAGGTGAGGATGTAGAAAGCATACTTTCAAGATTGTTGATGGTTGCAGATTATGATGTAGAAAGGGCGCAGAAAGGGATCGTTTTTATAGATGAGATAGATAAAATTGCAAGAAAATCTGATAATCCAAGTATTACCAGAGATGTTTCTGGAGAAGGTGTGCAGCAAGGTTTATTGAAATTATTGGAAGGAAGTGTTGTAAATGTACCACCACAAGGCGGTAGAAAGCATCCAGACCAAAAATACATCCAAGTAGATACCAAAAATATATTATTTATTTCCGGTGGTGCATTCGATGGTATAAAAGACATTATCGAGAAGCGTCTAAACAAGCAAGCGATAGGTTTTAGCAAAGAAAAACTAGAAAATGTAGAGAGCGAAGACGAGATTTTGCGTCAACTAAATGCAATAGATCTTAAAAAGTTTGGATTGATACCAGAACTTTTAGGAAGATTTCCTATCGTTACATATTTGGATAAACTAACGAAGGAAACTTTAGTTAGGATAATGAAAGAGCCAAAAAATTCTATAATTAATCAGTTTGTAGAATTGTTTAAAATGGACGATACCAAGTTAGAATTTACGGATGCTGCAATAGAACAAATAGTAGAACGCACGATGGAGATGGGTTTAGGTGCAAGAGGATTACGAGGTACTACGGAAAAGATTCTGGAAGATTATATGTTCAACATTGGGGAACATAAAGAAATAGTGATAGATAGAGAATTAATGTAATAATGTAACTAAAAAAATAAATTTTGAATTTATAAATTTATTGGATACCTTTGCATTTCAGATATTTCTCTTTAATAATACACAAATTATATAAAAATGAAAAAAAATTTATTAGTTCTTGGTGCTTTAGCAGTTTCATTGTCTGCAAGTGCACAATTGATGAATGTAAATGGGAGCGCAACTGGCACAACGCCCGCTGCTCTTTTTTACATCACAGAAGGAACATTAGTATACAGTGGAGGTGGAGTACAAACCAAAGGAAATGGACAGATTGATAATCATGGAAACATGATGATTGTAGGTGAAGCTATTGATGTGTTGAAAACAACCGCGATGGATGGTACAACGCCAAAGACAGATGGTGGAAACATAGTTTTGAGAATGAATGCTCCTTTAGGCGCAAACTCTACTTATGGCCAATTATCTATAGAAGGATTAGCACAAACTAGTTTAACAGGAATTGTAAGTAAAGAATTTCTTACACCAAAACATGGTACTGGATTATTTTATCAGCAAATCGCAATCCCATTTTACGATAAACCATTAAGTACACTATCTGCAGAATTTGGCAAAACATTTTCTACAGTACGATACTCTAGAAACGAAATTCTAACTTGGAATAATACAACTGCAGTTTCTGATGATGTAGGACCACTAAGTACTACAACTACTGGTTATACAAAATACTACATGCTAGGTTCTAATAATGATTTAGATACAAGTACGCCACCAGCTACTTTACCTACTATAGCGCCATCTGCAACTGGATCTGTTTATACCTTAAAAGGTAGAGCAAATTCCGACGGACCATTTGTTGGTGTTCCTTTAACTGCAAGTTTGCAAAATGCAGGAGCAGGTATTAATTATGGAGTAGGTGGAAATGCTCTTAATAGTTACAACGAAAGATACAATACCTATTTGCAAGATCAGTTTGAAGCAACGAGTTCAGCTTGGGCAGGTACGTTCGGAAAAAATATCTATCAGTTTGGAAATCCATTTTTCACAAATTTAGATTTAAGTAAAATCGGTTACACAGAAGCAGGTGGAGTAAACGATGATAATCAGATTGTAAACATTTGGGGTGTTAGATTTTCACCAGGAACAGTAAAAACTCTTACTACTGGATCTACTTATTCTATAGGTGCTCAAATCCAAACTTATGTTCAATCTACAGGTTTACCTGTTGGCGATGCAAGCATAATGATTAAACCAATGCAAACCTTTGTGCTGAAATTAAGGAATAGTAATGCTGTGCCTGATATTAAATTTAATAAATTACGTAGATTTAAAAATGTTTCAAGATTAGATGGCACTTCGTACTCTGTTACTGCAGCCAAAAATACTACTGGAACATTGAAACAACTTGGAGTAATTGCATTAAATAGTAATGGTGATGAAATAGGTAGAACATATTATGTAGTTTCCCCTACTTCTATTACTGGTCATCAAACTAATACAGATACCACCGTTCAAGCTGCAAGTGGAGCAGGTGTGATAAAAACTTTTGAGGAAGATCCTATCAACGGGATGTACGATTATAATTACACTTCAAAATATGCCTTATACATCAATGAGGCGAATGAATTTGATTTTAATGGTAAACCAGTTCCTTTAGCATTGTATAGTTCAGATATTGCATCTCTCAAATTTGAAATTAGAGAAAATGTAGAACTTCTTCCAAATCAACAACAAGATTTATCTACAGGTATCGCATTTTATTACAAAACTTCTACCGGTGCTACAGCTGCTATTTCCCAGAACATGGTAATTCCTACAAATGGAGGTACCGAGTTTGGATTAAGCTATGGTCCAATTACCTCTGCAGTATTAGGTACGGTTGAAGCTCCAAAAGGTAGCAGAACCTTAGTAGTTTACAATGAAGCGATTGATAATTATGTTGTACAGTTTGATCCTAAATGGAAATCAGCAGATGTTCAAGTATATGATATGAGCGGAAAGATTGTAATATCAGCTAAAAATGTGAAAACAGCTCAAGATTTTGTTATTAATCTTACCAATAAAATACAAGGTACTTATATAGTAACTGGAACAAATGAGAGTGGAGAGAAATTTACATCTAAAATTATCAGATAAAACACAAACTATGAAAAGCTTTAATAAAAAATTTGTTTATTCGATTATACTCTCTTTTATGAGTATTGCAGCAATTGCACAACCTCCAGATCCAGGTGGTGGTACCGGTGGAGTTGGACCTGGGCAAACTGCCTCGCCAATTGATATGTATGTTTATATACTAGCAATTGTTGCGGTAGGTTTAGTAATATTTTTCTCAAAAAAATATTCTAAACAAATTTCTAAATAATCAATCTGGATTTATATAAAACCCAATGAATTTTCATTGGGTTTTTTTATCTTTGCACTATGAAAAAACTTTCATTTATAATCGCAGTTTCTATTTCTACTTTTAGTTTTGCCCAATTTTCTGTGCAAGTAGAAGCCAATCCAAACTATAGTGCCAAAGAGGCAATACTATTTACTTTAGATGGGTCTAAAGATATTATATCATCCAAGGAAAGTAAATCGGGAAACATTTGGAAATTTAAGGTTCCGCAAAATTATAAAGGGATGATGAAAATTTATTTTCCAGAAATAAATTATTCATTTAATCTCATTTCTGAGAACAAAGACGTTAGTGTAAAACTTACCACTACAAGTGATAAAGTAGAAGATGTAATTTACCTAGATCAAGCAAATATCTTAATGGATGAGGTACAAGATCTACAAAATAAAAATGAACTCATTTTTCCAGCTTTGGTACAAATAAAGGATTATTACTCTCCAAATTCTACATTTGGTGGTGCACTAAGAAATGAGATAGATAGATTAGGAAAGACCGTAAGTATAGACGCACAAAAGAATCCTTTTGTGTACTACTATAATACAAATTATAATAAATATACGATCAGTAGTTCTGTTGTAAAACCACCCACTCAAACAGAAATTGTAGATTTTATCTCTAAATCTGGTGAAATGCTAGAAACTTCATCTTTGCTAAGACCTATATTAGTAAATTATCTAAATGCTGCAACCAATGCAAATTCAGAACAAGCAGTAGATACCATCTTAAATAAATTAGTTCTGGAAACACCAAGAGGCCAAACGGTACTTTCAGAATTTATAGATATCTTTAGTGCTTATGGAATGGTAAGCCTTAAAGATAAATACCTTACGAAAGCCAAAGACCTTAAATGTACCATTAATACTAGATTAGCAAAAACGTTGAAATCTAACGCCAATGTAGAACTAGGCGCAATATTTCCAAATTATATTTTTTCAAAATCTGTTACAAATACAAATTTGAAATCTATAGCAGACGTAAAAAATGCCAAAAAGGTTATAATGTTTTGGGCCTCAACTTGCTCTCACTGTGAAAAAGATTTACCTATTATTCTTGGAAAATACACCACTTTAAAAAGCAACAACGTAGAAGTTATTGGATTGTCTTTGGATAGTGATAAAACCTCCTACGATAATAAAGTAAAAGCCCTTCCATGGATCAACGATAGTGAATTGAGAGGTTGGAACAGTTCGTATTCTGAGACATATAACATAACTGCAACACCAACTTACTTCATTCTGGACAGCAACAACAAAATTATTGCAAAACCTGACAGTATTTCGGATGTTTTTACGTTTTTAGGTGTAAAATAATTTGGTGCTGTTTAGAAAAAGATTTATATTTGCACCACTTTAAAAGGCGAGGTAGCTCAGTTGGTTAGAGCACAGGATTCATAACCCTGAGGTCGGCGGTTCGATCCCGCTCCTCGCTACAAAGAACTAAAAAGGTGCAAATAATATTTGCACCTTTTTTCATTTCTAAATCTGAAGTTTTGTCCAATTTAAATTAGAAATAATTTTGACTTTCAGATCCATGTTAACGAAAATTTTTAATAACTCTAAAAGTTCGTTTTTAACAAGTTTCAATTAATTTCACCTTATAGATTTCATCAATGATAAAATATTTAATAAATAAGTGATATAATATTTGGTAATTAGAATTTTTATGTTACTTTTACATCGTCCAATTGAAGCAACTAATTATTGTGAATAAGAAGACTATAAATTTTTTTTCATCATTTGTGTTTTGAGAATCGCATCGTAAGATGCGATTCTTTTTTGTTATTTATTACGCTTGTATTTGATCAGGATTTCCGTAAAATAGGAATAAGTAATACTGCCTTCTTGCTGATTAGATTTTAAAAACAAATTATTTGTTACCGCAAAAAAATCATCTAAAAAACCAGCATGTTTCTCATTAAAATTTCTTTCAAATTTTAAATCCCTTTTCATCCCTTCAGAAAAATGATCTATTAAATTTTGTACAAATGCTTCATCTCCCATTTGTATATAGCGAAGCAAACTTTTTAAAGCAAAAAGATCTGTGGAATATTTCAATTCTGCATTTTCAGAATTTTCACCGATTAAAAATCCTACAAAATTAGCTTCTTGTTCCTTTGCATATCCCAATTGGTGGCTGCTTTCATGTGCCATTGTGAATGGTAAATAAGTGTCCGGAAGTTCGGAGTTATATTGTGCCTCCGAAGTGAAAGGATTATAGTAACCCATAATTCCAGTATAGCTCATTACGAATTTAAAAATGCTTGGCTTTAATGAATTCACTTCAACATATTTTTTTTGTATTAAATGTTTAGGAAGATTTTTTTGAGCTTCTAAAAGTTCTTTTTCAAGAATAAAATTATTTTCAATCTTAAAAACTCCCTCTTTGTCTTCTTTTACCTTTTTCCTATTTGAAATACAAATCTCTAAATACTCTTTTGATAAAACCTTAGCTTCGTCAATACTTATTTTTTCCTCAGACAATTTATTTATCAATGGCACTTGAAAATATAACATGCCCCAAAATATTTGGTAAATAAAATAAAATGAATTCAAAATCATCAATAATTTTAAAGCGGATTGATTTCTTTTCTCTTTTCTAAATAATTTAAAAATTGATAAAATCAAAATCAATCCCAAACCGATATACAGAACATCTCCAATTGAAAATGGAAGTTGTGAAGCCATATATTGCTGTGTAAATTTTTTATACTCGAACAAATCGCTGAAGAATTCTACGGCAAAATCAATCTTAGACAAGCCAAAGAACAAAAAAAATTGGACAAGTAATATACCTATCCAAAATCTTTTCTTTTTGATATTTAATATGTTTTTAATGCGCATTGCTTTCTCCAATATCATCAATATCTATGTTTTGTTTTTTAAGAAAACCCTTCACCAAAAATGCAAACAAAGCGAGGTAAGCGAAGCAAAATACAGGAATTATATAAGAGTTATGAATACCTATAATGTCCGCTAATTTCCCTTGAATTGGGGGAATTATACCTCCTCCCAAAATCATCATCACCAAAAACGCAGAACCTTGTGCGGTGTATTTTCCTAATCCTACAATGGATAAACTGAAAATTGCTGGCCACATAATACTACAAGCCAATCCGCCAGATAAAAATGCATAGATGGCAATATTTCCCGTTGTTAGTAAACCGATAGTCATGGCAACAACACCTAAAATTCCGAAAATCATTAAAGTTTTTGCTGGTTTTTCTTTAGCAATAAAAAATGCTAAAATCTGTATAAAAACACAAATTATAAATAAAAGTAAACCTTTCATATCATAACCTGCCAAAGTATTGACCCCAATTATTATAAAAAATGCAACAATGGGTACTATAATCAAAAGTATTTTTTTGATGCCACTAGAAATATTAAATGCACTGATTGCTCCTGCCCATCTTCCAATCATCAAACCGCCCCAATACATAGAAATATATGGAGCAATTTCGGAAGATTGAAGTCCACCAAAATCTTTATTTTTTAGCAGTTCCCCAAGATTACTTCCAACGGCAACTTCTACTCCTACATAAAAGAAAATTCCCAACATTCCTAAAACCAATTGTGGATACTGCATCGCTCCCCACCCAGAATTGTTTTTCTTTGCATTGGAATAGGAATATAATAAGGTAGATACTACCACAAATAAAGCTCCAAATAGCCAATACATTCTTTTTCTTTCCAGAGGTTCTTTCAAATTTGAAATTTCTGCTCTTTCTGTTATTATCTTTGCTTCCTCATTATTAATTATAGCTTCTAAAAATTCAATTTTTGTTAGTTTTACGTTCTCTTCTATTTTTTCGTCGTGCTTAGTTTTTACTATTTCATCAATGTTTTTTTGAATGATATCGGTATTTGGTTTTATGCGTTCTTCAATTTTTACAATTTCTTTTGCAGATGCAGAATTGTAGCTCATAAAAACAGGCACAAACATAATAACCAATAAAAATGTCATTATTATCAACGTTTTCATAGCCTTTCCAGCTTTCTCCATTGGTTCTGTATTGATACCAGCAGGAACTTTTTTAGAAAAATGAAACAAAGCTGCCGCAAGAATAAATAGCAAACCAACTGCGCCATATAAAATTACCACCTTATCTAAAGGAAGTTTAGAAATTGCATTATCAGATATTGCTGCAGTTGTTCCGAATAAAGCTAAACCTACAACCAACGGTCCGATGGTGGTTCCGAAAGAATTGATGCCTCCTCCTAGATTGATTCTAGAGGCTCCAGTTTTGGGATCTCCCAATAAAACTGCAAAAGGATTGGCTGCAGTTTGCTGCAAAGAAAAACCTAATGCAACGATGAATAAACCTAAAAGCATTCCGGAGTATACATTCATCAAAACTGCAATGATCATCACAACTGCGCCAAATGCCGAAAATAACAAACCGTAGACAATAGATTTTTTAAATCCCCATTTGCTCACAATATCAAATCCTTTTATAGTGCTTAAAACAAATAATAGCAAAGCTCCTATAAAATAGGCTGTGTAAAAAGCAAAATCAATTAGTTGAGATTGAAATTGGTCTAGATGAAAATAATGTTTGCAAAAAGGTATGAAAACACTATTTCCTGCAGCGATAAAGCCCCAAAAGAAAAATACAATAATGAGCGTATACAACGCAGGGAAATTCGTTTTTTGATTTTGAGACATAATTTTGTTAATTTTTTTAGAAAACAAATATAATTAAATATTTCAAGGATTGTTTTTAACGAGCGTATTTTTAATTTCTTGATGCGCCGTCGATTTTAGTTCACTTACAGATTGGTTTGGCTCCAAAATATCATTAAAATAAACCTGAACTCTACCAGGAAATCCTTTGCTATTATCAAAAGGAAACATTTTTCTCAAGCCCACGAAAGTAAAAACCAAAATAGATTTTTGATGTGTTTCTGCCAAAATAAATGCTCCATCTTTAAATTGATCTAGCACAATAGAAGCATCATCCGAAACGCCACCTTCCGGAAAAAGAACTATAGTATCGCCTTCCTCCATTCTTTCTGCGCATCTTGTGTATACTTCTGCGCGGCTTTTTGGGGAAGTTCTATCTACCATCACGCAAATTCTTTTGTATATCGTTCCAAAAATTGGTAATTTCTCCAATTCCTTCTTTCCTACAAAACAAATAGGATGATTTGGTAGCATAATTACAGGAAGCATCACATCCATGATGGAAGTATGATTGGCGATAAAAACGTATTGTTTATTTTTATCAATTTTTTTATCCGTCAGTTTCGTCAAAGAAAACCGAAAACCCATGCCATAGAACATCCCGAAGCACCAAAGTCTAATAAAAATGTACGCATATTTATAATCTTTTTTCCGGAAAGAAAATAGGTAGACAGGAATAAAGAAGATACAAAGTAAAATGAAGCCAAGCAATACAAACCAGCCTCTCCAAATATAATTTAAAATTTTAGTCATCAATTATCTAATTTTTTGGGCAGCTTAATCCGCCTTCCGTTCCCAATCTTTTTTTGTCAAAAAAGGATTTCCACTCAAGTCGGGCTGCAAAGTTTCGCATTTTTCCAAATTTATTTATTTTCAACCGTTGAAAACAATTTTTTTCTTCAAAGAATAATTCAAAATAGAAACTACTACAATTGCAGAAATTTTACTCATGATCTCGGAACTTAAAGTGAAATATTTAATATCAAAATTAAATTTGAAAACATATTTGTAGAAAACTTGAAAGAAAAGCAAACTTAAAATAGTAGAGAATACGGAGAGGATCATGAAATAAACGAACTCTCTTTTTTTAGAATGTTTGCCACGAGCAAAAACAAACCAAATGCTCAAAAAATAATTGGTTATAATACCACAAGTAGTAGAAGATATATTGCTCAAAGGATAAAAAACACCATGAAAATTTGGCTCTTTCGGAATAAATGTAGGCAGCAAAACACTGAAAATTTTGAAACTACCAATCTCTATTACAGCACTTATTGCTCCCGCCAATCCGAAAAAAAGTATCTGTTTGTGCTTTAATAGCAATTTTTTCATTAATTATAGTAAAGCTGCAAAGTTATAATTATATGTTAAACTTTTAAAATTTTGTAAAGAAATATTTGTTCATTGCCAAATTTTATATAAATTTATTCTTTAATTATACGCAAATTTACCTGAGAAGAAATTTATTTCCAATCTTGAAACTCCCTTACAAAATGATAGTTTTCTAAATAAAAAAGTTAAAATTCGTCCATGAATACTCAAAATCCTTGCAAAAAATTCGAATCTCAAAGAGAAAAAGTACAAACACTCTTACAAGAAAATTCAAGATTCAAGAGAATTTACGAAGAATATGACTATTTATCGGATAATCTTTGGGATCTAGAGCAAACAGAAGGGATATCTATTACAGACGATTTTATTAATTATATAAAGGTGGAAACCAACTATTTAGAAGATGAAATCACCTTTATATTGCTAGAAAAAGCATAGGCTTATATCTTAAAATTAAGTTTGCTGTATATTTACATATAATTTTCAGTATTAATGATTACTTTAGCATTATAAAAAGCTAAACTATGATTGGTATTATAGATGGAGGTTCCACAAAATGTGATTGGGTAATACTCGATGAAAATCTGAAAATGCATCTCAAAACAGAAACGATAGGTTTCAATCCAAATATTATACAAGCAAATCTCATTTCTTCCGAAATTGATAATCATCACAAACTACATCTTTTAAAAAATTCTTTGCAGAAGATATATTTCTATGGTTCTGGTTGCGGTGTTGCAGAAAATAGAGCGATTGTGCAACGAGAATTGCAAAAATCTTTTCCTTTTGCAGAAATATTGGTGAGCGAAGATCTTACAGCAGCTGCTTATTCTGCATACAACGGGAAACCTGCTATTGTTTGTATTTTGGGTACTGGCTCTAATTCTTGCTTTTTTGATGGAGAAAATGTGAAAAGTATTTTACCATCTCTTGGCTTTTTAATTGGTGATGAAGGAGGTGGAAGTGCGATTGGAAAACATTTGCTAAGAAGGTTTTTCATGAAAAAATTACCAAAAGATTTACATGATGATTTTGTGAAAGTTTACAATCTATCCATAGAAGATGCTTTGCAAAACATGTATCACAACCCACGAGCAAATGCTTATCTCGCAGATTTCAATAAATTTGTAGTGGAAAGGAAGCAGCATCCGTACTTTCAAAATATGATATTTGATGAAATGAAAAATTTCTTTGATTATCATGTTGTACCTTATCCAGAATCTGCCACTGCCGAAATCAATTTCATCGGTTCTATTGCCTACTTTTACGAAGATATTCTAAAAGCAGCGGCAGCAGAACTAAATCTAAATGTAGGTTTCATCGTGCAAAAACCCATCGAAAGTTTGGTCAATTATCATCGGAAATATATTCTTTGATAGGATGAAGACTTAAAAGTCTAAAAATAAGAACCTACAAAAAAAATCAAGAATAAAAATTCAAAATTTAAAAATCTGCTTGTTCAGACAAATCTGCGAGCAAAAAAATCATAAAAAATAAAGAAATATGGCGAGGAAAACGCAACGAGACGAAAAACAATTTAATCAAGCCGCACTAGATTATCACAGTGCATCTCCAAAAGGAAAAATAGAAGTGGTACCTTCTAAACCACACTCTACACAGAGAGATTTATCTTTAGCATACTCTCCTGGAGTCGCAATTCCGTGTTTAGAAATAGAAAAAGATCCGAAGAAAGCTTATGATTATACAGGAAAGGGAAATCTTGTAGCCGTTATTTCCAACGGAACTGCGGTGCTTGGTTTGGGAGATATTGGCGCAGAAGCATCTAAACCCGTAATGGAGGGAAAGGGTTTACTTTTTAAAATTTTTGCAGACATCAATGTTTTTGATATAGAAATAGATGAAAAAGATCCTGATAAATTTATAGAAATCGTAAAAGGAATAGCACCAACTTTTGGTGGTATTAATTTGGAAGATATTAAAGCTCCAGAAGCATTTTATATAGAACAAAAACTAAAAGAAGCTCTGAAAATTCCTTTGATGCACGATGATCAACATGGAACTGCTATTATTTCTGCCGCAGCTCTGATTAATGCATTAGAAATTTCTGAAAAGAAAATAGACGAAGTAAAAATCGTGATTAATGGAGCAGGAGCAGCTGCCATTGCTTGTACGAATTTGTACATCGCTTTAGGTTTAAAAAAATCTAATATTTTGATGTGTGATAGCAAAGGTATCATCAATAAAAATAGGACAAACCTAACATCCGAGAAATTAGATTTCGTCGCAGATACAGATCTTGAAACGCTGGAAGATGCTTTGCGCAATGCAGATGTTTTTATCGGTTTAAGCAAAGGAAATGTAATGTCTCCAGAAATGCTATTGTCCATGGCGAAAAACCCTATCGTTTTTGGTTTGGCAAATCCAGATCCAGAAATAGACTACGATTTGGCAATTTCTACCAGAGAAGATGTAATTATGGCAACGGGAAGGAGCGATTATCCCAACCAAGTAAATAATGTACTAGGCTTTCCTTATATTTTCCGTGGTGCTTTGGATGTACAGGCAACTGGAATTAATGAAGAAATGAAGCTTGCTGCTGTTCATGCAATAGCAGATTTAGCAAAAGAACCCGTTCCAGAAGCTGTGATTTTAGCTTACGGCGTGAAAAACTTACAATTCGGTACTTTATATTTTATTCCAAAACCTTTTGATAATCGTTTGATTACAAAGGTTTCTATAGCTGTTGCAAAAGCAGCAATGGAAAGTGGAATTGCTCAAAAACCAATTGAAAATTTCGCAGAATACGAAAATCAATTGCTGGATAGAATGGGACGAGACGAAAAACTCATCCGAATGATGCAAAACAGAGCAAGATCTAACCCAAAACGTGTTGCTTTCGGAAATGCAGAAGAATATAATGTATTAAAAGCTGCGCAAATTCTCTACGAAGAAGGTATTGCTGAGCCAATATTATTGGGCGAGAAAAAATTCATCCAAGAGCAAATGGAATTGTATGGTATGGATATGCAAGTGGAAATTGTAGATCCTTCTGATGAAGATCAAGCCGAAAGAAGAAAAATCTACCGCGAAGATTTTTGGAAAGCCCGCCAAAGAAAAGGCATGAACGAATATAAAGCGCGTAGATTTATGCGCCAAAGAGATTATTTTGGCCCGATGATGCTCAAAAAAGGAGATACAGATGCTCTTATCGTTGGATTTTCTAAAAGCTATGCATCGGTGTTGAAACCAATTTTAGAAATAATAGAAAAAGATAAAGGGGTTGATAAAATTGCATCTATGATGATGATTTTAACAGAAAAAAAGCCGATGTTTTTTGCAGATACTTCTATCAATATCAATCCAACTGCAGAAGATTTGGTAAACATTGCAAAGATGGCAGATTTCACGGTAAAATCTTTTGCCATAAACCCAAGAATTGCGATGCTTTCATACACCAATTTTTCTGGCAAATCTGAAACATCTAAAAAAGTAGCAAAAGCTGTTAAGATGTTGCATGAGAAATTTCCAAAAATGATTGTAGATGGAGAAATACAACCAGATTTTGCGATGAGTGCAGACCACTTGAGCGATTATCCATTTTCGAAATTAGGAGATCAACCAGCCAATACATTTATATTCCCCAATTTGGAAAGTGCAAATCTATCGTATAAATTCATCCGTGGAATGAAAGTAGCACAAGTAGTAGGTCCAATATTAATGGGATTGAAGCAACCTGTTCACGTTTTGCAAATGCGCGCAAGCGTAGATGAGATTGTAAATCTGGCAACTATAGCAGTTTTGGATGCGCAAAGAAGAGAAGAAGCATAGAAGTTTAAATCAAACGAAAAAAAAAGACTGCAATTTGCAGTCTTTTTTTTATTGATTTAAAAATTTCACGAATCGAACTAAATCTTTTTCGTCATTAAATTTAATATTATTTTTTTTGACAAAGCTATTAATTTCAGATTTTTTTCCTGGCAAAGCTTCTATAATCTCTTTTTGATTCTTTGGTTTTTTGAAAATCTTAGAACCAACTTTAATGTAATAAGAAGGATCCATTAATTTGAAATTTGCAAGTTTATCATCCGCATAAGGAGATTTTGCTTTTTCGGCTTCATTAAAAACGGTTCGCACTTCTTTATATAAGGATGCGTTTCCTTCAACAAGCAAAAAATAGTAGCCCAAAGGATTGTCTGGGAAATTTTCTAGCACTAGAGTTTCTGAGGGAGATGTAAATTCTATACGGCTAAATTGAGCTTCTTTTGGCAAAACTCGCAACTCATCGTTTTGTTTAAATTCTACAACATCTTGGTAAGAATCATATCTAGCAGTCACTTTTTCGTAATCATTGGCGATAGTAGTGATTCTTAAATTTTTATTTAAATAAGGTGTGCCGTCAATGTCGGAATATTTGATGGTTCCAGAATTGCTCACAGCGGTATAAGAAATGTAACCACCATTTTGCATATCATCTATAGATCGTATATTTTGTCCGAAAGATGATACAGCAACTCCTAAAAGTATTGGTATGAATAAATTTTTCATGTAATTATTTTAATAATGCAAAAGTAATAAAAAAGATTAATTATCTGTTAATTAATTGTTCTTTTGCAAAAATGGTACCTAAATTCATAATTTCATAAATTTTTTATAAAATGGAAAAAATTATTTTGGTTGAATTTTAAAATTAATTCCGAAAAATAGCTGATATATTGGAACATTGTTTTTTTATTTAATTTCTTTACATTTGCGCAAACTTGTTTTATGATTTATTTTTTACAAGGAAAAGTGCACGAACTTTCACCAACATATACCGTATTAGATGTGCAAGGTGTTGGATATTATGTGGGAATCAGCCTGCAAACTTCTGAAAAATTAGTTTTAAATCAGCCAACCTTCCTTTATATACAGCAGATAATACGAGAAGATGCCAATTTGCTCTTTGGTTTTCATACGCAATCTGAAAAAGAGATGTTCAATCTTTTAATCAGCGTAAATGGAGTAGGAGCGGTTTCCGCTTTAATATTGCTATCCTCCATTAGTTTACAGGAAATTGCGACAGCCATACAATCTGGAAACAGCGGTTTGTTGCAAAAAGTGAAAGGTGTTGGTACAAAAACAGCAGAAAGAATAATTGTAGATTTACGAGATAAATTGGCGAAATTTTCTACCTCAGATGAAAATAATTCTTCCTTTGTAAATAATAAAGTAAAAGAAGAATCGTTATCAGCTTTAGAGGTTTTGGGTATTTCCAAAAGAATGAGCGAGAAAATTGCCGACAAAATTTTGAAGCTAAATCCAGAAATTTCTATAGAAGATTTGGTAAAACAAATCTTAAAAAACATGTAGCACTTTGTATAGATTAAAATATTTAATATATCAGTTTTCAAGACTCGCTTTTCTGCTTTGCACTGGCTTTTTTGCTTTTGCACAAGAAGATGACGATAGTAAAAATAGCGTTCGACAAGAATACAAACTACCAGATCCAACATATTATGAAGGATTTTACGACATAAAAATTGGCGTCTACTACGTCTATCCAAAAATTGGTGAATTAATTGTCGGAAATGCAATAGTGATGACGCCAGAAGAATATCAAAAATTCATGTTGGCTCAAGCAGCAAAAGCGTATTACAAAGATAAATCTGCAGCATACAGTTCCCTTTTTCGTAAAGATAATACGGAAGCTCAAAGAAGAGGACTTATCCAAACATTAAACGTAAGAAATAGAATTTTTGAAACTATATTTGGCGGAAATACGATAGAAATTATCCCAAATGGTTTTGCCTCGTTTGATCTTGGTGGCTTGTATCAAAAAATTGATAATCCATTAATTTTACCCCAAAATAGAACCAGCTTTGCTTTTGATATAGAGCAAAGAATACAACTGGGATTGACAGGGAAAGTAGGAGAAAACCTTACGCTAAAAGCAAATTACGATACTCAAAGTGGTTTTGCCTTCGAAAATAGAACAAATCTTATCTACCAAAACAAAGGAACTTGGCAAGATTTACAACAAAATGGCGTCAATAACCCGAAAATTACGGGTGAAGATAAAATTATAAAGAGAGTAGAATTTGGAAATATCAATATGCCACTTTCTACCAGTTTGATACGAGGATCAGAATCTTTGTTTGGTCTGAAAACAGAATTTCAACTAGGGAAAACAAATGGAACTGCCGTATTTTCTCAGCAACAAGGTGAAGCCAGAAATATTGTAGTGCAAGGAGGAGGTGTTTTGAGCACTTTTAAAGTAAATGCGATTGATTATGAAGATAATCAACATTATTTCATCGGGCATTATTTTCGAGATAATTATGATCAATCTTTATTAAATTATCCTCAAATAAATTCAAAAATTAGCATTACCAAAATGGAAGTTTGGGTGCTAGATCAAGGAAACGGAAGTTTAGCTTTTCAAAAAAGTATTGTAGGAGTAAGAGATTTAGGAGATGGTGTTTCTGGTTTGCCAGACAATTCTCAAAATAATCTATTTCAATCTGTTTCTGCTTTGGGAGCCCCACTTCGTGATGCAAATACTGCCTATAATACCATCAATGGACAATCTTTCCCAAACGCAAATGGCGTTCCAGAATCTTACCAAGATGGGGAGCAATTTATATTTAATAGAAAGGCTAGAAAATTAAATTCTAATGAATACAGCTACAATCCACAATTAGGCTATATTTCTTTAAATTCTAGATTGAATGACAATCAACTTTTAGCAACATCTTTTTCTTACACCGTAAATGGAAGCAATAAAGTCTACAAAGTAGGAGAATTTGCAGAGGAAAGTCCGGTAATTATTACCAAAGTATTAAAACCAAATACAAATGTAAAAACCACCTCGCCAATGTGGGATTTAATGATGAAGAATATCTATCCATTAGATGCTTATCAGGTAAATCCAGATGGTTTTATTTTAAATGTTTATTATAGAGATCCTCAAACCGGAGGTAAAGTTAATTATCTGCCAAACACGATTGTAGAAGATACCAATCTTTTGAAATTATTCAATTGGGATCGATTAAATATTAATAATGACGTTCAAAATAATGGAACAACTACAGGAGATGGTCTTTTTGATTTTGTAGAAGGTATCACAGTAAAAGGAGATGAAGGTAAAGTAATTTTCACCAAAGTAGAGCCGTTTGGTAGTTTTATGCAAAGCGTTTTGGGAAGCAACAATCCGCAATATGTTTTTAATGATCTGTATGATCAGCAAAAACAAGTAGCCTCGCAAAGCAACCTTGCCCTGCGATATACAATGGAAGGTAGATACAAAGGAGCACAAGGAGATGGAATTTCCTTAGGAGCTATCAATGTACCAGAAGGTTCTGTACAAGTTACGGCAAATGGTGTTCAACTTCAAGAAGGGATAGATTATACGGTGAATTATCTTTTAGGATCTGTAACTATTATCAATGAACAAGTAAAACAATCTGGACAAGCCATCAATATTTCTTTAGAAAATAATTTAACATTTAATACTCAAAGAAAACGTTTTGTAGGCTTAAATTTAGAAAGAAAAGTAAGCGATAATTTCCTCATTGCTGCATCTGTAGTAAATTACTCCGAAACACCTTTAACTCAAAAAGTGAATTTTGGGCAAGAAGCGGTGAATAATACAATGGCTGGCTTTAATATCTTGTATAATAATAAATTGCCATTTTTAACGAGAATAACGGATAAAATACCATTAATAAATACTGAAGCACCTTCCAATTTAAATTTCAAAATGGAGGCAGCCTATCTCTTTCCAGGTTTAAATAATGCTACAAATAGCGAATCCTATATTGATGATTTCGAACAAACAAGTTCCAAAATTTCTTTAAAAGAACCTTCCGCTTGGAATCTTGCTTCCAAACCAGAAAAAAATCAAAACAACCCCATATTTGCAGGTGCTGGACAAAACAACTCGTTGGCAAATGGAAATGGAAGAGGTTTGCTAACATGGTACAACATTGATCCAAGATTTTATGGCGTTGGTGGGAAAGCACCAGATGGAATAGACGCTCAAGCAGTTTCTAATCACGCTTCTAGACGTGTGAGATTGGATGAACTATTCGCGACAAGAGATTTTGTGGCAGGTGAGCAAATTTTCACCAATACATTTGACCTAAGTTTTTTCCCTGCAGAAAGAGGTCCTTACAATTATAATAATAATACTGAAACGCCACAACAAAGATGGTCTGGACTAATGAGACCTATTTCGGTTTCCAATTTTGTAAATTCTAATATAGAATATGTAGAATTTTGGATGATGGATCCTTACGCAGATGGAAACACAATAGGTACAAACCCAAAAGTTCTACTACAACTAGGAAACGTTTCTGAAGATGTACTAAAAGATGGACTTTTGCAATACGAAAACGGATTGCCTACAGCTACTACTCCTTCTACTACAACCAGCTCCAATCTTGGAACACAACCAAATCAGCCACCAATTTTATATGCATTTTCTAGTGATGGTGCAGAAAGAGCAGAACAAGATGCAGGATATGATGGACTTACAAATGCACAAGAAGCAGCAAAATTCCCAAGTACTTTTGTAAATCCAGTTTTAAATACACCAGATCCATCAGCAGATGATTTTGTATTTTATTTATCAGATCTTTTTCAAGGAAATTTAGCTTCTTATGTGCCTTCTCGTTACAAATACTTTCGAAATTTAGAAGGGAATTCTAAGAGTAATACTTTAGAAGTAGCTTCTCAAACACCAGATGCAGAAGATATCAACCGAGATTATAATTTAGATCAAAGCGAAAATTACAACCAGTACACCATCAATTTAGAAAAAAGCAGCTTGGTAGTAGGTCAAAATAATATCGTTAATGAAAAAACAGTAAAAGCTACCTTCGAAAACGGACAAGAGTCGGATGTAAAATGGTATCTTTTCAGAATTCCAGTAGAAGCTTATGATCCATCTACAATTGGTGGTGATGCAGATCCTTCTGTATTAAATAATGTACGTTTTGCTAGAATGTTGCTTACAGGTTTTGAAACAGCTTCTACAGTAAGATTCGGTACTTTTGATTTGGTAAGATCAGACTACAGAAGATACACGAAAAACATATTCCCAGTTGCAGGTCCAGAAGAAGGAACACAATTGATAGACAATTCTAATTTTGAAGTAGGTTCTGTAAATTTAGAAGAAAACGGACTGAACCAACCACCTTATGTTTTGCCTCCGGGAATTGATAGACAAGTGCTTTCTGGTAGCGCAGGAGCTCAAAGACAAAATGAAGCATCTCTTTATTTAAAAGCTACAGGATTAGGAAATGTGAATGCAGAAGCAAGAGGTGTTTTCAAGAATATTTCTTTGGATATGAGAAGATACAAAAAGCTTCAAATGTTCGTACACGCAGAAGATTTAATTAATAAAAATTCTTATTTAGATCCTTCCACTAAATTTTTTATAAGATTTGGTAGTGATGCAACAGACAATTATTACGAATACGAATCTTCTTTACAATATACAGATTTCTCTGCAACTTCGCCTTTAGATATTTGGCCCGCAGAAAATGAGGTAAACCTGGAACTGCAAAATTTCATTGATCTTAAAATTAGAAGAGATAAAAATTCTAGCGTTATTTTAAATAGATATACGGATGCAGATTATGGAGATACGGATAAAAAAATATACGTAAAAGGTAGACCAAGTCTGGGCAATGTTTCAACCATCATGATTGGTGTAAGAAAAAATGGGAGTTCTATTGGAGAACGTTCTAAAGATGTAGTTCTTTGGGTAAACGAAATACGACTTTCAGATATAGAAAATGAAGGTGGATATGCAGGAAATGCCAGTTTGAATTTTAATCTTGGAGATTTTGCCGTCGTGAATGCCAATGCTTCTTACTCATCTGTAGGTTTTGGAAACATAGATTCCAGACCAGCCGAAAGAAGTCAAGCGTCACAATCTGCTTACAGTGTAAATACTACTATTAATGTAGATAAATTTTTGCCAGAAAAATCTGGAATGAAAATTCCTTTAACGTATTCTTATTCACAAACTATCGAAGATCCAAAATACAATCCCTTGGATACAGATGTTACCTTTGCCGAAGCTGCAAACCAAGAACAATTGAAAGAAGTTGCTAGAACTTACACACAGCAAAGAAGCATTGGAGTTGTGAATATGCGTAAAGAAATTACCAACACCACAAGAAAACCAAGACCTTATGATGTAGAAAATCTATCATTAACCATGATTTATAATGACGATTTCTATAGAGATATCTATACAAAAAGAAACTATCGTCAGTATTTAAATGGATATTTGGAATACAACTATAGCTTCAAACCATTTGTGATAAAACCTTTCAATAAATTAATAAGCGATACCGCAAAATCTGCAAAAAAATATAAATTCATAAAAGATTTTAATTTTAATCCAGTTCCTACAAGATTTTCCTTCCGCACAGATATAGATAGAAATTACAACGAACTAGAGTTTAGAAATATAGAATCCATCATCAACGGGAATTTTGGAAATGATTTTGATGTACTTAAAAACAGAAACTTCTATTTCGGTTGGCAATATGCATTAGGTTTTAATTTCACAAAATCCTTCAAAGTAGAAATTAATTCTGCCACCAGAACTTTAAATGATGATCAAGATGTAAATCTTCTGGACAATAGATCTATATTCCAAAATGCATTCCGAGCAGGGAGACCAGTTTTATACAATCACAAGGTACAAGCAAATTACAGAGTGCCATTCCAATTGATACCTGCGATAGATTTTATTAGTGCAGAATTAAGCTATGGTTTCGCTTACAACTGGAATGCAAGATCTACTGCTTTACTCAATAGTCCAGATGGAAGTTTGGGTTCAATTGGGCAAAATACAAATGATAAAATTGCAACTGGAAAAGTAGATTTTCCAAAATTGTTCAAAAAATTCAAATATTTTCAAAAAATTGATAGTGTAATGCTTGGTAGAAAACGAGAAGTAGATTCTTTAAATAACGCCTACACAAAATCTTGGGAGAAGGGATCGTACGCATACAAACCCTACAAGTTCAAAAATAAACTAAAACCATTGCAGGCGGTTGCTTATGCATTTACAGCAATCAAACAATTAGATTTTAATTATTCCGAAAATAATGGAACTGTACTGCCAGGTTTACTTTCTGCACCTAATTATGTAGGATACGGTCAAACTTTGGGTGGCCCAACGTACGGTTTTCTATTCGGTTCACAAGCAGATATTAGAAGAACAGCCTTAGAAAATGGTTGGTTGAGTACCTCAGAATTCATGACGGATCCTTACCTTCAATTGCGCAATAGAACTCTCACTGCAAATTTGCAAGTAATTCCAGCAAACGATTTAAGAATAGATTTTAATGTTTTATCCACTTATAATAGAAATTTCAGCCAATCTGGTTTTAATTCTCAACAAAATTTAAACACAGCAAATCACGATTTTACGTTCGCTACAGAATTTGTAACCTATTCCAACACCGCAATCATGGCGAAAACCGCTTTCAAAAGTGGAGAAGATATTTACGCGAATTTGATTGCAAATGCTAAGGAAATTTCTCAACAAATACCCGGAGCTGTAGGTGCAGATGGTTTTGTAGATGGTTACGGATTATCAAATTCATATGTATTAATTCCTGCTTTCCGTGCAGCTGTGGAAGGAAGATCTTCCAAAAGCCCCCTCGGAAATCCCACAAAATCCGGCATTCCAATTCCAAACTGGAGGTTAATCTATTCTGGACTTAAAAATATACCAATCATAAGTGGGCAATTTGCAAAATTTGACATTCAGCATTCCTACAATTCAACCTATACCGCAACTGGTGTACAATCTGGTATAGATTTTTTCAACAATCCCGGAACTCGAGATGTAAATGGAGATTTCTACAATCCATACACATTTTCTCAAGTTGGATATGTAGAACAGTTTGCACCACTGATTGGAGTAGACGTTACGATGAGGAATAATGTGCAATTTCGTGCACAATATAATAGAGATCGTTTATTTATGCTCGGTTTGGTCAATCATACACTTACAGAAGATAGCGGTACTGGCTACGTTTTAGGTTTTGGATATATTATCAAAGATTTCCGACTAGGCAATCTTGGCGGACCAACAGGAAGAGGAGGAGCTAGAACAACCAGCGATTTAAATATCCGTGGAGATGTAGAATTGCGTGACAATAGAACCATGATATCCAATATTTTACTAGACGATTCTCAAGTTACAGGTGGACAAAGATTATTGACCATCAAGCTTTCTGCAGATTATAGCGTAAACAAAAATGTAAATCTTCGTTTATTTTATGATCAATTGATGACGAAATACAAAATTTCTACAGCATTTCCATTAACCACCGTTCGTGCTGGAATATCGGCAACCTTTACTTTTGACGAAGGCGGATTTTAAAATTGTGCTTACAAATAATTTGTAGCCTGTCATTACGAACCAGATAATCAGCAGAAAAAGCAATCTTAATCATTATATTTTTTGTGCGACAGTTTAATTTTGTTTAATAGATTTCTTCAATTTTTTATGGCGCCAATTTCCGCCTTCCGTTCCCGCTTTTTTACCATCCGCTTGAGGCAGATGATAAAAAGAGCTACACTCAAGTCGGGGCGCAGCGTATATATAGATTTTAATTTTAGTTTATGGTATGAAAATTTTGATACGTTTCCATCTTTAAAATTCTTAATCATAAATTTAAAATTGATCAACTTTTAAAAATTTCATTTGAAAGTTCAATCTATTTTAATTAAATTTGAGGAAAATAATATAAAAATGAATACACCATCAGAATTAAAGTACACCAAAGATCACGAATGGGTGAAAATGGAAGGAAATATCGCAACAATTGGTATCACAGATTTTGCACAAAGCGAACTAGGAGATATTGTGTTCGTTGATGTGGACACTGTAGATGATGAATTAAATTCAGGAGATGTTTTCGGAAGCGTAGAAGCAGTGAAAACAGTTTCAGATCTTTTTTTACCAATAGCAGGTAAGGTTACAGAATTTAATGAAGATTTAGAAGATTCCCCAGAATTATTAAATTCAGATCCATACGGAAAAGGTTGGATCATCAAAATGGAAATAGAAGAAGGAGCAGATATGTCAGAATTACTTTCTGCGGAAGAATACCAAGCAACAATTGGATAAAATTTTTCAAAATTCTAAACTCACAAAATTAGCACTACTTATCTATTGGGTAGTGCTTACTTTTTTATTACTTAAGCCAGCCCATCTGCAAGAAGAAAGTTGGTATATTTTTGATGGGATAGATAAAATAGTACATTTAAGTATATTTACGCTCCTAGGCTTTCTATTTATGATTGCTTTTTCAAAATGCAAATTTCAATTTTTTGTACAGTTAATGCTCATTTATGCATTCGCAACAGAAATACTCCAAGAAAGTATGCACATGGGTAGATCATTAGAAGTATTAGATGTTGTAGCAGATTTTTTTGGTATATGTATAGGATATTATCTTTATACTTTGCTCAAAAAATTAATTTCGTAACAACATACAATCATTGGCGTACAACAAACTTTGATTTTTTTGAGCGTTTTACCAACTTAAAAAGGTTAAATACCGTTGGTTTAATCAATGTGGATAACTAACCTTTATTCCCAATCAATTGGAAAATAGTTAGATAAGCGAAAAGATATTAACTATTCCAAATTCTATCATTTTTATACACCATTAATCCAAAAAGTCGTTTTATATTTGCAGTCCCGAAAGGGGAGTAGGAGTATACGTAATGGTAGATATATTTTATAATATTTTTTTCAAAAACATTTTGTAGGATAGAAAATATATGTATCTTTGCAGTCCCAAATAATCAGAGATGTTTTATTGGGAAAGCGTAGAAGTTTTGGGTTTATTTA